>JBGAJU010000002.1:0-11775 GCA_044224775.1 Flavipsychrobacter sp.
GTACCCGGAAGAAATAACAAGTGAGGGAAGAACTCCACAGGAAGAATTAATAGAGTTAACCTGGCTTGGGGCAAATGAAATGTTTGGTAATGATATACCTGTCAAAATCAAGGAAACGATAGAATATGAATTGAAATTCATTGAAAGCAAGGACTACGCCGCGTATTTCCTTACAGTATATGATCTTGTGAAATTTGCAAGAGACAGAGGGATACTCTGTCAGGGAAGGGGATCAGCAGCCAACTCGGTAGTCTGTTACTGCCTGGGCATTACTTCTGTAAATCCATCAAAATTCAAACTTTTATTTGCTCGTTTCATGTCCGATGCACGTAATGAACCTCCCGATATTGATGTGGATTTCGAGCATGAAAGACGAGAAGAGGTTATACAATACATTTATCAAAAGTACGGCAGAGACCGGGCCGCTATAGTTGCGACGGTCACACAGGTTCACTACAAAGGCGCCGTCCGGGATGTCGCAAAAGCGATGGGATTATCAATGGATACAATCAACCGCCTTTCAAGCTCGTCCTGGGAATTTAATGATGAATGGTTTGAGGGAAAGAAAGTTACCGGTGACGGATTCGATCCGAATGATGCCCATTTAATGAAGGTGCTAAGGTTGACACAGCAGTACATTGGCTTCCCAAGGCAATTAGGGCAGCATACTGGTGGCTTTGTAATGACTCGTGGAAAATTGTCAGACCTATGCCCAATCCTGAATGCTCGAATGGAAGATAGGACTTGTATAGAATGGAACAAAGATGACATAGAGGCTTTGGGGTTCTTGAAAGTAGATGTTTTAGCGCTTGGTATGCTCACCTGTATAAGAAAAGCCTTCGATCTGGCGAAACAGCATTATGACCTTGACCTAACACTGGCAAACATCCCGCAGGATGACCCAGCGGTGTATGCTATGATAAGCCATGCTGATACGATTGGGGTATTCCAGATTGAAAGCAGGGCTCAAATGTCGATGTTACCCCGCTTGCGTCCACAGAAATTTTACGACCTGGTCATTGAAGTAGCAATTGTTAGGCCAGGGCCGATACAGGGAGACATGGTACATCCTTACCTACGTAGGCGTAACGGAGAAGAACCTATTGAATATCCCAAGGAAGAATTGAGGGAAATCCTCGGTCGTACATGTGGAGTGCCGCTATTCCAAGAACAGGCAATGGAAATAGCGATAGTAGCTGCTGGTTTCACCCCGGCAGAAGCAGACGGATTACGGAGAAGCATGGCAACGTTCAAAGCCAAGGGAAAGGTAAGCGATTGGCATAGAAAACTGGTCAGCGGAATGATGGATAGAGGTTATAAGGAGGACTTTGCTAACAGGGTGTTCAAACAACTGGAAGGGTTTGGCAGTTATGGTTTCCCAGAGAGCCATGCAGCAAGTTTCGCCCTACTGGTCTATGTATCATCATGGATCAAGTGTTATTACCCAGACATATTCGCCGCAGCTCTTTTAAACAGCCAGCCAATGGGCTTTTATCAACCTGCACAGATCGTAATTGATGCCAGGAAGCACGGCGTAGAAGTTCTTCCTGTTGACATAAACAAATCACAATGGGATAATATACTGGAACCTCGTATAGGGAAATACTGCCCGGTGCGATTAGGATTTCGCCAGGTAAAAGGATTAAACAAAGAAGGAATGCAAGTTCTTGTAAATGCTCGGAGCGCTCCTTTTACAAACATCCCTGAGTTACGTGACAGTGGTATTTCAATAGGCTCGCTTGAACGTTTGGCTGATGCGGATACCTTTCGGTCTATTGGCCTGGACAGAAGAAAAGCTTTATGGGAGGTTTCCGCATTGAGCGACCGGCCAACCGGAATGTTCATTGGACAACAGCCAGACGCAGACTTGGAGCAAGGTTTGAAACTGCCTGAAATGTCTTTATCAGAACATGTTGTACAGGACTACGGCACCTTATCGTTATCGTTGAAATCACATCCGGTCAGCTTCATAAGAGAAAAGCTATCCATGCTTCAAGTGACGGCAAATGACAAACTAAGAGAACTTACTGACGGAGCCTTAGTAAAAGTCGCCGGACTTGTACTGGTGCGACAACGACCTGGAACAGCAAGTGGGATATGCTTCATAACGATCGAAGATGAATCCGGGGTTGCAAACCTGGTTGTGTTTCAAAAGTTATTTGACCATTACCGTAAAGAAATACTACAGTCAAGGTTGCTGATGGTCGAGGGGAAACTACAAGTAGAAGGAGAAGTGATCCATGTTGTAGCTAAAAAATGTTACAATATTTCCGGTCTATTACAGAATCTGACAATGACAGGAAGAGAAAATCAAGAGGTATCGACATTGTCGAGGGCTGATGAAAAAGACTCAGAAAACTATGCGACTAAAGACAAAAGAATTCAACATGCCATGCCAACACAAGGAGAGATATTTCACGGTGGGAGAAACTTCAGATAACATCCGAAGTAAAGTAGACAAAGGTTCAAACGAACCCTGCTATATTGATAATCATTAATGTGTTTCATGGAGTTGAATTAATCTTCTGAGATTTAAAATCTTTTCGAGAATTGCTTGGCATCTTAGCATCAAAATTAAAATCAATGAAAATTACCAAAAACAAAAGTCAGTACTTACTTCTGCGAATTTTTGAGGGAGAGTTTCTCGGTATTAATGTAATACTACTAAATCTCAGCACGGAGACACAAAATTGGATTAACCATTGTATTGAATTAAGAAACAAGCTTGGCGGAGAGGCCTTTAGCAGACTGGAATTCGAAGAAAATAAAGCGTATCACCTTTTCGTCCATGGCGAAAAAGAATTTGATAAGTGGTTTAAAAAGGACAATGAACTAAGATACCTCCATGCGACCGAGGACGAAGTCAACGCACTTCTTGACAAATATTATGTCAGAGCGAAGCAAACCTCATTTTCGCTGCATCCAGACAATTATTTCAGGTTTTCGGTTGTGTTTGAAGGCGAGGACAACAATCAGTTTGAATCTCAAACTTGGGCGGCTCCCATTTCTGCAATTAGTCAATGATGAAGAAGGATTTAATAAACGTGGAACAACTTGGCAAGAAAGATGATTGAGATATGTAAAGAAATTGGTTTAATAACAATGTCGGATTTGTTCCATTTCTAAAAACTCGATCAGCTATGCGATCAGGTTTTGATTGTATGACTGGAGGTCCAGATGAACTTTCCATATTATATTTTCAACATGTTTTTCGTGGAGTAAAATAAATTCTTCCTGGTTCAAAATTTTGTCGCCGGTATCCTGAATCTTCGCTGTATAATTTAAAAACAATGAAGTTAACAGAACAAAGAACCCCCTACCTGTTGGTAGATTTTACTGACGAGATCGTTGGAAACAACGTCGTCCTAATTCATATGGACGAGCAGACAACTACATTACTTAACAACTACAAGACAACTGCCGAGGAAGTATTTCAAAAGTTGAAGAAACTACACAGACTTGAGTTTAAAGACAGAGTTGGTAACCTTCTAAAAATAGATGTACAGAAAGAAAGTGTATTAAGAGATTGGTTCCTTACTCATAAGGGCCGCTACATGTACTTAGAAGCAACACAGGAAGAGATTGACAGAACTATTTCTGAACTAACTGTGTGTGAAGTAGACCAATCAATTTCCGTCTTTATGTTAGAAGGCAAGCTATGCTTCACAATATCCCTGGTTGATCCGATGCACAATTCAATCATCGAATTCCTAAGCAGAGACGTATATTTTTCTGAAATAGGCATATTATGACCTCAGGTCAGTATTTAAAATAAAAATGCTTCAGGTCAGCCATGGTGGGATGACTGAATTAATAAGGTACTGGTTTAATAACCGCGCCGGACTGTTTCCCACCATGAGCAGTCCGGCTTTATTTTTTTAATGCCTCGAAGAAAAGCAGAGACAAAACTCGTCACCTATTATATGCCTGTCGGTGTTAAGGAAAAAATCGACATGGTCGTTGACAAATCATCTTTCTATAAGACGAAAGCCGTTTGGAAACAGAAGTTCTACCACCTGGCCGACCATGTGACCGAGCAGAACATCAACCTCGAACTTAACCCAGAAAAAGACTACGTCAACATTTACCAGGTAATACAGGCCAAAATTCTCGGCGTGAACAACCAAGAGATTGCCACCATTCTGAGGGATACTGTCTCAAATGGGATATTCAAATGCGACGGAATCAGTTACAGAGCAGTTACAGCAAAGATCGGAAAGAAGACCACCTACGTGACCGACGGAAAATCCCGGGGATTTCAATTCTGTGAATGGAATTCCTTGGAAAGCATGACGATACCAGATGCCCGCTCAACATATAAAAGGGCCTTCGAAAATTCCAAGAGAATATTTCTGAAGTATGATACTTCACTTAAAGATTACTATAAAGTCCTGTCAAAGATAAGAATAGATGAAGAAAATATCGATGAGATTTTAGATAAAAAGGTCTTCAAGGAACAAAGAAAGAAAAAGAGCCAAAAAGAAAGATACAGGAAGCTTATAAGGAACTTCAAGAACAAACTAAAGCCAAATAACAATATACAATGTAACAATATACCATTATACGGTGCTTTCGTACCTGTCAAGATTTTAGAGGCTTTTAGCATGGTGCTTTCGTACCCTGACGGGAACAAGCATGGTGCTTTCGTACCTTGTTCAACAACTGAATTTAAATGTCGTCGGTTCAACGAACTTGCCCCTAAAGAAATCAAAGCAATTAAGGCACGATGCGAGCGGTCTATCTTCGTCATAAATGGCAGCTACCTAATTCCGGTGAGAACAGTCAAGGGCTCGAGAGTTTATAACGCCGTTACAAACTTGAAAAGGGAGCTTCGTACAGAATTACGTCTGGATGGGAAGAAGATCGTTGAATTAGATATAGCCAACTCTCAGCCATTATTGGCAACAATACTCATTAAAGAGTATTGGATGAATAAAAAAGGAGGCTTACCCAGCGATGTAAAACAGTACCAAACAGACTGTGAGAGTGGGCAGTTTTACAACAATTTCATGAACGTTATTGGCGTCCCCGATGACCTGCGTTCATACTTCAAAGCTAATTTCTTCGCCTTAGTATTTTTTGGTGAAGTAACCACATGGGAAAACATACTGAAGGATATGTTTATCGAAAAATATCCAAATTGTTGGGAGGCTATCTGCACCCTTAAGGGTGAACCCGGAACAGATGAATACAAGAAGTTCGCAAAGATGTTGCAAAAGAAAGAAGCAGAAATAATTTTTGACCAGGTAAACATGGTTCTAATTAAACAGGGAATATTAGCGTTCAACATTTTCGATTCAGTCTATGTCAATAATCGCAAGGATTTTGAAATAGCAAAACAGCTTACAATGGAAGCCTTCAAATATTATGGACTTACTCCAACTCTGACAATCAAGTATGAAGAGCATTTAATTGAGAATGAACATATGGATCCCTGCAAAACCACTGAAATAGCATCTGCCCAGGATGATTTGGAAGAGATTAGATCACTCATACTTGATAATGAAAATACGACCATACCTCATACTCCAAACACAAAACTCCAGCACCTAAAAACTGGTCGCGATTCAATATGGACTGAACACACAAAAACAAATCCCAAAAGTGACGTGCCGAAAGAGAGTATACAACCTCAAATGACCATGACCAATAAGCAGATATACGATTTTGTAGTCCAAGAACTAAAAATTGGCGAGTTTAAGGTCAATAAGGAGAATGTAGATTACCTAACAAGCATAGTAAAAACTGAGTTGAGCAACGACAGGCCAGAATTAGATGATAAGCCCCACACGCCATATAAATATGTGAACCCCTATACCGCAAGTAAAGAGAAGAAAGGATAGGGGTTCAACCGGGTGATAAAAATACTTTAGGTAACGATGCCCGGTTTCGTATACGTGCACACAACAACGACCGCTCTCCAAACGCATTTTGGAGCTTGTTAGAAGCCTCGAAACCGCTTTGGAATATAAACGGCTTATAACAAACCAGCGAACGGCCAGGCCAGAAATAAACAACATCAAAAGTGGTAAGATATAGACATGAAAAAACGGGCACCGAAATAATGCCCGTTTAAATTCACAGCTATGTGGCAACTACTTAATCTTGTAGCCAAGTTCCCTTGCCACTTTTATGAAAGGCTCAATCAGAATTGCCGTCCATTGATTGCAAATGGCAATTGGTTCTTTCTGCCCTTTGATCTTTATCATTTGCTCGGGCTTCATGAAGTATCGTGGTTTGTTACCGGATAGCTTTTTTGCTTCACTCTCATTTGCGAACACGCCAAACCGTTTCATGAGGGTAGTTGGAAAGACTTCCAGCAACTGCTTGTGGGTAGTGTCAGGATGCTGCTCGCAGTAAGTACGAACGATTTTCAAGACCAAAGGCCCCTTTCCGTACTCCTCACCTTCGAACGTATACTTGGAATTATCCCGGTTTGTTGTTGCCTTAGTCGTTTTTGTTTCAGCAGGTGGTTGTGGCGTATGTTCCTTTTTACCTTCGTCCACTACTGTCTCTTTTGGCCCTTCAGTTTCTGCTGTGCCGGAATGGTTTTCGACAGCCTGGTCTTCCTTATAATTTTCGTTCAAAGAGTAGGTTGGATTACTTTCATCTCCTGCCGAGATGAGTTGCCCGGTCGCTACAGCCCTTTTCAAGAAATTATAAAGGGGCAAGCCTTTGATTCCAGTTCCAGCTATGATAGCCGCTTTGTCGCTGTTTTGATTTTCCTTTAGAAAATTGATTACTTGTTCGTTCATAAAATTTGATTTTAGATTTTGTACACGACAAGGGTAACAGATACCGGCGACACTACTACAGATAAGGGGTTAACCTCAGCATAATTTTAGCGTTTCTTGCGAGATAGGTTAGTTTCACTCTCCGTTATATCCCATCTTATGAGAAATCATATGAAATCTCGTTTACAAAGGATAATTTCACCACAAAAATGGCTTGCGATGAATACAACTGTAGAATTACATTGGTCTGACCTTTCATCGTGCTACACTGTTGACAGTCTCACCTACGACCACCGGGGAGTTTATTTGTGGGGTTTTGATATTGAAGCAGCTTTTATTCCTTATTATGTCGGGATTGCTGAAAATGTCCAGGTCAGATTCTCGCAGCATATATCTTCTATTTTGAGTGGTGCATATACAATCTATCATAAGAATTCCCTCAAAGACTTTATATCCTATAAAGAGCAAAATGCGTCGGCCAAAAACCTAAATGGCAAAGTCTATCAACCATTGGTACCGGATAGCCTCATTCCATTCATACGAGACCGGGAACTGCTTAGACCTCATATTGATTTCATGCTCGATCACCTGAGATTTTCAGCAGCCAAGGTTGACAGCACTGTTAACTTAAAATCACTGGAAAAAGCTTGTATCATGAAACTTGGAAAGAAAAATCTTGCAAATACACGAGGAGGTATTTGTATCGACCTGTCATTATCATTTAAGGGTGACCCTACGGTTATAGCTCTGTTTTTGACGAATCAGTAACATATTCGACAGGATTTTCGGACGGAGCTATACCCTTTCAAATTTAAGGCAATTGTATCCCGTACAAACAATATGATAATCAAGCTTTGTGGGAGTTGTGTCTAATTCACTCCACAATTCTGCTTCATTTTTGTTCGGAGTGACTTGAATCTGCAAATTATTCAGCGGTGCAATAAAAATAGGTTCTCCAAACTGGTAAGTCACCATGACGTATTTCTCCTGGTGAAGTTTAAGGTATTGCTTAGCAGTCAATTTCTTCGATTCCATAGCCAAAACGATTTACTTGTTCCAAGATTCAACGTAACTGGTGCGGTCATCTGCTACGACAGTCAATTCAGATTTAGTTACCGCCTTTCTTGGTGATAAAGCCGGGTTGGCGATGTTCCTTTGGAGGTCCGTAATACTCACAACGTAAATGATCGCATCGTCAGCACAAGAGTTGAGATCTTCGAGAATAAGGTAGGTCTCGGCAGGATTCTCGTCCGGCATTGGTTTGATGAGCTTTACAATTTGCCCCTGCTTGCTTGGTATCTTTTGGTTGTTCATTTCGATTAGTTGCATCGTGAAAGTAGCAGATAATGTTGAAATTTTCCTTCAATTTTATCGCAAAATAGATACTAACGTTAGTATCGATATTACCGTTTCAGCTATGACATCGAAAAGCATCTCTTTATATTAATGAAATATCCATGAGTGAATTAAACCCAATAAACTTTTTTAGTGTTTCTTTTTTTGAACTTGGGATGGGTAAGAAACTCGATTGATCATCAATAGAGTACTTCGGTAAAAATCCGTAAATCGTTCCAGTCTGATAGTCTCTTCTAATCGCACAAAAAATTAGTGGTAGATTAAACCCTGCTGATACAATCGGCAAGCATCCTTCAAAAAATGGAACAATCTGGTATTTCTCATTCTTAATGTCAATATAACTTAGTTGAATATCCTGCTTAGTTTTTAAAATATCCCAATTAATTAGTGAGACTTCAAACAACTTTTCAACGGTATGTATCGAGGACATTTTTAATAATAAACGATCCATGTAGGCTTGCCCCTCAAACCTATCACGAAGTTGAAAAATATCTCTTAGTCCAAGGTGTTGAATTGCAATATTTTGGACCTTCAATCGAAATGTAGTTGATATTGGACAACTCTTTTTTTTAATATTGCATTGTTTGTATATTTGAAAAATTCTCTGAAGTCTGAATTTTCAAGGACGGGATAAAAATCTTCCAAAACGTATTATTTAATATTCATAAAAAAATAAGTGATGCCGGTATCAGGATCGCATCTTGTTACCAAGTAGTAAGCTTAAATTACTTTGCCAACGCAAATAATAAACAATAGAAGCGAGCATGATGACCTGAAAAACTAAAATAATAACTTTACTTCACTATGAGTTGGTATGTCCCGGTTATTTTTTTCATTTTTCAAATCATCATACAGTACGTAATCTTTGCTTTTAATGGATTGCATCAGTAGGATTTTGCGAGCATCTTCAATCGGTACATAATTTACTAAGTGCTTAGGCGCTGATTTATATGCCCTATTAAATACTTGTTCGCCTATACTTCGAGCTAACACCTCAGCCAACAAGGGTGGCACGGCATTTCCCACTTGCGTAAATTGCCGAGAAATTGTGCCATAGAAAATAAAATCATCAGGAAAAGTTTGCAATCGTGCCGACTCTCGAACTGATAAAGTTCTCGCCGAAAAAGGATGTAAATGTGAACGACCACCACCTTTTGCTCCACCCGCGATTACAGTTTTGCTTGGAAGATTTGGATCTAAACGATCAACGCGCCCCAATTGATCACGCCCTCCTATCTTAAGCTTTCTATATCTTGCGATTGACTCATTTGAATGGTCCCTCGTAATATGGTTTTGTACGTTTCCATCAATGTTAATCAAAGCTTGAGCAACGGTTCTATGAGTCGATAGGTTACTTTGAGAATTCGTGTTAATAGACAATGGGAATGAAAAATCAATCTCTAAAGAATTACCAATAATAATTGCTCTTTTTCTATTTTGTGGGACTCCATAATCTGAGGCATCAACAATTGCTATTTTCACCCTGTACCCTAACTCCTCAAAAACCGATTTAAGATTCTGGATTGTTTTTCCACCGTCAATCTTGATAATGCCGGGTACGTTTTCAATTAAAAAAGCCTTAGGCTTTATTTCTTTGATGAGTCTCAAATATTCAAATATGAGCATACCCTTAATGTCACACTCGAAGCCGCGCCTTTTGAATCTCGAATCGGTCTTAAGAAACCTTTGTGCTGCTGCCACACTAAATGGTTGACAGGGAGGCCCACCAATCATCATGTCAACCTCACCGGGAGTCAGTGATGATTTTTCATAGATAAAGCTGGCTTCAAGATCAGAAATATCGCCACTATTGGATGGAGGGCCATACACAAATTTTTTTGGATGATTATTACGTAGAGTCTCTGCGGCTTCTTTGAGTATGTCAGCCATAAATTTTACGTCAAAACCAGCAGCTTCAAAGCCCAAATCAAGCCCTCCACAGCCAGAAAACAGAGAAACCGTATTTAGCTTATTCTTCATTTTGTGAAATATATGATAGTAGTTGACAAAAAGATGCAATAGATTTTTCTGTATTGAATAAACTGCCACCTAAATCAACGTGGTAAATAATCAGATGAATTTCATTTTCGTCAAATATTTTGAATGACTGAGTCGCTTCAATTTTCTTGTAAGCGATACTGCATTTCTCTCTAAAGCTTGACTCACTTTCGGAACTCTTTATTGGAAACTGCATTTTGGGATTGGTACTCGGGAATAATAGAATAGCTTTTTTAGAATTCATACTATTGCAATAGTATGTAATCTGAAAAATGTCAGAATTGGAAATATTAACTACTCCAGATTCATTGAGTTCTGTGTATTTATTTTTTGTGTCAATTACAAATGTGTGATTGAATTTCTTATCATTAATGACGATGTCAGGAACTATTTTCTTATTACTTAATTTTGGTGTTGATTTATGATCAATTGAATGTTGCAAAAATACTTCAAAACGTTCTTTACCCAGTAAACTACTAATCGTTGCTGCAACATAACTTTCAAATACTTTATCAAGATCCATCGTTATTGATGGAATACCAATCGATTTACCCACTTCATCCATGTAACCACCCTCGATGATTGAAGACGCATACAGCATTGCTTTCTCATAGTCAATCCGTGGAAGATTGAATAAAAAACCGGTAATTGAAAGCTCAATTTCTTTTTTTGATAATACACTCACTTCCTTAAAATAATTAAGGTAAACGTTAGTGGCACTTCTTAATTCATTATTTTTAGTAGAGGAAACAAGAAGTACAAGTGCCGTTTTAATGAGTCTATTGGGAAAGACATCATAGTCAGGTTCAGTCTCGGTTATAAATGGCTTTAATGCAATTTTTCCTGCCGAGATTGATTCTGCAATAGCTATTGTGCCCCGTAATTTAACTGAATCACCGACTACATCTTTAAAGGATCTTGCGAGGCCATTGTTTACTAATGAATTTACAGAGTCAACTAACCCAAATCCTAAATAATCAAAAGTTGAGTACTCGTATTTGTCAGATATTAGACTTTGTGTAAATTCATTAGATGCTATGTTGAGCATTGAGGAATTTGTGCTTTGTGCTAATGCCAGACATTTACCAAATGACAAATCATTAAATTTAGGATTAAGGTATAAGTCAAAATGGTACGTCGAAATTTTGCCAATCAAAGAGGAAGCCCGCAGTATGTACCCCTTTGATGGCATAAACTCAATCGAGTATGGTCGGGTAGAGAATTGATAAAAGTGTTTTGATAAATAATGTTCTAATTCTCGAATTGTTTGTTCATAATTAAGGTCATTGAGCAACAAATCGTCAATTCTGACGACTTGATTTAATGACAACACTACAGACCTCCTATTTTGCTCCATTCTCTTTTGAGTTAGCTATATCATTTATTGCCGATTCAATATCGCCATAGCTTATTTGAATATTATTTAAGTATTTATTGGTAATATTCCCACCAATTATTTCATTAATTATTTTCTCGTTCCCAAAGCCGCAGTAGGCCTCAAGCTGGGGTAGAATGACATATACAAACTGTTCAAGTAAATGTTCCTTAGTAATTATCCCTCCGCTTGATTCCGGCACAAACATCATATGCCCTAATTGCATGTGGCGCCCCATGATTGGATTGGCTGAAATACGATGATTTATGCGTTCAATCGCCTTGCAATAATAATCCAATTTAATCACAAGGT
>JBGAJU010000002.1:11800-155071 GCA_044224775.1 Flavipsychrobacter sp.
AAAAGAACCTCTTTTAGAATTGAATAGTCCGGAAATAATGGTATAAACCTAAAACGTCTACGTATTGCAAAATCGATACTTGAAATATTCCTATCAGCAGTATTCATGGTTCCCAAAATAGATACACTCGGTGGGATATTGAAGTCTTCTCCAAAATGACTCGTTTTCGCAACCCTAACATTTCTGTCTTCAAGGAGGTAAAGGACTTCACCTAACGTAGTGCTTAATTCCGCCCGGTTTAGTTCGTCAATCACAAACAAATTGACATTAGTATCCGTACTATCAATTCCGGCACAAAAATTCTTGAAAACTCCATTTTTCTTAGATAATACGCCCAAGTCACTTGGTGCAAATCCCTCAATGAAGTCTTCGTAACTGAACTTTTTATGAAACTGGACCAAATCAAATTTACCGAGTTTGTTTAAATCTAATAATGCACTTTTTATTTTTTCAATAATAAATGTCTTGCCTGTGCCAGGAGGACCGAACAAAACAACAGGAATATTGTTTAAGACATAATGGAGCGTCCTTTTAAAAGTATAATTGAAATCTAAATCAATAGAAGATTTGACTTCAAATAGGCTTGTTTCTTGGTAGGCCTTTATGCGTTCTTCATTTTTTGCCATCTTCTATCAGCGTTTGAATTTGAACTTTTGTATTTATTTCTCCTCTTTTTTCAAAAAAGTACACTTTTTCAACGGGGTGGACGTCGATCAGGTTAAGATAGATTTTGTTTCCCTGATAGTAAGTATACCCAGTCATGCAAAGAAAGCCACAAATATCCCCAATCTTTCGATCAACTTCATCCGACCTCTTTCTACTTATTTTAGTTTCTGAATTTCGCGATGCAATTATGGATTTTGCAATTGAGTTTGTTTCCGAGTAAAACGGGTTGGGATGGGCATAACTGGCAAACTCCGAAACCGTGAAATATGCATCAGAAGACGAGCATTCATAAAGTTTAACAAGAATATCAAGCATAAACAGGAATGGCTTGATTGAAACGTTTAGTTCACGCCATTTGTCCCAATTATCTTCATAGGCCGGATGAGGGTATGAAAAACGCGTTACTATTTCATCATAAAATTGCCTTTTGCTAATTTTCCCGATACCAAGAGCTCTGCAAAATGGCGTTATTGATAACTGTGATTTGTCAATTAAACTTTCGAGGTCAATTAAGTAAAAAGAAGAAAATACTCTGGCCTTGTTACGAAACAAATTGCCCTCGGTATTAAATAAAATATCAGAATCTATATTTCTTTTTGGTAGCCATTCGACCCCGGTTCTAAGCGACAAGTCTTCTTCAAATTTTTGAAGAACATAAGAATTATCAAAAAAATCTTGACCATCATTTAGGCATAAAACGCTTGCCGCCTGCTGTAAAACCTCAAATGAAATAAAATTTCTAAATGCTTCAAAATTCCAAGGTAAAGCGCTGTAATCTTTTGCCATAGTTTAATTTATCAAATATTCACAAATGTAGCTATAAACCCTCCTAAATCAAGAAGACGGTATTGAATAAAAAAGCTTTAACAAAGGACATTGAGAACAATGAAAAAGGTTTCCTACACAAATAGTTACGGTGGCTTTAGGGACGCATCCGAAAAAAGACACTATTCTATTAGTTTTACATCGTATGCGGCAAGCTTTTCATTTCCTTTATTAACTTTTGCAACTTTGTATTCAACATTCCTTCCTTTTATAGTTTGGAAGTCGATGTCTTTATTTTGAAATTCATGGAAGAACATATTGTTCGGCTCGTCAGCTATAAATCCACACCACTTCCCATTTCGATCCTTTAACGTGAATGCAACATGACTGCGATAAACCGCAGAGGACTCTTCATACCTAACTACCCTTACTGAATATTCCTTCCGAATATTTTTAAGAAGTAAGTTAGTAAAAGCTGGTACATCTTTCATACCGAACTTATCTCTTTTTAAATCAGTTGTCCACATTTTCCGACTCTCGCTAAATACCTTAGCTACACGCTCAAAATACTTCTTACACTCATCGTTTTTACAAAGAATATCCAAAATCTTTTTAGAATGTTCGTCTATCAATTTAGGCTCATTTATCGGTGGTAAACTTCCAGCAACCGCTTCCCTAAACATCATCAACAAATGTGGCTTATATGAACGCATCTCCTTTTGTAAAGTAGTGCTTCTAAATAGTCTTTCCATTTGATAGAAAGCTAAAGCCGACGTATAATAGGGTAAGTACGATTGACTCTCAAGAAATATGTCGCCCTTAAAATCTTTTAGCATCTCAAGTGTTGAATTCTTCACCTTGTGTGGAGAGTTAAGCATCATACCTACGAAGGAGTGGATAAGTACTTGAAGATTAATAATCTCCGTATTCTTAACCGTGTGTAAATGCCTGTATTGTTTAGATCTTCTTTCGTAATATAGTTTTACCACCTGCGAAGAATACGCGTTAAAAAACTCTTCCAGTCGCTGATGGAATGGTTTAGTAGTTTCAAAAGATTCCTCAAGTACCTGCGTCTGGCGATTCGTACTCCTTACAACATCATTTGTAATATTGATGTCTCTCGTCCAAATCACCTTGATGTTAATTGGCACCTTGGAAATATCAAGCCCTTTCTTGTAGGCATTAAATATAACATGTGATGTCTGACAACCATTAACGATCAACGGGTTCTTTAGTGTTATTTTCTTGGTGCTTGTTTTGAATTCGTCGCACACAATCGTGATACCGTTGTTGAACAAAATGAATTTTGATGGGTCACTTTCGATTGTCTTGTATATTTCACTATTCACAGCATTTTCGCCTTGAAAGTCACGAACATTGTCGTCGAACAACGACTTACGAATTTCGTCGGAATCTGTCTTCAACATCCTAAGTAACTCCGTTCCATAACATACCGCAATACATGAATTATCAACTTTTTCCACAGGAGTCAGTTCCATGATGTCATAAGCTCCAATAGTAACATCAAAGCGATTGTCATTCAAGTCACACAAAGACTTTAAAGCCTCGCTGTCGATAAAATTAACTTCCGGTGATTCATAGGTAATCAACGCTGCTATGTCCTCTTTAGCTTGTGCAGCTAATCCGAGCAAGTGGTCGTTGTTCTTTCTCCAACGTCCCATCGAGACATAATAAAGTGTTACGTGAGGATTGGTATCCCATTTGGAAATAAAATCATCGCCGAGAATATATTTCTTTAACTCAAAGGCTTCTTTTATCCTCTCGTTTTGGGGGAGCCTCGCTTTTTCATTGAGGAAATCCCTAACCCCGGCAACAAACTTTAAGAAGCCCGCTGAGTCAAAACCTGAGCCGTACTTGGATTGAATAAAAATGAATTCAACCTTTACATACCTGAACTGATTCATTATACTATCAACGTCTGACTTATCTTTAATCACAAGCCCATTAAGAACAATAGCCATGCCATCTATTCCTGTATCCCATTCTCCATCAACACTAATCTTTTCCAACAATTCGGAATCTGCCGAGAAGGCATCGGGCTGGTGAGTGGAGAGAATAGTATGATTAACAAACTTCCCGAATGCGACGCCATCTTGTATATTTGAAAGCTCAAACCTGTCTTGGAATGTCTTTAATTTCGCTGCTATAATAGGTTCTAATTGCATGGTATTTATCTTTACTGAGTATGCATCAAAAGTATAAATTTTCTTTTAATGCAAAGAGGCAAATATGTGGATTAAAGCAGCACCATATATTTAGTAGGTTTCCACACGATGGTGTTGTTTCAGAGTCGAACGTAGCGGCACTTCTTTCTTTCGTTTTCAAGACGGGTTAATGGTTGAATACGAACTGACTTAAGTACAAATAGTTCGTCGGGTTTGAGAAAGGATTCACTTTCCAATTCCACAATCTATGATACACTTGAACAAATACAATGTGAGTTTAAGAAGAGATTGATTGATGTAGCGAATGGCGGAATTGGTACTGGTGAATTTCATTCAACTTAAGAAGCGCCGGACAATTAAAGCCAGTAAGAACAAGAAAACTTCAAGGCATTTTTCAAGGCATATCATTTGGTGGATGAAAAACAAGGAGCCACGATTTAACGTAACTCCTTGATTTCCAATGTGCCCAGAACAGGAATCGAACCTGCACTACCTTGCGATAACCAGATTTTGAGTCTAGCGCGTCTACCAATTCCGCCATCTGGGCAATAACCGAACTAATTTTGAACCATGGTTTTGGCGGCAAAGCCATGAATTATGTTCAGCGGGCTGCAAATCTATCAATTCTTTCTTTAACGCGCAACAGGTATTTTTTGCGAAAATATTGGTCTTTTATTTGTAATAACAGGTCGTTGCTTTTATCCCCTTTCTCAAATTTATCAACCGGTATTTTGGTGGCGGCATCCCATAACTCAAGTTGTTCATTCAGGCTGTTAATGGCCATTTGGCGTGCATCCTCATTTGTGGGGTCCATCTCGCAATCGCTCACCGCCTCATTTATATCCATCATTTCCATCAGAAATGCCGGCGGCAAATTATATTTCTCCTCATCCTCCAGTAGGTTATGCAACTTTAAAATATATGCCATAGTAGCATCGGCGTTCTTAAAGGTCTTATATGCCTCATTGTTCATAGCAGAGACCTGGAGTGCTTTTGCCAATTCAGCTCCACCCGCCTGGGCAAAGCGGTCAGGGTGATACAAGCGGCTTAGCTTGTAAAATTTGCTCTTCACCTCAACCTGGTTCGGTCGGAAGGTCTCCGGCATGTGGTATAGCTCAAAGTAATTGGTCATATCTTTGGGGCTAAATTAATAAAGATGCTCCGTATAGGCCTGATACGTGAAAGAAAAAAACTACCGGATGAGCGCGTGCCCTTCACGCCAAAGCAATGCGCGTATATTCATCAACACTATCCTGTCATTAAGATAGTTGTAGAGCCATCGCCTACCCGCTGCTATACCGACGACGAATATAAAGCAGAAGGCATAGAAGTGACAGAAGACCTGGGCCAATGCGACATATTAATGGGTGTGAAAGAGGTGCCAGCCGAGTATTTGCTCCCCAACAAAACATACTTCTTTTTCTCGCACACAAAAAAGAAACAGGAGTATAACCGGGGCATGATGCAGGAGTTGATAAAAAAACAAATACGACTGGTTGATTATGAATGTCTCACCTATAGTGATGAGCAACGGATACTGGGCTTCGGGCTGTATGCAGGCATAGTAGGCGCGCACAATGGCTTCCTGACCTATGGAAAGAAAACCGGGAAGTATGAGCTGCCTGCTGCGCATAAAGTAAAAAACTACCAGGAGTTGCTGACCGCCTATGAGCATTTCAAGATGCCCAATGTAAAAATAGCTATCACAGGATCCGGCAAAGTAGCGGCCGGAGTGCTGGAGATATTGACTCAACTGGACATAGAACCTGTAGAGCCGGCAGACTTCTTGACCCACGAGTACGAATACCCTGTCTTTACGCATCTCAAAGGGGCAAGCTTGTATGCCAGGAAAGACAACGATCTTTTTCACCGTGATGATTTCCACGCCCACCCTGAGGCATATAAGTGCCTGTTCTCAAACTATGTGCATCAGGCAGATATATTGATGAACGGCATCTACTGGGAAGAACGAATATGCCGGTTGTTCAGCAAGGAGGATATAAAAAGGAAAGACTGGCGCATAAGCGTGATAGCCGATATAACCTGCGATGTGAACGGATCTGTACCGATAAATGTTGGTGCATCAACAATTGCAGACCCGGTTTATGGCATAGACCGCAATACGCTGCAAAAAGTAGCCCCGTTCCGGAATACAAAAGACACCATAGATGTGATGGCTGTGGACAACTTACCTAACGAATTACCACGCGATGCAGCACAATATTTCGGACTGCATTTAGAAAAATACATTTTACCGGAGCTACTAAAAGAAAAAAGCGAAATATTGGAGCGCGCTACTATCTGCGAGAATGGTAAACTGACCAGGCACTACGAGTATCTTTCAGATTACGCTTACTAGACCGGCTTATTGACTTTTCAGCTTTTTTCGAACAACCATCCATTCATCTATGTTGACAGTGAAAGGTAGTTTCCCGATCTTCACCACGGCGCGTTTATCCTTTAGCTCTTCCAGCACGCCAACCTGGTGGTTTTGCTTGTTGCGCACATAGTCGCCGGGCTTGGGTCTGCCGCCGGCAACTTCGTAGTTTTTATCAGCCTTGCGGGCAGCTGCGGCATTGGTTTGTATCTGCTTCTTCCTGAACAACACGTTTTCAGCTGCGCTGATAACTTCCTGCTTATTCTCAGCTTTCTTCCAATCATGTATTATCTGCTTGAACTTGCGCTCTGTATCGCGCAAATAGTCCAGCTCTTCCTTCTTTATCTTGTTCTGTAAACGTAAGGTTTCATGCTGCTGGCGCAGTTTTTCTTTGTTGGTGAGGTCTTCGTAGCGTTTTTTCAGTTTTTCATTCTCTGCCAGCAACTTATCCAGCTCTTTTTCTTTATCAGACAGTTTCACAGACTGCTGCTCTGTCTGGTGTAGCATTTTGTCCAGCTTAAAATGCTCACGCTGCGTAAGCTGGCGAGCACGTTCTATCACCGCCTGTGGCAGTCCGCTACGCTGGGCAATGGCAAAAGTGTACGAACTGCCCGGCTTACCAATATTCAATTGGTACAACGGTTCAAGGTGCTCTTCATCAAAAGCCATAGCCCCATTAAAGATGCCCCGCACTTTGCCGGCCATTACTTTTAAATTGAGGTAGTGCGTAGTGATAATGCCCAGTGCGTGTTTACTTGCAAGATCTTCTACAATGGCTTCCGCAAAGGCACCTCCAAGATTTGGATCTGAGCCACTCCCCAACTCATCTATAAAGAAAAGCGTTTTACCTCCCGCAAAATCCATAAAGTGCTTCATGTCCTTTAAGTGAGCACTGTAAGTACTCAACTCATGCTCTATGGATTGTGTATCTCCTATCTGCACCATCAGCTGCTTGAAAATGCCTATCTCAGAGTTTTCATCAGCAGGTATTAGCAGGCCTGCCTGCGCCATTAGCTGCAACAGTCCTACGGTTTTCATTGATACCGTTTTGCCACCGGCATTGGGTCCGCTGATGATTAGGATACGGTTTTGACGATCAAGCGTAAGATTTAACGGTATGGTTTCCTTGCCCAGAGGTTTATTATGCAACAACAGCAGTGGGTGATATGCCTTTATCAATTGCAAAGAAGGGTGTACACTGAGGCGGGGCATATTAGCCTTCATATCCAGCGCCAGTAGGCCCTTGGCTCTTATATAGTCGTACAGGCCGCAGACGTGGTAATAAGCTTCCAGTTGTTGTGCAAATACAGACAGGTCTTTTGTTGCCTGCACAAGTATCCGGTGTATCTCGCGGCCCTCAGCGCGTTCCAGCGAGAATATCTCGTTGTTCAGCTCGATAGTCTCTTCCGGCTCAATAAAAACGGTTTTTTGCGTATCGCTTTCGCCGTGCAGTATACCTTTCACTATACGCTTGTATTCGGCCAGCACAGCGGCCGTGCGGCGGCCGTTCTGAAAACTTTCGCCTATATCTGCAAGATATCCCTGTTTATTCAGCTTGCGTAACACTCCTTCAAATGTCCTCCGCGATTCACTCCTTACTTTTCCCAATTCACTCCTTATCTGCATCAGCTCATGAGAGGCCGTATCCCGCACCAGGCCGCTTTCGTCTATCACCGTGGTGATAAGTTCCACTATCTTTTTCTCGTACACTACCCGCTCCACTATAACCCGTAGATGCGGGAACAACTCATTGTTTTTTTTGAACCACAGCAGTATATCACGGATATTTAACGTGAGTTGAAGCAATGCAAGCAGTTGCTCACCTGAAAGCACACTGCCTGAAACCGAAAGCAGCTTCAATTCTTTTTGCAGGTTGCGGGTAAAATCATTGGGGAATTGATCGGTGCCCGCAGCCAATATACTTTTGAATTCATTGGTTTGGTTCAGTTCGCGCTCCATGTGGTCCATGCGGGTATGGAATCGGATATTCTCCACACGCTCCCTGGCAGCATCAGTCCTGCACTTTTGCAGCAGCAGGCTGCAAACCTTATTAAACTCCAAAGCTTCGGCTGCATGCGCCGGGTATAACTGCATCATTTCGAAGGGGCAAAATTAAAGATTGCAAGGCGATGAAATATGCTTATTGAAATATGTCCGATGTATATTTTGAAGCAACATATCTCACTCCATTTTAACCTTTTCTACACGAAAAAATCAATTAAATTGCATACTTCATAGACCGAAATGAATAATTACGAATGGCTGATAGGCCGGTTAGATGCTTTTATTAGAAAATACTATGCGAATAAGGTAATTCGCGGAACCCTTGTGTTCCTTAGTTGCCTGCTTTTCTATATCCTTACTGTGAGTATCGGCGAATACTATCTATACCTGCCCGTTTGGTCGCGCATAGCTATTGTTTCCATATTTATTGCCTTGGGTTCGGCAGCCCTTGTAGCCTGGATTATTATCCCCCTTACAAAAATGGGCCGTTTGGGTTCCGTGATAAGTCATGAACAGGCTGCCGAAATTATAGGCAAACATTTTCCGGAGGTCAGTGACCGCTTACTCAACATATTACAACTAAAAAGGCAAAATGACCATATAGCAAGCCGGGAATTGGCTGAGGCAAGTATTAACCAAAAGATAAAACAGATATCTGTAGTTCCTATTTCAAACGCCATCGACTTCTCTAAGAATAGGAAATACCTTCCCTTGTTGTTGCCGTTGGTTCTTGCAGGCGTATTCATACTTGTTGCGGCACCAAGTGTTTTTAAAGAGAGTGCTAGCCGGTTACTGCAGCCTACGAAAGCATTCGAAAAACCGGCTCCGTTCCAGTTCATTATCAGGAATCCGGATCTTTTGGCCGTCCGTAATTCAGACTTTGTGCTGACGTTGGAAACAAAGGGAAATGCATTACCTGCAGAGGTATCGGTTGAGGCCGGTTCTGAGCGACTACCCATGCAGCCATTGGATAACCATAGATTTCAATACACATTCAAGAACGTTACTGAGGCCATAAACTTCCGTTTTTATGCGGCAGGATTCTATTCTACCGAGCATAAATTAAAAGTAGTGCAGCGCCCCGTGCTTAAAGAATTTAAGGTGCAGGTAAACTACCCTTCTTATACCGGTAGAAAAAATGAAGTACGCAACAGTCTTGGCGATATGACTGTTCCTGCGGGCACATCTGTAAGCTGGGCATTAGTTACTGACCACACCGATGCGGCAACCATACATTTTGGCAGCGGCAGCCCCGTGGCACTAAACAAAAATTCCGACAATTATGGTTACCAGTTCCGTTTCCTGAATGACACCGGCTACACAATAACACTTGAAAATAAGGCTGCCGGGATCTCTGATAGCTATAAGTACAACATCCAGGTAATACCCGACCAATTCCCTGTGTTGCAGGTGCAGCAGTTCAGGGATACCGTGTCGGGCAAGCAGACATTAATAACAGGCACAGCCGGCGACGACTACGGTATTACCCGTGTCTCCTTCAATTACGAGGTTACAGACAAGAATAAAACCGTGTTGAAGAAAAGTGTTCCGGTAAAGATAACAGGCGGTACACTCTCCCCGTTCCAGCAATATTTTGACATCCATGGCCTTAACCTGAAACCCGGGCAAAAAGTATCGTACTACATAGAAGCATGGGATAATGATGGCGTACACGGCAGCAAAGCATCGCGCAGCGAGGTGATGGCATTCTTCATGTATAATGAAAATCAACTTGATTCAGCCATCAATGAAAACTCCAAACAGATCAATTCGGGTATAAGCAACAGCTCGCAGCGCACACAGCAATTGCAGAATGATTATAAAAGCATGCAAAGCAAAATGCTGCAAAGCAACCAGATGGACTGGGAGCAAAAAGAATCGCTCGAGCAGATGATGAAGCGGCAGATGGACCTGAAGAATAACCTGGAGAATATCAAACAACGTTTTGACGAGCAAATGCAGCAGACCGAACAAAAAAGCTATAGCGATGACCTGAAAGAAAAGCAGAAGGAAATGCAAAAGCAGCTGGACAACTTGCTGAATAAAGAGCTGGAAGAACAGATGAAGAAACTGCAGGAGCTGATGGAAAAGCTGAACAAGGAAGATGCAATGGAGACCATGCAGCGACTGGAACAGGAGAATAAGCTTTTCAAAATGGACATGGAACGCATGCAGGAGCTAATGAAGAAGATGGAAATGCAGATGCGCATGGAAGATATGGCCAACAAGCTGGATGACCTTGCCAAAAAGGAACGTAACCTGCAAAAAGAAACTGAGAAGGCTGAGCAAAAGGACCAGCAGGCAGGTAAAGACCCACAAGGCGAGAAAAAAGATGATGCCAAAGGTGATGATAAGAATGGTGAGAAGAACGGGGATAATAAGGAAAAGAAAGCCGGCGATGATAAGAAAGGGGAGCAGAATAGTGGAGACAAAAAGGATGGTGAAAAGAAAGATGGTGAAAAGAAAGATGGCAGCAAGAATGGAGAACAAAAGAATGGCAAGGAGGGCAATAAAGAGCCTAAGGACAATAAGCAACTGAGTAAGGACCAGCAAGACATTAAGAAAGAACTGGACAAGATGATGAAGGAGGATATGAAAGACCTCCAGAAGCTGGGCAAGGAAGCTAAGGAAGATCAGAAGCTGGAAAATGAAGAACAACAGGGTAAAGATGCAGGCCAGGATATGCAGGAAAGCGAAGAGCAACTGAACCAGAACAACAAGAGCAAAGCAAAGAAAAAACAAGACCAGGCAGCTCAGAATCTTGAAGACATGGCAAAGTCTATGCGCGATAAGGCAGGTGGCATGGATATGGACCAGATAGAAATAGACATCAAAGCCACCCGTCAGTTACTCACCAACCTGATGCGTCTTTCATTTGAGCAGGAAGACCTTTTGGAAAGTGTGAGTAAAACCTCCATGTCTAGCCAGGCATATATTGTTAACCAGGAAAAACAGAACAGGCTGCACAATAACTCTTACATGATACGCGATAGCTTATTCTCTTTAAGTAAGCGTTCACCTAAACTGCCGGCTATTGTAAACAGGGAGACAACGGAGCTGGAATATAATATGAAGAAAGCAGTGGAAGCTCTTGAAGCACGCAACCAAAGCGGCGCTGTCACCTTCCAGCAATATGTGATGACCCATACCAACAACCTTGCATTGCTCTTGAACGAACTACTTGCCAACCTTATGCAGGCACAAGGCCAGGCTAAAGCCGGCAAAGGTGGCAGTTGCCCCAAACCGGGCCAGGTACCGGGCATGGGTAAGAAGCCCAAAGACGGACCGGGTTCACAACTGTCAGACATTATCACCGAGCAGAAAAAGCTGGGCGAGTCTATGCAAAAAATGCAACAGCAAGGTGGCAAGAAACCGGGCAGCAAGCAAGGACCAAAGCCGGGGCAAGGCCAACAGGGGCAAGGCCAGAATGGTGGCCAGCAAGGCGATGAAGGCGACCCGAACGGAGAAGATGGCAACGCTGAACAAATAGCAAGGCTAGCCAACCAACAAGCTATGCTGCGCAAAAAAATTCAAGAGCTTACCAGTATGCTCAACAGTAAGGGCATGGGCAACAGCAAGGAATTACGCGAGATAGAACAGAAGATGGATAAAAATGAAACTGACCTTGTGAATCGCAGGCTTACGGCCGAACTGTTGATGCGCCAGAAAGAAATAGAAACACGAATGCTCGAAGTAGAAAAAGCCATTCGCGACCAGGAACAGGACGATAAGCGTAGTTCAAGATCAGCAGACGAAATAAGCAGGCCTGTACCTCCTGCGCTTCAAAAATATATCACAGACCAACAGCAATTGCTCGAGCTGTACAAAACCGTCCCTCCGCAGTTAAAGCCATATTACAAACAAATGGTAGAGAATTATTTTCATATAATTGGGAATAAATGATGTTCTTTAACCATTAGTTAAACCTCTTCTATTCACCATCAAACACATAAAAATTAAGTTAAATTACAATAACTACCTTCTTCTCGTAAGATTTGGCATGATTTTGGATATAAATAATTTTAAAGGTTGAGTATTTGTAATACTAAAAATTGTACTTAACTTTTCGTAATCAATTTAGTTCTTCACACTTAAAAACGTTTGCCTATGTTTTTTACAAGAACTCGCACCTACCATTTTCCGGTTTCAGCAGAAGACTTAAAGAACCGTTTGATCGGCAGGCATGTAAAGATCCACGACCTTGATTTCGAGATTATGGACCGGGACGAAAAGTTAATTATTGTTCCGCATGCCGAGCAGATTAGCGACATTAAGACGCTTCCGATAACAACCGTAGGAATGAGTGATGCAAGTGGCAAGACAAAAGTGGTGGTTACTTCAAAAATGCGCGCACTTGATTCCGGTGGCCCGTTTTTGATCGTGATCTTTTGCGCTTTTATGCTACTGGCGTCAACTGTTCTCTATTTTATTGGCGAGCCCGTAGTGTCTTATACGCTGCTTGGCATAAGTGCCGGTATTTTCACCATTTTCTGGATACGCCTGGAAACAGGGTATTTTGATTATGTGCGTAAAGTACAAGCTTTCGTAAAAGAGAAAGCTGATCCATCTTTAGCAGGGGCTGGCATGCCTGTCGCCAGGGCCTAAAAGACGATCGTCTTTTTCTACTTATAACCAAATCGGCTCAGCCGGGGAAAAGCCCCCAAAAGGGACTGCTTAAAGGGTTTTTCACTAAAAAAAACAACCTTACTACACCATACTTCATTTCCCGAACACCCTACTCAATATATTGTTTCAGGCTGTCTATCGGCACTTCACCAGAATATATCTTTAATAACTTACGCTCAGCATTATATATGTTGATCTGAGGCAACGCCTGGTACAAAAAAACATTATTGACGTAATCACTACTATCAACGCCAACCTTGAAAATCGGGTAATCATCTACATGCATCATTTTTATAAAATCATGCAAGTATGGTTGCATGACAGGATTTACCATCATCAGAAATTTTGATCTTTTAAAAAGATTGCTGTTCTTTTCTAATAAGGCTGTTTCCTCTTCGCAATGCGAACAGGTGGGGTTGAAAAGCATAATGAATAGGTTGGCGCCATTATCCACATCAGCATTAGTGATCACTTTTTTTTGTCCCTCTGCTACAATTGTGGTCTCAGCCCCCTTGTTCTTTTTCCGCTTTTTTGCAACAGCTTCAGTATTAGTAGTATCTTTTTTAGCAGACGAGGTATCCTCATAAACTATCAGGCGTATGGGCGGCATCGGTGCCCCCTCCTGCTTATAATCAATTTGGATTCCCTGCTTTTCAGTAGCTTTGGGAGCGTTGGCTACAGTATTCTGTGCAAAGGTATTGTTGGTGATAGTAACCAGCAATAAAGCTAATAGACTGCGTATCATAAAGGCTAATTTAGGCAATAACTTGATAACAAAAATACAATTCTATGTCTGTGAACAGTGCCCCGCTTGCGGAGAGGGTTAGGCCGAGGTCGTTAGGGGAATTTATAGGGCAGGAGCACCTTGTTGGGCCGGGAAAAGTTCTGGAGGGAATGATTAGAAGCGGCAAAGGGCACTCTATAATATTCTGGGGGCCTCCGGGCGTAGGCAAAACTACACTCGCACAGATAATAGCCCACTCGCTTGAAATTCCCTTCTTTACATTAAGCGCCATTGACAGCGGCGTAAAAGAAGTGCGGGCAGTAATAGAGCAGGCACGAAAAGCCGGGCATGCTTTGCTGTTCATAGATGAAATTCATCGTTTCAATAAAGCACAGCAGGATAGCCTACTGGGGGCTGTTGAAAAAGGCATCATCACATTGATAGGTGCTACAACCGAAAATCCATCATTTGAGGTGATAAGCGCGTTGTTGAGCAGATGCCAGGTGTATGTATTAAAGCCACTAACAGAAGATCACTTAATGGCACTGGTTGAGCAGGCAATGAAGAAAGATAGTTGGCTGGCCGACCAGCATTTGGTGATCAAAGAATGGGAAGCATTGCTGCAATTGAGTGGCGGAGATGCCCGCAGGCTGTTGAACCTCGTTGAGCTTGTTGCTTCTTCCCTGCCAGATAATGATAAAACAGCTACTAACGACCGCGTGCAGGACATAGTGCAAAAGAAAATGGCACTGTATGACAAAACCGGAGAACAGCATTACGACATCATATCCGCATTCATAAAATCGGTGCGGGGCAGCGACCCCAATGCAGCAGTTTATTGGCTTGCACGCATGATAGAGGGCGGAGAGGACCCGAAATTTATTGCACGCCGCATGGTAATATTGGCAAGTGAGGACATTGGCAATGCCAACCCCAATGCGCTGCTCCTTGCCACAAGTTGCTTCCAGGCAGTAGAAATGATAGGCTACCCTGAATGCAGGATAATATTATCTCAAACAGCTACCTACCTTGCTTCCTCAGCAAAAAGCAATGCTGCATATATGGCTATCAACAATGCACAAGCTTTAGTAACAAAAACAGGAGACCTACCTGTTCCGCTACAAATACGCAATGCCCCCACAGGGTTAATGAAAAAAATGGATTATGGCAAGGGCTACCAATATGCACACGATTTCCCCGGCAATTTTGTGGAGCAGGAATTTCTGCCTGATAAGATCGTAGGCACCAAATTATATGACCCGGCAAACAATGCTACTGAGGCCAGGCTTAGGGAGTACCTTAGAAATTGCTGGAAGGAGAAATATGGGTATTGAGTTATGCTACTTCACCGCCGGAAAATCCTTCGCTCCACCCGCTCCTTTCACTTTCCCTTTTTTCCATGCGGCCATATCTTCTTTGTAGGGAATTTTATTCCTCTCTGTAACAAATTCAGGGTCCAGGTCACTCAAGTCAGGTTTGCCTGCATTTACCCAGGCCGTGTACCAAAGGCAGGCAGTTAACTCTATAGCACCCTTCATTTGTTTTTCTACCATCCCGTTCAAGAGTTCATGGTAAACATGTGAGTATGCATAAGTATGCACAATAGAGCCAAAGTCGGTCTTTAGTGGCTTGCCGTTCACCGTCTCATACTGCTTATCCTCAGGGTTATCATTCTTCAGTTTCTTTTCAATGGTCAGCATCGGGAACGAAAGTGCATAAGTGCTATCCATAAGGTCCCAGGCTACTTTCTCTATGCTCTTTATGTAATGGATATTGGTCACGTAAAAATTATAATTCTTACCAAACAACTCTGGCAACTGTATCTCCCAAAAAGCATGTATCCCCTTCTGCCCCGTCAGCTGCCCATCAGAATTTTCCGTGGTATGCAGCGGCATATGCCCGTCTCCTATATAATGACCCAGATCGGCTGCCAGGAATAGTATCTCTGCTTTATGCTTATTCTTCATTGCCTTTGTCAGCTTCACCATCATATCTTGTATGTGCCATGGCAGTATGCCCCATTTATCTGCCGAATCTTTGCCATACTTGGCAATCACCTGCTCCAGTGTCCTCGGCATCATGTCACGCGATTCATAACCATAATTCTCCAATTGAATATAATGCCGCGGAAATTCGGATTTATCATTCATGGTGTATTTGCGCACATCAGGTATGGTAGATTCCATTGTCAGGTAATCAATGTGGTTGTAAAAGAACATACCCATTTCTTTGGGCAACGCCAGCACAGCCCCCCTGTTTATGTGGTTATGCCCCCATACACCCCAACCAAATGCGTTGGAGCTATATATAATAAAGAAAACGAGAACAAATAACTTCCTGCCCATATATCTGGTTATGTGCGGTAAACTTAGAAAATAATCTGGTAGAATTATTAATCGGGCACCACTTCTTCTTCTATCTCATCTTCATCCTCTTCTATGGTCTTGAAGGTGAATTTGCGCTGAGAAATGTAACTGAGCACCGCAGTGATGATACAAATAAACGTGTACCTCACAGACTGGTGCACCCATGGCAGGCAGAAAGCGAATACCTTAATGAGTATATAGGTAAGTAATATAAAAGTAACAGTGGTGAGCGCATACCTGAACAACTGTATCCTTCCGTGCAGGTTTGATTCCGGGAATACTATATGGCGGGACATAATAAAACCCGCCGGAAAACTGATCGCAAAAGCAATGATCCACGCCACAACTTCCGGGGCTATATTTATGTTGCCGTAAATATGTACATCCTGTTCATGGGCAATATAATGAAAGGCAATAAAGTCTATAAAGATGTTAAGCACTGTATTCGACCCACCACAGGCCAGGTAGCGAAAAGTTTGAATTGGAATTATCCGGGCAAACGGTTTATGGAAAAAGTCGATTATCCCAACTATTATATGTCTGATCTGCCTTAGCAATCTGAGAAATTAGCTTCAAATTTAGGGAAATATCTTCAATTTATAAGCTTTGGCTCATATATATTCGCATAAATCACTAAGCGAACACAATTACCTATTGTAGCTTAATTTTCTGCAGCCGTTTAAACAATACCTTCTCTTCGTCGCCACATTTTTTCAGCAGGTCACTCAGTTCATCATAAGACACCAGGCCCGATTTGCGCTCCTTCATAATGCGTGCTGCCCGATAAGCAAAATTGCGCCACTCATCCCCTATTCTGGTCAGTTCTTCAGAGCACTTAAGTAGCTCATCGTTCTTTAGTAGCTGTCCGGCTTCCTGCAAAAAAGCTGCATACAGGTAACGGAACCCCGCACCGCCGGTACCTATCTCTTCCTGCATGCGTATCACATTCCCCAGATACAATGCCGCTCGCCTTGGTTCCAGTTTTTTAGGATAGTCTTTTATTTTCTTGGCAAGCAAATAAATACCCTTGTTACCAAACCAGGGTATTGGGGGGCTAAGCATAAAGAAACATACCTGTTTGATCCCCTGCTCTATAGCTTTGGCCATATTGGTATCGGTCGACACTCCTTCTACGTAATACATGAACCCCTTGGGTTCAGGCGTGCCTTTCGCAAAACGCGCCTTCATCAAGTCTTCGGGAGAAATACGGGCCACTGTTTGCAATATAGGGTCGCTGATAAGATATGCTCCGTTTTCTTTGCCGTAGGCAACAAAATTGTGCGCATTGAAGTGAAACCTGAACGCCTCAGGTAAATAAGGCAAATAAAATACACTGCCCAGCATACCTACAGGTTTACCGGTTGCCAATACATCATCAAGCGCTTTCATTGCCTTTTGCGGATCACTGAATTTTTCGGTGTGCACTTTAACACCAAGCCGTTGGGCCACCCTTTTGAATATTGCCCCCGGCCATATACGATAGGTAGTGCCCGGCGTTCCATTCACTTTAAGAAATGGCAAGTGTCCGAAAAATATACCCGCACCAATTCCAAAAGCCATTGGCTCACTGATACTGATTCCCTCATGCCTGAGAAGATTGGCAGACACCCCACTTTCACAATGAGCATGCTGGTAATGCTTAAAATTATCTACGATCATTAATTTTTTCCTTTTGCTTTTCCGAAATTCACTAATTCATCAACACTGATATTAAATACTGTGGCGTATCTACGCAACATATCTGAAGACAACGATTTAAATACCGATGGCTTGAAATGTCGCTGCACCTGCCACTGCCATTTGCCCACATAATTTGCAAGCAATGTAAGGTCCATAAGGTTCTTATGCATAAAATAAGCAATGGGGCTCAACTCACCGGCCTTTACCTGCATTTCTACATTTACCAGGTTCTCATCAATATCCTCCCAGGCTTGTTGCATGGCAAAATTCTCAGCCTCCCATCCGGCAGAGTTAACACCTGTATATTTGCCATCTTTATCTACGGCATACATCAGCTTGTTTATTTTACCATCATGCTTCAGATCACGCTCATCCTGCGGCACTTCATTTACATTCATCGCACATGTTTTTATAATCTGTTTGAAAGATAGAAAATACCCGCACAACCACTTCGATATTTTTTTCTACCTTTCACAAAAATAATTCTTTATGTCACAAAAACAGGCACTTATTGCAGAATTGAAGATGGAAGCCGCTAATACCCGTAAAATATTGGAAAAAGTACCCGTAGATAAAAATGACTGGAAGCCGCATCACAAATCTATGTCGTTAGGCCGGTTAGCAACACATGTAGCTGAGATCCCCAGTTGGGTAAGTACTATTTTTCTTGCCGATGAGCTCGATTTTGCAAAAACTCCGTTCAAATCGCACGTAGCCACAACAAACAAGGAACTACTGGACATTCTTGACAAAAATCTGAATGAAGCCGTGAGCGTGCTGGAGAACGTAACTGATGAAGATTTTGAAAAAATGTGGTCCATGCGTAATGGAGAACAAGTTTATTTTACATTACCCAAAAAGGTAGTGTTGCGCACATTCGCTTACAGTCATAACTTCCACCACCGCGCTCAATTGGGCGTTTATCTCCGGCTATTGGATGTTCCGGTGCCTGGTATGTATGGGCCAACTGCCGATGAATAATGTGATTTCTTTTTCTGTAGAGCCGCTTTGCGGCTCTACTCTTTTATGAAGGTGACTGATCTGCAAACTGCATTATTAACTATAAGTATTTCCGGCTATCCAACAATTTATATAAGCAAGAATACGCCACTATTGATTTTTTATTATTTTTACAGAAATCATTTTACCCGATGAAACTTAAGATAGCCGCATTATTAATGCTCGTTATTGTAGTATTGGAAATGAGCAGTTGCTCACAACGCCAGTGGCCAGGCAGATACCATCATGGCAATAACGGTCAGTCGCGTTACTATTAAAATACGCCCACTTTAAAGCCAAGTTGCCAGTTAGTGCCCGGCATTGGGCGCTGGTCTACAACCTGGTATTGGGCATTCCAAATGTTGTTGCATGCTGCGATGAATTGCAATGAATGCTTGCGCAGTGTAGTATTGTACATTAATTGCAAATTACCCGTCTCATAAGGCGTCAGCCAGTACGATTCATCAGTGGTAGTAAATCTATAGCCGGTATAAGTGTAATTATAATTTACAGTAAAGGCCTTAAATGAGCAACCAACATTTACCTGCCGGTTATACCTCGGCGTGTATGGTATCTGCTTGTCAACACTACCATCGTTCTGAATATAACTTCTTACAGTAGTCGCCAGCACATACGATGTGTTTAGACCTATTTGCAACTTCCATTTGCCAATGGCATAGCCAAGTTTGGTTTCCGTTTCCACACCCCTGCTGTTAACTTCTGCAATATTATGTGGTGTCCATATTGCGCCGCCTACCCAGTATATCCAATCTTTCATATCACGGTTAAACACAGAAAGATCATGCGAAACCGTCACTTTCAATACGTTCGCTTTCACTGCATACCCCGCATCTTCAGTCAGCCCATGTTCCGGTTTGAGATTTTTGTTACCACCAGGAAAGTAGTATAGCTCGTTAAGTGTGGGCGTACGGTAAGTGCGCTGTACATTAGCACGCAACAACAACCAATCAGTTAGCCGCAACGAAGCATTTGCACCTGGCAGGAAGATGTCTTTACCATCAATTAGCTCCTCCCGCACATTCAACGCTACATTCAGGCGTTGCTTGAACAATTTGATCTCGTATGCGCCTGCTATACCGGCACGTTCCTGTTGCACCGTATCTCCGTCCTTAGGCCCTATTCCCGCCCACGAAAGCTGGCAGGGTGCAAATATCAGCACTTGCCCGAATTTACCTAAATGTTTCCTCCATCCTAACTCCAGATATACCTGCCGCACATTATTTTCAGTATTCAGTGAAATTGAGCCATCCTTGTAACTTACCCTGTCTGATATATAGGCTAGCTTACCATTCAAAGTGCTTTTACCAACTTCACGCTGCCAGTCTACAAGTAATCTTGATGAGCGGTCTGTTTGTTTCTTAGCTGAGTAAGGCTCAAACAAAGCAGGAGGAATTTCCCTGTCATATTGCTGCAACCACAAGTAAGCATTTATTGTGAGTGGTGTATCTTTCACAGCGGCGTGCAATAACAACGAGCCGCTTTGCAATGCCCCGTTGTGCATTCTTACTTTCACACTGTCTATGTTCATGTAAGAAAAATCATTTTGCGCACTTTGCACAAACGCATTCGCTGAAAAATAGAATTTCTTACCGGAGACACTTCCCTTCAGTGCACCCATAAATTGACTAAAACTGCCTGCCCCCCCACTAACAGTGAGTGACTTTTTCCCCGGTTCAAATACAGGCGTTTCGTTCTCCAATAACAGAGCGCCACCTACATTCCCGCTACCCCATAATGCTGAAGACCCACCATATACAATATTCACTTTATTCATCAATGATACCGGTATAGTAGATATGTCGGCAATGCCCAATGCGGCATTCTGTATAGGCACCCCGTTCCACAATACCATAGACTGTGCTGCAGATGATCCTCTGAAATTCAAGATTGCCAACCCATTCACACCATAAGACTTGATAAAAACTGATGATTGCTGCGCTAACAGGTTCGACATGCTCTGCATCTGGTATTGCTGCAGTGTAGCGCTGTCTATCGTCTTGATCTTCTGCCCGGGAGAGAATTCGTTGACCTTTGCTTCGTTAGATGGGTTCTTTTTGCCTTGTATAGTAATGTCGCGGAGTGTACTGTCTTTTGTCTGCGAAAAAACAGCAAAAGGCAGCATAAGCACCACCAATAATATTGATGTTCTACCAACAAACATATTTGCAAAAGCGCTCAATTTAGTAATCAAAATAAAAATGTCCCGGCCCTACACCTACATCAAAACTCTTCACCTGTGTACCATCCGGCTTATAAACATATACAGTTCCTTTTTGAATAAATCCTTTTGGGTCACCCACATAAATATATCCTGTAGCAGGGTCTATGCCCAACGCCCAGAAATATTGAAATGCATTTGCTGCAACAAACGGCGTCGTTGGCAAACTGCTTTCATAGATACCCATGCGGTAAACTCCATTATTGGCTGTTCCACCATAATAATCAGCCTCGATAAAGTATAGTGTATCACGTGTGCTGTTAAACACAGGCTTTATAGCGTCCGCTTCCTCCGGGAAACTATAGAACACAATTGTATCGCCCGATGAAGGGTTCAACTTTGTCAGCACACAACTTTTTTTCTTTGGCTGGTTCCCTGATAATATCCAAAGCATACCATCCTTATCCAACAAAGGTTCCTGTGGTGCATAGCCGTTTACCCCCAATATATGGATCACTTTACCCGTGCCTACATCCACCTTATAAATAGTGTTACACAAGGTATCCCATGTGCATACTATAGCGATGTTGCCAAACAGACACATGCCTTCCGGGTTCTGGTATGGCAACACAACTGTATCTGTAAGCTGGTGGGTTTGCGGATTAATGACGTAAACATTATTACTGTACTCTGAAGATATATATGCCTTTGTTTCGCTAATGGGCAGTATATATCGCGGCTTCGGAATATTGATCTGTCCAGCAATGGAAAGATTGCCTGCGTTCAGTATGACAACTTTATCTGAATTGTTGACACAGAGAAAATACTGGTTATTCATTTTCACCATGCTCTGGAACACATCACCCAGGGGCTGTTTTGTAGCACTGCGATACAGATCGCCGGAGACCTTATCCGTGTGCCTGTTATACGCATACAGTGTTCCTGCGCCGCTGCCAAAATTCCCTTCGCATACTACAAACACATTGCCCACCGGGTTAAAATCAACATTACCGGTAACGTCAGGCTTATCCCTTACACACGAAGACAACGCACAATACAATATGGCTATTAATATTTTGTAACTTTTTCTACCCATTTGTTGCCATTAGTATCCTGAAGAACAAGATAATACATTCCCGCGGGATATTGCCGAACATCCAGAACCTGTATTGGTTGTGAAAAAACGATTTGTTCCACTATGGCACCTGTAATATCGGTTACAGTGAGAGTTAACTTATCGATGACCTGCCTCTTAACTGACACTACGATCACATCTGAGGCTGGATTAGGATAAACACCTGCAACCATATCAGTACCCAATACACCCACTCCTGTTTCCACCTGGTGAATGACCCCTACAGCATCCAGGTCAAAACCACAGGAAGGGAATGGTGTTGGATAAGGGTCATTCACAATATTATCCTCACTATCGAAAGACGAATGGCCTGAAACAGAACCAACAACATCAACCAGGCGAACATGAGTAATACGGTTCACATTAAGTCCGGATATACCGGCAAGTTCATCTAGATCGAAAGGGGTACCATACATGGCAATGTACTTACCTGCAAAATTATTCAGCCTGCACGCATTGATATAATTACCGTTACCCAATTGCAAACCGGGCGGGGTTGCTGATATCGCCGGGAACCGGAAATAATTAACACCATCAGAGCTTACTTCCACAAATGCCAGCTCTAAAAACGCTTCCGAATCGTTGGCCGTGTTTACAAAGCCATTTTCAAACACAGCAAAGTCAAAACCAGGCCCGTTATACAACGGCTTCTGAAAAGTAAGTACGGCAACACCACTATCACCAAGGCTCACTATCCAATTGTCCGCCGCCCCCAACGCATTCGTGTCATTTCCGGCACTTGCCGTCCCTAGTGAATGGTTTGCTATATCCATATACCCCCGCTGCACAGTACACTGATCAGCCCACCCAACAAACAGACTGCTGGACGCACTGATAGCCGTAGTGCCGGCAAGTCCTGCCTGCGGTGCATATTGCGCCTGCGCTGCAAAAGCACAATACAAGCAAGCCAATAGTAAGCAAACGTTCTTCATACTTTATTCCTTCACAAATTTAGCAGTAGCCGTTTTCCCGTTGCCGCTCAATTGCAGCTGGTATATTCCCGCAGCCAAAGCTGAGGTATTTATCTCAATGTGCCCGGCCCCGGTATAGGTGTTCATTACTCTTCCCGTCATGTCCATAACCAGCACTTGTTGAACCCAATTATCTGTCACATCAATATACAACATATTACTTGCAGGGTTTGGGTAAACCTTTGCTGCAGGTGTTACACCATTGGCCAGGCCAAGTGTCACGTCATGCGTTGTAAAATTATCCATGCAGAAGTAAGCCGGAGTGTTCATACCCCACATACCATTATCTGTAGAGCTTAACGTAAACTCCAGGCTATCTACTGGCCCAAGTGGTGCAAGGTTCACCCACTGCCAGTCTTTCAGAATGTAATTCATCGTTGTATCCGGGAACAGGAAGTTGGCCAGGTATGTAGTTACTGTAGTAGGTAACAGCGTGCCTCCATAATATCCCTGAACCGTAAGCTTGAACCAATCACCATTATGGAACTTTCTCGCGAAACCATCTCCATCCCTCATACTATTGTAAGCATAGGTATTGTTAGTAACATAAAACCCATTTACCGGATGCCCCGCTGCACCACCCAATAACATTATTCTATTGTTTTGACCGTAAGTAACAGCGTATTTCGCCGACCCACCATAGCCACCCCCTGTTTTTGCGGAGTATTGGTTACCAAAACCACTCGTCACACTATCCGTCATATTCGAATAGGCAAAACCATAGCTCCAGAAGCCGCCCCATGACGCATCATATACACATGGAAAATGTGCCAGGCCATCGTCAAAGCCAACATCGGTACCGGACGCGCTATAGTTAACATAAAATGTATCGGTAGTCGTGAGGCTCAGGCTCTCAAATGTGGCAACTGTTTGTGCCATCGCAGTCGTGCCCAATACAAGAGCAGAAAATAAAATCGTAAATGTGCGCATATATAAATTGGTTTTAAAAACAAATTCACATTGCAGCAATTGGGTAAATAAACAGACAGAAAAACGCAGCAACCTGCATTGATCTCATCTGTGCTTTTGATCCCGAAAGCAGCGATAAGTAACTCAGCACAGGCAGGTCTTCTGACTTACTCCACTTTTTGCGGCCTTCCCGTCTTATGAGGACAGTGGCAGAGGTAACAAAAAGCTTCTTATGGAGCTAACAGCATCGGGTAATGTCCAGGATTCTCACCTGGTTCCCTTTTCATCCCAACCAAGGTTGGGAACCTTTGCAGCACAAAAGTATAAAGTAAAAGCCGAAAAAAAGGAAAAAGTTTTCGGCTGTATAAAAAGATGTGGATTGTATTAGGTCAACCGAACGGTCACGCTGTTGAGGAGTCATCAGGCGCTACTTCACCTGCCCTTAGTTTCTCCAGGAGCTCGTTTAGCATAACAGCTTCATTCTCATCTATTTTTATGGTATCATTCAGTCCTTCCACCAACTCATTGGCTTTTTGTAAAACTTCTGCGCCCTTGTCTGTTAGAGAGATCAACGTTTCCCTTTTATCAATTTTCGAGGGGGCTCTCTTTACCAGTTTCTTAAGCACCAGCCGGTCTATTATACGGGGCACATTGGAGCTTTTCTCTATTATACGGCTACCTATATCTTTCACACACATTTGCTCCGGGTGCATACCTTTCAGTATACGCAGCACGTTAAATTGTTCTACCGTCAGATCCTCTTTTTTGATGGCATTGCTGAAGTTATTTCTAAGCCAATAGGCAGTGTACAACACATTCAGCGTTGCTTTGTGCTTTTGGTCCTGGAATTTGCTCGATTTTATCGCCTCCTCTAACTTCATTCTGTAAATATACACTCGCAACATTTATTTTTTGTGCCCATGTCGTCACCACCTCCAAATAAATACGTATACTTTTTAATATAATTATTGAAATAAATTTATACACCATTTGTTTACCCCAAAACTTTCACATCTGATTTAATCTGATTTTCATATAAATTTCCTTACCTTTGCACCTCCAAAACAAAAAATAAACACTTTAATTCATATAAAATGGCAGATCTCCGCGTACAACGCAACTTTGGAATAGCCGCCCACATCGATGCGGGCAAGACGACGATGACCGAGCGTATTCTTTATTACACCGGTGTTAACCACAAAATTGGTGAGGTACACGAAGGTGCCGCAACTATGGACTGGATGGCACAGGAGCAAGAGCGTGGTATCACCATCACTTCAGCTGCTACTACCTGTTTCTGGAACTTCCCTACTACACAGGGGAAACCATTACCGGAGTCTAAAAAATATAAATTCAACATTATCGATACCCCCGGCCACGTGGACTTCACCATTGAGGTGGAGCGTTCTTTGCGTGTATTGGACGGCCTCGTTGCCCTGTTCTCTGCGGTTGACGGTGTGGAGCCTCAGTCTGAGACCGTATGGCGCCAGGCAAACCGCTACCGTGTACCACGTATCGGTTTCGTAAACAAAATGGACCGTATCGGTGCCGACTTCCTTATGGTGGTGCAGCAGATAAAGGACATGTTGGGTGCTAAATCAGTGCCACTGCAATTGCCTATCGGTGCTGAAGACCATTTCAAAGGTATCGTTGACCTTATTCAGATGAAAGGTATCATTTGGGACGACTCAACACAGGGCATGACCTATAAAGAAGTGCCGATACCTGACGATATGAAAGAAGAAGCTGACCACTGGCGCCAATACCTCGTAGAAGCCGTTGCTGAATACGACGACAAGCTGCTGGAAAAATTCTTCGAAGATCCGAACAGCATCAGCGAAGCAGAAATTCATGAGGCGGTGCGTAAAGCAACTATCGACCTCAGCATTATCCCAATGCTGTGTGGTTCGGCATACAAGAATAAAGGTGTACAGACAGCGCTCGATTGCGTTATCCGTTACCTGCCTGGTCCGCTGGATATCGAAGCTATTAAAGGCACTAACCCTGATACTGGTGAAGAGATCGAGCGTAAGCCCGATGCAAAAGAACCATTTGCTGCCCTCGCGTTCAAGATCATGACCGATCCGTTCGTAGGCCGCCTGGCGTTCTTCCGTTGCTATTCAGGCCACCTCGATGCGGGTTCTTATGTATTGAATATGCGTAGCGGCAAGAACGAGCGTATCAGCCGTATCATGCAGATGCACGCTAACAAGCAAAACCCTATCGACTTCATCGAGGCCGGTGATATCGGTGCAGCGGTTGGTTTCAAAGAGATCAAGACCGGTGATACCCTGTGTGATGAAAAGAACCCGATCGTTCTCGAGAACATGTTCATCCCTGAGCCCGTTATCTCTATAGCTGTTGAGCCTAAAACACAGGCCGACGTTGATAAGATGGGTATGGCGATAGCTAAGCTGGTGGAAGAAGATCCTACACTGCGCGTTAAAACTGACGAGCAGACAGGCCAGACCATCCTTAGCGGTATGGGTGAGCTACACCTCGAGATCATCGTTGACCGTATGAAGCGCGAATTCAAGGTTGAGATCAACCAGGGCGCTCCGCAGGTTGCTTATAAAGAAGCATTCACAATGATGGTTACTCACCGTGAGATCTACAAGAAACAAACCGGTGGTCGTGGTAAATTCGCCGACGTTCAGTTCGAGATCGGCCCTGCTGATGAAGAGTTCCTGAAAGAAGGCAAAGGCAACTACCAGTTCATTAACGATATCTTCGGTGGTTCTATCCCACGCGAATTCATCCCTGCGATACAGAAAGGCTTTGAAGCTTCTATGACCACAGGTCCGTTGGCGGGCTTCCCTGTCGAGAACATGCGTATCCGCATATTCGACGGTTCGTTCCACGCGGTTGACTCTGACTCTATGTCATTCGAGCTTTGTGCGAAGTCTGGTTTCCGTGAGGCTGGCCGTAAAGCAAAAACAGTTATCCTGGAGCCCATCATGAAAGTGGAAGTGATCACACCGGATCAGTACATGGGTGATGTAACAGGCGACCTTAACCGCCGCCGCGCTATGCTGGAAGGCATGGATAGCCGTAACAACCTGCAGGTGATCAAAGCTAAAGTGCCACTGAGCGAAATGTTCGGTTACGTAACTCAGCTCCGTTCACTGTCTTCAGGCCGCGCAACTTCTACCATGGAGTTCAGCCACTACTCTCCTGCCCCACGCAACATCGAGGAGGAAGTAGTAGCAAAAACAAAAGGTAAAGTGACTGCTTAATTAGTTAGTCGAAAGTATAAAACAAAACCGCCCCGATCTTCGGGGCGGTTTTGTTTTATGGATTATTGAGTCAGATCATCACTACTCCGCAGCCCTCGCTGTTTTAAAACCTGAATAAACATCTTTGAATACCGATAGCATATTAAGTATATCATGGTATACAAAATTTCCAAGCAATGCAAGCTGAAGCCAGTTCCGTTTCACTAAATAACTACTCTGATAAGAAAACAAGAAACCTTTACTAAAGCAATTTGCAGCAAAGTCAACAGCACTTATGTCTTTTAGATCAACCGTAAATATTCTGGACTGTGCAGTTCCGAACGGTATTATATTAAGCGGGTGTAATTGGTCATAGATAATCTCAGAAAACTCATCTAACTGTGACCATCTGCTTTTATTAAGATTACTTTGTATTCCCTCATATAATGCAAGCAACAAATTAGACGATAATGTAAAAGGTATTCCACCGTTACTCTTGGCGAAATGTAAGTCTAAGTATAATGGACAGTTGTCTGCCCGGAGTATTTCCTTATTGCAAAAGATAATTGACAGTCCCGCTATGGCTCCAATACCTTTACCAGACGAAGCTGTAGCCATAGCGATATTTGCGAGGCATAATTCAGTCGTACCGAAAGTTGTCATACAATCTACATACACTTCGCAGCCATGGCCTTTCGCAAGTTCTGCAATTTCATACAAAGGGTTAATTATCCCGGAAGAAGATTCACAATGGCACAAAAGTATCCACTTAATTTTTTTCCGTAACAGTGCCTTTTTGATATCCAGAACATTGACGCTATTACCCCACTGCTCCGCTAGCACCTCAAAATGCAGCCCAGATCTGTTAGCCTGTTGTACCAGGCGTTCCCCGAATTCTCCATTTGATACTATCAATCCATCTCCCCCGCTCCGGGCTATTTGCACCAACATCATTTCATTTGCCAGCGTACCACTACCCGGCAATATATATACTTCATGTACTGATGTTGCAGCAATAATATCTTCCGTAATTCTAAACAATAGTTCTCTAAACGCAGGAGAGCGATGAGACAATTCAGGCTGGCACAATGCATTACGAACACCTGGTAAAATGCTTACAGGCCCAGTAGTAAAATTAATCATATCTTGAAAGCGCCTTTTAAGTTCCCTAAAGAGAAGTATAACGGCTGATAAGGAACGGTTGCGGAGCCAACCATAGGCCCAAATGGCACAGCACCAATGTTCATATAAAGTTCCATTTCTTTTGGCGTACCGGATATGACTCCCAGATCATACCCCTTGGCTATTAGCTCCGGCACCAACACCTTTAACATCGCAATACCTACCCCTTGTTTTCTGTATTCCTTTTTCACCGAAAATAATCGCACTTCAACGATCTTATTATACGGAGGCAAATAGGCATCAATATTGTTGAGCTTCTTATCCAGCGAGAAAGGACGAATGTCGTTATAACAGACCATACCGACTACTTCTTCACCAACCTGGGCTATCACATATGTATTCAATTCATGATAGCTATCAACGAGCCGATTATCTGCTTGCAGATCATGCTGGGGAATCTCTTCGGCAAAAATACTATGGTTAAGGCTGTAGATCTGGTCATGATCCAGGTTACTGGCATGCCTGATAGTCAAAAAATTAGAATTCTCTGCCATATAGATAACAATGATGAAGCTTGAAGTTAAATAAAAGACCTAGCATTTTACACATGTATTGGTCTATGGATGATTTCGTATCATTGTATCAAATCATAACTATGCCTTTTACTTCCACCATCTCCCGTCTCTACTACCTCTGCGACACGATCCCTTCGCTTTTAAAACAAATCCCTGAAGAGGAATTTTAGCGCAAACCTGCACCCGATAAATGGAGCAAAAAAGAGATGCTCGGCCATCTTATAGACAGCGCCACCAACAACCACCAGCGCTTTATACGCGGGCAGTTTGAGGACACGCCCTTCATTATTTACGACCAAAATAACTGGGTAGCCTGCAGCAGGTATCAGGATATGGAATCAGCGCACGTCATTGCATTCTGGGAAGCATACCACAGGCATTTGCTGGAGGTAATAAAACGCATACCGGAAGAAAGCCTCTCCCGCAAATGCAAAACAAACGAGCCTGAACCTGTTACCCTGCAATGGCTCATTGAAGATTATGTTGTGCACCAGGAACACCATTTAAGGCAGATCGTGGAATACTAACAATTCATGGTGAGCCTCGAACCATTGTTGAGCACTTGCAGATAGTTCAGATTGTTCACTAATCATCAGCCCAATTAACAACATCTTTACCCAGCGCAAACCCCACGGCAGCCTTTGCATGTATTTTCGTAGTGTCAAATATCGGCACAGGCACATCATCCTCCATCACTACTAAGGGTAATTCAGTACAACCAAGTATAATACCCTCGGCGCCATCTTCAATAAGCTTCAGCACTATCTCCAGGAAACGGTCTTTTGATTCCGGTGATGCATAGCCCTTGCCCAACTCGGCAAATATCACCTCATGCACAAAGGCACGGTCTCCCTCGTTAGGAATAATTGTGCTTATTCCCTGCGCGGTAAGCTTCTCTTTAAAAAAATTCTGTTCCATGGTAAACTTCGTACCCAGCAGTCCTACTTTGGTCAATTGCTTTTCCTTTATTGCAATGGCGGTAGCTTTTGCTATATGCACCAATGGCAAGCCTACCCTTTCCTCTATCTCCTCTGCACACATATGCATGGTATTGGCGCAAAGCACTATTCCTTCTGCACCTATACTTTTCAGTTTGTTGCAGGCATCAACTATCAGTTCGGTCGTCCCTTTAAAATCAGCCGCGTCATTCCGCTTTTTAATGTCGTTATAATTAAACGAATAAAGCAGGCATTGGGCATAGTTGAGCCCGCCCAATTCTTTATTCACTTGCTCGTTGATATAATAATAATAATTCACGGTGGACACCCAACTGACACCACCTATTAAGCCTAAAGTTTTCATTACACAAACTTAACCTTTTGCACATTGTTCCCAAGTCTGGTTTAAGTCTTCAAGACTTAAATCCCGAATAAAAAGCAGGTCTCCGACCGGCAACAACTGCTATCAGCCAAAATCTGGTTTAAGTCTTCAAGACTTAAATCCCGAATAAAAAGCAGGTCTCCGACCGGCAGCAACAGCGATAAGCCTGATTTTAAAAAATGCACCCAAAAATAAAAAATATAAAAAACACACCCGCCGAAACATGCTACCACAAAGGGTTCCAGGCATCATAAAACCATCATGGTACCGTTACTGTACCATCATGCAAAATATATTTTTCCGGCAGTACACACCCTCGTAACTTTACATTGTTCCGGCATTTTTTCCGGCGCTCAAGTTCTTTGACAAGTTGTGTAGGCCCTCATCCAATTGGTAAATACAAGTGGAATAAGTGGTAGTGATCCGTATTGCCGGCAAGGCGATATCAGGAAGGCTATAAGCCCCACCCCGTTTCGCTATAAGCCGGGTATAAATGATCCCCTTTGGGGGGTATAATTATACCTAAACAGGGTATAAATATACCTTTTGGGGGTATAATTATACCCTTTTATACCCCTTTATACCTTACAATAAAACACATAAAATAAGCCAGTAGCGCACTCCGGCCATATATAAAAAACCAAATGTGACAAAACAAGCCTTATCCCGAAATTATACCCTCCTAAACAATTAACGAAGCAGGTGGCGTGGTGGGCAGCGGCGCCATCGGCGTTACTATCCCCCACTGGTTCAGTGTATCATTGTTCAGTATGCGGAGTGTGGCTGCATCCACGTACTTTGCACGTTGCGCGAGAAAGCTATCCAGCGATGAGCCATACATGGTCTTTATCTTGGCGGCAGTAAGCGTATTCATCTTGCCCCAGTGAAAGGTATATGGTATACCCAGTTTATCCATCTCGGCCCACACCGCATCGTAAAACCTCAGCGTCCCTTTTGAGTGCACACCGTCCAGCTCCAACACAGCTGTCACCGGCGCAAACCGCGTAAACGCCATTGTTGCCTTTGATGACTTAACATACCTGAACGCAAAAACCCCAACGAACGGCCCGCTCGCTTTATTCACTCTCATCAGCATTTCCATAACATCGAAGGTTTGGGCAGAAGCAAAGCCTATTGCAGCGCTCGCTACCTTTCCCCTCAAAGTGGTGTTGCTGAATATTTCCGCCAGTGTACCCTCTTTCTTCTCAAACGGCGTAAGGCTACTGCCAATAACAGTATTGGCAAGTAACGGTACACTTGCAGGTAATACATCGGTTAGCTTACCAATAAAACACGGTGCATCATCTCCCGGGCCTATGCCTTCCCCATTGGGCTTTGGCGGTGTATGGGGCTTTATTGGTCGCTTATACATTACCGACATATACACCCCTTTATCCAGGTCGTATGGATTAATGAGCGTACCAAAATGAAACGGCACCTCACCTGGATACGGCAGTTTATCGTAGTTGAAATCCAGGCTGGTCACCTGTTGTTTGAAAGCCGCATCATAAGGCACACGGCGCATATAACTCTCCAGCAGGTATTCTGGCTCTGCCTGTATCATCACCCCATGTATGAAACCAAATGCACCAAAACTTACCACAGCTGCCTGGAATGCCTCATCATCGCGCACAGGCGTTGCCTTCAATACTGCCGCAAAAGCATCCGTCATTACAGGCGCAGATTTACGCTCCAGCCATATACTGCTGTTTGGGCCGGTAATGATGTGTAGCCCGACAACCGCCTCCTGGTGTGCCCCAAAACTGATACCCGCACCGTGCGTACCCGTAGCTATTGCGCCCGCAATAGTTTGGCCATTACTTGCCCCGGACGCCGGCAGTGATTTCCCCTTTGTGTGCAAAAAATCGCTGAGCTCCCAAACACTGCGCCCACACTGCGATAAAAACAGGTTATTTACATCTCCTTTATAATCAGCATGAACATTTTTACTCGTGATGGGAAATATAGAATTCAGCAGTTTTGTGTTCAGTATGATACCGCTTGTTGCCGTTATAGAAGAAAGCGACCAGTTACCACCAAGAGGCCGCAACGGTGTATTACTTTTTATGGCATCGGCAATCAGTTGCTGTATGCCCTTTGTGGTATCATTGTAATTATCTATCGGCTGGCCACTCGTCTCATTCGATAAATGCCATAAGCCTTGCACCTGCTGCTCATAAGTTTCATGCAGGTTCTTCCATTTAAACGCGGCTTCCTTTACTATTTTCATATTAGTTTGTTATGGTGATGAAAGAATTACAGGTCTTGTGTTTGCCCACACGGTTTCGAGCAACGCCATGTTACATGTACCGGGCTATAAATACCCAATGTAAACACCGTAAAAAGAGCATCTCCTACATTCTTCTTTACGATCACTTCCGCCACACCGTTCACCTGCAGCGAATCACAAACAGGAGTACTGATGACTTGTGGGTTATTGAGCAGCCCCCAAAGTAAGCTGTAAGCTTTTTTACTATTAGCGGGCGTATAATCTGTAGAACTTTGAGCTTTGGTTGCCACCCGGTAAGATGAGCAACTGCTTCCTGACACTCCCCATACTAATAATAAGCAGGAAAATAAATGAATGGTGAAAGATTTATGCGTCATAATGAAAGTTTAGAATATAAGATTACTCATTATGTCTGATAATGCAAAATAGAACATTAACAATTATTGGAACGGCTTTTGTACTGGATATACTAGGTTAAAATGTGGTTTTATGAAAAAGATAATCGAGTTAGTCGGGAAATTAAGTGTAGAATTCATAAACTGGATAAAAGGACACTTTGACATCAGCACGAAGGATAAAGGAAACGCCTGGTATTAGAATTACCGGCTAGATTTTTTTGTGCTTGTTTTTTGCGCAACCCCATTGTAGGCTAGCGCCAGGGCATCTTTAAACATATCTTTTCTCACTTTCTTTAGCGCCACGAAAGTTGCCCCCTGCTTACCCCAAAATCCATCAACGGGAAAGAATATCTCTTTGTTGTAAGAACAAAATACATCCTGATCTATCAACGATAGCTTCAGCATAGCACGGTTATCTTTCTCCCTGTAAGTTGCAAACACTTTCTTTTTGTACCTGAATGATGGAATATTAAAGTGTGGCAATTCCTCCACATCGGGATAAGCTAATGCCCACTTTCTGAATTCTGCTATAGCTACCATAGATAAGACATGCGCATCATATCAAAACTATAAAATATCTGCTTATAGTACATGAAAAAGCCCGGCAATTGCCGGGCTTTTCTTGTCGGGGAGACTGGATTCGAACCAGCGACCCCCTGGTCCCAAACCAGGTGCGCTACCGGCCTGCGCTACTCCCCGAACAACTATCTTGTGTTCGCCGGTTAAATGTTTTTACTGGCGGTGAGGGAGGGATTCGAACCCTCGATACGTGTTAACCACGTATGCCAGTTTAGCAAACTAGTGGATTCGGCCTCTCTCCCACCTCACCGTTTTGCCTTTTTAAGGACTGCAAAGTTAATGAATCTGCATTAATGAACAAACTCAAAATCACTTTGATTTTACATATATCTTTAGCTAATGTGCTAGATACTTGCAAGTTGAACCTTTTGCTGTATCTCCAACAAGTTTTCTTTGTATTCAGAATCTGTTTCCATCAGATTTTCTACCGTTTGGCATGAGTGTATCACTGTGGTATGGTCAAATCCGCCAAAGTGGTCGCCTATTGTTTTCAGCGACTGTTTGGTGAATTTCTTAGCAAAGTACATAGTTATCTGCCGCGCCAATACAACCTCACGTTTACGCGTCTTGGTCAAGAGGCGGTCATACGCAACATGGTAATAGTCACATACAAGTTTCTGTATGTTGTCTATTGTCATCTCTCGCGCAGCTGTTTTCACAAAGTTCTTCATCACGCGCTTAGCAAGATCCATGTCAATTTCCTTCTTGTTCAGTGTCGCCTGTGCAAACAATGCAATCAATGCCCCTTCCAACTCGCGCACATTGCTTTGTATATTGTATGCTATATACTTCACCACTTCGTCAGGAATCTCCAGCCCCTCTTGTTTCATCTTCACCTGTAGTATTGCCTGGCGTGTTTCAAAGTCAGGTGCCTGTATATCTGCATTCAACCCCCAGCGGAAACGGCTCAGCAATCTTTCCTGCATTCCTTCAAGGTCACGCGGCGCCGTATCACTGGTCAATATTATTTGCTTGCCACTCTGGTGCAGGTGATTGAAGATTGCAAAGAATACATCCTGTGTTTTAAGTGCAGATACAAAAAGATGAATGTCATCCATGATCAACACGTCTATCAACTGATAGAAGTGGATGAAATCATTGATCTCGTTATTCTTGGAGTGATCTATGAATTGGTTGATGAATTTTTCAGCGCTTACATACAACACTGATTTATTTGGGTGCAACTTACGTACTTCATTACCTATCGCCTGCACAAGGTGGGTCTTCCCCCAACCAACACCACCAAAAACAACCAGCGGGTTGAATGCAGTTGCACCCGGTTTTTGCGCAACATGCAACCCGGCCGAACGAGCAACACGGTTGCAATCTCCTTCTACATAATTATCAAAAATATAGTTGGCATTTAACTGCGGGTCTATCTGCATGCGCTTCAGACCGGGTATGGCGTATGGTGTCTTTATATTATGCGGGTCATCCCATTTCAGGGGCATGTCCACGTAGTTATTTTCTTTAGGGGTTTTCGCATGCGTGCTTCCGGGCATATTAATAGAAGCAGGATTACGCTGCGATGCGCTGTTTTCCATCATAATCCTGTACTCAAGGCGGCCTACCCTGCCCAGTACACGCTTAATAGTTTTACCTAAAAGCTCTACATAATGTTCTTCAAGCCATTCGTAAAAAAACTGACTGGGTACTTGTAGGGTCAGGACATTATCATTAAGGCCTACTGCTTTCACCGGCTCGAACCAAGTTTGGTAAGTGCGCCAGTTAACATTGTCCTTTATGATGTTTAAACATTTCTCCCATAGTTGTTCTGCTTCGGTTAAAACATTATTGTTAGTATTATAAAGGTGTTTATTATCCATATTATGAAACAGCGTTCACTAAGTTAATCATATTTTTCCAAAACCAAGTAAGTGTAGCAGACAAATATATTTTCCTGAAAATTTCCTCATCAGGTTTTTGGTTACTTCACTTACTAAGTTAGTTGTTTTTTTTGTTTGGGACCTCAACTCATTTTCACTAGCCGGAATGTTTCCTGCCTATTTACAGCAGGAGGACGAAATTGATAACATTTTGTTGAAAAAAAAAATCATTTTGCTCTTGTTTGTTTAAAAAAACTTACAGAATGGCATTGAAAAAGTTTGGAACTCTTTTTGCTATACATAAACATAACAACCACCTCTCAACTGATCTTTGCCTCAAACTTGTGTACGAAGATGATTATTTCATTTCACAAAACACAAAAATGCTTGAAATGCTTTACTGCGGCAGCTTTCAGGACATTAAGACAATACAATATCACTCTATATAGAATTAATTCCCAGAAAAAACAAGAAAAGAACAAACTATTTTTTTGAAAAATTTCTTTCCTGAAATTATTTTTTCTGAAAAATAATTTTAACGTTTTTTTCTGCGCGCAATTTCATCGAATTGCAATTACCAATCCTGAATCGCCATATTAGTTTTTACACAACAAAAGATCTTCATTACACAATAAAAAAACAGCCCGGTATATACCGGGCTGCAAATAAAAAATTCAAGGACGTGTTTTATAAATCAGAATGGCTTATTTGGGTCAAATGCCTCCAGTTCTTTTGCAACCGCTGTTAGGAAACTTGCGCCAATTGACCCATCAACGATCCTGTGGTCATAACTGAGCGACAAATACATCATATGCCTGATAGCAATTACATCGCCATCCTCAGTCTCCAATACAACCGGGCGTTTTTTAATGACCCCAAGCGCCATGATCGCAACCTGTGGCTGGTTAATGATAGGCGTACCCATCAGGCTGCCAAATGTACCCACATTGGTAACCGTAAATGTGCCACCTTGCGTATCATCTGCCTTCAATTTATTACCACGCGCTGCATTCGCCAACGAATTCACCTCTTTTGATAAGCCGAACAGGTTCTTCGTATCTGCATTTTTTATAACGGGCACTATCAGGTTGCCACTTGGCAACGCTGTAGCCATACCAATATTAATATCTTTTTTAATAATTATTTTATCTCCGTCAATACTGCAGTTAATAAGCGGGTATTTACGGATACATTTCACTATTGCCTCAAAGAATATTGGCGTAAAGGTGATCTTCTCGCCATATTTACTTTCAAACGGGCCCTTTACCTTATCCCGCCATTTTACGATATTCGTCACATCTGCCTCTGTAAAGCTGGTAACGTGGGGTGATGTAGCCTTGCTGCGTACCATATGATCAGCTATCAGCTTGCGCATACGGTCCATTTCCATTATTTCCACATTACCGCTTGCTGCTACAGGCGCCACGGAAGGTTGTGGGGCCGGCGCAATAACAGGCGCTGCAATAGAGGCCGGCTGTTGTGCTGCGGGCTGCTGGTATTGAACCGGCTGCGGAGTCCCAGCTCCACGATTAGCCACATAATTAAGTATATCTTTCTTGGTTACTCTACCCTCGCTGCCGGTTCCCGGTATCCCCTCCAGTTCAGCCATGCCTATTCCCTCTTTACCTGCTATGTTCAGTACAAGTGGCGAGTAAAACCTGTTACCATTGCTTTCTGCTGCTGCAGGCTGTTGAACCTGCGGAGCTACTGGCGCCGATGCTACCGGTGCTGGTGCCGGAGCAGGTGGCTGTGCTACCGGAGCATTAGGGGCTACGGCCGCGGCAACTCCACCCGATTCAATTTTAGCTATTACTGCACCAACAGGCACAACATCATTTTCTTTATATAGTATTTCAGATACAACGCCTGCGGCTGTAGATGGCACTTCGCTGTCTACTTTGTCAGTAGCGATATCCAGCAATGTCTCATCCATTTTAATAGTATCACCGGGTTTCTTGTGCCATTTCAGCACAGTAGCCTCCATAATACTTTCCCCCATTTTCGGCATTACAAGATCAACAATAGCCATATATATAAATTATTATTTTTAAGTAAAAGCGTTTGCAAAAATAGTCAAATGCGATGCAAAAGTGAAAAGTAAATGTCCTAATTAGGAGAATCCCTAAAATCTCTGCGGCGCATTACTTTCAGGTCCTGTAAAATAGACGATTTAACATTGAGTGTAAAGTTAAAACTCTTCCTTGGCCCGAATGGGATTGTTTGAAAATGCATTTCCCAGCAATGGAGGTCGCGGTGTAAATCAATTGTTGTAACAGAAACTTCTTTTGTACTAAAATTATAGCCTGTGTTTATCCTCGCTTTCCACCTGTCTGTAAGTTGTACTTCCCCGGCTAATGTAAAGCTATGACTTAGTACAACTGTATCATGTTTCGAAACCCTATTATAGCTCTGACTTACCTGCATAGTATAGCTAATATTGAAGCTCCACGGTATATTAAAATCTGCATAATCATAATAACCAGCGGGGCGCATTAGACGTCCATATTCCTCATTCGCGGTAGGGTTCTTTCCTTTGTCTTTAGGTTTCGAGTGAAAATTTGACCCTAATGACAAATTTGCGCCTGTGAACCGTGCGAGGCCATAACCCATTTCATACATTGTCCGGGGTATCGACTTTCCCAGGTCATAATCAAACGCATAAGGTTCAAACATAGCACCTGATGTAACACTCACTCTGTCTGCTATATTCGTCCGAAAATCCATCCTTATCGGGCTCCACTGGAACGAATCTGCAGCCAGATTATAAGCTGCACTTACTCCGAATCCATCTATCAGTGTTATATTTTTAAAACCTGATACTGTATCCTTCGCCGAACGCACTTTTATTTGCAGGTTATTATTCAGCCCTAAAGAAATATTCCCTGCTTTGCCGGATGGAGCACCACCCACAATAGAGGTTGGATATGGCGAAACATAAGTTAGCGTTCTTGCGTCAGTTGATGAATCAAGGTGAGTAGGATAATAATAGTTAAAAGGCGCCTTAGCAAAATCCGGGTGATAACTAAACCCTGTAGATGGCGTCAACACATGCCTTACCCCCCTCAGCTTACCTTTTTTGAACAGCTTCATGCCATAAATACGGGTAGAAAGGCTAATTCCTGCATTAAAATCTCGCGAAGTATAAAAACCGTTATTGATCGTGCTATCCAACTTATTGGCTGTCGGGTTCCATTGCTGGTATATCCGTTCTGTTACCCAATACTCATTGTAATTTACGTTGAATGATAGGTTAACATACCTCAGCACAGTATACGCCGCACTAACAGGAATCGAATGACGGAAACCGGTCTTGAATTTATCGAACGAAAGCTTTGAAAGATCGAACGTGCTATCGTAGAATGTGGTACGGTTAAGGAAATCAAAATTGTAGCTCGACGTGATCTTGTCATACCACCTTTGTGTCACCCTCTTTTTACTTTGAAACGGGTTTATCTGGGCTACGTTAAAATTTAATGCGGGCAGCGTTACATTTATCTCCTTGGTAGTTGTATTCTGATTATGCAAAGCACTCGCGGTTAATGCAAAAGGTTTGCCTTGCCAATTTTTAGCATAACTGATGTTTGATTGGTATTGATTTCTTAATATCTGGTTGGCATCATAGCTGTTTTGGGAATAGTATGAAGACGTACCTGCTTCTACCGACGCATTAAAACTTTGACCCGGTATCGCCTTGCCATCCGAACGATGACTCCAGTTGATCATAAAATCTTTTGAAGTAGATGCGCCCGGCTCAAAATCCTCTCCTGTTTTGTTGTAAGCATACGCAAAACGCAATGCTCCCTGGTAGCGATAGAGTGTATTGTAATTAGTAACTCCGCTCAGTGCATAACTACCTTTAGTATAGATGTTAGCTCTTGCTTCAAGATCAGCATGGTCACTTAGGTATAAATAGTAACCACCATTCATTAAACCGAGCCCACGCAATTGTTCCACAGTATATGTCGGCAACAAGAATCCCGATTTTTGTTTTGTTGAAGAAGGAAATATCCCGAATGGCAGATATAGCGGCGTAGGCACCCCCTCAAATGCGATATTGCATGGCCCTGACACGATCACCCTATTGGGTATAACCTTAATTTTTTTTGCATTAATACCAAAGTGCGGCGTATCCAGCGCACATGTTGTATATATACTGTGAGAGCCGTATATCGTTTGGTCAGGGTTCCTTTTTACTTGCTCACTGAACACATATCCTTCACCATACTGGGAATGCACATTCCTTACAATAGCACGCTTACTTTTAAAATTGTATTGCATGGAATCATAAGTAAACTTTTCCTTGCCTTGCGTAAATGTTTGCTTATATCCTGCAGAGTCTTTTGCAGCTGCGTATGGTGCCGCCGTTATAATATTCGACGCTTGCTCATAAGTTACCTGTCCCGCATCCAGCTGAACATCTTGATAATTTACTCTTGCATTCTTGTACAGGTAAAACAGATTATGCTCCATATCCAGCACTGCAGAGTCAACGGCTGTTGCCGTGATCACGGCAGGTAATGCATCCTTAGATATTTTTACTCCTAGCCTTTCTTCAAGTTGACTCCTTTTTGTAGTATCCGGTAATGTTCCTCCTTTTGTCAAACTATCCGATGAAATATTGATAGTATCCGCCACTGTTCTGATCGTATCGCCACTAGGTTTTGTCGTACTATTATTCCGTGGTCTTTCAGATTGGCAATATCCTCTATTTGTTATAAAGAATATAAAAATGATTGCCATACACATAGTAAAGCAACACAAGGATGGAAATTTTGGAATAAATTTACCGCGCAGGTTCATTAAAGGCGCAAATTTAAAATTAATTAAGCGGTTTATGAGTTTGTATATTTAATCTTTTGTGAAACATAGTTATGCGCAATAAAGTTGTAATAATGGTCTTACTCCTTGCATTTGCACCTTTTGTGCTGCTTGCTAAGGGCAAAACCATCAATAAAATAGTTTTAGATGCAGGGCATGGGGGTAAAGATGTGGGTGCACGGGGTGCTATTTCCATGGAAAAGGATATTACTTTGGCAGTAACGCTGAAATTAGGTAAAATATTTGCCGATAGCATGAAAGATATGCATGTTCTATATACCCGCACAACCGACATGTATCCGAGCCTGGTAGAACGTCACGAGATAGCCAATAAAGCAGACGCAGATCTTTTCGTCTCTATACACGTCAACTCAACACCGTTTGTCAAGACTAGGAGTATTGTGGGTTATAAAACTGTTACCAGGCATCACAAAAAGGTGAAACAACCCATTTACCATGTTACTACACACCATACTACCAAGCGTAGCGGCGTTGAGACTTATGTACTGAACCTTCGCCGAAACTATCAGAAACAGGAGGCTATTGGCGAGTACGGTGATAATGTGACTGAAGAAACCGGTCTTTTGGATGAAAATGACCCGCAAACCGCTATCATTATCGCCCAATATGCACAGGTATTTCTCAACAAGAGTGTATCGCTGGGTAGCCGTATACAGGAACAATTTGAATCGCAGGGACGGGATAATCTGGGTGTGAAGCAATTACCTTTGGAAGTACTGGCTGGCAGCGCAATGCCGGGTGTACTTGTCGAAATAGGCTTTATTACAAATATAGACGAAGAAACCTATTTGAATTCAGAAGAAGGCCAGTTTGAAGTTGCAAGGGCTATATACAGGGGCATCAGGGCATACAAAGCCGATTCTGAAAAATAGCATAAAAAAATATTTCTCCCTTTTTTCTGTTAAATGCGGCTATTGAAATATATTTATCCCTGTAAAAGGTCCACTTCTGTGTAAAATAGAGGTGAGCGCTATTTTAATTGTAGTTTTTTTTATCTTTATACTCATTAAAACACATTGATGCTAATGAACTCCCCTTTAAAGAAAGTACTGTACTCTGTTTTGGTTACAATTCTAACTATTGGATCAGCTACTTATTTCTCGTGCAATCGGGATAAGTGCAAATCGGTAGTTTGCGCCCATGGCGGCGTTTGTGACGGTGGCAGGTGTATTTGTAAGTCAGGTTATGAAGGATCTAATTGTGAGACAATTTCCCGGGATAAATTCATAGGCGCATGGGCGGTATTCGAAAAGGGATCTATCACTAATGCGGCCCAGTACCCTATCGCCATTGAAAGGAGTAATAATATTACAGACGTAGCTATTATTAATTTTTACAACTACTTTAAAGCTCCAATAAAAGGATACGTTATCAGGGATACCCTTTACATTCCTAACCAACAATTAGAGGGCCATGTGGTTTTCGGACAAGGTGTGATCTACTCGAATACAACTTATGGCCAATATGGTTCAATATCAATGCGGTATGAAGTTATTGACACCGCAACCAACGTACCTAACGACTTTGGTTACTACGCTCCGGACTTAAGTGAGCCGTCTTCATGGAATAAATAATATTTATCGATTTTTATAATAAAACTGCCTCCATACGGAGGCAGTTTTATTTAGGCTGAATATCAAATTTAATCAATTGTTTAAAATATTTGTTTAAATCAAAAATTTAATTTTACCTTTGCCACGTAATGAACAAAGAGGAGCAAATAGAAAAGAGTGCATCCACCGAGGAGAAGATAAAAGAAGCTGCACGCAGGGTATTTACCCGTAAAGGTTACGCAGCTACACGCACGCGAGATATTGCCGAGGAATCGGGCTATAATGTAGCTCTGATCAATTATTACTTCAGGAGCAAGGAGAAGCTTTTTGACCTTATTATGCTGGAACATTTACAATTGTTCGTAAGCAGTGTGCATGATCACATCAACGACCGCACCACATCATTGCCTCAAAAAGTGGAAATACTCATCAGCCATTACATCGACATGCTGATAAAAAATCCGGACCTACCGGTATTTGTACTACACGAAATAAATGCAAATCCTAAGAAGTTCATAGAAAAGGTTGGATTTGACAAAATAAACACCCAGGATATTTACCTGGTGCAGCAATGGAAAATGATGGCTGCAGCTGGTAAAGTGCCACCGATAAATCCCGTACATTTTTTAATGAATGCTGTGTCAATGACGATCTTCCCATTTATTGCAAGCCCCCTGATACGCGATCGGATGGACATGACAATAGAAGACTTCAATGCATTAATGGAAGAAAGAAAAAAACTCATCCCGGTCTGGATAAAATCAATAATGCTTAATACCCAACCTCATTAATGATGCTAAAGAAAATTATCGCGATATTATTTCTATTTACCGGCGGACCTTACTCCGATGCGCAGGTTGTATTCAAGTCACTGGAAGATGTATGGGAGTATGCGGACGTTCACAATGTTACCATACGCTCAGCTAAATATGATGTTGAAAGGTCCTCTTATTCCAAAAAACAATCTTACAGTGCAATGCTCCCTCAGGTTTCTGCAAACGGGACCTATACAAATAACATCCAGTTACAAACAACAGTGGTGCCTGCCAACACCTTCAATCCTTCCATATCTCCGGACTCTATACGCACTTTCCAGTTTGGCAGGCAATATGTATATGTTGGAGGTGTTACTGCCCAGATGAGCGTTCTGAACCTGCAAAACATTTATAATACACGGATAGCAAAGGAAACAGAAGAATTAAACAAAGCAACTCTTGCCAATACCAGGAAAAATGTGTACCAGCAGGTGGCCACCCAGTATTACTCGATGTTGCTAATGGGCGAAGCATTGAAATTATCAAAACAAATGTCTTTGATCGCCGATTCTGTTTACCAGTCTGTAAAAGGTAAATATGAGAACGGCACAGCTAATGCGGCAAATGTGGATGTAGCAAAATTAAACCTGAACAGGGCGCAGCAAAATTATATTTCTGCACAATACCAGTACCTGATAGCACGTAATAACATTAAATCAATATTGGGTATCCCGGCCAATGATTCAATGGATATCTCAGGCAGCCTTTGCGAACACTTACTGAGCGAACAAAACACAGAATTCAATGAAGACCCCGCCATACGGCTGGCTATGTACCAGGAGAAAATAAGCCTTAGCCAATATAAAGCCTCCACAGCGGCATTTACCCCAACAATAAACCTTGCATATAATTATAACACACAACGCTATGACGACAAATTTGACCCATTTGCCGCGGCCAAAGGAGCAAAAGCATGGTTTCCTGCACAGTATTGGACGGTGCAGGCATCGTGGCCATTATTTACAGGTGGCTATAGGTACTTTCAATCGAAAAAGAACCACGTAGCTTTTGAGCAAAGCAAGGAGCAATTAGAACACACCAAAAACCAATCCGCGCTAAACGACGAAAACATTAAACTGAATTACCAACGTTCTTTAGCTGTATTAAACAAAACAAAAGAAGTATTGACCCTGTCTCTCGACAATTACAGACATATATCAAACAGGGAACAAGCTGGCATAGTTTCTATCGAGGAGCGGCTTGCCGCATTCAAAGATTACATCGATTATCAAAACCAATACCTGAACAGTTTATCAGACATGCTGGTGCAACTGTACCTGGTAAAAATACGCCAACAATCTTTTTAGTATGAAACGAATATTAGTTTTAAGCTTACTGTCTTTACATATCGCATCCTGCAAGCCCAAATATGACGAAACCTCCCCTAAAACAGGACCGGTTACGGAAGCCGTATTTGCGTCGGGGAGCATTGAACCCAAGGACGCTTATATCCTTACCGCATTATTTGACGGATTTATCAAGCAAAGCCATGTCTCGGAAAATGATATTGTAAAAGACGGGCAAATATTATTTCAGCTAGACAACCGGCAACAACGCACACAAGTAAATATTGCACAAACTAACTTAACATATGCAAAAATAAACGCGTCAGACAACTCTCCTGCCCTGCTTCAGCTAAAGGCGCAAATAAATGCGGCCAAAGCAAAGAAGCAAACAGACTCAATGACACTTGCACGATATGAGCACTTGTATACAACACATTCTGTATCCCGGCAAGACCTGGACAATGCTCGCCTTAACTATGAGTCTTCACAGAACAATTACAGCGCTTTACAGGAAAATTACAAAGCGACAGAAAACAAAATGCGACAGGACCTGACAAACACCCAATACCAATTACAAAACGCTGAAGCAGGCAATCAATACTATAATCTGTCAGCTATAGGTGCCGGCAAAGTTTACCAGATATTCAAGCAGCAGGGCGACCTTGTAAGAAAGGGCGACCAGGTAGCACAGATCGGCAATCCAGACTCGATCGTCATCAACTTGGATGTTGATGAAGGCAGTATCCGCAAAGTTCAGGTGGGACAACGGGTATTGATAGAATTAAATACCGACAAGAATAGAACCTACGAAGCAACAATCTCAAAAATATATCCGCACTTCAATGAAAAATCTCAATCATATAAAGTGGAAGCTCGCTTTATACAAGATATCCCCGGGCTCATATCGGGCACACAGTTGCAGGCAAATATTATTACCGGTAAGAAAGAGAATACAATGCTCATACCCCACTCCTTCGTAATGCCTGGCAACAAAGTGCTGGTAAAAAAGGGCGACAAAAATGACACTGCAATAATAACAACAGGCATTGTATCTGATGAATGGATTGAAGTGCTGACCGGAATTACGGCGTCAGACATAATAGTAAAACAGAGATAACTAAATGAAACTTAGTGTAAATACAGAGATAGCTATTACCTACCTTTCTACACGAAAGAAGCAAACGCTGGTTGCTTCTCTGGGAGTGATGTTCGGCATCTCCATGTTCATTTTTATGCAGTCTTTAATGAAAGGAACAAATGACTATTTTGAGAAATCGTCGTTCAGTTCTACGCCTCACATCAGACTGTACAGTGAAAATAAAGTAGCCAATACACATCTTATGGATGACGCCATAAAAGACAACTCAGTTAAAATACTTGCCAATCCTAAACAATTGAAACAAAACCTCGGAATGACCAACCCATACGGCATAATAAATATGCTGCGCAAATTTCCCGAGGTTGAGTTCATTACTCCACAGGTAACTGCAAATGTTATTTATACTAGCGGAAATGTACAGGTTACCGGCAATATTGCCGGTGTTAGCATTGTGGAAGAAGACAAGATGTTTGACGTTCAGCAAAACATGATATCCGGAGACTTTCATGATCTCAACAAAGTAAATAACGGACTGCTGATCGGGAAAGGCATAGCCGACAAATTAAGCCTGCACGTTGGCGATAACATTACAGTGCGATCCGGAGAAGGAAATGACATGATCATGCGCGTGATCGGCATCTACGCGACAGGCATGAGAACCGTAGATGAAACGCGATCTTATGCAAACACTGTTCAGGCTCAGAATATTATGGGCAAAGACCGCAGCTATGTAACAGACATAAAAATAAATCTGAAAGATTATAACCAGGCGTACGCAGTTGCAAGGCATATTGAAACAATTACAGGCTATAAGGCCGAAGATTGGGTGCAGGCAAATGAACAGTTAAAAACAGCATTCAAGATCAGGGCAATTATTCTGAATGCCGTAATAGGCGTGATCCTATTAGTAGCAGGGTTTGGAATCTATAATATTCTGAACATGACCATTTATGAGAAAATGAAAGAGATAGCCATTCTGAAGGCGCAGGGCTTCTCGGGCAGGGCGGTAACCAGTATATTTTTACAGCAGGCTATCTACATTGGCCTGATGGGTGGCGTCATCGGCATATTTTTCGGCTTCCTTATGTCGCTCGGGCTTTCAAAAGTATATATTGGCAGCTCAACATCAATGGGCTCTTTAAAATACTTCCCGATGTCATTTTATTTCCCTCATTACATCGAGGCCATATGTTTTGGCGTACTAACCACCTTTGCCGCGGGCTTTTTCCCCGCACGCAAGGCCTCAAAAGTTGACCCGGTAACTATAATCAGAGGATAATGGCAGATATAGCGTTAAAAGCAACCAATATTACCAAATACTTTCACGACCCGGTGACACTACAGGTACTGAAGAACATTTCATTTGAAGTGATGGCTGGCGAGTTCGTTTCTATTGTGGGCAAATCAGGGTGTGGCAAATCTACTCTTTTATACATATTATCTACCATGGATACCGACTACGAAGGATCCCTGGAGATACGAAACGAGCAAGTGACGGGCAGATCACTAAACGACCTGGCACGCATACGCAATGAATCTATCGGTTTTGTTTTTCAGTTCCACTACCTTCTACCTGATTTTACGTGCTTAAAGAATGTAATGATCCCCGCCATGCGCCTGGGTAAATTATCTCCGGCAGAAATCGAAGAGAAGGCATATGAAAAATTAAAGCTGTTTGGCGTGGAAGAGCAGGCCCTCAAAAGAGCCAACAAACTTTCCGGAGGACAACAACAGCGCGTAGCAATAGCCAGGGCATTAATAAATGACCCAGCCATTATTATGGGAGACGAGCCAACCGGCAACCTTGATTCACGAAATACCGGACTGGTATTTGACCTCTTCCAACAGTTATCCAAAGAATACGGACAAACATTAATAACGGTGACACATGATGAAGATTTTGCACGCCGTTCAGACAGGATCATCGAAATGGCAGATGGCGAAATAAAAAGCCACGGTAAGTAACCTTTTTATTTTCATTATTTTTGCTGCTCATGGTAACATATTTTACCAAAACACCGCAGTGGTTAAAAAAACTGTTTCCAAAGGGTTTGGTGTGGGATATGCCTGCAGATGGGGAACCAACAGTGTACATTACATTTGACGATGGCCCCCACCCAACTGCCACTCCCTTTGCGCTACAGCAACTGAACAAATATAATGCAAAAGCAACTTTCTTTTGCGTAGGTGATAATGTAACCAAATACCCTGCGATTTATGAGCAGGTGGTTCAACAGGGGCATGCAATCGCCAACCACACTTTCAACCATATGAATGGATGGAAAACAGAAAATGATATTTACCTGCAAAACATAAATAAAGCTCAAGAGCATATAAACAGCAACTTATTCCGCCCTCCATACGGGTTGATAAAAAGGAGTCAGGCTAGGAGTTTAAAACGCAAATATCCTGACTGGAAAATAGTGATGTGGGACGTGTTGAGTGGCGACTTTGACAGAGAGCTAACGCCTGAAAAATGTCTTGAAAATGTTCTTAGGCATATAAATCCGGGCTCTATAGTGTTATTTCATGACAGTGAAAAAGCTTGGGATAGAATGAACTACGCACTACCCCATGTCTTGGCTTATTGTCAAGACAAAGGATGGAAAATGAAAGAGCTAGCATTATAAACTTAAATTACCCCTCAATGTTTGTAGATACGCATACCCATTTATACGACGAAAAATTAATGGCTGATAAAGACCAGGTACAACGGGCGATAGATGCTGGAGTTACCAAAATGTATATGCCCAACTGCGATAGCAGCACCGTTGACGATATGCTGCAAATCGCCGACCAATGGCCTGTAAATTGCCTGCCATTGATTGGCCTGCATCCTACCTATGTAAAAGAAAACTACAAAGATGAGTTAGCGATAGTAAAACATTGGCTGGAGAAAAGAAAGTTTTACGCCGTAGGCGAAATAGGGATCGATTACTATTGGGATCTAACCTTCAAACAACAGCAAATAGAAGCATTTGAAACGCAGATAGACTGGGCATTAAATTATGATCTCCCCATTGTGATACATAGCAGGGAGTCAACCAGGGATTGCATAGACGTGGTACGCAGCAAACAGAATGGGAAGCTACGGGGCATTTTCCATTGTTTTAGCGGCACACTGCAGGAAGCACAGCAAATAATTGATTTGGGACTTTACCTTGGCATCGGAGGTGTTGTGACTTACCCAAAAGGAGACCTGCAGACTATAGTAAAAGAGATATCGTTGAAGCATATAGTGCTTGAAACCGATGCACCCTACCTGGCACCCGCACCTCACCGTGGTAAGCGCAAAAATGAAAGCAGCTTTATACCAATAATTGCCCAGAAAATTGCAGAATTAAAGGATTGCACCATCAACGAAGTAGCCGTCACCACAACTGCTAATGCTGCGCAAATATTCCCTGCATAACCATTCTTATAATACAATTGAATAAATTTTCATCTTTATGATGGATTCATTACCTTTGCCACCCTTCAAAGGAGAGATGCTCGAGTGGTTGAAGAGGCACGCCTGGAAAGTGTGTATATCTGTCAAAGGGTATCCAGGGTTCGAATCCCTGTCTCTCCGCAGAAAACGGCAGTGCAAATGCGCTGCCGTTTTTTTATTTGCAAGTGTGTATATCTCTAAGGGTATCCAGGGTTCGAATCCCTGTCTCTCCGCAGATGACGGCAGTGCAAATGCGCTGCCGTTTTTTTTATTTACAAGTGCGTATACCTCTAAAGGTATCCAGGGTTCGAATCCCTGTCTACGCATATATAAAGTCGCATAATATTCTCCCACCTTGATTCAGATGCCTGCTCTAATACTGAGTAACATTTTTTACCATATTTATGTTTATCACCAAATATTTATCACAGACACTAGTGCATCGGCGTTGATAACAATCATAATACTATCTGACATAGGTCATAGCAGAAAAACAGACATAGGGATAGTTTTACACCTTTTAGAAAAAGAAAAAACAATCTAAAACGCCCACAAATGAAAGCAAAAATTGACTACGGTATTTATATAGACCGCAAACATGCATTTATCGTATCTCTTAACCATATGCAGCATGAGCAATTTATATCAGAAGATGTATTGGACAACGAGGAAGGAGTGCACGCCGATAGAAAAACCGAACAGCAGGAGCATATACAGAACAGGGCTCATGAGTACTTGATAAAAATGTGTAGATCTGTTGCCACGCAACTTAAGCACCCGAATAGCATTGTGATATTTGGCCCATCAAACTCGAAATATGTAATGCAAAAGGAAATAAGTGATAGCCCTGAATTTAAAAACGTACATATAGAATTGCGCACCACAGATGTTATGAACAAAAATGAAGCGATACACTATGTCAAAGATCAATTCACTACTATAACAGTAGGACAGCAAATATTTACTGCACCGAAAAAATAAGCTAAAACTTAAATATATAGTCTTGAATACAGAATTCACAGCGGGAGATAAAGTTCAGCTACGTTCCGGGGGGCCGGTAATGACAATCCGCGGCATTCATTTCGATGTACTCGCCAATCAGTATGACAAGAATATGTATGACTGCGTTTGGTTTCAAAAAAATACAAATGGAGCAGAGGAGCCACATTTCTGTCCGTTCTATATTGCCGAGCTGATAAAACTAGAGGAGCAGCCGAATGAATAACCGCAACTCAGATTTTACTCCTGTCGGCTCTTCTCAGGAGAATGTTTTCCTTGAGGGGCCTCATTCCAGGTGGCACGAGTTAATTTTTCTTTTTCGGGTTTTCAGAGAGTTTTTACTGGGATTTAGAAAACTTCACTTCATCGGCCCCAGCGTCACAGTGTTTGGCTCGGCCCGGTTCCCTGAATCGCATCCTTTTTATCAGGAGGCCCGCGCAATTGGCAGTGCTATAGCCCGCCTGGGCTTTACCGTCATAACAGGAGGAGGGCCGGGAATAATGGAGGCTGCAAATCGGGGCGCAAAGGAAGCCGGTGGCCGATCTATTGGATGCAACATCGTACTGCCACAGGAACAGAAACCCAATGCATATCTGGATAAGTGGGTAAACATCGATTACTTCTTTATAAGAAAAGTACTACTCACAAAATACTCTTATGCCTTTGTTGTAATGCCCGGCGGATACGGAACAATGGATGAGTTCTTTGAAGCAATAACCCTGATGCAAACCGGGAAATCACTACGCTTCCCGGTCATTTTAATGGGGAAAGCATATCATGAGGAGCTGTTTAATTACATCCAAAATATGGTTGAAGAAAAAACCATCAGCCCTGCCGACACAAACCTGTTTCTTTTCACAGATTCAGTAGACGAGGCAATAGACCACATTAAAAAATACGCCATTGAAGGATTTGGACTGCAAAAGAAGCGTCTTATTAAACCAATTAAAATGCTGGGCGAACGTTAGAAGTAACCACTCATAGCTAGGCTATACGCAGGGGTACTTTATTAATAGTGGTCACAATCCTGTTCTCATAATTAATAACATCGAGCTCAGAAATAGTACCATGTACAACAAACTGCTTTTCATTTAACTCGTCCACTAGGGCCTTGATAACAGCAGCGTCTGGCGAATTTGCCACACTCAGGTGCGGTATGTAACTAACATCAAGCCGATGGTATCGGGAAAGCATGCCGCTATATAAACGATCATGTAGCTTAATAATATTACTATATCCTTCATCGGGCACAAGAAAGGCGTCATAATTATTACTAAATGAATCTTTATTGATCACCGCACAACGGATACAAAATCGTATAACAGACACATTCTCAGCATGCTTCTTTATCTCTCCGATAAAATCCTCAGCATTCATATCAGGCACAGAAAACACAATAGTAAAATGAGGCTCGATTACCTTATACAATGTGTTATGATCCCGGCGAAACGACTGTATCAGCTCATAATCTACGGAAGCGATCTCAGGATATGCAACTACATGAAGGTTCATAGACTGTAGATTTCTACACAGATATTTTTTCGCGCAGGGCTACTTTCTCCAGTTTATCGCGGAGATCGCTCATATTTACAGGCTTATACAAGAAATCATCAAATCCCGATTCAAGAATTTTCTGCTGCTCGGTAATAGATGCTGTAAATGCAACAATATAAGTAGCTGCTTTTATAGGATCATTTATTGCGCGTATTAGCTTAATAGTTTCATATCCGCCTAGTACAGGCATATGCAGGTCCATCAGGATAACATCAAAATTACCTGACAGCAGTTCCCTATAAGCATCTTCGCCATTTTCAACAATCACCGGCTCAACATGCAGCTTACTCATTTGCTTTTGTAATATCATCCTGTTTACATCATTATCTTCAGCTATCAGCACCCTTAAACGTGTAATATCAGGCCTACTTATTAATTCGGGACTGTAGGCTTCAATGTTATCAGTTACCTCAAATAATATTACAAAAGAGAATACAGCTCCATTACCCGGGCTGCTTTCCAGCTTTATTGAGCTATTAAATAACCCGAGTATTTTTCTAACAATGGCTAACCCAAGCCCAGACCCATCCTGCTTCCGCGCCATGTGCGACTCAGCCTGCGCAAAAAGCTCAAATATCTCTTCATGTTTATCCGGATGTATACCTATGCCGGTGTCTGTAACCGACAACAAAACTTCCGCTATTTTGCCATTTTTGTTTATAAGTTCCGCCTTAACCGTAACACTACCCTTCTCTGTAAACTTTATTGCGTTACCTATAAGATTATACAAAACCTGCGACAGTCGTATGGAATCACTTATCACCGTTGACTTCATCAAGCGCGAATCAATATCAAGCCTTAGTTCGATATTCTTGTTATCAGCCTTAACCTTCAACACAGAACAAATATTTTGCACAAACTCTCCCAGGCAAAATGGGGCCGCATCAAGTATAAGCTTGTCGGAGTCCATCTTATTAAAATCGAGTATATTATTAATAAGAGACAGCAGATCATGTGCAGAATATTGCAATGTTTTTAAGTTTTCCTTCTGTCGTTCCTCTGGTCTGTCTTCCAACAATAATTCTGTTATGCCAACCACCGAATTAAGAGGTGTACGCAATTCATGAGACATTGTTGACAGGAAGTTTGTCTTTGAGATCGCCAGTTTATTCGCATCCTCAATAGCAATGCGCAATTGACTATTAAGCGTTTCCTTTTCCTTGATATTAATGTTTATAGCCTGGAAGAAAAGATAATGAGCAACAACAACCGTCACAAAATTGAGCATCACTACGATCTCGTAACCCGGAGATGCAAATTCCTGCGGCACGCCGATAAGATATACGTTTGCATTGCCGCCAAGAATAAGAAAGAGCGCGATTGGCATTATACTTATTACCGAATAGATAAAACCAGGCATGTTACCAAGAATATAAAAGCTACTCAAGGTGATCATGAACGCAAACTGCACCGTAGCAAGGTTTATTTTGTGCGTAAATACAAAAATGTTGGTCCACACAATCAATACACCTACAATGATCATTATATGCGCAAGCATCTTGATCAGGGAAGGCTTGGACAATAACAATTTCAATAACACAATGTAAACGGCAAAAGCGATTGCCCCTCTTGTAACCTGCCGCCATTGCTCATGCGCAGTACAGAACCCTATTACAATCCCGGCTTTTAGCAGAGACAACAAAAGTATCGCATATATTATGCGAATACGCGCGCGGGCAAAGCTATCAGGCTCGGTTTCCTGCGCTTTTTTTAGAGACCAATTAAACAATGACAGGGGCTCCACCATAAACACAAATCGTGCATAAATATACTATTTAACAGACTAAACATACACAGTAAATAATACACAATACACAAATTAAGCACATGCTTTCACGATCGAATTACCACCTTCTGCTCTTTTTGCTTCACCTCCCCAATAAGAAATCCTAGTGGCTGCAACCACGTAACATTATCGCAAATGATCTTTACGATCCCCAGTATTGGTATAGCCAATATCATTCCAGGTATGCCCCATAACATTTCGCCTAGTATGATCACAATTATCGTGCACAATGGGTTGATACTAACCCTGGCACCAACTATCAAGGGCTCTAGTACGTATGTCTGTGTGAACTGGACCGCCAAATACACTCCTATTATCCACAATGCCATACTACTGCCACCCTGGCTGTAGGCCATAAGCGCTGTGATCGTTGTGCCGATCAAATTACCCACATACGGCATCATCTCAAGTAGCCCGCATAATATGGCAAAAAATAAAGCATGCCTTACTCCAATAATAGAAAACCCTAAACCATACATTATCCATAGCACACCAATCATCATACCCAGTCCCGATATATATTGCTGCGCTACCTTACCGCTAGACATAATTATCTTTTCTGTTCTTTCTCTATCCTCTTCTGATACGAGCTTTAGTATAAAATTCTCGAGATGCCCACGATAATAAATGAACAGGAATATGTAAACAATAACTAGAAAAAAAGTTGCCAGTAACGATGCCGCTGAATTAGCCAAAATACCAAGCTTTGCTCCTGCCTTCGATGAGAGATCTTGTTGTTTCATCATTTGCTCCTGCTGCTCAACAGTCATTCCAACTGTATGATGAATGAATTCCTGCACTCGATCCGGTATACTGCTGAGTTGTTTTGTTATTTGGTCTGCATCATGCGCTAATCCAGATAACTGCCATGATAATAGTGCTATTATTCCGCTAGCCAATGCAACAAAAGCAAGTACGCACAAAACAGCAGACAATGCCTTCCCTACACCCCTCTTTTCCAGCCATGTGCACAGTGGTACAAACAACATGGCCAATAATGCGCCAAATGTTATTGGCACGAGGAACCCTTTAGTGATATACAGCCCTCCGCATAGCAGCAGCAGGAACATCATTATTTTCGTAAACTTCGTAATTACGTCCATTTAGCCCTTATTAATTACACTTCTATACATTACACAAAAATCGCGTCAACAACAATCAAGCAAGCTCAATTGATAAAATGACAATTACATACCCATAAGATTTACAAGTTCAGAAAATGTACTCGGCATTTCACTCATACCTATATTTCTTGCAATTAGACGATAAATATCTGCGCGCGTATTGCCACTTTCCCTCAAATAATGAACAGATGTCGATCCCTCCGACTTAGACAACTTATTGCCTTCTGCATCTGTAAACAATGAGTGATGATAAAAAATAGTATCATTGAATACCTCTTTACCACAGCGTGCCGAAAGCCACAATTGAGCCACAGTGGACGGCCACAGATCCGCCCCCCTTACTACAAGATCAATCCCGTAAAAACAATCATCCACTAATGATGTAAGTTGGTATGCAGGATTCCCGTCCCTCTTCTTAGTAATGAAGTATTGCATTATATCAGGCAATGCAGTCTCCACACAGCCATCATTTAATGTTTTAACCTTTATTTCACCTGTTTTACTCGTCCTTGCCCGCCAACTGGCTCTTTCTGCATCCAGACTTAAGTGTTTATTCAGGCACGTGCCTGAATAGATATTCTCTGCGCTCAAACGCTGCACATCGGTACGGGAGCAGGTGCAGGCAAATACTTGTTCAGTTTCCCGCAAATTTTGCAAGGCCTCCATGTACATTTTCATTCTGTGCACTTGCGAATACTCATTTTGATATTCTTTTACATTCCGCGGTCCTTCGTCATACGGCATCTCCAGAAAATCCAGTGTATCAAATATGTCTTGAACATACCGTAACTGAGTACGCTCAAGATCCGCGTCATCTATTCTAAGCAGTATTTTCGCGCCGCTCCTTTTTGCCAATGCGTAGGTCAACACGAAGGAATATATATTACCTATGTGTAGGTACCCGCTGGGCGTGGGTGCAAACCTTGTTCTTTTAAAATTCAGTCCGGCACTCATTTCTTAACAGTAAATATCCATCTTTTAACGCGTAAACCCAACGACAACAATTGAATTAATAATTACCACAAAAAAAATGGGTAGCTAGTTAGCTACCCATTTGAATTTTCAACTCATTATCACTATTGCTCAATAACAATATGGAACACCTTATTACCACCTTCCGCATGTAAGTTAACGATATACATACCATTCGCGATATTATAAGGCATTTGCACTTTTTCATCGATAGCGCCATTGCGAGTAGCTGCTCTCTGTGTTAATACAACCTGACCCAACATATTGGTCACTTCAATAGTAACCTCCTCATCGAGGTTTGTACCAAGCGTACCTTTCAGGGTAAAGATTCCCTTACTTGGGTTAGGCACGAGTTTGATATCACTACCGGCTAATACTTGTTTCACACCAACGCCAATTACTCTCATCGTCACCGTTCCGGTTCCTGTCATACCAGGACAACCACCACCGCTTGTAACAGCACAGGTAACTATATCCAGGTTCTTGAACTCATCGCTTGTGAACGATGGCAGCGTGGCACCCGCAACAGGTAGACCGTTAACCTGCCACTGATAGCTTGGGAATGGAACCGCGTTTGTAATATCGGCAGTCAATGTAACAGCCACACCGGCGCTAACTTCCGTGCCGGGGCTTGCAATGATAGACACTGCTGGTGTTACTGGGGCGTTTACTTCCATAGTTATCGGACTGCTCGTTACTGCCGGTGCCAGCGGACACTCATAATTGCTGGTCATTGTACAGGTTATCACATCATTATCTGCAGGTGCATAGCTATAGGTCGAACTAGTACTAACCGTCACACTATTCTTCTTCCACAAATAAGACGGAGTAACACCACCATTTGTAGGAGTAGCCGTGAAGTTCACAACAGAACCCTGGCATACGATCACACCCGGATTAGCAGATACTGCAACGCCCGGCATCAACTTCGGCAACACGGTCATAGCAATAGAGTGATTGACAACTGCCGGTATAGCACATACCGCGCTACTGGTAAGCGCAACACTCACCACATCACCATTTGTCGGCACATAGCTAAATGTGCTGCCTGTGCCGGAATTGACACCGTTAACAGCCCATTGATATAGTGGCCCACTGCCACCGTTAGTGATAGAAGCAGAGAAATTAACAATATTACCTGCACATACCGTATCTCCCAGGCTACTTACTATTGCAACTGAAGGCACAACAGTAGGATTCATAGCCACGGTCGCACTGCCGGTCATATTGTTAGTACACATTGTAGTTGTGTTGGTGGCTACAACTGTATAATTACCAGCTATAGTTATAAGTCCAAAGTCTATCGGCAAGCCGGTTCCCGACATTATAACACCCGGAGTACCGTCTTTATAAAGCTGATAAGTAACCCCTGCAGCAGAACTGCTTAACCCAACATGCACACCACCTGAACCAGAACAATAGCTACCTCCACCAATCACATTGTATGCTGTCGGTAAAGTGTTCAAGCCAACATTCACTGTTCCGGTCATATTTGCTGTGCAGCCGGTAGTCGTATTCAATGCTGCCACAGAATAAGTTCCAGCAGCTGTGATCATACCAAAGCTGATCGCGCCCCCTGTTCCGGTAACCGGGCCGCCCGAAGGTACTGCCCCTTTATAAAGCTGGTAACTAACACCTGCGTCAGAATTGCTCAGCCCTACAGGCACACCAGCACCACCTGGGCAATAATTACCACCACCGGTAACTGTGTATGCATTAGGCAACGAGTTAACCGTTACAACCGCACTGCCGGCCATGTTGCTTGTGCATGAAGTAGATGTATTGGTCGCAATTATTGTGTAAGTACCTGCTACGGTCTGTAAACCAAAATTCAGCGACAATCCCGTACCTGCAAGCGGGCTACCAAATGGTGTTCCTGCATAATACAGTTGATAACTGTTGCCTGATACCGAACCACTTAAGCCAACTACAACTCCGATACCTCCTGAGCAGTAGCCACCACCACCGGTTACGTTGAACACTACAGGAGCCGGGTTAACAGCAACAGTGGCACTACCTATCATATTATTCGTACAACCTGTTGAAGGGTTGGTCGCAATTACTGTGTAAGAACCTGTTGCTGTTTGCAGGCCAAAATCTATTGGAGAACCCGTGCCGGTTACTACCGACCCTACAGGACCACCATTATACAACTGGTATTTAACACCAACTGTTGACCCGCTCAGGCCCACATGTACTCCGGTACTGCCCGGGCAATAGCTACCTCCACCTACAACAGTAAATGTAGTTGGCAGTGGGTTGATCGATATTGAAACCGCCCCTGTCATATTGCTGCTGCAACCTGTCGTCGTATTAGTTGCCACTACAGTGTATGTACCTGCGATCGTCTGTGGACCAAAATCCAGCAGTGTGCCAGATCCCGCTACAGAAGTTCCTACAGGAGCAGTTCCCCTCATCAGCTGGTAATTCACGCCCACCTGCGAACCGGTTATATATATTACTATCCCTGTTCCACCTGCACAGTAACTTGTAGTGCTGCTGGTAACTGTATAAGTGGTCGGCATTGGACTAACAACAACCATCACTGTATTCAACATATTATTAGTGCATGCTGTAGCAACACTAGTTGCAACAACTTTATATACACCCGCAGCTGTTTGCAGACCAAAGTCAAGCGATGCGCCTGTCCCATTCATCGGCGAACCTACGGTAGTGGAACCATTAAATAATTGGTATTTCACACCTACACTCGAACCGCTAAGACCAATATGAGTACCGGTACCACCTGTGCAATAGCCACCACCACCGGTAACAGTATAAGCAACAGGCAATGTATTCACCGCAACAGTTGCGCTACCATTCATGGTCCTTGTACATAACGAACCCGTATTAGTAGCAACGACAGTATATATGCCGCTCGCAGTTTGCAGGCCAAAGCTGATCGCCGAACCCGTACCTGACACGATTGTTCCTGTAGGAGCACCGGCCAGGTACAATTCATAATCTATACCTGCTTGAGAGTTGCTCAACCCTACAGTTACACCGATACCACCCGCACAATAGCTACCACCACCGGTAACGGTATACGCAGTAGGCAATGGGTTCACAGTAATAGTCACACTGTTAGCCATATTACCGGTACATAATGTAACAACATTTGTACCAACAACTGTATAAGTACCTGCAACAGTAAATGAACCGAAGCTTATACCTCCACCTGTACCAGGTAGCGGACTACCTACGGGAGTTGAACCGTTGTACAACTGGTAACTAACACCCGTTTCAGTTGTAAGCAAGCTAATGCTCACACCCGAACCACCTGTACAATAACTACCACCACCTGTAACTGTCTGCGCAACAGGCAACGGATCGGTCATAACACTTGCGCTGCTGTACATACCAACCGAACAACCCGTGATCGGGTTTGTGGCGGTTACTGTATAAGTACCAACAGCTGTTTGCAAGCCAAAGTTGATCGGGCTGCCTGTACCGGCTGTAACAGGCCCAACGGAAGTACTTCCTTCCCACAGTTGATAGTCTATACCTACTTGAGACCCGTTCAGTGAAACAGCAACACCGCCGCCACCATCACAATAATTACCACCACCTGTAACCGTATAAACTACAGGCAACGGATAATTAGATACGGTCGCACTGCCGGTCATAACATTGTAGCAACCTGTAGAAGAATTAACTGCATCTACTGTATAAACACCGGTTCCGGTATATAGTCCGAAACTGAATGCAGCACCGATACCGGAAACAGCAGAACCTACCGGCACACCGTCATGGTATAGTTGATACAGAACGCCTACTTCAGAATTGCTGAGTCCTACATCAACACCCACACCGCCAGGGCAGAAGCTGCCACCACCGGTCACTGTATAAGCATTTGGCAACGGATCTACAACAACAGTTGCAGAGCTTGCCATAGTTGCAACGCAGCCTGTAGTTGCATTAATGCCTTTTATAGTATAAACACCAGCAGTTGTTTGCGGGCCAAAATCTAATGTACCACCTGTACCGGGTATTACCCCTCCTATTGCCGACGCACCTAAATACAGCTGGTAATTTATACCTACCGTAGACGGATTGAGGTACACATTTACTCCTGTGCCACCCGAGCAATAGTTACCACCACCAGACACAAGATGTGGCGCTGGCAATGGACTTATAGATATAACTGCACTACCCATCATTGTATTGGTACACGTCGTTGTTGTATTAGTTGCTATTACGGTATATGTACCGGCAACGGTAAACATTCCAAAATCAAGAGCTAGGCCCGTACCCGCAACTGGCAAGCCAACCGCGCTACCATTAAATAACTGGTACTCAACCCCAACAACAGAACCGCTTAAACCAACATGCACACCTGTACCACCTGAGCAATAGCTGCCACCACCTGTAACTGTAAATGCGTTAGGCAATGGATCTATAGAAATTGTAGCGAAGCTTGCCATGGTTTCAGAACAACCCAATGGATTTGTAGCTTCAACTGTATAAGTACCTGCAGCAGTTTGCAGGCCAAAAGTGATCGGCAAACCGGTGCCCGTAACTACTAGGCCTACTGGCGTTCCACCCAGGAAGAGTTGGTAACTTGCACTCATATCAGAGTTATCCAGATCAATTGTAACACCGGTACCACCGGCACAATATGAACCACCACCCGTAACATTATAAACAGCAGGTAACGGATTAACCGCAACCCCAACACTACCGGTCATGCTATTCACACATGACGTTGAGACACTGGTAGCCACAACAGAATAAGTTTCAACAGTTGTGATCAATCCAAAATCAAGTGGAGCACCTGTGCCTGGACGAGGGCCACCTACTGTTGCTCCGGCGCCATCGTAGAGTTGATAATTAACGCCTATGTCTGAACCACTTAAACCAACATGCACTCCGGGATCACCTGCGCAATATACACCACCGCCCGTAACTGCATAAGCAACCGGAAGCGGATTAATTGATATCATCACACTGCCGCTCATAACATTCGTACATGTTGTTGCTGTATTCTCAGCTTCAACAGTATAAACGCCGGCTGTTGTCTGCAAACCAAAGCTGATCGAAGTTCCCGTGCCTGGAACAATAATACCTGTTGATAACCCATCCAGGTACAATTCATAGTCCACACCGGCGGTTGAGCCACTTAAACCAACAGCTACACCAGTGCCACCCGAGCAGTAGCTACCGCCACCGGTCACATTATATGCAACAGGCAATGGGTTTATTGTAACCACAGCACTGCCCGACATCACCGACATACATGATGTTATTGGGTCTGTAGAACGCACTGTATAAGTACCCGCTACTGTCTGGTTACCAAAAGCCAGCGCGCCACCACCTGCAAGAGGAAGGCCAACTGGCGTGATACCGTTGTATAATTGATAATTGAATCCTGCATCCGATGTAGCTAAGCCCACCGGCACACCAATACCACCTACACAGTAACCACCACCACCTGTTACCAGATGAATGTTAGGCAGCGGATTAATAGTAACTGTCGCACTACCTGTCATATTATTAACACATGTAGTTGTAGGGTTGGTTGCAACAACCGTGTAGGTAGATGCAGCCGTAAGCAAGCCAAAGCTTATTGCACCACCCGTACCCGAAACCGCCCCACCAATTGCAGTTGCCGTTGCATCATACAATTGATATGATACGCCAATGCTGGAGCCACTCAATCCCACACTTACACCGGTACCACCCGAGCAATATGCACCACCACCTGTTACAGTAAATGGAGTCGGAAGAGGATCAATTGATAACGCCGGGCTACCAGACATTGTATTCACACAGAAGGTAGTAGTATTTGTTGCTATTACAGTGTAATTACCGGCAAGCGTGAACAAGCCGAAATTAAGCGAAGAACCCGTACCAGTTAAACTCACGCCTGTTGAGATCCCGTTCATGTATACAAGATAATCCACGCCGGTCTGCGAACCGCTAAGCAATACGCTCACACCTGTTCCACCTGCACAATAGCTGCCGGTTCCTGATAATGTCACTGAATAAACAGTAGGCAATGGATTAATAGAAATAACTGCACTGCCGGTCATGCTGTTCAAACAGCCGGTTGTGGTGTTAGTGCCTACAATTGTGTAAGTACCTGCAGTTGTTTGGTAACCAAAGTTCAATGAAGAACCCGTACCTGGCAATGGCAAACCTACAGGTGAACCGCTATTGAACAACTGGTAATTAACACCAATATCAGAGTTGGAGAGCCCAACCTGCTGACCAATACCGCCGGCACAATAAGTACCTCCACCGGTAACAGTCACGCTATAAGGATTTGGCAATGGAAGTATAGTGATCGTTGGCGCACCAAGCATATTAACGGTACATGTAGTAGTAGTGTTCATAGCTACTATGCTGTATGTTCCGGCAATTGTCTGCAGCCCAAAATCAAGCAACGTACCCGTGCCGGCAAGAGCAGCACCAACTGGGGTAACACCGCCTCTATATAATTGATAAGAGTAGCCGAACGGTGCCGAGCCACTTAAGAATATACGTAACCCTGAGCCTCCTGAACAATAGCTGCCCCCACCGGTAACATTAAATACCGCTGGCAGCGGATTTACAATAACGCTAACTGAGCCGCCCATGTTTATGCTACAGCCTGTCGCGGTTATCGTTCCGAGTACGGTATACGACCCGGCAACTGTTTGGTTACCAAAAGTGATAGCGCTACCGGTAGTGCCACTTACGGGACTACCAACAGCTACAGTTCCACGATATAGTTGATAGCTTACACCCGTAGTTGAATTGCTCAAACCTATCGGCACACCCGGGCCGCCCGAGCAATATGCGCCGCCACCTGTCACCGCAAACACAGTTGGTTGCGGATTCACTGTAAGTGTCATTGTTGAGAAGCAACCTGCAGGTAGTGTATATGATATTACCGGATTACCTGCACCTACACCGGTAGCAATGCCGGATGAAGAACCAATAGTTGCCTGCGATGTATTACTGCTCGTCCATACACCACCAAATGTTGCGTCACTCAAAGTGGTAGTAGAAGCTACACATACAATAGCAGTGCCTGTTACTGCTGCAGGCTGAGGATTAACAGTTATTTGCTGTGTAGACCTGCAACCTCCCGGTAATGTATAAGATATTGTTGGAGTGCCCGCAGCTATGCCGGTAACAATACCTGAAGCAGAACCAACTGTTGCTTGTCCTGAATTACTGCTCGCCCATGTACCGCCTCCGAATGTATTAGCAAGTGTAGTTGTAAACGTTTCACACACTGCAAATGTACCGGTGATTGCGGCCGGCTGTGTATTAACAGTAGCAGGCATTGTCGCAAAGCAACCTGCAGGCAATGTATAAGTAATAATCACATTACCTGTCGTTACACCCGTTGCAACTCCCGATGAAGCTCCGATAGTGGCATTTGCGTTACTTGTCGTCCACGTACCACCACCTATAGAATTTGTTAACGGTGTTGGCACGCCAATACATAAGTTATTGCTGCCAACTATTGATGAAGGAGTTTGGTTAACAGTCATTGTAAACGTCTGGAAACATGCTCCGGGATTTATTGTATAAGTTATAGTTACAACACCTGTAGCAATTCCGGTTACAATACCGCTGGACGCGCCAACTGTTGCAAATGCAGTGTTGCTGCTCGTCCATGTACCGCCTCCTGTTAGGCTGCTCAGTGTTGTTGTCTGTCCTGTACATACCGTAGGCAATCCTGTTATTGAAGCAGGTGTTGCATTTACGGTCATAGGAGTAACAGCAAAACACCCTGTTGGCATTGTATAAGAAACGTTAACCGTACCTGCGGCAACACCTGTCACTGCACCTGATGTTGAGTTTACGGTAACATTTGCATTGCTGGCACTCCAGGTGCCACCACCCATGCTATTAGCAAGAGTTGTTGTTGCGCCTACACAAACATTGTTTGAACCTGTATTTGCTGATGGCGTTGGGTTAACTGTAAATGCAAGTGTTGCAGAACAATTTCCAGTAGTTGTATAACTAAAGATAACGCTGCCTGCAGATATGCCGGTCACCAAACCCGTACTTGAACCAATTGTAGCTATTCCAGGATTGCTGCTTGACCAAACACCGCCGGGTGTTGCATTTGACAATGATACGCTAGACCCCACACAAACATTGGTTAAAGCCAATAAATATGATATCGTCACACTACCGTTACCCGTTTGCGATCCGTTACTGAAGGTGACACCACTGGTCCCCGCTCCGGCATATGAAGAACCTCCTGCCCCGGAAGCCTCGCCGCTGCCTGCACCGCCATAGTAGCCGCCACCGCCGCCGCCGCCATAGTATGCGCCGCCGCCGCCGTTACCGAAACCACCGTTAGTCCCACAGTTTCCTAAATAACAAGTAGCTATTCCACCAGATACCTGGCTGCCTCCTGTTGGAGAACTGCTGCATGAAGCCACTCCGTTTCCACCTGCCGGGAAACCGCCAACACCTCCATTCAGGTGCGGGCTGCAACTAAAGTTAGCTCCGCCTCCACCGCCGCCTACAAATACGCGGCTACTAAGTGATGCAAAACTGGTTGCGCCTCCTGTTATACTGGTCCTTACATCACTTGCTGCCCCACCACCGGCGCCGCCACTGCTTGTACCACCGGTTCCACCATTTTCGCCACCACCAGAACTGCTTCCACCGGCACCACCACTATTAGAACCACCCTGTGTGCCTACAAAAACAAATAGTTGCTGTCCCGGAGTGACTGATAGCGCACCCTGAACAGTACCACCATTTCCACCATTTCCGGTTGCACCGCTAATATAATTACCTCCCTGTGCACCACTCGCTACAACATTCACAGAGAATATTCCCGCAGGCACAACATAGGTGTAAGCACCCGGAGTATAGGTGGTAGTAACAGCGGTGCCTATCGCCGCTGGCATTGCATTTACCGTAAACGGAATTGTACTGAAGCAACCCGCAGGCAAAGTATATGTTATAAACAGGTTACCTGCTGCAACACCGGTAACCAATCCTGAAGTTGAGTTGATCGTTGCACTTGCATTACTTACACTCCATGTACCACCCGGGATCGCATTCGTAAGCGCCCTCGTCGAACCTACGCACACATTAGGCGTTCCGCTAATAGTAGGCGGTGTTGGATTAACCGTAAAAGGTGTCACCACAAAACAACCCGTAGGCAATGTAAAAGAAATATTCAATGTACCTGCAGCAACACCGGTAACAACACCTGTTCCCGAACCCACAGTAGCAAAAGCTGCATTACTGCTGCTCCACGTGCTGGTCCCTGAACCATTAGTTAAAGTAGTAGTCGACCCTACACACACACTGCTTGCGCCTGTTGTCGGCGCCGGCAATGGGTTAACAGTCGCGGTTACCGAAGTCAAACATCCAGTAGGTAAAGTATAAGTGATAACCGGGTTGCCTGCTGCAATACCGGTAAGTACGCCTGATGTTGCACCTATAGTCCCGAGAGCTATATTACTGCTGCTCCATGTACCGCCACCCGATGCACTTGCCAGCGATGTATTGGCACTTACACAAACAATTGGAGAACCGGTAATGGTAGCCGGGTTAGGATTGATGGTCACCTGTGCTGTTGCAATGCAACCAGTAGGCAATGTATAAGTTATTGTAGATATGCCCGCTGCAACACCTGTTACAACACCCGTGCCTGAGCCCACTGTTGCAACTGCTGTGTTATTGCTCGTCCACACACCACCCGCCGTAACACTACTGAGCGTAGTGGTCGTAGCCGGACAAGCAGTAAGTACACCGGTAATAGATCCTGGCAATGGGTTAACGGTCTGCACCCTCGTTGCTATACAACCGGTAGGCAATGTGTAAGTAATTGTTGGTGTACCTGCTGTAACACCGGTAACAATACCTGAAACAGAACCGATAGTAGCCTGCACAGTATTACTACTGCTCCACGTACCTGTACCGGTCGTGTTGGTCAGCATCACGTTTGATCCAACGCATACAGTGCTCGAACCGGTAATTGCTACCGGGTTAGGATTAACAGTCACGTTCTTGGTAACATAACAACCTGTAGATAACGTATATGTTATAGCCGCTACACCAGCCGATACACCCGTAATAACACCAGTCGTAGAACCAACCGTCGCAATACCTGTATTACTACTGCTCCATGTTCCACCCGCCGTCGCATTAAGGAATGTAACCGTTGAACCCACACAAACACTTGCAGGTGTATAATAAGTTACAACCACACTTCCGTTACCTGAATTTGATACACTATTCACTTGGCTGGCTCCGCTATTAAACGAACCGCCGCCGCCGCCAAACCCAAATGGTCCACCTGAGTTAGGAGCACCGCCACCGCCGCCACCGCTATATCCGCCGCCGCCGCCGCCACCAGCCACGTTGCACCATCCCTGAGCGCCACCGCCACCGCCAAATCCACCATTGGATACAAATCCTCCGCTGCCTGCAGCAGCACCACCGGCACCACCGCCCAACGGAGTTATACCTCCAACTGCATTACCACAACCAGACGCAGTGCCGCCTGCTCCATTAGTTAGCCAACCTGCACCGCCTGCTCCATATCCGGCGTTAGCAGGGGTTAGGCCTCCACTCCCTGCGGCTCCACCGCCGCCTGCACCATATTGCCCGCTGCTGCCACTCGTAGCTGTTGTAGCATTGCCGCCACTTCCACCGCCACCTGCCGCGGGTGTAGCACCACCACCGCCACCTGCTGCTATCAATAATGTATTACCTGTAGTTGTATTCCATACAAAGGACCCACCTCCGCCGCCGCCAGTATAAAAAGCAGGAACGGGCTGCTGACCGGCTAAAACATTCAGCACGTGGCCACCAGTCACCGCAAACACTCCGGACATACTTGCACCGAGGCCTCCAGGTAATCCTCCAAATGTTTCACCGCCCCCTTGTGCACCGCTCGCATTTATTGTGAGACTGTTAATACCTAACGGTACCGTGTAACTTTGTATGGTTCCTGTGAATGAATATGTTGTTGAAACTGTAGGCGTCGTTATAGCAGCCGGATTAGGATTCACCGTCACCGGTGTTACCGTATAACAACCCGTTGCTGTTAATGTATATGATATATTTGTAGTTCCTGCAGATATCCCTGTCACTAATCCTGTACCACCGCCAATAGTAGCCACACCTATCGAACTGCTGCTGAATAAACCGCCCGCAGTGGCATTAGCCAATGTAATATTACCACCTACACATACATTGTTAGGACCGGTTATAGTTGCCGGATTTGTATTAACAGTTACTTGTTGTGTTACAAAACAGCTGCCTGGTAAAGTATAAGTTATCGTTGCGTTACCACCGGTTACGCCTGTCACTATGCCACTTGCAGCACCTACTGTTGCTACTGCCGGTGCGCTGCTTGTCCACGTACCACCACTGTAGCCATTAGTTAATGTTGTTGTTAAGCCAACGCAAACACGGAATGTTCCGCTGATGCCGGTTGGCATTTGATTCACAGTTACAGGCAAGGTTACCCAGCAACCGGTAGAAACTGTATATGATATCGTTGCAGTACCTGCAGTCACTCCTGTCATAATGCCGGTAGCGCTGCCAATAGTTACAATACCGGCATTGCTGCTGCTCCATGTGCCACCACTTGTAGCACTGCTCAACGTAGTAGACGCACCGGTACAAACGTTATTCGAACCTGTTATTGCAGAAGGTAATGCCATTACAGTAACAGTAACAACAACAATATTACCTGTGAACGACGGCCCTGCCGTACCGGCATAAGTAATATTAGCGTTACCCAAAGCAACACCCGTAACAACACCAGTCGTAGAGTTTACAGTTGCAATTGAAGTATTGCTGCTGCTCCATGTGCCGCCTGCAGTAGCGTTAGCTAAACTAGTTGTAGTTCCGGGGCATACAGTCAATGTACCTGTAATTGCCTGAAGTGGATTATTGCGATAAACCGAAATAGTACTGCCACCATTTGCGCTCACAAGGTCAGATTTACCATCTCCATCCATGTCAGCTGGTGTGATCCATTGCGGCTGGCTTGCAGGAAAATCAACCCGTGATGCAAAAGAAACAGAACCGGATGTAGACGTATTTCTTACCACGGAAATGGTGTTCGACGTAATATTACCCACTGTCACATCAGCTTTGCCATCACCATCCATATCACCTACGAAAGCTGACACTGCGCCTGTACCAACTGTGAAGTCGGCACGCGCTGCAAAAGAACTTCCATTAATTACGCCTGACGTCGCGGTATTGCGGAAAACAGAGAATGTATTGGTGCCGGAATTGGAACACAAAACATCGAGTTTTGCATCACCGTCGATGTCTGCAATAGATATTAATGACGGAGCCGAGCTTCCTGCATAACTAAACATTCCCGCAAAAGACCCCGCATTGATCACACCTGCAGTAGAGGTATTACGGAGTATCCCGATCGTATTCGCTGACCTGTTGGGAACAACTATTTCCGGTTTGCCATCGCCATCAATATCACCAATAGCAATATTAAAGGGGCCTGCACCGGTACCGTATGTTACCCCAGCCGCAAAAGACCCTGCATTGATCGTTCCGACTGATGAAGTGTTGCGTAACACGGCAACGGTGTTATCATTGAAATTCGAAACGATAAGATCTGGCTTGCCATCTTTATCCATGTCACCTATCTTCACATCCCATGTATTATTGCCTGACGTATATGTAACTGGCGCAGCCATTGATATTGACCCAGACGTGGATGTATTCCTTAACACAGAAACACCAATTGGAGAATTCCTTGTTGCGACAGCTATGTCGAGAAGACCATCGCCATCAAGATCGCCCAATGATATACCTGCAGGTGTAGCGCCTACCGTAATATTTACAGGGGCGGCAAAAGAACCCGCGCTTATAGTACCGCCCGTGCTGGTATTGCGGAATATCGAAACGGTGCCTGCATTAAAATTCGCGCAGGCAATATCCGGCTTACCATCCCTGTCTATGTCGCCCACACCAATACTAATGGGATTGGCGCTGGCACCCGACGTGAAGTCCACTCTATTCTCTAAATTCACTGTTCCCGAAACAAAGCCTGTGTTGTTATAAGTAGCCAAGAACGGATATAATGAATAGCCCGTATAAGCACAGGTATTATTTTCCACGGAAACAATCGGCATGTATGTACTTCCGTTAGGCACCGTTACGGTAAGAGACGTATTAGTTGCTGCAGTTACCGTTGCACGCACAGAGCCAAAGTAAACGTAATTATTCGTCGTGCTTGCATTAAAATCGTTACCGGATATTGTTATTGAAGCACCCGGCGCAGCGACATAGCTGCTCAGGGATGTAACAACCGGGGTGCCGACTACTGTTACTGTTGTTGTAGTTATACACGAGCCTAATGCGTAAGTTATATTAGCAGTACCCGATGCAACACCGGTTACCACACCTGTACCCGCAACAACGGTTGCAACACCCGGATTGCCGGAACTCCAGGTACCTCCTGAAGTAGTACTGCTTAACGTAGACGTTAGCCCACGACAAACAGTTGTTGTACCCGTAATAGATGCAGGTGCCGGATTTACAGTTACAATTATCGTCATCGAAGATGAACCCGCCACACCATCCGAAACCTGTATTGTGAAAGCATCCGTACCTGTGAAACCTGGAAGCGGCGTATAAGTAAATCCTGAAGGTGTTACGTTGCCACCCGTAGTTGTTTGGGTACCGCCGGTTCCAAGTGTACCGTTCGATGGAGCAACAGTTGTGCTCCATGTCAACGTTTCACCTATGTTCGGGTCATATGCCTCAATCAAAGAATTAAATGCGTTTGCGCTTGAATTCTGGCAAACCGACAAATACTGTGGGTTCGATCCTGTATAAACGGGCGCCACAGGAACTGGCGGAGAAAACGTGAGTATGGTGCCATTTGCATCAAACGAAATATAGTTAAAGGCGGTATTGGTAGACGAAGAACCGGTACTTGTAAGTGTTTGATAATCGCTGGCACTATTAGCTATACCGGTAACACCTGTGTTACTAAAAAGAGAGGTGCCGTAACAAAACTGGATAACATTCGTACCTTCATACAATTTCACTTGCATATTATTGCGGTAGTCGCCAAAACAACAAACTCCCCAATCTTTCCATTCTAGGGTTAAGACCCTGCTACCAACAGACCCTGTAGTTTGATAATAAGCTTCTGCAGGTGCGGAATAGCCTGCACCATCTTCCCAGAATGCCATAAGCCATCCTGGGCCACTAATATTCCCGGCATTAACTATATAGGTAGCATAACTGTTAGATAACGACAGCACACCATTTGAGTTGGCACCAAAATCTGTATAGTTGGTACCACAAAAATTGAATGTAAAGCCGATTGGGATATTCGTTTGGATACAATCATCGCAAAACATACCAAATATCTGCGTTCCTGTCCCCGAAATACTGGTATACGTTCCACTGGTTCGCGCAAATGTGTACGAGGCCGCAGTTTGTGCATGGCTTGTTTGCAACAAAACCACAAACCCACTTATCAAAAGCACAGCTTTTAACCATAGGGATTTTCTGAAGTTAATTGCTGCATTACCTAAACCAGAGCGTAAAATTCCTTTTCTCATATCTATTACTTTATAGCTAAAAAATAGTCTTAATTACATACAGTTAAAATACACCTTGTCCTCGCCGTATCGCCGGCAGGGAACAGATATATTTTAACAATTCATTTTACCAATTGTAAACATAGCGCTTTATTGCAAAAAAAAGAAGTTATGACATTTGAAAAAATATATATTTTTAATCACCACCCCGACAGGGTCATAACCAATGCGGCGGAATAGCGATATACAAGCAAAAAATACCATTAAAGTGGTATAGCATCTGCAAATGATATATATCATCTTTGTAACACTGGAATTTACTCTATTTTTCGAGTACTTTTGAAAATGCATTTAATATTTATTACTATATAAATATTGAAACAGTATGCGCAACAATATATTTATATATATAATCACCTGCCTGATTGGACTTCCATCACTTGCATCATTTGCTCAGGATGGTATGCCCGCAGATTACGCAACAGGCAAAACATTGTACCAGGCACATAAGTACGAGGACGCCCTGCCCTATTTCTACAAAGCCCTGGACAAAACCTGCACTATTACACCCAAAGATTCATTAGCATTTGCGAACGAACGGATGATCATTCGGCACATTGACGACTGCTATCGTAACGCTGAAAAAGAAAACCTCCCATTCAAGCACATTGACTTTGACACTACTACTACCGACAATTATTCTTTCCTTGTCACAAAAGTCACAGCTCTTACAGAAGATTCAGTGATCGTAACAATAAATGAGGGAACGCAAAGCGGCATAATACCCGGACAGGAATGTTACTTATGGGGATCACCAAACACCAGCAAAGACACTGGCAGGCAGTATACATATTTAGGCTCCGGAAAATTCATAGAGCTCACAGATTTCTCGGCAAAAGTGCTGGTAAAATTTTATAACAAAAGAAAAGGGTCGCAGGTCTATACCAAAGATTTTCTTGAAGTGAAGATACACCCTGTTCAAAATGTGAAGAAGAGCTTGTACTATGACTTTGCAGTGTGGGGGCTTGGTTTCAACGACAATAATAATAGCGAGTTGTTGTGCAAACGCGCCATCTACCAAAACACCGATACGCTGCTTGCCGATGTGCTTACTGATCTCTATACATTTGAAGTAAATGATTTCTCTTCTACACTAAATGAGCTCGAAGACAGTTCATTCTCTACTCCTTATAAAGATGGAAGATTCAAAGGCTATTCATTGAAACAGAGCTTCCCGATGACAAACATTTACGACCTGTTGAGCTTTTTTACTTTCGTGAAGTCGTATCCCGGCAAATACATTGGCAAGAACTGGAAGGTAAACGAGACCTACGCCACTTGGGTCTTGAACTATACACCGCTGGGCGAAAACAGCCGCCGCTGGCTCATCCCGGCCATCGAAGCAACAGAAATGGGCGAGCTGGATATTTTGCTAAAAAAAACAGCATACTATATAGCCAACGACACGCTCATTAAATGGAGTGACCGACTATACAGTTACCCTAATGACAAAAATATGGACGCCGCCAGGTCGCTGTGCGAAAAACTGCTGTATGTCGCTAAATACATGCGCGACACCCTTGCTATAGCAGATTACTACAACAGGCTGGCTTACATCAAAAGTGCCCAGTCATACAAAAAAGAGGCACTGAATGATGCATTGCGCGCCCGCTCACTTTTCAAAGACAATGATGGGTACGCCTATACAGTTGCAAGTATGTATGGCACCAACGAACAGTTCGACAGTTGTTTTGCCATTTATGGTATGTTATTAAAAAAGTACCCCGACAACTACGAGATGAAAGGCAACCTGGGTTGGTACAAAACACTTTCCGGCGCTTTTGCCGAAGCCGGGCCGCTATGCAGGGCCGGCTACCAGGGCAACCCCTATTCTTATTCAACCGCAGTGAACTACGGGCACACATTCCTGCTCACCGGCAATGTAGACAGCGCAAAATTCTACTATGGTAAAATGCTGGAAAACCTCAAAGCACCCAACGAATATATTGACGGCCCAAAAAAAGATTTCGAGATATTCTTCAGCAAAGGCTGGCAACGCACAAACGTCACTGCCATTGCAGAATGGCTGGACCAGGAGTACAAACAAAAGTACTACTACATAGCTGCCGGAGAAGTACTTTGGAACGATGCCAAAAAGCTGTATAACGAAAAGAAATACAAACTGTCTATTGCAAAATGGAAAGAATATCTTGACATGATAGGTCACCTGCAGGAACCACAATATGCATTTATGCGAGCTGCCAATACTTGGATTGGTTCCTGCTATTCTTACTTAGACGAAAACGACAGTGCAATAAAATATTACGACATAGGGCACCAGGTTACAAAAGCCCACTTATTAAATAAAGACGACCCTGATAACACCTACTTATCTTCAGACTACAAGAACTTGTCTACGCTATATAAAAATGATAAAAAGTACGGAGACAAAGGAGAAGAGTATAAAGTACTCTACGACGCCGAAACACAGCGATTAGCGGATATGAAAAGCATACCAAAGCTTCATGTGTTGTGCATCAGCGGCAACGATACTGCTAACCGGAAAATATACCAGTCAGACGCCCGCTTCTTTTATGATAACATTACAGCAATAGGGGGCATAAATGATTCAGGCTACATATATATTGATAGCAAAGCGCTTACCAGGCAATCATTGATCCAAAAACTGGAGCAAATACGAAAACACACCAAGCCAGAAGATATTTTTATCTTCTACTATGCAGGCATGAATGTTACCGACAGCAACAGAGAAAAAGATGCGCTGCTGTTGAACCCCGCCGACCAGCAAAATGGAAGAATAGCCATAAAAGAACTGGTGCAAACGATTGACCTGATCTATGCAAAAAGAAAGATCATTATTACATCTGAGCCCAATACGTCTCTTCTTTCATACATCACTACCGGGTACGCAACTAATACAAGCAACGCAAACGAAGTTATCTTCATGTGCCCGGGCGTACGGACACCAACATCAACCGGCAAGACTGTATTTACAGAAGAACTTGTAAACGCCATATCAGAACTAAAAAAGAACAACCAGTTCACGGCAAGAGAATACCTCTCTAGGGTTTCGGCATTGGTCGGCAGAGACAAACATTACTTGCCTGTCTTGTCATTTACACACGGCAAAGACTTCGTCCTTTACAAGAGCGATAGCATAAAAAAAGCTGTGGTCACAACTACCAAAGTCGAAAGCCGCGGCCTTGACATAGAAGCTGACGAACATACCGGCAGCACCGCTGGCGGCCCGCAGGAGCAAACTAACTATGCACTGTTCTTTGCCGATGACGTTTATGACGAAAAGAATACATGGCATCCTTTATCTAATCCGGTTTCCGATGCCTCGGCTCTTGCCGCACTGCTTGCTGACGATTATGGGTTCAAAGTAGAGGTCGTGAAGAACGCTACCAAGAAGGAGATAGAGAACAAACTAAGGGAATACCGCGCCAAGAACTTCAATGCCAACGACCAGTTGATGATCTTTTTCGCGGGGCATGGTATCTACTACCCCGATGCCAACATGGGATACCTTGTTGCAAAAGACTCAAAAGACCCGCGCACAACCGACCCGAACTACAATACCTACCTCTCTTACAGCGATCTGGGCAATATCTACCTTAAGAACCTCAAATGCCGCAGGATATTCCTCGTGCTCGATGCCTGCTATGCAGGTTCATTCTTCGAGCAAAAAAGCTTTATGCGGGGTGGTCCTGACATGAAAGCCAACGACGCAGACATGGTCGACCGCATGAACAGACTAAAGAAAAATGCAAGTGGTAAAAGCTTTTATAAAGGTATCTCATCAGGCGGAAAGGAAACTGTGGAAGATGGCAAAAAAGATGAGCACTCACCTTTTGCCGCCAGCCTCATTTATATGCTGAACAATGCTATACAAAGCCATTACATCACCGCCGACGCCATTATTGGCGAAATGCAGAATTCGCACCCGGGCAATACTATGCCAAGTTCCGGAACTTTCAACTACTCAGACCCCCAGGGCATGTTCATATTCGAAGTGAAGCACGGAGAGGAGAAGTTGGCAGGAAAAACATATAATTTGAAGTAACAATGCAATAAATACCATGAAAGTGGTATTTGTTGCGCAAAAATTTAGGGGAAATTTGTAGCAGAAAACATTCTGGTCACACTAACGAATATCATATACAACCAATAACTTTTTATTTATCTTGTAACACGATCTCTTAACAACTAAAAAACACAAACAATGAAAAAAATCGTTTTCCTCGCACTTGCATGCATTCTGTCATTCGGATTTAACCCCGACACCTTTGCTCAGGGCAAAGAGAAAAAGGCAGTGAAACTGACCGGTAAAAAAATGGAAAAAAGCCGTGGTGCTGATCCAAACATCAAACAAGACCGCCCCACAACCGACGTGGTACAGGAAAAAACGCGCGGCCTTTGCAGTGTAGACTTCATTAACTACACCGGCTACACCATCAACGTTTATGTTGACGGCTACTTCAAAGGCACTTTATCTCCTTATGGTAGCGGCAACGTAACCGTAGGTTCTGGCTACACAAAGATATACTGCGTAACAGCAGGTGGTACCTATAGCTGGAATGCATCTGGCAACTGCGATCACGCTTACCAATATAGCCTGAGCGTAAGCAACGCTAACTAAAGTACTGCTTACACTAACTGTAAAAAGAGGCTATCAGCTTGATAGCCTCTTTTTTTAGTCTTTCCTCTTTGGTTAAAATTCATTAGCTCATGAAAAAATATCTCATCGCAATAGCAACATTATTCTCTGTTTTGTCAGCAAGGGCACAACAGCAAAACGCCCTTATTATAGGCATTGACGACTATGAGCCTCCTCCCAAATATGCTAAAGGCGGCACAGGGCGCATAAACTGGGTAACGCTCGACGGCTGCAAGAACGATGCGCTTTGCATGAAGGATGCTATTGTTGCGCGATATAATTTCAAACAGGCAAACATCCGCGAGCTGTATAATAAACAAGCCACACGAAAGGCAATTCTTGATGGCATGGCTGATCTTCTTGCAAAGTCTAACCCGGGCGACATTGCCTTTATATTCTATGCAGGGCACGGTAGCCAGGTCAAGAACAGCCTCTCAAAAGAGCCGGGCCATTTGGATGAATCTATGGTACCTGCAAATACATGGGAGCCTGGAGTATCAGACATACGAGATAAAGAACTAAGCAAAATATTCAACGAATTTGTAGACAAAGGAGTAGTGCTCACGGTCATCTACGACTGTTGTCATTCATCTAATATGTCGCGCGGCATAAGTGACCAGCCCAAACTACGGTACATAGCCATGTCCAACTACGATGCAAAAGACCCCTCCACCCCACCCGACCCAGCGGGCAAACCCAATAGCAAATTCCTCATGCTTTCAGCATGCCAGTCATACCAGTTCGCATCCGAAGCACGCGATGAGAACGACCAGCCCCATGGCGCCTTCACACTCGCTATGCTCACAGCAATGAAACAGCTTTCCATCAACGCAAGTATCACCGATATCTTCAACAATGCACGTGCCATCCTTAAAGCTAACGGCAAGAGCCAGGAACCATCTATAACCGGCAGCGAGGAACGCCTCACCGGAACTATATTCGGCATAGGCAAAGGTGTGCTTTCCGATAAAGTTCTGATATCGGTAATGGGCATAGAAGATAAGGATGTAATCCTGCAAGGCGGCATCATCAGCGGGTTGAATGTAGATAACGAACTGAAAAATACAGACGGCACTATTACACTTAAGGTGGTTGAAATGAATGGCGCCGATAAGTGTATCGCTAACGTGACCTCGGGCGACGTTTCCAAAATAAAGGGCGGAGACCTTTTTGAAGTGACGAATTGGGTATCTAGCCAGAGATCATTTTTAAAGGTCTACGCGCCTGCATCAGCATTATCCCACCAGAAAGTGCAGGAGATCGCCGATGTTTGTAATAAACTCAAAAGCAGCCCTGACATAAAATGGGTGTATGAGCTTGACAAACAGGATCCCACGGTAAGCATATTCTACAAAGACGGCAAATGGTTTGCCAACACTGCCACAGGCAGAACTGATGTCAACACATTTACCGCCGAAGGTATCGTCGCACAATTCAAAGGCAATACCGTTTTCATCAACATCCCGCCAACAAAAGCATTGGTCGACTCGTTCAATAAAATATTGACACAACAGGCTAACGTGAAGACCACAACAAACCCCGCCGATGCCAACTACACCCTCGTAGGCAGGGCGGGCACAGATAATAGTTTGGAATACGCATTATTTAATTCGGGCGCCTCAACAAAAGACAGTCTAGAAACTATGCCCGTATCCACCGATTATGAAAAGATTACAGCCACTTCGGTTAACGATGCAGCCGCAAAACTTGCAGAGTATGCTATGAAGCTGGGCAAGATACGTGTGTGGTTCAACCTCAGCAACCCCGCCGGCAACCAGGGCTTCCCTTATACACTCGAGATACGCGACCAGGCTACCAATAAAAAACTGTCAGGCGAAGTATCCGTGGGCCAACGCATTACCCTGCATATAGTAAAAGATAAGACCGATAAGAATAACTTATGGGACGCCAGCTTCAGGTATGTTTATATTTTTATGATCAACCACCACGGTGCTATGCAGCTCATCTACCCGCTTACCCGCGAAGGCAACGACCAGAACCACTTCCCCGATAAGAATAACCCAAAAAGCGATGATTTCACCGTACCGGGCGTTTTTAAGGTAAAGGCACCCACCGGCACAGACAATTACTATATGTTCACCACCGATGAGCCAATTGTGGCATATGCAAACGTATTCAACCAGGCAGGGGTGTCAAAAGAGAATGTACGGGGTAAAGCCGGGGGCATCGATGCCCTGTTGAACATGGGCAATGTGGCCACAAGGGATATTTCGGTCTCGGCACCCAATAACTGGGCCATCCAGAAAATATCGCTCAAAACCATTTATAAGATGACACCATAGGATTTTGGTCATAAAATGATGATTTTCTGAATTTTATTTTTACTTTTAAAAAAAATAGCCACATGAAAAGGATCAACTTTTTTATCGTTTTGCTAGCCTTGGCATTCGCAATAACCACAAATAACGCATCTGCTCAATCTCCTAAAGGCAAAGCATATATCGCAGCATTTGAAGAAGGAAGAGTACTTAATGCTAACGACATCAGTTTTTTGAACGCAATATCCAATGGTGCTGGTGGTCGCGAAGTAGTTGTTAACGGCAAAAAATATTCAGTTGGGCAGCGCCTCACGTTCTCCGAGGCAAACTCGCTCAACCTTTATAAAAGCAAATACAAAAAGAACAACCCCACAGCAATGTCAAAAGCCGACGATGCCAAGCCAATAGATAAAAGTCGCGGCACACAGGAAACCTGCTACTGGTACCTGTATTGCGACGGTAATGGCACTTGCTATTACATCTGGTACTGTGATTAATATTTTTCGCACATAAATTTTAAAAGCCCCGATGAGGGGCTTTTTTATATTATCAATGTCATCCTGAGCTTCGAAGGATTGTTGAGCATTTGCAAATAGTACATGCCGCTTGATGTAGCTCTCCTAAACTTCAGCAATGTCTTTGAGCTCACCGTGATGGCAAAAATTAGCCCTTTTGGGCTATTACTCACTCCCTTATCGCCCGCTATATTTATTCTCATTATTGCAATGAGCGAAGAATATTTTTTGAAGAGCAAACGGCTGGGATTTAGGACATGGACAAAGGAGGATATAGATCAGGCCATGGCGCTATGGAGCGACCCCGAAGTAACTAAATACATTGGCGGGCCTTTTTCTACAGCGCAGGTATACAACAAATTTATGACCGAGCGAAAAATACTGCGCCAACACAATGTGCAGTATTGGCCGGTGTTTGATTTAAAAACGACCGAATTTATTGGCTGTTGTGGCTTGCGGCCACACTGGATGCAAAACGATGTGTATGTGCTTAGCGTCAATATCATGAGCGCCCATTGGAGAAACGGATATGCAACAGAAGCCACCGGGGCGGTCGTTGAATTTGCATTTAACTCGATGGAGATAAAGGGCTTGGTCGCACAGCACCACCCTGAATACCTGGCTCCGAAAGAACTTATAAAGAAGCTTAGCTTTGAGTACACGCACGATGAGGAATACAAAAAGAACGAACCACCGCATCCGTCGTATATGCTATACAAAAAGTAAATTCAATAGTATATGTGCCTTTCCGCCGTTTCACACCACGCACAAGCTATACTGTAGAGACTCGCATAAGACAAAACATCTACCATTTCTAATATGACGGATAAAAAAAATGATACTGTCCGGTCTTCATTCTATCCACAACGTCTTCAGGCAGAACTATGACTCCAATATCAGCTTTGATATATTCCCCCTCAAGTTTACCAATATCTATATAATCTTCATTAATCTTCCAGACATACCAATTCTTAGATATTTTTATTTCCGGGTTACCGTAATCCTCACTATCCCTAAATAATATATTCAACGCTCCAATTTTAGACGATTTACCTATTTTTTCCCAAAGTCCATCCTCAATACCATTGCGTAATGATACATGAGCATAGAAATCAACGGTATCACTTACGATATCCTCCAAACTGGGAATTTTATCATTTGAATAGCCAGTTTTAAACGCTCTTATTACCGAACTATTCAGTTGAGACATATCATTAGCGATGTATTGAAAATATTTACTTTCCTCATCGCTGATTTTTACTACAAAAATATCTCCAATGAAAGTTACTATTCTTGCCATTTTGTGCAGTTATAGTCAAATAAACACTCCCTACTCCTCAAAGAAATTCAGATCCTTCCCAAAAGTTTCTTCGGTCATAAACACCGCCACGCAGCTTATCAGCATCACTATGGTGCCGGTGATGGCCCCTGCTGCAACAAACCCGAACCCGGGAATAAGATGTTTGAATAAATAGGTGATACCCGGCAATGCTCCGCGCACCATGTTGGGCACTGTTGTTGCAGCCGTAGCCCTTAGGTTGGTGCCAAAATGCTCAGCAGCCATGGTCACAAACAATGCCCAGAAACCGGTACCAAAACCCAGTATAGCACATATGGCATACATACCATCTGCCGTACCCCCACCCTGTGTAAAGTAAAGGATGATACCCGCAATGGTGATCATGTAAAAGATGTACAATGCCTTTTTACGGCTTTTCAATCCCTGGCTCACAAGGCCTATCAAAATGTCCGCTATCGCTATCGCCACGTATGCAAACATCACCGATTTTCCGGGCTTTATATCACCCGTCACGCCCAGTTCCTTGCCAAATTTGTCCGACACCTGCACCAGCAGCCCTATCACATACCACGTCGGCAACCCAATCAATATAGACAAAAGGTATTTTTTAAATCGCTTGCCATTATTAAAGAACATCAGGAAATTACCCTTCTGCACATGGGCAGTTTTCTTCAGGTTGGCATACATCCCCGACTCATAAACACTCACACGCAACAGCAGCAGTAAGATACCCAGCCCGCCGCCTATATAAAAACAGATACGCCAGTCATTCACTGCTTTCGATATGAAGTATGCCGCCACGGCACCTGTCAAACCCACCCCGGCAACAAAGGATGTAGCTATGCCTCTTTTCTCTTTAGAGATGAGTTCACTTACAAGGGTAATACCCGCACCCAGTTCTCCTGCCAGGCCAACGCCCGCAATAAAGCGGCACAACTTATACTGGGGAATTGTATGCACCAGCCCGTTCGCAGCATTGGCAAGTGAGTATAATACTATCGAGCCGAACAACACACTCAGCCGCCCCTTCTTATCTCCCATTATACCCCAGAATATGCCACCTATCAGCAGGCCAAACATTTGTATGCCCATTATATCAAGGCCCACGCTCACTGCTTCGTCCCAGCCCAGGCCTAGGTCGCGCAGGCTGCTGTCGCGTATCATGCCAAACAGCAGCAGGTCGTATATATCAACAAAGTAGCCCAGCGCCGCTACCAATACCGGCACACTGAATAAACCTATTGTTTTAGTTTGGGCGCTTTGCATGTCTTAAATGTACAACAACGAATTTATTGTCCGTCTGCCGTCTCTCCCGGCATCTGCTTCTTTTTGCCAAAGATCATCTTCAGCAATACGGGGCCGGTAGTAATTACAATAACCGCTATTACTATCTTTTCCAGGTTCTCCTTCACCCATTGGTTCTCTCCCAGCAAATACCCTATCGTGGTCATGCTGATCACCCAGACCAGGCATCCAATAATATTGTAGGTAACGAATTTCTTATAATTCATGTCCACCATGCCGCCAACAATAGGAGCGAAGGTGCGCACAATAGGCAAAAAGCGGGCAAGCAATATGGCTACTCCACCTTTGCGCTCATAAAAATCGTGGGCCTGTATCAGGTGTTTTTTCTTGAAGAGGAAGGAATCCTTTCGCTTCATCAGCATATGCCCCGACTTATTACCAAACCAATACCCTACAAAGTTACCCACCACACCTGCCACGGTTAACAGAACGATCCAATATATCAGATTCAGCAACGGGCTCTCAAAAGGCGAATGCGACTCCGATATGATCATGCCGCTAACAAACAACAAAGAATCGCCCGGAAGAAAGAAACCCACAAAAAGTCCCGTTTCGGCAAATATTATAAACATTACAAGATATAACCCGTAATGTGCATTGATCCATTCAGCGTTGGTAAGGTTATGAAATAATTCTAATAACTGGTGCATTACATTTAAAACTTGAACGGTGAAAGTACAAAAAAAAGGGAACTCAACAGTTCCCCACAGGCTAAAAACAACAACCGCAACTTATTTGACCTATCAACTATCAACTCTATTGCTCCCTGTTATCAATGAACTTAACCTGCTTCCTGCTGTTGGCGGGGAATTGCATTTGCTGGATAGTGGCAGCAGAATGAAATTGCAGCAACGGCATCACCCTCAGCCGCGATTGCAGAACAGGGCGCAACTTCTGCTCACATTCGTCCACCGGCAATGGAGTGTTCAGGTGCAATCTTAATTCATCCAGCTGCAGGTCGTTAGTGAAGACCTCAACAACATACTCTTTAATAAAAGCTATATCATTAAGTATATCGAATATTGCTGGCGGGTAAATTGTCGTCCCCTTATATTTTATCATTTGTTGCCTGCGGCCCAGCACCGGGCTCAGCCTGCGCGAGTGCCGTCCGCAACTGCAATGCGATTCATAATAAGCACATATATCACCGGTGCGGTAGCGCAACAACGGCATCCCTTCCACCCCTAGCGTAGTGATGGTCACTTCGCCATATTCGCCTGCAGGCAGAGCATCGCCATGCTCGTTCAGCACTTCCAATATAATAAGGTCTGGTTGTTGGTGTCCCCCCATTCCTGCACCACATTCAGTAAATGCCGTCTGCATTTCGGTTGATGCATAAGTTGAATACAATTTAAGCGGCCACCCGTTATATATCTGTTGTCCCAGGGCGTTCAACTCAAAATCCGCCCCCCTCAGGCTCTCGCCGATACATACAGCTTTTTGAACCGGAGCATGCTTTAGGTCTATATTATGTTCATGCGCCCACTCTATCAGCTTCAGTATGAACGACGGCACGGCCACTATGCTATTCGCCTGCAATCGGTTAATGATATCCCACTGCATGGCCGGCAGGCCGGGGCCACTGCGCACAAGCGCCGCACCCAGTTGCCTGATACCCATATAATATGCCATACCCGCCATGAACTGCCTGTCTAGGGTCAGCATTAGTTGGTAAATATCGCTCGGCTTGCCATCGGCACACAAAAAAGATTGCTGCTCATTATACGCCAGTCGCTGCAGGTCGTTCTCAGTAAGTGCTATGGTCACCGGCTTACCCATCGTACCCGATGTCGCGGTGTATTCCTTTACCTGATTGTCAGGCACGCAAAGAAATTCCCAGTTATGCTCCTGCATATCGCTTTTAGAGGTAGTAGGAATGAACCTCATATCCTCCAGGGACTTAATGTTATGGATATTGATATGATGCTGCGCAAACAGCTTCTTATAGTACGGCGAATGATGTTGCAAATATTCAAGCTGCTTCCTCAATGCCTCATTCTGGTAGGCATTCTGTGCATGTACCGGCTCAAAGGCCATCTTTGGGTTGAACTGCATAAGGCTTCAAAAGTAAACAACTAAAAACAGGGTTAAAATATCTATTTAAAAAACATCATTATTTTTATAGCTACAAACGACTTTTAAAGACCACAATGCTCTCAGAAAAATACAAATATCCCATTATCCTGGCCATCCTCTCGGTCATTTTATACGCTAATACCCTCTCAAATGACTATGTAATGGACGATGGCCAGGTCATCGTCAATAATAAGCTCATAGCCAAAGGCATAAGTGCAATACCTGAGCTATTGACTACCTCGCGCCTCAAGGGCTATGGCCCGGTGGAGAACGACACCTACCGCCCAATACCCATGATCGCCTTCGCCATAGAACATCAAATCTGGGGCAACAGCCCTGCTGCCGGCCACTTGTTCAACATACTTTTCTTTGCTGCATGTGTCATGGTACTGTTCCTGTTCTTGAGTCGGCTGCTCCGGAATGATGTCGTCGCGTTTGTCGCTTCCCTGCTCTTCGCTGTTCACCCCATCCACACAGAGGTCGTAGCAAACATCAAAAGCCGCGACGAACTGCTTTGCTTTCTGTTTGCAATCTCCTCGTTGAACGCTTTCTTAAGCTACACCGAAAAAAGAAAAGTAGGTTCGCTCATAGCAGGCTCATCGCTTTTTTTCCTCTCACTACTCTCAAAAGAAACATCCGCAACATTCATTGCGCTCATCCCACTCATCTTTTTCTTCTTCACCGGCGCAGAAAAGAAATCCGGCATACACATAGCAATTGCAGCTATCGTTCCGTTTGTAATTTTCCTTGCCGCAAGAGATGCAGCCTTACAAAGCGGGCGTCCCGCAGGTGTTGTATTCATGTCTAACCCGCTGGTCTCCGCACCCGATTTCCCTACCCGGCTGGCAACAGCACTATTGGGCCTCGGGCTATACCTTAAGCTACTCTTCATCCCGCACCCGCTCATCTGCGACTACAGCTACAACACCATACCTCTCACCGACTTTCAGGATAAATACGCAGTGCTTTCGCTTCTTGTATATGTTGCCCTAACCATTACCGGCGTTTACAGGCTGCGCAAGAACCCCAAAGACATCTGGGCCTTTGGCATCTTGTTTTTCCTGCTGACAATTGCTCTGTTCTCCAATATACCCTTCCTGGTCTATTCCCAGTTTGCCGAGCGCTTCCTGTTTTTCCCATCGGTGGGCTTTTGTATAGTGGTTGCAGTGGCTATCAATAAATGGTTGATTAGATCCGAAGGCCCCGGAGGCCTCCCTGCGCTGATGAAACCTGCCGCACTCGGATTGCTGATACCCCTGGTCCTGGCATTGGGCTACCTAACCTACGCGCGCAACACCGATTGGAAAAGCAACACCACCCTCTACCTTTCAGACGCGCCTAAAGCTCCTGAGAACGGATGGCTATCTTATAATGCCGGCAACACACTTATCACAAATGTCTACGACCGCGAAAAAGACCCACGCCAAAGACAACAGGTAATAACAGATGCGGTCACCTACTTGAGCCGGGCTGTATCAACACTCCCCGACCACCCTAATGCCGCCGCACAACTAAGCTATGCCTACACCAAAGCCAAAATGCCCGATTCTGCCAAGGTATATGCCATAAAGGCTTTGCGTCAAAATCCCGATAACATTGTTGCATTAACAAGCCTCGGCGCACTCTTTTACGAAACTAGGGACTACAACCGCGCTATCGTTGTCTTTAAAAAAGTACTGTCATTAAAGCCCGACTACGTCCTCCAGTATTCCAACATTGGTCTTAGCTACCTGCGCATGGAGCAGTTCGATTCTGGTATTGCCTATATGCACCTTGCACTGGAGCACGTGCCTGCAAACAAAACACCTTACGGAAATATTGCTATCGCCTACCAGCGCTGGGGCAAGCCCGACTCAGCGATGAAGTACGAGCAGATAACAAAGCAGTATTTCCCTAAATTCAGCATAACAAAATAAGGCGGTCTAAAATAGCCGCAGCTGCCCGTGCTTCACACGCCTGAAGTCTTTGGTGTTTAGCTCCAGGTCCACTTCGTTAAGGTGGAATTTTCGGCAGTATATATCAAATTGGGTCTTGATCACTTCTGCAAATTTGCCGTCTCCAACTATTCGGTTCCCCCAGCGGCTGTCATTCACATGCCCCTCGTGGCACTCACTTATCTGGTGCCAGACTTTATCTGCCCTGTCGGGGAAACTTTTATATAACCAATCCTTGAAAATACCGCCTATAGCACCGTTCAGGCGCACTACCGTATAGCCTGCCCACTTTGCTCCGGCTTCGCTTGCAGCCTTCAGCACATCGTGCATATGCATATCGTTAAGGCCGGGTATCAGCGGCGCGTTCATGATGCCGGTGGGCACCCCTGCTTTACTTAATGTTTCCACTACCTTTAAACGCGAGCGGTACGATGCCGTTCTCGGCTCCATTACTTTTCTCAGGTCCTCATCCAGCGATGTGATAGACGAGAACACCCGTATCAGGTTCATCTTTGCCAACTCCTGTATAATATCCAGGTCGCGCAGCACCAGTGCATTCTTCGTTAGCACACCCACAGGGTTGCGGTATTCCAGGCATATCTCCAGCAGCGCCCTGGTTATCTTCATCCTCCGCTCAATAGGCTGGTAGCAATCCGTATTGCCGCTTAACGATATCGTCGCCGGCTGCCAGTTCTTGTTGTCAAAGAATTTACGCAGCAGCGCCGGTGCATTTTTCTTCACCACAATGCGGCTTTCAAAATCCACGCCTGCGCTGTACCCCCAGTATTCATGGCTGTTGCGTGCATAGCAGTAAATGCAGCCGTGCTCACAACCCTGGTACGGGTTTGCAGAATACATCATGCCCACATCAGGGCTGGTTACCGTGTTCACCAGCGTGCGACTATCATCCACTATATACTCTGTTTCGCGCTTCTCCTGCTCCCAGTCGTCTATGGCCTCTGCATGCTCCTGCACATACTCCCCTTTCAGAAATTTGTTCTTAGGGTTATACTGCGCCCCGCGCCCTTTTTCAAATCTGTCGTTTGCTACCTGGTTTATCATGTTGTTTTGAATTGTTATTTTTTTTAGAATCTTTCAACTTTATCCTGCGACAGCAGGATGTAATTATCACACTTCCCCTCTTGAGAGGGGTCAGGGGTGTGTTTCTCGCGGTGTTGAAAATCTAAAATGAACCCTTCTATCGCGACAACTACATTCTTTATATCATTATGCACATCTTTGTCGGCGAATCTCAATACAATTATCCCTAAGTCCTTCAACCTTCTTTCCTTTTCGCCATCTCGCTTAACTACATCTTCAAACTGGTGAGACAATCCATCAAGTTCAATACCTAACATCAGTTCATGACAAAAAAAATCGAGTATGTAATTGTCAACCGGTTTTTGACGATGAAAATCATAACCCATCATTTGCTTTCCCCTCAAGTGCTTCCATAAGTATAGCTCGCTTTTTGTGCCGCTACTCCTGAGTTGCTTTGCAAACTCTTTAAGTTTTGGATTATATGGTATGATCTTGCGTTTCATTTATCTCATATTGACACACTCCCACCCCTCGCTCCAGAGGGGAAGCATCATCTGATATCCGGGAATGTATTTGAACTGTCATTTTTTTATATCCTTTCAACCTTATCCTGCGACAGCAGGATATAATTACCACACTTCCCCTCTTGAGAGGGGTCAGGGGTGTGTTTCTCGCGGCGGTTCAACTTAACTCCGGTGCTTCATTTTCTTCAGCTTCACTGTATACACTTCCGTTTCCTCACCGCTTATATCACAAAACCAGTCCTCCTCCTTTGGCGGCGGTGGCAGGGCTTTTTTCTTTATTTTAATTACCCGTTTTTCGTCCTGCTGCAGGTCCTCTTCCAGCAGGTGTTTGTTCTTCACATTACCCTCTTTGTTCAGCATCATATCCCGCACAGAGCCAAAGCCTATCGCGTCCTTCATCACAAACGGGTTCAGCAGTTCGCTACCCTTGCGCACGAGGTTTTTCTGGTCATAATCTTCTTTTATTTTGTACATCACCTTGCGCACCGCATCCCGCTTTATCCGGTTATCGAACAGGCTGTACTGCATCACATTATCTTTTACAAAACCCTGTATGGCAACAGTAAGGTTGGTCACCTTCTCCGTAAATATGGTCTCCACGCCCCTGCTGCGCTCAAAGTCGGCTATACGGTCTTTTATGTAGGCGCGCATCTCCATCGCATCCTGCAGTGGGTCTGCAAGTTTCACCGTTGTTTCCCATTGTGTGCCATCCCGGTATCGTACCGAGAAATACACCTCTTTGCAAAACAGCCCGGCCTTCACCATGCGCTGCTCCAGCCTAGTGCACAGCGATATCAGCATACTCTCCAGCTGCTGCCTGTCACGGCTCTGCTGGCTGCTCATGGTGCGGGTGGCGCTCATGGTGCGGTTCTCCACCTTGCTATACATATCCACCTCGCCAAAATTCAGGCGGCGGTGCCAGTAGTCGCCCACCACGCCGCCAAAAGCCTTGCGCAGCAGCGCGGGCGATGTATGTCGCATCTCCAGTGGCGTTTGTATGCCTATCATGCGCAGGCGGCGTTCATTCGCTGTGGCTATGCCGGTCAGGTCAGTAAGCTTCATTTTGGCTAGGTGCTCATCCAGGTTCTCTTCGGTTATCACCACCAGCCCATCAACTTTTTGCCTGCCGGTAGCCAGCTTGGCAAGGAAAGTGGTGGGTGCAATGCCTATGCTGCAGGTCAGCCAGTCATATTTTGTCGTTATGTCCGCTTTTATTTTACGGGCTATTTCCGACAGGTCTTTATACACAAATTTGTACGAATGGAAATTGCACACCGCCTCGTCTATACTCTTGGGTATCACATCATCGCAGTATTGGTGCAGGATGGCCATAATGTCCACATGTATCTGCCGGTACCAGGCAGGGTGCGTGGGCATGGTCAGCATCTGCGGGCAAAGCTGCCGGCAGTCCATCAGCCGCATGCCGCTCTTTATGCCAAATTTCTTGGCCTCCTTCGATGCCGCTATCACCGCCGCATTCGGACTATCATAGGTCACCACGCCCAGCGGCTTGCCACGTAGCTCGGGGTGGCGCTGCTGCTCGCAACTGGCAAAGTAGCAGTTCATGTCTATATACATCACCCACGGCTCCGTATTGGTGCCTGTTGAGTTACTGAAATAGTCGTCCCGGTGTTTCACTACATAAAGATAGAGACATTTTGTCAATTTTATTGGAACTTGACAATTATTTTGGAAAAATGATGGTATATTCGCTTAATTGTATCTTTATATATCTATGCAACTTGCCGCTACTCGAACAATAATTTTCAAGAAGGATGAATGGAGTAAATTAACATCACATGACAAGAGGATTGAATATGCCAAAGGTAATTCAATTCCTATAGCGGAAACACGCACAGGCAATCTAATGATACATTTAAAATACAGAACCAAAATACTCCCATTGAACTCACTAATAGCAATCTTCCTATTTAATGGCGGATGCATGACAACACCTTTTTACTTAAATATGCCTAACGATATTCGTGAATTAAAAAATGATGTAGTAACAATAATAAATACTAACCCAGCTAGTTCCTTAGGAAAAGATGGAACAGTACAAGAAATATGTTTTGCTTGTGACCAAATTGAAAATGATTTTGAATTCAGCGTTGATATTTACAAAAAATGGAGCTATCAAATTCACGCCGGGAAACTGAACGATGAATTTTGTTATTCCGATGGTCTACTCCACCATAAAACAGGGGATGTTTTTAATTATACAGAATCCATCCTATTAAATGTGATGGAAGTTGATTGTGAAAGATATATCGTTCACTGCGCTGCTTTTGGATATTTATAATGACAGCAACTATGACTATACACGATTTACTATCAAGCCAACTAACGAAATTGCCGAAGAAGCAACCACCTGGCACTCAATTCAGGGAATATTTTATTTCAGTGCTAAATGCCTTTGGGGTCGAAGCAAAAACAGTAGATTTTCCAAAAGAAATCATTAAAGATGAATTACTAAAGAAATTAGATACAATCATTAAGGGATTAGTCTACACAATTAATGCTTATTATAGAGGTAGCCCATTTGATGCATACCGAAGACTTAGAGATACAATAAATGAAAGCAGTATTGAAAATTATTGGGATAATCACAATCTTTTAGATAATAGAAACTTTTACAGAATAAGAACAGTTAACACAAACTATCCTTTATCTAAAAAAGATTTGTTTCATATCCCATTTCATTTAAGAGAAAATATTGCGACCCAGAGGTATAGTATTCCAGGGTTCCCATCGTTATATCTTTCGAATACAGTTTATGTTGCTTGGGAAGAACTTAGGCGCCCTAATCTAGACTTAATTCATGCTGCAAGATTCGTAAATAAAAGACCATTAAAATTAATTGATCTAACTACGACAAGATATGTTGGCAAATATGAAGTTGACGAAATAGAACAAATAAAGACAGACTTTCTAATGTGGCCTTTCATAGTTGCATGTTCCATAAAGGTAAAAAATCACTCAAGTTCTTTTAAACCAGAATACATCATTCCTCAATTACTTCTTCAATGGGTACGAAATAATAAAATGATTTCGCGAAACAACAATCAACCTCACGGCATTAAATTTTCCTCTACACATATTGATTTGAATGAAACAAAATCAAAAGGAGATTTTTTTAACATTGTTATTCCTGTTATAGAAAATAAGGAAATGGGTTACTGCAATAAAGTTTCTAATTTATTTCAAATGACTGAAGTACTATCATGGCAATTATATGAATTCTCAATGTCAGCTCCTGGGGTAGCTTTTATGTACACACGAAACGAAATGTATAACAATGCAGATATTAAGCAGATCGAAATGATTAAAGACAGAAATATACCTTATGGGTTCTCGCCCTTATCAAAATTAGAAGTGACATTAAGAGGCATGGGATTATCAGACGTTAAGTTTTAGCCCCTGTAGTTCCGAATATGCATTCGGAACTACAAATAAACTCCGTTCTCCGAACGGCATTTGAAAAACTACAGTCCAAATACTGAAGACCCAATTAAAGATGTGCATATCCCATCCTGCGAAACCGGGTTATCCAAGAGTAACGCAGCCTCATAAAACAGATCAGGGCGTAACTGATGCTACACCCTGATTTACACTTCGGGAATATCACTACGGAGTGATGGTCATGGTGCAATTCCCCAACGCATCGTATGTTATCGTGGCACTCACCACGTTGTTCCGAATATGCATTCGGAACTGCAAATAAACTCCGTTCTGCAAACGGCACTTTAAAAACTACTCCTGTTCACAGTCCGAAAAAAGGCCAAAAAAACACCCCCAAAAAAAACACCCCTCAAAAATTCATCTAAGATCACATCAAACCCGCGCCCACAGTGGGTAATTGGTTCCAAACTTTTTTCCATCATGGTACAGTAACAGTACTATCATAGTACAGTAACAGTACCATCATGGAAAATAAATTTCCTCACAATAAAACTCCTTCGGAACTTTACGCTGATATAACTCCCCTCCTGTTTTTAGGAGGGGCGATTGGCGAAAACGAATGTTTTCGCCAATCGGGGTGGTTGACTCGCGCCGAAAAAGCTTGCCCCCTCGATTGGTTTCTTCGGCACAAAACAAAAAGTTCTTTGACAAGCTGGCAACGTATGTATCTCCTGCAGCATTTGCGCGGGCATAACAACTTATGTTTGCTCCACCGGTAAACACTTTATCTCATCCCATAAAACTTCCCCTGATTTTATTGTATTGATGTTCATACACCTATTATACCCAAAATATACCTAAACAGGGTATAATTATACCTTTTGGGGGTATAATTATACCCTTTTATACCCCTTTATACCTTAAAATAAAAAACAAGATGATTGCCCGTAGCGCTTTTCGGGCACCGTCAAAAAAATTATCACCCCCAAATCGAAGACTTTTTGCAAAATTATACCCTCCCGGAGCTTAAAAAAAACCTCTAACTGATGCAAAACAGACCCACGAAAAAAGAGTTAACATACCTTTAGATAAACTTGGAGCGGATATTGAATAGGTGATATTGTTATTAACCACAAAACAATAAGTACCGGTTTAAACCGGGAAAATTAAAACTACTCAAAATGAAAAAATTAATGTTGGGCGTATCATTGTTCAGCTTCTTGCTGGTGATAAATCTGGGACAGCGATCCCACGCTCAGGATGTGACCGTATCGTTCCAGATGTTCTATGACAACCTTTCGCCATATGGCGAATGGGTATACGACCCCGACTATGGCTATGTATGGGTGCCCAACGAAGAAGGCGATTTCCGCCCATATGGCAGCCGCGGCTACTGGGCCATGACCGACTTCGGTAACACGTGGGTATCAGACGACCCATGGGGTTGGGCTTGTTACCACTATGGCCGCTGGACCTACGACCCCTACTATGGCTGGGTATGGATACCCGGTTATGAATGGGCACCTGCCTGGGTAAGCTGGCGCTATGGCAATGGCTTCTGCGGCTGGGCGCCACTGGGGCCAAGTGTAAGCATCAGCATGGGGTATAACTGCCCCGAAAGCTGGTGGGTATTTGTACAGCCTACCTATATGTACCGAAGGGATTGCTTCAACTATTGGAGGGGTCCGTCTTACAACAGGACATATATCCGCCAAACCACAGTGATCAATAATTATTATGTGGACAATAGTACCCGTGTCAGGTATAACTATGGCCCACGCCGCGAGCAGGTAGAACGCATCACTCACCAACCGGTGCAGGTATATAGCTTATCACACAACAGCAGGCCCGGTGCACCCGTGATAGCCGGCAACAGGTTAAATGTATATCGCCCGAGGGTTGACAGGGGTACCAGGGAAAATGCTCGTCCTCAGGAGGTGATACAGGCACCAAGGCAAATAGGCAGGCCACAGGCAGCCAACAATATGGACCGCGGAAGGCAGCCTCAGTTCAGGCAGGATATCAGGCAGAATCCGGCCATGAGGCAGCAGATGGACCGTGGAAGGCAGAACCAACAGCTCGACTATCAAAGGCAACAGGAAATAGACCGCGGAAGGCAAGATCAACAGCGTGACATGCAAAGGCAACAGCAGACGGAGCGCGACCGCCAGCAGCAACAAAGAAACAATGACATGCAAAGGCAACAGCAGATGGAGCGTGATCGCCAGCAGCAACAAAGAAACAATGACATGCAAAGGCAACAGCAGATGGAGCGTGATCGCCAGCAGCAACAAAGAAACAATGACATGCAAAGGCAACAGCAGATGGAGCGTGATCGCCAGCAGCAACAAAGAAACAATGACATGCAAAGGCAACAGCAGATGGAGCGTGATCGCCAGCAGCAACAAAGAAACAATGACATGCAAAGGCAACAGCAGATGGAGCGCGACCGCCGGCAGCAAGAGCAAAGGGTGAATGAACAAAGGCAACAACCGCAACGATACGAACCAAGGCAGCAACAACCGCAACAACAACAAGCCCCTCGCCAGCAAGAAGATCATGCCAGGAGAGGCAGATAAACAGTTAGCACAAAATAATTAGCCCCGATAAAAACCGGGGCTAATTATTTGATCATTCGTAAACCAATTTCATAACATACTTATGACCTTCGATCTGCACCGTTATAAAGTACATACCCCTTGGTAAGCCGCCAGCTTGAATAGTAGTTGTGTTATTCCATTGCGTGGCCGTCGCCGAGGTTTCAAATACGCGCTTACCTGTCACATCGGCCATAGACACTTTCATCACACTGCCTGCATCTGCCTGCCATTCAATAGTAAACAATCCCCTGGTAGGATTAGGATATACATTGGTCACCGCATTCTGATCCACCCATTCAACGGTCCGTATAGGCAGCTCAACACTTGTACCGTCCTCCAATACAGCTGTGAGTTTATAATGCAGCATCGTGCCCGCGGGCAATCCCAACGAAGACTTGTCTACATACCGGTAATCCTGGTCTATCCCGTGCAGGGAAGGAATATTGTCAAGACGCGCATAATCCCCCCCGTTCTTTGCCTTTTCCAAAACATAGTGTTTCACTGCCACGTCTATGTCCGAATTCCACGTAAGCAGCACATCACTATGATTGATCATCTTTGCATCGAAGCTGATCAGGGCACTTGCAGAGTCTTCCCTGCCTACCCGCCTGATCGGCGAATAGTAGTAACCCTCCTTCCCGGTCATTGTCCACCTGAGCCTGAACCAGAGGGCAGGGAACTTTGTAAAGTTCACATAGTCATCTATAGAGTATCCGGCCTCCTTTCGGTGAAGAGCGGGCGTGTCCATTATGGTAGCAAAATGTATGCTATCCGGCGACCATTCCGGCGTATAGATGTTGACGAATGAATCTATCTTCGAATACCAGGTATTAACCACATAGGTACCTTTGCGATAAGCAAAAAAACTTAAGTAGTCAACACCTGCAGGGAAATCACCGGTTGGTCCTCCGTCGTTGAACCAATACTCAGAGAATGGCTTTGCTTTTACCTCAGTATAATAACCATTGTCATATGGCACCCATTTCACTTTCTTGTACGGATAATAAGTAAATGATCCGCCGGTGTCATCTTTTAGCGTGCCGTTCTCCACATCAGGGTTGTTCTTGTTTATATATTGCGTAACACCCAGTGAATATGCATCCTCGGGATTGGTGCATGAGCTACACAAAGTATCATCAATAACTTCCACCAGTTCCTGTTCCGTAAGGTATAACCGCACACCCATACTATCTGCTTCTGGCTGCGCTTTGATGGTGTAGCTTCGGGGCATTGTATACTGCGTAGAGTTAGGATTATGCAACGTATCATGATGATATAATGTAGCCGACACATTACTTACACTTTGCCCACCAGGTTGCACAGACACAAGCAATTGGTTAGCAAGCGTAAAATCATTCCAACTGTTGCCGGATAAGCCATTTGCGACAGTGGTGGTTGCAACCGCAGGCAATATTGTATTTGCTCTATCGAAGATATGAATATCATCTATAGCCAAGCCTTCATTGATCACCCCGGGGTCTGTAGATAAGACAAACCGGAACCTGATAGACGAGCCTGGTCCGGGGTTGGGCAATGGCACAGATGTTACGTGCCAGCGTGTAAAATCTTCGGTATTCCAGAGATTAAAGGAAGAGTCATACCAATTGGTACCTTGCCCTACTGAGCCGAGTTTCGTCCAGGTATTGCCATCGAATGAGCATTCCACATAAGCTGCATCACAGAGTATGTTACCACAGTTTTCAATATCCATAGTAGCACTAAAGCTGAGCATCGGGTTGGTGAGCGGCGATATATCGAAACATGGTGAATACAGATATGAAAGTTCCAGGTTTTGGTAGCTGCCCTTAAGATTTGTCTTCCACGCCTTGGTGCCACTCGCAGCCTTTTTAGTCTTGATAGATGCAGGCGTGCCGTACTGCCAAGAGTTCTTAAACCCTACGCTATAAAAGCCTCCGTCATTCTGTTCAAAATCCTGTAGGTATGGAAATGACGATACAATTGGACTGTTGCGGAAAAAGTAATTATTAATGCTGTCATTGCCTATATATGTATCTCCCGCAACACTTACTCGTACATTGAGGTTGTGGGTTGATCCGCCTGCCATGCTCAGCAATTGGCTAAATGTATAAACAACATCGGCCTTACCTCGTATAGAGTCTATCGTACCTGTGAATGTCGGCCCGCCATCCACATTATAGAACAACTGTACGTTGTATAACGTATTATTAACTCCGTTATGCACTTTAACTGTGAGCGGCTGATCGGTTGTTAAACCACAGTTTGCCTGCACTGGCGATAAAATACCTGCCAATGCAACATCATTCTTTACGGTGTACATTCTAAAGTTATCAATTGTAATACCATTGCCGTAGGCCTGCGATGCAATTAATGATGTATCATTTTGACCGAAAGCAACCTGGCAGGCAGTTGAGAAGTTTCGGCCACTCAACCTAACCGCATCCGTCAACGACAGGGACTTTACAGTATTCAATGTTCCGGGATACACTGCAAGATCGTAATAGTGAACCGGGAACCACGGCAAGGTGTCGTATGCGCGCATAGACACTAAATTACCATCCGGTGTTTTGGGCGTGCCATGCAGTATGTAGTCAAAATCCACTCTAATCTCTGCTGTGGCGGTATCATAATTATCTAGGTTAAAAGTACCTACAAAGGTATTATTACTGCCTGTTGGTACTTCCTGCACCTCATCAAGACTAACTGAGCGAGTTCCTGAAAGTGTCAATTCAAAATCTATAAATGAGCGCATCCTGCCAAATTCATCGTCGCTGAAAAAGTCCCAATGACCATTTGGAGATACCCCCATCGAGTCGCCTGCCACTTCAAAGAGAGGCATATTTTCAAAACCATCGGTAAAAGCTGCAGAGAGATTCACGGTATCATTAGGCAGACTTCTTATCCTGAACGAAAGCGTATCATTTTGTTTTTGAGGGTCTGCTATGTCCAGATTTTGGATAGCAACGATTATGTCGTACGTCCCCACAATAGTCAAGGGCACCCCTGTTATATCCACATTAGCAACACCATTAGCTGGAATAAGTACCGGACTAACAATTGTTTGCCATGCACTTGCATTCACTTTATAAGAAAAAACATAATTACTGCACGAAGTTGCATACATATCGCGAACCCGCACCTTAACACCCGAACCTGTTGTAAATGCTGAGTTGGTTAACTGTCTGCCGGCATTAGCAGTCATCAATGCTTCAACCATGAGGTCTCCGTTTGATACCGGTTTGGTACAATTACCCGAGCTAGCGATAGTAATAGCAGCTTTACTCCTGAAGCCTGGAACACCATCAACTACAGGCTGCACCGCTACATATGACTTTTCACTGAGCGACATATTGCTATAAGAATACGCTGTATCAGTTGTCGAATCTATGATTTGCATATACTTACCTAACTTCTTATATAAATAATAGGCTGTCGCATTAGGAATTGGTGACCAGTGAATGTTTATATAGCCCGGACATTGTGCACTGTCTAACACCACTACAGGTTGTTCATTGATTGTAAATCTGCCCGAAGTCTGCGTTTCAGCAGTACCATTCCGTGATAAACGCACACGGCATTTGCCAGAATTGATTCCACCCGCAAGGAAACCACAATAACGTATATGCGCGGGCACATTGTCGGAAATTGTCACCCAACTACCACCATCGTTTTGGGAGAATTCAACTTTGAATGTGTTGCCATCGTTAACAGCATCCCAGAAAACACGGATACTATCATAAGCGGAGGCATAGTTCGCTAATTCCTCGCCGCCTATGGGATAAGTAAGATGTAATCCATTCGGGATAAGATCGTAGGCTACCACATAGCGTTGCCCCCCCCCGGGAACGCTATATCCCTTCACATTAATTATATAAGTACCGGGGCTAGGGTTAGTAATAGTAACCTGCTCAACATTATTAAGGTGATCGGCCTGTTCGGTAGCTACATTATTCACGTTCGCCGGTGTTGGATCAAGCACCAACGGGCGATGAATCTTACCAGAAGGTTCTGCCACAAGGATATCAAGATCATTCACCAATAATTTGGAGGAGGCTGGATTGCCCGGAATGTCATTCCAACAAAGCATCACCTTCACCTGGGCTGTGTTGGCAGGTACTGTAATCGTAGTTACCTGTGAATCTCCCTGACCCAAACTATTTGTATAGTAGTTGTTATTATCAAGTATCTGTAATGACCGGTACATATCCATGATGCCAAAGCCGTAACTGTAATCAGGACCGGGATTACCATAATCCATAGCACCATTTAGCAGAATGGTCTTCATGATGTCGCCATATGGTTGTCCTCCGCCGTGTAGGTTCTTGTATCGTTGAGTGAGCAAAGCGAGTCCACCAACTACCTGTGGCGATGCCATACTAGTCCCTGCCGCCCACTCATAAGAGTCTTCCATTATTGAGGACCAGGCAATAACCCCCACAGCAGTAATATCAGGCTTTATACGACCGTCTTTCATCGGTCCACGGGATTCATCTGGTGATTGAAGCATCCCATCGAGCACACTGCCAACTACTACAATATTTTTTGATGGCTGAAATCCGCCGCCTATTGTAGCGAACCCGGCGGGATATGGGGGACAATGTGCCAGCCCGTCGTTACCGGAAGCAAACACATGAAGCACATAAGGGAATGCCAAAGCCAGCGAATCGAGAAAATTTGAATAGCCGTCATAAGTGCCATGATAGGTGCAATTATGGGCTACAACTGTGTATGAATTATTAGTGAGGGTCATGTTGTAGTTCATATACATGGTGCCAGTGGACGGCAGCACCATGTCGTACAGGAAATCTATGAGCGATACTTTGGTAGCCATACCCACACCAAACGGATCTACATTACCTGCACCGCCAACAATACCGTTCACATGGGCACCGTGTTTGCCCATCTTAGCGGGATTATAATTCCTAATGCGATCTTTAAGATCGGCATGATAAATCCCCGAGCAGTCATCGCCTACACCAACAGTCACACTATCTCCGGTAAGCCCGTAACCACCAACCGACTGTGAAGCAACAGCGATATTGCCTTTCACAACCGGACGGGACTCAAGGTCAAGTGGCGCAATTTCTGTTACCGGGCTTATGAAACGCACACCATACCATTGAGCCATTGAGCGTATACGGGCAGCGGTAATAGACACATTATACGCATTGTAACTTTCCAACTTGCCACGCTTTATCTTGCCACCCATTGTAGTAACAAACTGTTGAATTGCATCTTTACCAAGATCGGCAAGGAATGTCACCAATACTTCTACCTCATTGTTGCCCTCAGCAACCTCACTCCAGATATATTCACTCGCCTTCCATTCGGGTTTCGTATTCACAAAACCATAAACAGGGAAGGATAATATGATCTCCTTATTCAAAGGAGGCTGTATTATAGCAGAATATGTGTTATCCGGCATATACTCCAACAGTGTAATACCATTTTGCTGCATTGATCTTTTTTGTTCCTCGGTAGGCAAAGCAGAAAAGTGAACCAATGCCTGAATTGGCTCCTTTTCGTTAGCTATGCGATCTATCCACTCAATAGCGTTCGCGGGCACAGTTATAGCACCACTCTTCACATATACGGTATGACTATGTTGTCCTACAGCAGGAGCTGCAATGAAAGAACAAAAAAAAATGATCAGATAATAAAAAAGGTGTACAGCTTTGGTCATAACAAACTATATAACGGACATGCGCAAATATTGTTGCACATGCAGATTTAATGGATTTAACCATACAAGTTACAAAAAAACACCCACATCAAAAGGCATTAGATACCTGTAGCAACGTTTTTCTTCCCCAAACGCTCCCTAAGGTTCATCATAGGCTGTTCGAAATACTTGTACATTAGCGAGGAAAGCACAACAACTATAGCCCAGTAAAGTATGTAATAAACAAATAGTTTACCAAAAGATGATTCCTTCAGAGTCATAAATAATGGCCTATAGATTAGAGAGAAATGTACCATGTACATAGAATAAGATATTTTACTGATATGCAGTATTGAATTTGACAAAACGCGGCTGCTAATCGTCTTTACACTGATGGCGTAAGGCAGACACAATGAGAGTGCAAACGGAGTGATCAGGTACAGGAAAGCGTTCCTCAAAAAACGAACCGTTGTATCCTCCTGCACCATGAACACCAACCTGTAATGAATACACAAGTAAAAAATAATATTGAAGAGTACAATACATGTTATGAGCAGGCGAGTTTTTATACGGTCTAATATTTGTGATTTATAGTGATTAAAATATGCAAAGAGCACCCCATACATTACGGCGTCCAGCCTAAATAGAACTACCTTACGGATGCCCTCATCCGGGTCTCTGCCATTCAAGGGGGCGAATGCATTGAAAAAGCGAATAAACAAAAACACCAGTAAGTAACTGACGAAAACACCTATCAAAAAACGGCTTTTGTTTACGGGACGTACTATTTTAGCTGCTGTGAACATGATGACCGGCAATGTGAGGTAAAACCACTCCTCCACCGATAGACTCCACCCTTCCGGAAACGCATAGAGTATGTTGGGATAGCGCAGATTCTGGAGGAACAAATAACCTTTAAGGTAGTTGAATTGGAAGGGATCCCATTTAAGGATTACATGATAGACAATAAAACTGACTGTTAATATCAGCCAATAGTTAGGTAATGTGCGGAACCACCTCCTGATCCAGAAATTCCGGACCTCGTTAAAAGTGAAATCCTCAACATTTGTAAAAGTGCGGATAAGAATGCCACCAATGAGAAAACCACTCAACACAAAAAACAATTCCACTCCAAAAATGCCAAGATTCAGCATATTCTCAGAAAAAAGTGGTGTTACCTTACCTATTAACGGCACATTATCGGCCTGCTCGAAAAAGGAAAACGAATGGCCGAACACGACCGCCAAAATGGAGATCGTCCTCACAACATCCAACCCTATAATTCGTTCGTTTTTCAATGCAGCCTTTGGGTAAAAATAGAATTATTTACCCATAATAGCAGAATGATCAGCCAATTAACCGGCAAACTGAAAATAAAGCAACGCCACCGCTGCTGCTGTCATCAGTAAAAGAGTGGCGCCACCAAGAATATTGGAGCGTTTACCATTCACATGATCCCCCATTATGCGTTTACTATTGCATATGTGAAGGATAATGGTAATAATAACCGGCGCGGTAAGACCATACAATACGGCAGCATACAATAATGCCTTAACCGGGCTGATACCGAGATAATTCATAGACAACCCGGCTATGAGCGAAATAGCTATAATGATATAGAATCCTTTTGCCTCGTGAAACTTTTTATCAAGCCCCATCTCAAGTCCAAGCGCCTCTGAGAATATATAAGAGAGCGCACCGGCGAGTACCGGTATTGCCAGGAAGCCAGTACCTATTACTCCAATAGCAAATAGATAATATGCACCGTCGCCCGCAAGTGGGCGCAAGGCTTCGGCAGCGTCTTTCACCGTATCGATCTTATGAACACCACCTGCACCAAGCACCGCCCCGGCAGTAAGCATAATAAAAAACATGACCAATGTAGAATAGAACATGCCGAATTTAATATCCACCTCCATTGCCCGGAATGCCCTGTAACTGGCAATGACAACCCTATTCCGCTTACGCTGTTTTTCTTTTATCTCTTCTACTTCCATATCAGCCTGCCAGAAAAAAAGATAGGGTGAAATGGTAGTTCCCAGTATACCCACCAATATGCCTAAAAACGATTCATTGAATTCAACATGCGGAATAGCGGTTGCTTTCAGCACTTCTAAAATATCTGCGTGCGCGAGGAATGGAACAATGAGATATACCAGCAGAACAATGGTGAGGTATTTAAGTATATTGGCTATTTTCCGATATGGAAAAAACACGATACAAACAAGTAATATTACTGTAAACAATACACTAAAGTATGCCGCATCGACCCCGGGAAAGATAAGATTCGCAACCGCCCCCATGCCTGCAATATCAGCGCCCACGTTTAATATTATTGCCGGGCAACTGAATATCACCATGGTGTACAATACCCACCGGGGATAATATTGTTTGAGCACACTCGTTAAGCCCTCTGAAGTAACCATTCCGATACGGGCGCACATTTCCTGCATTGCCGCCATTAACGGATAGGAGAACCAGGCCGTCCACAATGTAGCATAGCCGAACTGCGCACCCGCCTGTGAATAGGTTGTTATGCCAGACGGGTCATCATCACTAGCACCAGTAACGAGACCCGGGCCGAGCATTTTTAAAAACTTCTGTATCCCTTTTTTTTTCTCTTCTGCCATGGCCAATATTCCTAATACCGCGAATGTACGCTACCGTTATATTAAAAAACTCACAACAAACATTAACCCACCTCTATTTCTCCTACCAGGTACGTAACGGCATGCCCACTTATCATTACTCTATCTCCCATCATTTTGCAGTTTAAATGACCCTTGCGAGCAGACAGTTGTATCGCGGAAAGTTCATTTTTACCAAGCTTTTCAGACCAATAAGGCGTAAGCGTAGTATGCGCAGAACCGGTAACAGGGTCTTCATCAATGCCTGACTGTGGGGCGAAAAAACGCGAGACAAAATCAACGACATCTCCTTTTGCAGTAGCAATCACTCCTCTTTCACCGAGCAGCGCAAGGCTTTTAAAGTCGGGTTTCATTGCTTCGATCTCGTGTTGGTAAGAGAACACAGCCATATAATCTGTCTTACCCTTGTATACTTCCTCCGGCACAGCACCTAAACCATCTACGAGGAATTTAGGAGTATCTATTTTATTAAAAACATCAGTCGGAAAATCGAGCGTTAATAGCTCACCATCCTTTTTCACTTTAAGTACACCGCTTCGGGGTGATGTGAATGTTATTTCATCAGAATCATACCCAAGGTAATTGAACACAACATGAGCTGATGCCAGCGTAGCATGTCCGCAAAGGTCAACTTCTACCGCCGGCGTAAACCAGCGTATCTCATAGCCTTCATTATTCTTTACTATAAAAGCAGTTTCGGCGAGATTATTCTCAGCACCAATGGCTTGCATAAGCCCTTCATCCAGCCATTTATCTAAAATACACACGGCAGCAGGGTTGCCTCCAAAAAGCTTGTCTGTAAAAGCATCTACCTGGTACATTTTTACTTTCATAGCGCTAACCAAATGAAAACAAATATACCGACGAAACCATAAGAAACGCTAAATTTTAAGCGCTGTGATCAACATTTGCCAATTGCCCGCATGCAGCATCTATATCCTTACCCCGGCTGTGGCGCAGGCGCACATTTACCCGATTATCTGAGAGATATTTCATAAAAGCATCTGTCACCTCCTCATCCGGCTTTTCGAACCTTGCAGCATCTATCGGGTTGTATTCTATGATGTTTACGAGGTCGGCGGGAATTTTGCGATACAGTTTCACGAGGTCCTCTGCATCTTTTTCGCTATCGTTGAAATTTTTGAATAGTATGTACTCCAGTGTTATTTCGTTGCCTGTGGCTTTATAGAAATAATTGAGCGCTTCTACTAACGAAGCAAGGTTATTGGTCTCGTTAATAGCCATGATCTCGTTGCGCTTGCGGTCGTTGGCGGCATGCAGCGACAGAGCGAGCTTAAAACGCACCTGATCATCACCGAGTTGTTTGATCATCTTGGCCACACCTGCAGTAGATACTGTGATACGGCGGGGGCTCATACCTAAACCTTCGGGAGAGGATATCTTCTCAATGGCCTTCATCACATTTTTGTAATTGAGCAAAGGCTCGCCCATACCCATGAAGACTATATTGGACAGGCGCTTATTATAATGCTTCTCAGCCAACTCATTCAGCAGTGTTACCTCATCCACAATCTCATCAAAATCGAGGTTGCGCTTGCGGTCCATATATCCTGTGGCGCAGAACTTGCAAGACAATGAACAACCCACCTGCGAAGAAACACAGGCGGTCATGCGTTTTTCTGTGGGGATCAATACGCTTTCCACATAGTAGCCGTCGTGCAGTTGCAGGCGGTTCTTGATGGTGCCATCGCTGCTGTACTGGCTGTGATGCATTTTTACCTTAGGAATGAAAAACTCCTGCGACAGTTTTTCGCGCAATGCTTTCGACAGGTTGGTCATGTCGTTGATATCTGCAGCATGTTTCTGCCACACCCACTCGTGCACCTGCTTAGCCCTGAACTTTGGTTCACCTAAATCTGCCATCATCACTTCCAGCTCTGGCAACGATATTTCCCTTAAATTCTTCATTAGTGTGCAAAGGTACTCTATTAGGTTAAATGGGTAATAAGTTAATTTGTTAAGGTTGCGTTTGAAATACCTGCGACCACATATTTTTTAAAGCTATTGCGCCTGCTAGGGTATAATTTAGGCATGTGCCCGTTTTCGGTTAACAACTCTTAGTGGGTGTTTGCGAAATGCGCCATGGGCAATCATCTTGCTTTTTATTTTAAGGTATAAAGGGGTATAAGAAACAGGGTAAAAGGTATAAAAAACGTGGTTTGAGGTATAATTCATACCTAGTCTTTACAGTGCCTCCTACACCTAAAGGGGCTTCTAAATGCAGCAGCACACTTATTGTTTTCCGGTATAAAAAAACATACAGCCTTAAGCCAGCGCAAATGCTTATACATATCAATACTTTGTCAGTCATTCAAAGAACTTTTGTCGAAAATCACCTCATATTTACAAGCCGGGAGATGGAGCAAAATGTTCGCTCTCATAGCGCGACGCGGGGGGCTTTTCTATGGAAAGTTCCGGAGGAATTATTTGTAGAAAAAATAAATTTTGCATCATGGTACAGTAACAGTACCATGATGGTGTAACTGCGTTTTGAAAGCTGCTTTGGTGGCGGTTTTAGAAGAAGAAAATTTATTTTTTTAACACATTAACTGAGTGAGGGGTTTGGCGGAAATAATTTTAATTGATACGCGTTGATATATCCCGCGCGAGCTTGTTGACGAGTAACACCAACCAAAGGCGAAAAATCTAAATTGTCTTAGAATATTCAGCCCGGGCAAAATGAATGCCGGTTGTAAACCCGACTTAGCCAATGCACATGACTACGCTCCAATTCGCGCCAGTGAATTTTATTTACACATAGTGCATTTAAAGTTTAATTTGGTATTGATAATTAAGTGGTTTAACAGAGGTGCTGCAACCGTGCAGAAAAATGTCTTTTTTATGTTGATTCCCTTCGTATATTTACGAAAGAAGCATGTACTATTAATTAATTGTAATGAAGCGAATATTTTTACTGTTAACCCTGTTTATTGCAGTTACTACCCAGGCACAGATCATTTCTACTATTGTTGGCGACGGCTTTGCGGGTTTTACCGGCGATGGCGGTGCAGCAACCTCGGCACGCCTCAATACACCCTACGGCATCTGCACGGATGCTGCAGGCAACATTTACATACCGGATGCGGGCAATCGCCGGTTGCGTAAAATAGACCCCTCAGGTGTTATTTCCACTATCGCAGGAACAGGTGTACTGGGCTACAGCGGAGATGGTGGCCCGGCCAGCGCGGCACAACTGAATGAGCCATCCTGCGTTTTTGCTGATGGTTCAGGCAATATTTTTATAGCTGACCAGTACAATAACTGTGTAAGAAAGATAGATGTTTCGGGTATCATCACTACTGTGGCAGGGAACGGCACTTCAGGCTTCAGCGGGGATGGTGGTGCTGCCACATCGGCCAAGCTAAACCGCCCATACAGCGTTGCCGTTGACGCAAGCGGTAATATTTTCATAGCCGACAGGCTCAACAACCGCATCCGGAAGGTAAATACATCTGGTACCATCTCCACATTTGCCGGCGCAGGCACTGCTGGTTTCAGCGGTGACGGCGGTATGGCTACTGCGGCACAGCTTTTCCAACCAGTGTCGTTGTGCATCAGCAGCGGCGGCGATATGTATATTACGGATTGGGGCAACTACAGGGTGCGCAAGGTGACTGCAGCGGGAACCATATCGACGATAGCTGGTGACGGATCATTATCGTATGCCGATGGAGTGTCTGCTATCAGCACGGGCCTGATCTATCCATATGGTGTGAGTATTGATTGCGGCGGGAATATATATGTGGGAGAGGCTAACGGTTACCGTGTGCGCAGAATAAATACCAGCGGAGTTATTCATACCATAGCCGGCAACGGCACATTCGGGTATAGCGGTGATGGCGGGCCGGCAACGGCTGCGCAATTATTATTCCCCATGGCGCTGGCTATTGACGCAGCAGGTGATATGCTGGTTAGCGACCAGGGCAACCACTGCATACGCAAGATAACCAACCCCGGAGCGGGTGTTACCATCACCGGGCCGAGCAGCGTGTGCGTGGGTGGAACAGCAACTCTTTCGGCAGCAACATCGGGAGGAACATGGGGCACCACAACCGGCAGAACGAGCATTACAGGCGGCGGTGTATATACCGGTCTGACAGTTGGCGTAGATACCATTACCTACACCGGCTGCAGCTCTGTGACGCGCTTCCCGGTAAGCGTTAATACTACACCAACAGTGTCTGCCATATCGGGCCCCGACAGCGTTTGCGTTGGCGCTACTATAACGCTGACCGACCCAACCAGTGGTGGCGTGTGGAGCAGCGGATCAACAAGTATTGCGACCATCAGCTCAGGCGGTGTCGTATCTGGCGTTACCGCCGGTGCGGCTACAATTACCTACCGTGTGACAACCAGTTGCGGCAGCGCGTCGGCTTATAAGACAGTTACGGTAATGCCACTGCCATCAGTAGCCCCCATAACCGGGCCAACCCTGATATGCGATGACTTTGGTATAGACCTTGCGGACGTGACACCGGGAGGTAGTTGGACGAGTTCTAACCTCACAGTTGCAAACGTGACGTCTACAGGCCATGTATCGGGATTTACACCGGGGGTTGATACAATAACCTATACTGTTACTAATGGCTGCGGATCGAGCAGCGTGCAACATATAGTTACTGTTATGACCATGCCGGCGATAACTTCCATCTTTGGCCCTTCGCAGTTATGTGCCGATTCTTCTATTACGCTAACCGACACAACAACAGGTGGTACGTGGACCCATAGTTTTCCGACCATCAGCGGGCTTAGCTCAACTGGCGTGGTAACGGGCATCAATCCCGGATTTGATACTATAAAGTATTCGCTGACCAATGCATGTGGCACCTCTACAGTTTACCAGGTTGTGGAAGTGATAGCTTGCGATACGATCCTGGGCGTAAATAATTTATCGCCCTACTCAATGACCGTGGCACCTAACCCGGCAGGAGCGAGTATTGTTATTTCCGGGAAAATCAATAGTATAGCGGGTGACGGCGTATTGATGGAAATCAGGGATATTACCGGCCTTGCAGTATACACCACTACAATAACTGCAGACACGGGCACTTTGCATGAGCAAATAAACATCGAAGCGCTGAGCAATGGTGTTTATACAATAACGTTGATGACGGCCGCTGACAACCAGGTGCTGCGCCTTGTGGTTCAGCACTAAATTCTTAAAAAAGCTTAAAAAGCTGATGCGCCAACTACGTATCAGCTTTTTTTATACTTTTATGGCTCAAAATCTAACTTTCTATGAAAAAAATTCTAAAGTTTATTCTCATCCTGGTCATTTTATTGATCGTGGGATTGTTAATTGCTGCGTTGGTTATGCCGAATGATATAACCGTTACCCGCAGCGCACTCATTACTGCACCAAAAGAAGCGGTTTTTGAGCAAATGGTAAAATTCAAAAACTGGCCACACTGGAGCCCATTCTACGAGATGGACACAACGGCTACGTTAATGTATAGCGGAGAAGACGGCACTGAAGGCAGCTATTACACATGGGAAAGCAAAAAAGACGACGTGGGATCGGGCAAAATGGCCAACAAAGGAGTATCGGGAACAAAGTTTGATTATCATCTTGATTTTTACAAACCGTTTGAAAGCCAGGCTGACGGGTACTTCAGTGCCAGCGATTCGGCGGGAGGAACTAAGGCCACCTGGAGTTTCAGCACGCATATGCCGTTCCCGATGAACGCATTGCAGGTATTCCCCTTCATGGATATGAAAAAAATGCTGGGAGAATCTTTTGATAAAGGACTAGCCAAAATGAAAGCTTACGTGGAAAGCAATCCGGGCACTGCCGCGCCTGCGATGGAAATAAAAGAAGTTGACTATCCTGCACATGTGTTCCAGGGCATCCGCCAAACTGTATCATGGGATAACATCGGTAAATTCTTTGGAGAGAGCATGGGACAACTTGGGGCCGGTATTGGCGACAAAATAGCCGGTCCGGGCACAGGGCTTTATTATACATGGGATACCGTGAACCATAATGCTGATATGGTGGCAGCGTTCCCGGTATCAGACACTTCTAAAAAAGTGAAAGGCTCAATTATCATCCGCCAGGACCCCTCGAAGGCATTTATGATTGAACATAAAGGCCCGTATGGTGGCATGATGGGCGCACACATGGCTTTGGGTAAGGAAGTAGCAGCAAAGGGTAAAACCGTATCGCTGGTAGTTGAGGAATATATTGTGGGCATGCCTGCCGAAACGGACAGCACGAAATTTGTTACCAATATTTATTACCTGGTGAAGTAAACAAACCGGGTTTAATTAACCGGAAAATAAAGCTATCCATACAATGTATGGGTAGCTTTTTCGTTATTAGCATTCAGGAACTTATCTTCGCAACAGCCGCCGATTGAATGAAGCTATCTGTTATTATTGTTAATTATAATGTAAAGTATTTTCTCGAAGTATGCCTTCATTCGGTACTGCGTGCGGCGGAAGGCATTGAAGCTGAGGTAATTGTAGTTGACAATAATTCTACCGACAGCAGTTGTGCGCTTGTAAGGGAGCGTTTTCCAAACGTTGTATTAATTGAGAACAAGGACAATAAAGGTTTTTCAAAGGCTAATAACCAAGGGGTTGCAGTAGCAAAAGGTGAATATATCCTTTTCCTGAACCCGGATACGGTGATGCCTGAGGATTTCTTTAAAAAGACCATTGCCTACATGGATGCCCACCCTGAAGCAGGAGCGGTGGGCCCAAGGCTGATAGACGGAACCGGGTCTTTTGCGCCCGATGCAAAGAAATCATTCCCTTCCTTATCTGTTGCGATCTTTAAAACAACGGGCATCAATAAGTTGTTCAGCAAGTCGCCGTTCTTTAATAAGTACTATGCGGTGCATGTGGGCGAGCGCGAAACGGCACCTGTTGATGTGCTTTCGGGTTGCTGCATGCTGGTGCGCCGCAAAGCGATGGAAGAAGCAGGGGGCGCTTTTGATGAAGATTACTTCATGTATTGCGAGGATGTGGACCTGTCGTACCGGATAGAAAAGGCGGGGTACAAGAACATCTACTTCCCGGAAGCGGACCTGATACATTACAAAGGAGAGAGCACACGGAAGATGACCCTCTCTTATGTGCGCATATTCAACGAGGCGCTGGTGACCTTTGTAAAAAAACACTACACCAAAAAACAGGCACGCATGTTCGTGCTGTTCATCAACATTGGCATTGTGCTGCGGGCGATACTGGGGACGCTGAAGCGCGGGCTGAAAGTGCTTCACATGCCGCTGTTCGATGCGCTGATATTGCTGCTGACGCTGTGGGGCATCAAAGAATTCTGGATACGGGAGGTGAAGAACATTATGCCCATTCCGCCGGCATCGGTATATGCTACGTTCCCGGTGTATATTGCCTTGTGGCTCATCTCGCTGTATTTCAACGGTGCTTACGACCAGCCTTACCGCGCGCTGAAAGTGACACGGGGCATGCTGATAGGCACGGGTGCCATACTTGCCTACTACGGCCTGCTGCCGCCTGAGTTCAGGTATTCGCGGGCCATTATCATCTTTGCCGGTTTTGGCGGCACGGTTGTGCTGCTGGGCCTGCACGAGATATTGTACCGCATGGGCATTCTGAGGTTCATACCTTACGATAAACTGCCCCACAAGGCGGTGATCGTAGCGAACGAAAGTGCTTACCACCAAACTGCTGCCATTTTGCGGCAGGTGCATTATGCCCCTGAACTATCGGGCAGGGTGAGCCCTTATGATGAAAAGCAACATGCGCTGGGCACACTGGCTGAGATGAAGCAACTGCTGTACACCACCGGTGTTAACGAGGTCATCTTCTGCATCAACGGATTGTCATACTCTGATGTATTTAACCAGATGCAGCATTGCGGCAGCGGCTACGAGTACAAGATACACCTGCCGGGCAGCCAGAGTTTTGTAGGCAGCAATTCCAGCAACACATCGGGCGACCTTTATACTATTGACCGCAGGTTCAACCTGGCTGATTTTGCACAGGTGCGCAATAAGCGGATGGTGGATATTGGCAGTTCGTTCCTGTTCATGGTATTCTTTCCTGTTATTTTTTTCCTTGTAAAGAAACCAGGTGCGTTCCTGGTCAATTGCGTGTCTGTATTCTTTGGTAAAAAGACATGGGTAGGCTATACACCGGATGCCCCACAGAAGTACCTTCCTAACATTCGCAAAGGGGTGATACAACCGTACAACATCCTGAATGGCTACCACCCATCTTACGAAGTAAAAGCGCACATCAATACTGCGTATGCGGAACATTACTCCCCTATTACAGACATCAACCTCATCCTGAAGAACTTTAAATACCTGGGGGGAGCGTAAACTCAGAAGCCAAAACCTGTGGTGAGGGTATAATTTCAGGAAAAGTGTTCGATTTTGGCCGAATTTTTTTTGTTGGTGTTCGTGAAATGAGCCATGGGCAATCATCTTGCTTTTTATTTTAAGGTATAAAAGGGTATAAAAGGGTATATTTATACCCCCAAAAGGTATAATTATACCCTGTTTAGGTATAATTATACCCTCTTTAGGTATAATTGATACCCTGCCATTCCATTTTTTGGAAACATGACTACCCGGTTGGCAAAGCTTGGAGGCTGTGGCCAGGGAGAGCAGGCGAAAGTATATTATGCAGTCTATCAAAGAGCGTACGCCGGTATTTTTTTCCGGGGGTGTATGATGCAAAATTCCGGAAGGGAACGAGTGCTGCCAAATCTATTTTGCATGATGGTACAGTAACAGTACCATGATGGTGTTTGGGCTTTTTGAAAGCCGCTGTGGCAGAGAGACTGCGTGATGAAAATTTATTTTTTTAACGCATTATTCAGAATTTAAGGATATGCAGGTAACTAAGCCATCAACTGTGGAGCTCCGATCACGGCGAGTCCCTCGGCAAGCGCACAGAAGCTTGACGAGGAGACTCGCCTAGGACACAAAATGCCACTATTTCTTCATTATTTTCTGTATTGTACGCGTACCCTCGCTATCTGCAATTTGCAGTAAAATACATACCAGGTGGCAGCAAACCTAGCGGTATTGTATTATTACTATTTGGCAACATGCCCTGCTGCATTACTGCACCAAACATATTGCATAGCTTGTAATCACCGTTGAGTTGCGCATTTTCTATATAGAGTACATCGTTTACAGGATTAGGGAAAATAGAAACTTCTTGAATAAAGTTTTTGTCAATTCCGAGTGAAGGATATCCGCAACTTGGATAAAAAGTAATTTTTCTAAACCTATGATTTGTAACATCGCCAATATAAATATTACCACACGTATCTATCGTTACATCACCTACGTTATTTAACTGCGCAGCAGTAGCTGGTCCGCCATCACCACTAAATCCAGACGTAGTTCCTACAATTGTGTAAATGACGCCATAAGGATCTATCATTCTGATGCGATCAACGTAAATATCTGTTGCAAAAATTCTGCCTAATTTATCGCAATCAATTATATGTGGTGTAATTTGCGCACTTGTAGCAGGCCCTCCATCTCCTGAATATGCACTACCGCCATTTCCAGCGATTGTATAAATAAACCCCAACAAATCTACTTTGCGAATTCTAAAATTAGCTTCGTCAGCAATGTAGACATTGCCTGTAGTATCAGTACAAACATCTAATACACCACGTAGCATTGATGTATCTGCTTTTCCTCCATCGCCATTATACCCATTTATACCAGTGCCAGCAAAAGTGGAAATTATCCCCATGGTATTTACTTTCCTAACCCTAGCATTTCCATAGTCTGCGATGTATAGATTGTTCCACTTATCGAAACAGATACCGTTAGGGTTGTCCAATTGAGCCGAAGTAGCGGGGCCACCGTCGCCTCCATACGATGCAACACCTGTACCGGCCACTGTAGAAATAATGCCAGTTAAAACGTCGATCTTTCTTATCACATTCTCTTGTGCATCGGAAAAATAAATATTGCCCAGAGTATCTTGAGCTAGCATTTGAGGATTACTGAATTTTGCACTTGTTGCGGGGCCACCATCTCCAGAATAACCACCAAGTCCTGTACCAGCAACTTTAGTAATAACGCCCGAAGAATTGATTCTTCGTATTGTTTTTCCATTTAGCCCTGTTGACAGATAAAAGCTACCGTCTTTGCCAAAAACACAGCCTGCGGGGTAATCTATACCAGCACTTGTAGCCTGACCTCCATCTCCTGAATTCAACAGACTGCCATTCCCAGCAAAGGTTGTAATAATTTGAGCATTCAAAAAAATGGCATTAAAAAGCAAAAGATTCAGGCATAACCACTTCTTCATAACAGGGCGATTATTGTTTCAGCACTTTTCTTATTAGTCACAATCAATTCAAATATACAAATATTTACATGACAATTGCGTACACGGCAAGTATCCTCACAATTCCCTTGTGCACCAGGCGAGAACTATCAGAGGACATCGCCGGGGACGGGATTAGTGCAATTATATTCAATTGCAATGCATTGCTTCAGCTCTAGTTCCCTGATGCCTGCGAGTCCCTCGGCCTGAGCACAAGGCTATCAGAGGAGACGTCGCCCGGGACGGAAAACGGTGCGGGTGTGTGGACCCCGCGAAGGGAAATAAGATATATCTTTGTAATACTATATTTTTATTTTACGCGTTATTGCTAAAATACCTCTTATGAACTTTTGTACCCGGAAACTATTCTGCATTATTCTTCTGCTTGCTGCCTGCCACACGACTTTTGCGTCGCATATCATCGGCGGCACCATGACGTACAAATATGTTGGCGACAGCATTGTATCGTTTACCCCAAGAATTGTGTGGGCCAAATACGCTATTACGCTTATTATTTATGAAGATTGCCAAAACGGACAACCTGAAGCAATAGCACAGGACAACCCGGCATATTTTGGCATTTATGAGGGGGCCAGCCCTTACAGGTTTGTAAAGGCTGACAGTGTATCTTATACAAGTGCAGTGCAACTGCCGCCAACGGCAACAGGGCCGTGCGGCAGCATCAACTCCAATTCGTGCATTATCAAGAAAACGTTTGATAAACGATTTACCCTGCCGCCGTCCGCTTCCGGCTATGTGGTGTCTTATCAACGCTGCTGCAGGAATACCAGCACTTCAAACATTGTAACGCCGGGCAACATTGGCGCTACTTATTCCTGCACTTTACCACCTGCCGCGACCGTTAACAACAGCGCCGTATTTAAAACCAATCCTCCGTTTGCCGGCGGAATAAATTCATCGCTGAACATTGACCTTTCGGCAACTGATGCGGACGGAGACTCCCTGAGCTATGAATTGTGCAGTGCCCTTATTGGTGCCGACGCAACTAATATTAAACCATTTCCGCCAAGTGGCCCACCCTTTGCCGAGGTTACTTATGTTATTACCCTTTCTGCAACAAACCCGATGTATTGCCAGGTGCCTATCCGGCTAGACGCCGTAAACGGCTCCCTGTATGGCAAGCCAATCTCGACGGGCCTATACCTGATAACAGAATGCTGCCACGAATGGCGAAGCGGTGTACTGATCAATACCATCCGCAGGGAGTTCCAGATAAAGGTCCTTAATTCGCCGGATAACAATGCTTATGCCCCTGATGCAGGCGATGATGTTTCGATAGCAGTAGGTGACAGTTTCCATTTTAACGCAACGGGTGCTTACTATTATACATGGTCGCCAGCCACCTATCTTTCAGACCCGGGCATCCCCAACCCCTCAGGCTATTTCCCTGTGCCGGGCAGGTTCGTTTACAATGTTCATGGTGTGGACAGCAATGGCTGCATTGGTGATGACGATATAATAGTTACCGTCTCCTCTTACTCGGGCTATATAGTGCCTACGGGTTTCACGCCGGACGGGGACGGAAAGAACGACCGCCTGATGCCCTACCCTTTGGGAAGGAATACCCTGAAGTGGTTCAAGGTTTACAACCGCAAAGGTAACCTGGTGTACACCGGCGGACCGAGAGACCCGGGATGGGACGGCAATTACCACGATATTGTGCAGGATGTTGGCGTTTATTTCTGGCAACTTGAGTATATAGACAGCGACGGCAAAAGCCATACCAACAAGGGGGATGTGACGCTCATAAGGTAGGTGAATCAAAATACCACAAATGTGGTATTGCCCTATACTACCCTTTATTATTACTTTGCAGTAATAATTCTTTTGTCATGAAGCAGACAGCATTGCTTTTTATCCTGGCGGTATCATTAACAACCCATAGCCTTGCCCAGGTTGGTATGCAGGTGGGGTGCAACCTTACCAATTACCGCTATGTAAAGTCGGGCACGCACCTGAAACGCAGTATGGCAGCATCTTATAATTTTGCGCTGATGTTTCGCACGCCGACCAGGCACGTAAGCGTTCAGCCAACGTTGTTGTACACCCGTAAGGGCGCGATCAATAATGACAACAGCGCCAATTACAACATCTCCAAGTACAAAAACAAGCTGGAATATCTTGAATTTTCTGCCCCGGTTATTTTAAAGGCAGAGCTTGAGGGAAAGAAAAACACTTTTGATATTGGTGTTGGGCCCTATGTAGCAAAACTGCTTTCGGCAAAATCGAAAATCGAGTACCTATATGACAGCAGCCGGACCACAAGCTTTAAGATAGGCGATGCGAAGACCGATGATTTCAAACCCCTAGATTATGGCCTGTCGTTCTATATGGGGATAAAGGTGACCCATTTCCAGATGAATATGGGCTATGACCTTGGCCTTGCCAATGTGGACCCCAGAGCAAATGAATCCATCAAAAACAGGTGCTTTTCTTTTAATATAGGCGTATTCTTCTGACAGGCAACGTCTGCCATTTTTACATTGGTAAGGAATTTGTACTGAGTAGCTGAAAAACAAAATATGTTAGGCTACTATTTGCTTACGGGCATCATTTTCCTGATAGGAATGGCTGTAAGCGCACAATTGAAGAATAAGTTCAGAGAGTATGGCGCAATACCTTTATCCAACGGCCTGAGTGGCAGGGAAGTTGCCGAAAAAATGCTGCATGAACACGGTATATATGATGTTACAGTGACCACATCTCATGGTTTCCTGAGCGACCACTACAACCCGGCAGATAAGACAGTGAACCTTAGTCCCGAAGTATATGAGGGACGAAACATATCGGCGGCAGCGGTTGCCGCCCACGAATGCGGGCACGCTGTGCAACACGCCACAGCCTACAGTATGCTGCAGATGAGGAGTGCCCTGGTGCCCATAGTGCAGGTGAGCTCTACCCTAGCCCAATGGGTGATATTGGCGGGCATAGGCCTGATGGGCTTTGGCGGAGGCAGCCAGGCTGTTCTTTTGATAGGCATAGGTTTATTTGCTATGTCTACATTATTTTCAATCATAACATTACCGGTTGAATATGATGCCAGCGCCCGTGCGCTGAGGTGGATGGAATCGACCAACCTTACAACCCGTTTTGAGCATGACAAAGCCTCGGACGCGCTGAAATGGGCTGCCAGAACATACCTTGTAGCTGCCCTTGCGTCAGTTGCGCAACTGGTGTATTTTATTTTAATTTTTCTTAACAGGAGGGACGATTAAAGGCTGAGAAAGTGAATTTTTGAATTGGGGATTTTTCGCCGTAATTTGTGCGCCTATTTCGAACATACATGAACTTTCAACTTACAGAAGAACATAAAGCGGTGCAGCTGGCTGCACGCGATTTTGCGAGGAACGAATTACTGCCGGGAGTTATTGAGCGCGATGAGAAAATGAAATTCCCTGCTGAGCAGATCCAGAAACTTGGGGAGCTTGGCTTCCTGGGCATGATGGTGGACCCAAAGTATGGCGGTTCGGGCATGGATACTATTTCGTATGTGCTGGCGATGGAAGAGATCTCTAAAATAGATGCTTCCGTATCGGTATGTATGAGTGTGAACAACTCGCTTGTATGCTGGGGGCTTGAAAAATATGGCTCTGAAGAGCAAAAGCAAAAATACCTTACCCAACTTGCCAGCGGGCAAAAGATTGGCGCATTCCTGCTTAGTGAACCTGAAGCAGGTTCTGATGCCACATCTCAGCGTACTACCGCTGAAGATAAGGGCGACTATTACCTGCTGAACGGCACCAAGAACTGGATCACCAACGGGAACTCCGCATCTTACTACCTAGTTATTGCACAAACGTATCCTGAGAAAGGACACAAAGGCATTAATGCATTGATAGTAGAGAAAGATTCTCCCGGTGTTACTGTTGGCGCGAAGGAAAACAAGCTGGGTATACGCGGCAGCGATACACACAGCATCATGTTCCAGGATGTGAAAGTGCCTAAGGCAAACCGCATTGGTGACGATGGCTTTGGTTTCACCTTCGCGATGAAGGTGCTTGCAGGCGGCCGTATAGGTATTGCTGCACAAGCATTGGGTATAGCCAGCGGCGCATACGAGCTTGCATTGAAATATTCTAAAGAGCGTAAAGCATTTGGTACGGAAATATCAAACCACCAGGCAATCGCTTTCAAACTGGCTGATATGGCCACTGAAATTGAAGCTGCCCGCCTGCTGGTGCATAAAGCAGCATGGACAAAGGACCAGGGGCTAGATTACACCCTGTCTGCATCGATGGCAAAACTGTTCGCATCAGATATTGCACAGCGTGTGACCAATGAGGCTATACAGGTGCATGGCGGTTATGGCTATGTAAAAGAATTCCACGTAGAACGCCTTATGCGCGATGCGAAGATCACCCAGATATATGAAGGCACCAGTGAGGTGCAACGTATTGTGATCAGCAGGACCGTGTTGAAGGGATAGAACTTACGAACACATAAAATAAAAAAGAGCGGTTTCCCGCTCTTTTTTATTTTATAATGGTTTGAACTCTTTTATGCACTCACTTTCTGAGCTTTGCCTTCCATTGCTTGCTGCAGCAGGAAGTAAGCGCCAAACAGTAATATGCTGCCCGAGAATTCGCCGATCAGTGTATTCTTAAAGAAAGGAATGGCCGCGACGTATGTATTCATGAGGCCGGTGAACCCGGTGCCGTAATGGTAAAGGTCTGTTTTACCGAATGACATAGCGAGGAACACGCCAAAATTGCTCAACAGGAAAAATACTACCGAACCTCCTAAAGTGTAGCCCAATACTTTGAGCGCCTTAGGCTGCCCCATACCTGAACCAATAAGTGTAACCACCAATAAACCGGCATATACGCAAGCCTGCTCTATACCATAAAAGCCCTGCCATTGAGTGAACAGCGCGAAGTAGAGGTCGCCCATTAATTGTGCAAGAATTGGCAGCAACAGTGCTACTTTCCTGTCTTTTATAATTGCGCCGCTGAACAAACCAAGCGCACATACGGGTGCAAAGTTGTACAAGTGCAGCTCATGGTTGATGATACGTGCCGCACCCGCCATTATTATGAGGCCAGCAGCAATAAGTATACTTAATTTATTATTCTTCATACAATAGTAGTTATTGCAAATTTAAGACAAAAATAGCCGAATGTAACCACGGTACTTATTAACATTTCAACCGATCAACAAAAAACTATTATTATTTGGTGTCGTATGCCCATTTAAGGTACAGAGCTCCCCATGTGAAGCCACCGCCAAAAGCTGCCATTACTATATTATCGCCTTTACGGAACTTTCCTTCCCATTCCCATAAGCAAAGCGGAAGTGTGCCATTGGTGGTATTACCGTAACGGTCTATGTTGATAATGACTTTCTCGGCAGGTAGCCCCATACGCTCTGCTGTGGCGGATATGATGCGCTTATTGGCCTGGTGCGGGGCTAACCACTGAACATTTTCTGCCGTTAAGTTATTGCGGGACATGATGTCTGCGGCGACATCGGCCATGTTCTTTACTGCGAATTTGAAAACAGATTGACCTTCCTGGTAAACGTAATGTTCTTTATTCATTACTGTTTCTACGGTAGCGGGCTTAACAGAGCCACCGGCTTTCTGGTGCAGATGGACCCGACCGCTGCCATCTGTGCGAAGCACAGAATCCAAAATGCCGTAGCCATCACTGTTGGGTTCCAGTAATACAGCACCGCCTCCATCGCCAAAGATGATGGCTGTAGTACGGTCTTCATAATTAATGATGGAGCTCATTTTATCCACCCCAACCACTATTACTTTTTTATGCTTACCTGTTTCGATGAATTGTGCACCTGTAGTTAATGCGAATATAAAGCCACTGCAAGCTGCACTTACGTCGTAACCCCATGCGTTCGATAAACCTGCTTTATCGCAGATAATATTTGCGGTTGCCGGGAACTGCATATCGGGTGTAGTAGTGGCGCAAATCAACAGTTCTATTTCCTTCGGATCTACCCCACTCTTGCTTAAGACACTTTTTACAGCTTCAACAGCCATATCGCTACTACCCAGCCCTTCGCCTTTTTGTATGCGACGCTCCTTAATACCTGTCCTTGTCTGTATCCACTCATCGGTAGTATCCATCATTTTCTCCAGCTCAGCATTTGTAAGCCTGTATTCCGGAACATATCCACCTACCGCAGTAATAGCAGCATGAATTTTCTGCATTTATAATTATTTAAAAACAAACAAAATTAAAATCATTTCGTCATTCCACCACAAACGCTCAGCACCTGGCCGGTGATGTAAGCCCCCATATCGGAGGCAAGGAATAATGCAGCATTGGCAATGTCCTCTGTTTTGCCGAAACGCCCAAGCGGAATATCCTTAAACCAATTCTCAGCACCGCCGTCTTTCAGGTAATGTGTCATATCAGTTTCCACAAAGCCGGGAGCTATTACGTTACAACGAATATTACGACTACCAATTTCCTGGGCTATGCTTTTTGTAAAACCTATAATACCCGCCTTACTGGCCGCATATGCGCTTTGGCCCGCATTACCCTTTATACCTACAATAGAGCTCATATTGATGATGCTGCCGGAGCGTGCCTTCATCATAGGGCGCATTACCTGCTTGGTGAGGTTGTAAACACTCTTCAGGTTTGCCTGCAATACTTCATCCCATTGCTCCTCTGTAAGACGCAACAATAAATTATCACGGCTTATACCTGCATTATTCACGCAAATATCTATTGCACCGAATTCCTTCACAACATCGTTGGCCAATTGCTCGGCAGCCTTAAAGTCACCTGCATCGCTTTTATATCCTTTTGCCTTTACGCCCATTGCGGTGAGCTTTTCCTCCAGCGCTTTTGCTTTTTCTTCAGATGATAAATAGGTAAAAGCAATATTTGCGCCATGCTCGGCGAATTTCAAGGCGATACCCTCACCTATGCCACGGCTGGCACCTGTAATAAGGGCCACTTTGTTTTCCAGCAATTTCATTCCAATGATTTTGGGACTGCTAAAGTAGTGATTGCCGCTGAAATGTGCTAATGAGTAAACTTTTTTACATATAGAATGTTTTGAGAACTAAAACAGGATAAATACCTAATTTTGGTAAATACAGTTAAGAAAATTGACATGGGCGGATTTCATGACCATATTAGGGAGCAGGAAAAAGAATTTATAGCTAAACAAAAAATGTTCTTTGTAGCTACTGCACCTGAGCGCACGGATCATCATATAAATCTTTCTCCGAAGGGATCAGATAGCTTCAGGGTATTGTCGGAGAACCGCGTGGCCTATATGGACCTGATCGGCAGCGGCAATGAAACATCGGCTCACCTTTTACAAAACGGCAGGATAACCATTATGTTCTGTTCGTACGATGGCCCTCCAAACATTCTGCGTCTATATGGTAAGGGACGAACAGTTTTACCGGGCGATGCATCGTGGGAAGAATTGGCGGCGCATTTCAAATTAAGATTATCTACACGGCAGATCATCGTTGCAGATATTCATAAAATACAGAACTCATGCGGATATAGCGTACCCTTGTATGAATATGCCGGCGAAAGGGACCATGCGCAAAAATGGGAAGACAAAAAAGGTGTGGAAGGCTTGAAAACTTACAAACAGGAGAAAAACAGGATAAGTATGGATGGATTACCCACAGCACTTTTCTGACGCTACTCAACAATAAGCCAAGTATCCATAGCACCTTTACCTTTTATATCAGTTTGCCCACGGCTTCTGAAACGATGCTTGTGTTCAATTATCTTTTTGAACCTGTCGGTACAATGTATCTCGCCGGCTACCCCGGTTGTTTCCATACGGCTGGCGGTATTTACGGTGTCGCCCCACAGGTCGTAAATGAACTTTCTCCTGCCAATTACCCCGGCAACTACGGGCCCACAATCCAATCCAATCCTGAATTCTATTGGTGTACCATCTGACGCTTTGTAGCCCTTCATGGCAGCCCTTATATCCAATGCCATTTGAGTTGCTGCTTCGGCATGGTGTGGGTGCGGGTCTGGCAGGCCGCTTACCGCCATATAGCAATCGCCTATGGTTTTAATTTTCTCAAGGCCATGCCGCTCCGCGATATTATCGAACGAAGTGAATACATGATTGAGGATATTGACGATCTCTTTAGGATCGCGGCCATTGGCAAACAATGTAAACCCCGCCATATCGATAAATATAATAGAGGCGTGATCAAAATAATCGGCAATAGGATGTTCTTTTTTCTTAAGCCTGTCTGCGATCTTCTCAGGTAAAATATTGAGCAGGAGATTTTCAGACCGCTTGCGTTCGCGCGTTATGAAAACAATGACAGCGAGCAATATAACAAGACCTATCAGCGCAAACGTGATCTCGATCCGTTTTTTACTGATCGCTAATTCATTCAGTTTTGCCTGGTTCTGAAATTTTTCGTCATTGAGCTTCTGCTGTATAAAATTCTGCCTTTCGGAAGCTTTTGCAAGAACTACGGCATTATTGCGATCAACAGCACTGTCTTTCGCCATTATTGCAGAATCTGCGTATAGGTATGCCAATTTGTAATTGCCACGAGCCGCGTAGACCTTATATAATTGCATGAACAGCTGCTCTGCAAGCTGGTAACTGGGCCAAAACGGTTTACTTTGTCCCAAAGCCAATCCTCGCTTCAGCAACTCCTCCGCTTTATCGTAGTCATGCTGCTCGTTATAAATAGTTGCCAATATAGCCATTGAACCTATGCTATTCTTTATGTTGTTTGTTGCAAGGCCCGTTTCAATATCTATCTTCAACAATGGTATTGCCTCAGTATATTTTTTTTGACGGAAATAGGTGATGCCAATGTTACCCTGAGAAATACCTTGCCAGGCAGGATTATTCAACTTCACGGCGGCTTCATAAGATCTCCAGAAATACACAATTGCGCTATCATACTTTTGTTGTTGCCTGTATGCCATGCCAACAGTGTTATACATAGAGCAGAAAATATTCCTATTCACCGACTGAGGCGAATGAATTGCCTCCTGCATATATTTTATAGCGTTGCCAAAATCCTCATACTTGTAGTACATTCCTGCAAGCGTGTAGATATATTCCTGCCTGGGAGGAAACTGACCTGACGAGAAGTGACTGTAAATAGCGTAAGCAGATACATAATTCTCTATCGCAGCACTTTGCTTATCATTATCCTCACTGTAAAAATCGCCCAACATTTGCAGTACGGCCGCTTCAAGATAATGCAAGCCGTTTTCTCGGGCATGAGTACTAAGTACCAGTAAGTTACTTTCTATTGTATCCCTGCAGACCTGACGCTCCCTGAAAGCTTTTACGATCGTGTTTAATTTCAGTAACCCGGCAAATTCAGGGTCTCCGGCCTCCTCTGCTAATTGCTGCAACCTGTTCACGCTGTCCTTTACTTCGGCAAGTGAATGCTCCCGGAAATAATGGTTAGTATCAATAAAGTAATATTGATCGCTATACTTATGATATGCAGGCAGCCGGGATTGCGCATAGCCGAAGATACTTAACAGGCAAAGCAATATTGATAATAGGTGGCGCATATCTGTAACAAAGGGCAAAATAGTAAGTAAACACAATAATTAAAAGGCCTATAACATTATTGTGAGTAAGTGCCGGATAAAAAATCGAAGTAGCAATGCAGCTTACTACCTATCAAATAACTGCAAATAGTTACTTTAGCCTATCAGTAACAGTACCCCACACCCTGAAAATACGCGGCAAACTGACAATAGTGCGTTCATCCCCGCTGAAAGTTTGCAGTTCATCAAGCATTGCGTCAATTGCCCCGGATGAACTTATGCCTTGTTCGACCAGCGCAGCTTTTATGCGATCAAGCGTCAACCATGCCATCATTTTGCCCTCACCTTTATTAAAACAGGGCTGTATTACATCGAAGCCAATTTCCGTCAATCCCGCGTCGTGGAACAAGGAGAAGAGCGTTGGGCCTATTTCGGGATCAGCACCCTTGCGCTTAGCGGCTTCCATATAAAACTGAACATACTGATCAAACGCATTGCATTGCGGGAAACAGAAGTGGCCTGAGAAATGAACATCTTCAACCACCACCGCACCGCCCGGCTTTACACTTTGTCTCATAAGTTTCAATACAGCAAGCGGGTCTTCCAGGTGCGACAACAAGAATCGGGCGTATGCTACATCGAACGTACCCCGGAACGGGAGTTCGTAAGCACTCATTGCCTCAAAAGAAATATTCTTTTTTCCTGCCACTTCCAGATCCTGCCCAGCCAGCGCAATAATACGCTCATCGAAATCAACTGCGGTAACACTTCCGTAGCTACCAACCATATCTGCAACCATTGCAGCTACATTACCGCCGCCACAACCTACATCCAGGAAAGATGCACCTTTTGATACGCCATGCTGCTCCAGTAACAACCTGGTGTGGTCGTGCAAAACATGTGACAGCACATCTAAACGGGATTTGCCCTGCTGTCCACCGCTAATAATGTAATCGTGATCGTTCTGCTGCATGACTATCCATACTGTTTCGTCATGCCGTCGTAGGCATCCTTAACCATCTTCTTAAGGATAACCTTATCAATATCGGCCAGTTTGTTGATATGCAGGCAGGAGCCACTGACCTTATGTTTCCCTAACTTTTTCAGTAGTTCAGGATCAGTTTTTGTGCCCATGGAAATATACAGCGTGATATTTGCTTTGCGGGGCGAGAATCCTACTTTACACATATCTCCCTCGTGGCCTGAGTCGTACTTGTAATGGTAACTACCAAAACCGACAATTGACGTACCCCACATTTTTGCTTTTTGCCCGGTAGCTTCTTCCATTACCTTCTGTACCCCGAGGCAATCAGCACGTTTTTGCTCGTTCTCAATTGCGTTGAGGAAATCCTTTACGCTTGCACTATTTTCTTTGGTTTTCAGCTCTGCCATACGTTAAAAAAGTGAGTACCCGGTATAGAGTACGGGTAAAGGTATATCAGTTCCGCAATGCTTATTCATCTGCTCTATGAAATATTTTATCAGTTCGGGCGAATGTAACTCCTCGTGCTGATGCATAAAGAAATAACACCGTTCCAGCCCTTCACCCATCCATTTTTTTATACGTTCAACCCATTCATCGATACGGATATAGTCCGTTTCGTGGAGTGCATTGCCAACAAACCGAATGAAGCATTCCGGTGTGGAAAGATGCATATGCACACAATCCCTACGGCCTGCAGCATCAGTAATTACAATGCCGCGTTTACTCTTTTGCAAAAACTGATACAACTCTTTATTGTAGCCACCTTTGTCCTTATACCATTCCTCATGCCTCAACTCCAGGAACAGGTCAACATCTTCAGGGAGGCCACTAATGAAGTTCTGAATGGTTTGAAGATGCTTCAATCCCATTTGCGGGTTAGGCATCAGGAATATAGGCCCCAGGTGCTTGCCAAATGCGGATACCACGTTAAGGAACTCATCAACCTCAGGCCCGGCGTTCTGCAACCTGCGGATATGGGTAATAGATTGTGTGAATTTGGGACAGAATAAAAATCCGCGTGGCACGGCCTTCACCCACTTTTCAACCTGCTCGCGCGAATGGATGTTGTAAAAGAACCCATTGAACTCAATGCTATTGAATTGCTTTGCGTACTGCTGCAGGAAATCTTTTTCTTTCGTCCCTTTCGGATATAGCTTACCCACCCAGTCTTTCCTGCCCCATTTTGCACAGCCAATGTAGAACTTAGTTTTGCCCTTGCCTTTTTTCAGTGCCGCAGTTGTTTCAGGCGCATCGGGTTGCAATTTAAAATCTATTTGCAGCAGTTCGTTTTCAGGTATTTTACCAAATTCCATAACACCACGTAGTTGAATGTTTCAAACGCTAATTAATTACTTGTTATTTGCCGGTATTCTTTCGGGTGGTGTAATGAAGGATATGTTGAGGTTTATTCGTGGGATAAAAATAAGAAAACTACCATTAACTATCACTAATAAAAGCTACTCCCAAACCCATTGCATTTGTCCGTGGTGAAGATGGGTTACTGACCCGTCTTCGTAGCGTAGCTCGAGGGTGCCATCGCTATGGGCATCGACAATGGTGGCCGCCCAGGTATACTTATTATCGCGAAAGACCTGCCTTTTGCCGCGCCGATAGAGATAGTCGTTATAGTTCTTCATGCTTACCGGGCCGGAAACAGGGTAATTGACCACCTGCATAATGGCATCATGGATCTCGTTAGTCAACTGACGTATATCAAATTCTTTACCGGATGCAATTTTTAACGAGGTAGCAGAAGGCAGTTCCGGTGGCATACGCTCCTGTTTTATATTCATCCCTATACCTATAACACTATATGCCCATTGATTACCTCTCAACACGTTCTCTATCAATATACCCCCTGCCTTTTTGTCATTGACTATTATATCATTAGGCCACTTGATACGTATATCCCAATTTCTATATATTTTTTGCAAAACCTTGGCAATTGCGACCGATACTGCTGCATTAAAAGCGAATTGCTCACGTATTGCCTGTTTGGGATTAACAATAATACTCATAAGGAGGCTTTCGCCGGGGGTATCTACCCACGTTTTTCCGCGCTGCCCTTTGCCCCCGTCCTGTGAAAGGGCGGTAATTGTCAGGCCATGCTGTGCTTTATTGGCATCTATCAATAGCATGGCATAGTTATTGGTGCTATCTATAGTGTTATGTTCAATAATTGTGAAATCTGACACAGCGGTGATGTTTAGTGCGAAAAGATTTATAATTTTGATAAAATGTAAAGTTATTGCCTAACAAAATAAGTAGAATTTGGAGAAAATAATAACCGCGCTGCAAGAAAGAAAAAAGACCGTAACCCGTCTGACGAAAAATAGCAAGCTATTCAAAACCATCATAAAAGCCATCCAGGATAAAAAAGGGCACCAGATCGTATCTCTCGACCTGAAGAAAATTGACGAAGCTGTAGCTGATTATTTTATCTTATGTGAAGCAAATTCGAATATACAGGTCAAAGCTATTGCAGAAAACATCAAGGAACTGATAGAAGAGGAATGTGGTGAAAAACCCTATCATGTGGAGCATGGCGATAAGTGGACACTGGTTGATTACGTGAATATTGTAGTACATATATTTCAGCACGAGGAGAGAATGTTCTATGGCCTTGAAAGTTTATGGGCCGACGCCCCCCGTACAGAACACTAAAAAAAGAAACACAGACAAATAGAAAACGAAGGAAAAATGGAAGAAAATTCGCAAAAACCGGGACAAAAGCCCGGAGACAATAACCCTAACCAGCGTAAAGGCCCTAAATTCAATATCTATTGGATATACGGCATCATATTGCTTGCCATACTGGGTGCCCAATTCATAGGCGGCAACTTTGGCGGCAGCGCTACCGAGCACTCTTTCCAAGATTTTAAAGAGAACCTGAATAAGGGCGAAGTAGCACGACTAGTGGTTATTAACAACGAACATGTAGAAGTTTATCTGAAGCCCGGGGCTGTGCCTGCCGGACAAACACCGGGAAAAATGCCTGCTGTTACCAACGATAAAACACCTGCTTATACTTTTAAAATAGGTACAGTAGACCGTTTTGGCAAGGAGCTTGACGAAGCAGAAAAGAACATTCCCGAAACGAGCCGCCCGCCCGTATCATACGACCAGCAGGGCGACTACCTGCACATACTGCTGAACACTTTCCTGCTACCGGTAATATTCATCGTTGCCATGTGGTTCCTCATCTTCCGTAAGATGGGCACAGGCGGTGGCGGTGGTGCAGGTGGTGGCATCTTCAATATTGGCAAATCAAAAGCGCAGCTTTTTGAAAAAGGCACGCGCATCAATATCACCTTTAACGATGTTGCAGGTCTTGATGAAGCTAAGGTGGAGGTAATGGAAATCGTCGACTTCCTTAAAAACCCCAAAAAATATACTGCCCTGGGCGGAAAGATACCCAAGGGAGCGCTGCTGGTAGGCCCCCCGGGTACCGGTAAAACATTGCTGGCCAAGGCTATGGCGGGCGAAGCACAGGTACCGTTCTTCTCTATGTCCGGCTCTGACTTCGTGGAGCTATTTGTAGGTGTGGGTGCCAGCCGTGTGCGTGACGTATTCAAGCAGGCGCGAGAGAAATCGCCATGTATCGTGTTCATAGACGAGATAGACGCCATAGGCCGCGCACGTGGCAAGAACGTGGTAATGAGCAACGATGAACGTGAGAATACATTGAACCAACTGCTTGTGGAAATGGATGGTTTCAGCGGTGATAGTGGCATAATAGTGCTTGCTGCAACCAACCGACCTGACGTACTGGATACCGCTCTTCTGCGCCCGGGCCGTTTTGACCGCCAGATATCTATCGACATACCTGATGTGAAAGGACGCGAGAAGATATTTGATGTGCACCTGAAGCCAATCAAAAAATCGAAAGACCTTAACATCAAAAAACTAGCCATTCAGACACCGGGTTTTGCCGGTGCTGACATAGCTAACATCTGCAACGAAGCCGCGCTGATAGCTGCCCGTAAAGGCAAAACTGAAGTGGACATGAGCGACTTCAATGATGCTATTGACCGCGTGATAGGCGGACTGGAAAAGAAGAACAAAATAATACTACCCGAAGAAAAACGCATCATCGCGTACCACGAGGCCGGGCATGCTGTATCAGGCTGGTACCTGGAACACGCACACCCACTGGTGAAGGTGACCATAGTTCCTCGCGGCGTTGCAGCATTGGGCTATGCACAATACCTGCCTAAGGAAGTATACATCCGCACTACCGATCACCTGCTTGATGATATGAAAATGTCGTTGGGAGGCAGGGCTGTGGAGGAGCTGATATTCGGTAAGATATCAACCGGTGCATTGAGCGACCTGCAGCACGTGACACGTACGGCATACGCGATGGTATCTATGTACGGCATGAGCGACAAAGTAGGAAACATATCATTCTACGATCCACAGAACGAGGGCAGCTTCTCTAAGCCATATTCTGAAGAAACGGGCAAGATGATAGATGACGATGTGAGAAAACTGGTAGATGAGGCTTACCAAAAGGTGAAAGCCCTGTTATCGGAAAAAATAGATTCAGTGAAACTGATAGCCGAGGAACTGTTGAAGAAAGAAGTATTGTTCAAGGACGATATGGAGCGCCTGCTAGGCAAACGCCCTTACGAGGACCAGATAGCTACTGAAGAGCCTTTCGTTCCGGACAGCGTATTGAACCCGAACGCATAACACTCTGCCCCTAAATGGGGAGTAAATAATAAAGAAAGAAGCGGTGAGTATTCACCGCTTTTTTTATTTTTGTCAGTATGCAGACCTTCAAAACATCTAAAGCACGGGAAAATATACTAAGCCGCATCCGTAAAGGGCTGAGCGATGAGCAGGTTGCTATGCCATTTCCTGATGCGGAAAAGGAAAGCGGTGCGATCTATGCAAGCACAGGCAATGCGCCCGAAGAAGATTTTGCAGAAGCTTTCATTAAACTTGGAGGCAAATTTGTTTTCTGCGAGAATGAGCAGGATTTGATGGACAACATCAACATCCTGTACGAGAACAGGGGATGGAAACAATTGCTGTGCGCCGATGAGCGGATGCTGAAAATATTTCACAACAACAAGGTGGACATACTACAACCTGCCGACCCAAAGGCTGCAAATGCTGACGCTTGCATAACAGGCTGCGAGGCATTGGTTGCACGTACAGGCTCTGTATTGCTAAGCAGCAAGTTGAATATGGGGCGTACGGCACCGGTCTACTACCCTATCCATATTGTATTTGCCTATGCCAACCAGGTAGTGCCGGATATTGAAGATGGCTTTGCGCTGCTGAAGAAAAAATATGGCAACGACCTGCCATCTATGATCAATATTACATCAGGCCCCAGCCGCACGGCAGATATTGAAAAAACGCTCGTGGTAGGCGTGCATGGGCCCGGAGAGATATTCTGTTTTTTGATCAATGCGGATCTGTAAGAATACGTTTGCGAAAAACTAACAAACAAGCAATAGATATTAGTGCAGTAATAAGAATTACCCAGCGGCAAGTTAGCTGAAAACACAAGTTTTTATGTGTAACAAGTGAAAGACAAGGATTTACGTCGACATCTGTTTCATACTTCAAACTTACCCCAGAATCAACAATTAAAAGAAGCATATACGGAACTAACAGACATAGAATTATCATTGCTGCCTTGTAAAGCCTTCTTTTCCTCTTCAATGTCATTTACCAAAGATAAAAAAGGCCGCGATTTTCGCGGCCCCAATGACTTCCAAATTACTTTATTTTCAAATTAGAGGTGTATTGCCTCTCCCAGCGCAGCCTCAATAGCATCTTTCACGCCTTCGCTCATAGTTGGGTGTGGGTGTATGCTGTCCAATATCTCGTGCCAGGTTGTTTCCAGCTTGCGGGCTACTACTGTTTCAGCAATGGTTTCTGTAACGTTATAACCTATGGAGTGTGTACCCAGCCACTCGCCGTACTTAGCATCAAATACCACTTTCACAAAGCCTTCTGTAGCGCCTGCGCCTACAGCTTTGCCTGATGCTGTGAACGGGAACTTGCCAACTTTAACCTCGTAACCGGCATCTTTAGCCTGCTTCTCGGTCATGCCTACGCTTTCTTCAGGTGAGCAATAAGTACAGCCGGGTACATTGCCATAATCAAGCGGCTCTGGCATATGCTTGTACTTGCCGTCTTTATGCGCTATTGCCTCCACACAAATGATAGCGCCTTTTGATGCCACATGCGCCAACGCCTGACCGGGAGTAATGTCGCCTATAGCATAGATACCATCCACGTTTGTCTTGTAATATTTGTCAACGATCACCTTGCCTTTGTCAACGTTTATCTTCAGCGTTTCCAGGCCTATGTTCTCAATGTTTGCAGTAATGCCTGCTGCACTCAGCACCACATCAGCTTCCAGGATCTGCTGGCCCTGCTCTGTTTTTACGGTTGCTTTTACACCGCCAGCAGCGGCTTCCACTTTCTCTACCGATGAGTTGGTCATTACCGTAATGCCTTTCTTCCTGAAGTTCCTTTCCAGTTCCTTAGAAATATCTTCATCTTCAACAGGCACCAATCGTGGCATGAACTCCACTATAGTAACCTTAGTACCTATGCTGTTGTAGAAATAGGCAAACTCAACGCCTATTGCACCCGAGCCTACCACTACCATTGTTTTAGGTTGCGTGGGCAACGACATTGCCTCGCGGTAACCAATCACATTCTTGCCATCTATAGGCAAATTAGGCAGCTGGCGGCTGCGTGCGCCTGTAGCCAGTATCACATGTTTTGCCTGGTAGGCAGTTACTTTTCCATCAGCGCCTGTTACTTCCACTTCTTTCTTCGCATTCAGCTTGCCCATGCCCATGATCACCTCTATCTTATTCTTCTTCATCAGGAACTGAACGCCCTTGCTCATCTTCTCAGCGGCACCACGACTACGCTTTATAACCGCACCAAAATCTGCTTTAAAATCGCCGGCAATGATACCGTAATCAGCAGCATGCGAGAAATTCTCATACACACTTGCAGTTTTCAACAACGCTTTTGTTGGGATGCAACCCCAGTTGAGACAAATACCCCCAAGGTTCTCTTTTTCAACTATTGCTACTTTATAACCTAATTGTGCAGCGCGGATAGCAGCTACATAACCGCCCGGACCGCTACCTACTACAATGATATCATATGCCATAAAAGAAGATGTTTTACCTATTTAGTGGAGGGCAAAAGTAATAAAAAAGGCGAAAGAGGGCATTCATATAATTCTTAACAATAGGATACTTCGTAACTTGCTGATCTTATGTCTGAAACGATCATCTATGACAAAATAGGTAAGGGTTATAATACTACACGTAAAGCCGACCCATATATAACTGAGCGATTATACGCACTACTACAACCAATTGAAGGCCAAACATTTCTTGATATAGGCTGTGGCACAGGCAACTATACAGCAGCGCTTGCGGAGAAGGGGCTGAATATGATAGGCATAGACCCATCTGAACTGATGCTTAACGAAGCAAAACAGAAAAGCGACAAAGTTGAATGGCTAACCGGCAGCGCAGAAAACATCCCCTTAAAAGACAATTCAGCAGACGGAATAGTAGCGACACTAACAGTACATCATTGGCGCAACTATCCAAAAGCTTTTGCAGAGTTGACAAGGGTGATGAAACATAATGCGAGGCTTGTTATTTTCACTTTTACCCCCGAGCAGGAACAAGGCTATTGGTTCAATCATTTCTTCCCCGAAATGATGCAGCGGGGCATAAAAAATTCCTTATCATTAATACAAATAGGTGAATACGCAACACAGGCCGGGCTTACTTTATCATTAACCGAGAAATATTTTGTTCAGGACGACCTGCAGGATATGTTTGGGTATTCGGGAAAGCGCGACCCGGAGCGGTACTTCATTCCGGAAATAGTGAATGGGATTTCCTATTTCTCTATTCACGCAGCACCGCAGGAAAAAGAAGAGGGTTTCCGGAAATTAAGGGCATGTATTGATGCAGGTGAGTTCAACGGCATACAACAACAATATGAGAATGAGCTGGGAGATTATCTTTTTGTTGTGCTAAAGAAATAATATATACCATGAGCAATATTTGAAAATTAACTGCTATTTATATCTTTACTTAATGGCAGTCTTTTTCAAGACGAGATGGGCATTGCTACTTGCCCTCATAATATTTGTTGCCTGCAAAATACCTCATCTCAATTATGGCTACTATTGGGACGAAAGCTGGCCGTATGCCGTTGCTATAAAAGATATGTACAAGCACGGCATCAGCCTAATGCCCGGCACTATCGATCCGGAACTATCACGTGGGCACCCACTCTTCTTTCATGCAATTGGCGCAGGATGGATGAACATCTTCGGGTCTTCACACATTTCTATGCATTCTTTCGCGTTGTTCATTTCAGTATTGTTTCTTATAGCTATTTATGAAGCAGGAATTAGGTTGTTCAATACAAACGTTGCGATTATTAGTACCATTCTTGTAGCCATACAAGTGATGTTCTTCGTCCAATCATCTTTTGTGTTATTCGAGATGCTGATCGCTTTTCTTGCATTCCTGAGCATTTACTATTATACCGTGGACAAATTCTTTATGACAGGCTTGTGCCTCACAGCATTATTCTACACCAAAGAGAGCGGATTGATAGCCGGATTTATTCTAGGCTTGGCCGCCCTCTCTGGCTTATTCAATAAGGAAAGCTCAATAGCATTGCGACTAAAGAGAGTATCCTCAACAGCCGTTCCTTGCCTGCTCATAGGTATATTTTTCGTTTTACAGAAAATAAGACTTGGCTGGTTCATATTCCCTCTTTACAATGATCTGATAGAACACCGCTGGGAAATGTTCTGGTATAACTTTAAGGTGCTTTGCATGTCAGGCGTCTTCACTCGCGACAACAGGCATTTTTATTTTATTTTAGTATTAGCACTGTGCATTTTCACAGCCATAAGAACAAAGAATTACAAGCATTTAATACTATTCTTTCCTGCCCTTACCGTTTATTATTGTACCGATGATATGCGTTCGGGCAGATTAATGCCGGGGATACCATTTTTCACGGTCCTCATTATTTCAATAATTATATGGCTATACATCGTCATTAAAAAACTGGAATATTTCGAAAATAAAAGACAAAGACTGTTCATTATCCTGCTTTGTGCGTTCACTTTTTGCTTTCTATGCTTCTCATCTTTGAACTTTTTCACCCCAAGATACCTGCTCGCTGCAATGGCGCCCCTGCTTTTTATTGCTGCAGTGCTAATAGACAGATATATACATTTCATCGACATGAACAACGCAATATTCTATCCTGCAGTCATTATTATTTTAGCTATTGGGTTCTTCACATTCAAAACTGATGAGGGCTGGGGAGATGCGAACCTGGGAGCGTTTGATGGGCTTGCAGTAGAACAGAAACTTGTGGAATACTTTGAAGATAATAATTGCCATGACAGTGTTATAGGGGTCGGATCTTTCCTGGAAAGAGAACATCTGCTTGATGCAGCAACCGGTTTTTTGCGCACTAGCAAAACATTTTCCAAAGCGAACTGGTATATTGATTCCAGGACAGACTATGCCGTATTTACCAACATTGAAAAGGATGACCGATATGAACAGGTAAAAAAAGACCTTTCATTTACACTTGCCTACCGATACCAAAAAGGGGATGTTTGGGGAGAGATATACAAACGAAAAAATGCCCACTAAAAAAGTTCCGCCTGCGCTGCTCTACCGGAATGTTTCCGCTCATGGGCAAGCAGCCATTTTTTGCGCTGCAAGCCACCCCCATAGCCTGTAAGGCTGCCATCTTCGCCGATTACACGGTGGCATGGTACAATAATAGCAATACCATTCTGCCCGTTGGCGCCTGCTACAGCCCTTATAGCCTTTTCATCGCCCAGGAAAATAGACTGCTGTTTGTATGACCTTGTTTCGCCATAAGGAATTTGCAATAGCCCCTCCCAAACACTCTTTTGGAATGGAGTGCCCACTAAATGCAACGGCAGATCGAATACTTTTCGTTCGCCGGCAAAATACTCAGCTATCTGTTGCTCCAGCAATGCAAAATGAGGATGTTCCCCTTCGCCGAATTTATCACCGGTCAGCTGCTCTATTCTGCTCATAATACTATCGATGCTCTTCCTGTACTGGAAGTCGAACAGGCAAATACCCTCGTCGGTAGCACCAATGCGCATTTTACTTACCGGGGTATCTATGTGCTTGAGGCAGATCATTATTTAGCTTTTATAACACCCAGCAATAACTGCACCCATCCCAGGATAAAGAATATGCCACCAATAGGTGTAAGTATACCGGCCTTGCCTATGCTGCCTCCGTTTATGCTCATCAATGAAATAGCATACAATGAACCGCTAAAGAGCACAATGCCAATAATAAAGAACATAGTAGAGAGCTCGAGGCTTTTGCCACCATAAACCTGGTATAAAATACCAACAGCCAGCAGGGCAAAACTATGATAGAACTGGTAGCGTACACCCGTCTCAAACACCTGCAGCATATTGGCAGATAATTTGTCTTTAAGAGCGTGTGCGCCAAAAGCGCCCAATACCACGGCGAGCATAGCGCATATGGCGCCGGCTACTATTGCTTGTTTGTACATAAAGAGATCATTTCAGCAAAAGTAGTGATAGAAATGTCTTGGGTATGTAAAATATAATGGGCCTGCTCGTAAAAAGGCCTACGTGCAATAAGAATCTGCTCCAAAGTAGCGGCCGGGTCATTCGTCGTTTGCAACAACGGCCTTACCTGAGTATCACTTTTCAGGTTTTTTAAAAGATAAAGCACATCCGCTTCCAGGTAGACCACAAAACCATTATCCTTCATTAATTGCATGTTACCCTGAAAACATGGTGTTCCTCCACCGCAGGCCACAATTCCGATCTCACATCCTTCAACAAGCTTTGTTAAATATTGATGCTCCTTTTCCCTGAAACCCTGCTCACCATATTGCGCAAACAATTGAGGAATAGCTGCTTGCTCACCTTCGGCAATTAGCCTGTCAAGATCAATGAACGGCAAACCATATGTCTCTGCTATTTTGCCACCCCACCAGGTCTTACCTACGCCCGGCATACCAATAAGAAAAATAAGCTTTGCACTCATATTACTTATATCCTACGACTTGGTTATGAACTTCAACAGCATGAGCATACCCATAGACACAGTCATTTCTTTATTCCTTGCTCTATCAAAAGGGAACCACATTTTCCGTGTCACAACCGAGTTTCTGTCAGCCACAGCCATCCAAACGGTTCCTACTTCTGTTTTGTCGCTTTCGCCGCCTTCGCTCATCAGGCCGGTAACTGCAAAAGCATAATCCACTTCCAGCACCTTCAGGGCACCCTGTACCAGTTCTGTTACAGTTTGCTCGCTGATAGCCCCATATTGTTCTATAGTACCCTTGTTTACACCTAAAACTTTTTCCTTTATATCGTTGCTGTAGCAAACTATGCTGCCCTTAAAATAATCGGATGACCCCTGCACTTGTGTGATATGATGGGCAATAAACCCGCCCGTGCAGCTTTCAGCAAAACCCAACGTAGCGTTGTTCGCCGCAAACCAACGCCCCAATATCTGCTCCAGCGGAATATCTTCCATTGCAACCACAATGTTTCTTAACCGATCAGCTATCTGGTTTTGCCAATTCTCTAATTCGCCGGTTAAATAGGCTGCATCACTGCCCCTGCCGGTAAGCCTTAGCTTCACCATACCCGCACCGGGCAGGTAGGCCAGTTTAATATATGCCGGCAATGCTTCTTCTATATCTTTTATCCTTTCCGCAACAAAACTCTCCCCTTCCCCGGCAGTCACCACCGACCGGTGCAACAAGGCATGGCTGATAAAAAACTCCTTTAATCGCGGCAGCACTTCCTGCTCCATTATGTGTACCATCTCAAACGGCACACCCGGCAGGGATATAATTATCTTACCTTCTTTCCCGAACCACATGCCCGGCGCCGTACCCATTTTATTGAATAGTACAGTGCATACATCCGGCACTTCTGCCTGCTTCATATTCCGCTCGAGGAAAGGCCGGCTGCGTTTGGCAAAAATGTTCTTCACATGCTCTAACACACGCTCATCTACAACCATTTTACCGCCGAAATATTCGTTCAGTAAAGGCTTGGTAATATCATCTGCTGTTGGGCCAAGCCCTCCGGTAATAATGACAAGCTGCGAGGCTCTTAATTCTTCATTGAGCGCACCAACGATCGCATCTCGGCTATCCCCAACTGCAACACGCCGCAACACATCTATGCCCAGCTTATTAAGATTTCGGGCTATCCAGGCAGAATTAGTATCCACCACTTGCCCAATCAGTAGTTCATCGCCAATAGTGATAATAGCAGCAGTTACATTCATGATCTTTCCTGGAAAAAGGGTGCTAACCGGTCATATAATTCAGCCGGTGGGTTGCACGGCCTTTTTTCTTTGGGATCATAGAACACAAGGGTCGTTACCCCTTTATTCAACAACTGCCCCGCCTCGTTATATAGCTCGGAATGGAACTGTATCCTTGCCCCGTTATTCAATTCTTTAAGTATTGTCTTTACTGTTATCAGGTCATCATATAAAGCCGGACGATAATAATGGATATTCAGCTCAGACACCGGCATCATAATACCCATTTCCTCCAACTGGCGGTAGGTAAAACCTAATTCCCTTATGGCTTCAGCACGGCCTACTTCATAATATAAGGCGTAGTTACCATAATAAAGGTAACCCATCTGGTCTGTTTCTCCGTATCGTACTCTTACTTGCGTTGTTGATGTGAACATATCTTACTGCGGCTTTACTCTTTCTGCTTCTTTTATAGCATAAACACTCGTTGCCTGCGTGAGGCAGGTAACTGTCAAATCATTGATACATACATGCGGCGGCAATGATGCGCAATACCAGGCTATATCCGCAATATCTTCTGCACGTAATGGGTTTATACCTGCATATACTCCCTTTGCCCTTTCCTCGTCTCCCTTGAAACGAACTACAGAAAACTCTGTTTCTGCCATACCCGGGTTTATTGCGGTTACCTTTACACCATATGGCAGCAGATCGATACGCATCGCCTCTACGCCGAATTTGGTGGCGCAATACACATTACCATTCTTGTATACCTGCTTACCCGCCGTTGAACCAATATTAATAATATGCCCACCTGCCTGCGCGCGCATCATTGGCGCTACCTGGCGGGTCACGTAAAGCAGCCCCTTAAGGTTAGTATCTATCATTACTTCCCAATCGTCCACATCACCTTCATCAATAGTTGCCAGCCCCGAAGCAAGTCCGGCATTGTTCACCAGTATATCTATCCTGTCCACCTGCTTCTTTAATTCGGCAATCGCATTTTCTACTTCCTTCCTTTTGCGCACATCGAATGTGAGCGTATGCACTTTCACGCCGTACTGTTTCTCCAGTTCCTGTTTTATTTCAGCCAGCCTTTCAGCCCTGCGCCCTGTAATGCATACTGTATATCCCTCTTTTGCAAAACGCTCTGCTATAGCCTTTCCAAAACCTGATGTTGCCCCTGTGATAAGAATTATTTTATTCATCTGTGTATATTTCGGGGTAAAGATAAGTGCTTTAAACAGATGTGCCACACTAATGGTGTGGCACATCCGGAATATCATTTATGCATGCGATATCTCATGCACCTTATTATCAGCGAGGTACTTTTCCCAGTCCGCCAGTGTGCCATTCTTCAACACCCGGGGAAATTTACTCATGGCACCTTCCTTGCCTTTGGCTCGCAGGTAGTCTATAAATGTATTGGCAGGTAGTATTTCTACAAATATCTCTTTCAGTGCTGATGTGCGCTCTACTTCGTAATCGTCATTAAGCTTGCAAAGCGTTTCATCAAGCAGTTGCTTCACTTTCTGCGCATCTACATTGGAATTATCGCAGCCAATATACCATTGGTGGGCGAATAAGTTATCCAACGTTTTACCGGCAACCGCAAATTCACGTATCGTTATGTTCAGTTGTTTGGAAACCGTTTCAATGGCCTTATTCATATTATCTACCGACATATGCTCGCCGCATAAACTCAGGAATTGCTTTGTACGGCCAACTATCGCTATCTCATACTCCCTGGTATTGGTAAACTTCAGCACATCGCCAATTATATATCGCCATGCACCAGAGCAAGTACTGATGACAACGGCATATTCCACACCTTCCTGCACCTCATGCAGTAGGAAGGTCTCCGGTTTTGGTTTCACATTTCCTTCATCATCAAAATTATCTGCAGTAAATGGTATGAACTCATAAAAAATGCCGGCATTCAACACCAATTTTATTCCACCGCCCGGCCTTGCTTTGAAACCAAATGACCCTTCGGATGCCATATAGGTCTCAATGAAGGTGATCGGTTTGCCCAGCAACTTCTTAAAGCTTTCTTTATACGGTTCTATCGAAACCCCTCCATGAATATACACATTCAGGTTAGGCCATATCTCGTGTATATTCTTCGCCCCATGGTATTGCACCACTCGCTCCAGAACGATCTGCACCCATGCCGGCACACCACATACAATACCTACATCCCACTGCGTGGCTTTTTCCACTATCAGCTTTATGCGGTCTTCCCATTTAGGGCGCTTCGCTATGCGCTTGCCGGGTTTATACACCAAGGATGACATCCACCTTGGCATATTTTTGGCGCTGATGCCGCTCATATCGCCCTCGTAGTATTCTCCCTTCTCATATAAAGAGGTAGTGCCACCCAGCATCAGTATCCCTTTCTCAAACGTAATCGGCTCAATTTTAAAATTGGCCATGCTATAGAGCTGCTTGAAACCAACCTTTTTAATAGACCGTATCATATCCTGTGTAACAGGTATATGCTTGCTTGCAGCTTCAGATGTGCCTGAACTAAGCGCAAAATATTTCACCTTACCCGGCCAGGTCACGTTCTCTTCTCCCTCCTGGCAGCGGTGCCACCAGTTTGAATACATTTCGTTATAAGTACATACAGGAACACTTTCACGAAAAGCAGTTATGAAGTCGATTTCTTTGCCAAGTATATCACCAAATCCGTAATGTTTGCCAAATGCTGTGTATTGTCCACGCTCTAATAGCTGGCGTAGCGCGTGGCGCTGGTATGTTTGCGGACTTGCTACCGGAAGTTTGAACTGTTTCCTAAGCTTTAGAGAACGAGCTATCAGATTGCCTAATATTGCCATGTGTTCGCTACTGCTGGATTTTTAATGAATGGCAAATGTACATTTTACTTTGGTAAACTGCCATATGCATATAACTATAAAATGATGCAAATATAACCCTTCTGTTACCAGATCATTATTTATGGCATAGCTACATCAGGCTTCTTTGTAATACTCTTCACCGGGAAAAGCAACCAGTTGGATGATCCTGTTTTATAACAAAGCATGCTTTTACCTACTTTGGGCATTCCGGTGAGTTCGCTTCTCCCCGGCTTTGCAGTTGCGATGATCAGGGTATCACCTTTGCGGATATTCTCAATATCTATTGGCACACCACTGTAATCAACAACTCCTTTATTTACAAACTTATGAGCCTTTGACACCTTACAGTTTCTCCACTCAGTTTCATCTTTCCAATAAAACATACCCGGTGGTTTTGCTCCAGTCCACACTACAGCAAAATAGTAGTTGGTTATTATTGGCGCCCCTGGCATGCCCGGCAAGACACGTTGCGAAGTAGCTTGCAACAACTGCAAATCAGGCTTGCGTCTCTTCGCAGTTGCACTTGCATTGAAAGTGTAAACAACACATAATAGCAATAAAAACACCCGTATCAACTGCTTAATATTCATACTTGTAAATGTACGTATGACAACCTAAATACAAAAGTACCCCAACAATAAAAAACGGTATTTAAACCCGTTGAAAGACGGTGGACATACCGCTAAACAACGGTACAAGCCACCGTTAAACAACTTTAAAAGCATTGCCTGCAACGCATACAATTATTTAATGCACTTTAATAGTATAGAACACATATAATCTGGATAGGAATTTTTACATTAGTCGAAATATTTTCTAACCCCCTTAAAAATTACAATTATGGACACACTGTATGCAAAAAATTTAGTTCAGAATTACAAAAACAATCAATGGGCAATAATAAACAACAACTTCACCCCTAATTATAACATAGTGGATGCTAGATGCGTGTGGTTCAGTATAGCAGACTTACAGGCTTTTATTGATGCTATACAACAACGGAACGAGGCAGGAATAACCGCTACAGGAGTGAGGATATACTTTGGAGCATATTCTACAGACGCACCAGGAGCACAATCCGACTATAATCACTTACACACGCTGATGATGATCGCCACACATACCGGCACTGACGGGAAAAACTATGATTTCGACGCGGCAACAGGCAGTTCGGATTTTTCCAGCCTGCAAACGATAACCGCATTAAACCATGGGCATTCCATTCCGCCACCATTTAGTGTAAGTGGGCCTGATAATATGTATCAACAAGGCAATCTATTTATGGATTATGCTGACAATGTTCAGTAAACGCCCAAAGCGGGTAACTAGTAATACAAATTGAGTATACTAATAAATATATTGACAGTAAGCGAGTTTGTCGCATTTATTGCAAGTGTAGTTTTCTGGCAAAAAATAAGAAATACTCATTGGCGATGGTTTTGTTTTTATTTACTCTTTATTGTTGTGACGGAAGGCATAGGATGGTATCTATCAATAAAAAATGAAGTAGCATTAAATCATATACTGTACAATTACTGTGTAATTCCGGTAGAGTATATTTTTTTTATTTTACTCTTTCATAGATCCTTCAAACAAACCAAATTACGGATTCTGCCAAGTATCTGTTTAATACTGTATTTAAGTTGTTGTTTCATTGATATTTTATTCAATAACTGGATGACAATTTTCAATTCATTCTCAAGTACAGTAGGTAATTTACCCTTATTGATATTAATTTGGAGCTTCTTCATCCAATTGGTAAGCAGCAATGCCATACTAACTTTTCGACGCAACATGCTGTTTTGGGTAAGCTTAGGTCTACTTTTATTTTATTTAGGTGCATTTCCATACTATGGTCTCCGTAATATACTTGCGAGAGATTTCAAAGAAGTGTACATAATCTATACTTATATCGTTTATGTGCTTGACATTTTAATGTACGTAATGTTCACGATCAGTTTCATATGGGGCAAACCGAATATATCAGCTTCGTCGTCTTAGCAACACTCATATTGCTGGTTTTTATTGGTGGTATCATCATTTTTATTTTGCAATACCATAAAAGAAAACTAGTTTATGAACGAGAGAAAGCTTTGCTCAACGAGCAGCATATACAGGAGTTGCTCACCACCAAGCTGGAGATACAAACTCAAACGATGCAGGATGTAGGCAGAGAAATACATGACAATGTAGGACAAAGACTGACCCTCGCGTCTATCTATGCAAACAAGCTTGCATTCGACAAGAAGTTTCCTGAGATACAACCGGAGGTATCAGAGATCAGCAAGATCATCAACGAGTCACTTAATGATCTGCGTGGCCTATCTCGCAGCCTGACCAATGTGAATACTGACATTGCCGAGCTGAAAGACCTGCTTGATGCCGAGTGTAAACGGGTGAACGACCTGAATATGTGCCGGGTCATCTGCAATTTCAATACTACCGACTTCAAAATATCCAATACCAACAAGAACTTCCTGCTGCGAATTGTTCAGGAGTTCCTACAAAACAGCCTGAAACATGCGCAATGCAAAAACATACGCCTAGATTTTAATTACACAGAAGAAGGACTCGAAGGCAATGCAATGGATGATGGTGTTGGCTTTGACCTGAACGACACCATACGAAAAAAGAAGGAAGGGATAGGGCTGCTGAATATGAAAAAGCGCGCAGAATTAATTGGGGCAAAGTTTTCTTTAAGTAGCGTTATCAACGAAGGAACCACTTTGCGTATATTTATCCCCCAAAGCAAAATAAACATATCGTGATGAAACACACTGTAGCGTTAGTAGACGACCATATGTTAATTGCAAAGGCAATTGCAAACATAATTGAAGGTTTCCCCAACTATTCAGTTTTATACGAGGTAGAGCACGGCAAAGCTCTTGTGGAAAAATTCAAAAATCCTCAAAATATTCCGGATATCGTACTGCTGGACATTTCCATGCCGGTAATGGATGGATTTGAAACAGCAAAATGGCTGAAGATCAAACATCCGAAAGTGCTTATTCTTACGCTCTCAATGCAGGACGATGACCTATCGCTGATCCGCATGATCAAATCGGGTGCAAAAGGTTACCTCCATAAGAATATCCATCCCGAAGAGTTACTGGTTGCCCTTGATGCCCTCGTTACAAAAGGGTTCTACTATCCCGAATGGGCTGCTAGTAAAGTATTTTCGAACCTTTCAGGCGAGCCAAGGATCAAAAAAGAAATAGATATAAGTGATTTCAGTGAGCGTGAAATGGACTTCCTGAAATATTGCTGCACCGAAATGACTTACAAAGAAATAGGCGAAAGAATGAACTGCAGCACCCGGACCGTAGAAGGTTATCGCGATACGCTATTTAAAAAACTTGGGTTGAAAACCCGCGTTGGCCTGGTGATGTATGCCATAAAGAGTGGCAAATTTCAACTTTAATTTTGATGGCCACATCGCTAGCGATTTCCTTTATTAGTTTTACTTTTGCATCATGTCCAACATTTCCAACTTTGACCCCAACTCTATAGGGCTGAAAACCAATAATATTTTCGGCCTGCCATTTACCGAAGATGAAGCAGCACTGGTATTGTTACCTGTTCCGTGGGAAGTTACGGTCTCTTACAGACCCGGCACAGCCAAAGGTCCTGAAAAGATCTTCAGTGCCGCACTACAGGTCGACCTGTATGACCCGGATGTGGTAGATGGCTGGAAGAAAGGGTTTTACATGATGCCTACCGACAGGAATATCCGTTCCAAGAGCGATTATCTGCGTCAATGTGCTGAATTGGTCCTTACTAACATGGCAGAAGGTGGTGACATAGCGCAGAACAAACACCTAAGCGAAAAACTGAAGGAGATAAACGAAGGTGGCAAAATGCTTTGCGACTGGGTTTATGAAATGACCAAAGATTCGCTGAAAGAAGGTAAAAAAGTTGGACTAATTGGTGGCGACCACAGCACTCCGCTGGGCTTCATCAAGGCTTTGGCAGATGTACACGATGATTTTTGCATCCTTCAGATCGATGCCCATGCCGACCTGCGTGTAGCCTACGAAGGTTTCACCTATTCGCATGCATCGATCATGTACAATGTGCTGCAACAAATACCACAGGTCAAGAAATTGGTGCAGGTAGGCATACGTGACTATTGCGACGAGGAGCTGGACATGATACAAAATAGTAATGGCCGCATTCACACTTTCTTTGACCGGGACATTAAAAGCAGGCAATACGATGGAGCAACGTGGAAAGACATCTGTAAAGAAATAGTAGCCGCGTTACCGCAAAAGATTTATATCAGCTTCGATATAGATGGCCTTGATCCCAAGCTTTGTCCCAACACAGGCACGCCTGTGCCAGGCGGGTTTGAGGCAGAACAAATATTCTACCTCTTCCGTATGCTGTTGGCGTCAGGCAAGCAAATAATAGGCTTTGACCTCAATGAGGTCTCGAATGGTGATCATACCGGCGATAGTATAGATGCAATAGTGGGAGCAAGAATGTTATTCAAGCTCTGTAATATGATGGTAGCGTAAGTCATCGCTATCATCTACGACCCACATTCAGTTGTCCCCGACCTTTTGACGCCTTACCGACCTGACCTCGACTATACCCTGGAAAAAATATACCTTGCCTGAACCAATGTTTTTGCAACGGTTACGGGTGCGTAGTTTCTCCAGCTTCTGGTACACTTCACCGTCATCTGTCTCAAAGTATTGGTTGATACCCACATCATCTACCAGTTTGAAGCCCGGTTTGTGATCATCATACCTGTACAAGGCTTTATAAAGTTGCGCATCTGTGCACGTGCTGGCCGCAGGGTTGTGCAGATAGGCAAACAACGCCTTCTCTACATCCTGCGGAAAGAAACGTTTACCCATGAATGGTATCAGTATATGCCTGAATTGTGTCTTCCACTCCTTGCCATGGGGCGGTGCTTTGTGCTCAAAGTGAACGTATGTATACAAATGCGCCAGTTCGTGCAACAAGGTGATCAGGAAACTGTACGGGTTCAAATTGGCGTTAACGCTTATCCTGTGATAGGGGGCATCCGGCATGGGGTGGCGATAATCGCCGAGCACGCTTTTTCGTTCGTGTGTTATGGTCAGGTGAATTGTATGACTACTGAAAAACGATGCTACCTGCTCAAAAGCTCCCTTCGGCAAAAACTGCTCTAAAAATGTCAGTGATCTCTCTTGCTTTCTCATACTGCTTTACTCTCTTGCTGATTTTGATAATAACCATGTTTCTATGATAGTATATACAGCATATATGCCAAACAGCATAAATACCGTGGGCTTATGAACATCTGACCTGTTCACAAGTATGTAGATCAGTATTGAGACCATACATACCATCAGTTTCAGGAAAGATGCTGCCGATACGCCTCTCACAAAGGCTTGCGGGCTTTTCTCCTTCTGCTTCATGATCATTGTATAGGTCACCAGTGCTAACAGTGCCATAATGGTATTGCCGGTCTCAAGCACTGCAAAATGAGCATAAGGAATATTCATGTAAAACCTCATCGTGCAGAACACGATACTCAGCACAACAAAAACGCTCAATATTGACAATAAATATTTTTTTCTCATTGCTTTGGCTTACCCAGCTCTTTTACCAGCTTCCAAAGCGAAACCATCAATGCTGTAAGCGGAAATAAAACAATACACGCCGGAAATTTCCATCCTATCCAATTATCCAGTTTGTAGCCGAGCCACACTGCAACCAGCATCATTACCATCCACTGCGTTGCAAGGCTTGCATATCGCAAGGCACTTTGTGTTTTCTTCGGCGATGTTTCCACAACTATTGTTTTCGTGCTTACTTTTTTGTTGGGCTTTCGCTCAGTATTACAACTCTGTTTTCCTCCCGAAATTATAGGAAGGATTGACAAAATAGCAAAACTGTTTTGTTAATTTACAATTATCTGAAGTCAGGAAAATTTTCTTTTTTTCTATATTTGGCGTTTCCCGAAAATTGCGCGCTTTTTAGATTATTTTTGTATAATATTAGAGCCGTTTTTACGTTCTAGAAGTGAGTCAACGTTGTTGTATTGAGGTTTAAAATAATATTGCTTATCGCATTAGGATTATTTTTACTAAATAATCTTACCTATACCCATGCCGTTGCCCGGCAATGGGATGGCGATGATGATGAATTTGCTGATACAACACGGCGCAGCAATCCGGATAGCCTGCGCCGCGCAAGGGCTCGCACTACGGACAGTCTAAAAAAAGACCGCACACGTAAAGCAGACAGCGTAAAATTCGCACGCACAAAAAAAACCGATAGCCTCCAGTCCGCACGTAAACATGTCACGGACAGCACTGCAGCAATTCGCAAATACAGAGAAAGCAAACACTATAGGGACAGCGTGACACGATCACGCAACGCAAGGACAAGTACCGTAACAAGGGCACGCCAATCAAGAATGGATTCTATTGCTGCTGCGCGGAAGGCGGTTACAGATAGCATGACTGCATCGCGAAAGTCGAAAACAGATAGCATTAAAACCATACAGAAAAGGCGAACAGACAGTGTTGCGAGAGTCAATAAATACAAGTCTAGCAAGCGATATGCCGATAGCGTTACCATAGTAAAAAAATTACGGACAGATAGTGTCAAAACTGTTCAGAAGGCCGAGCGGGATCGACTTGCCGCCATTCGGAAACATTCATTGGACAGTGCTAAGACTGTGCGTACCAAGTCTATGGACAGCGTGAAAGCCATCCGCATGAAGTCGCTAGACAGTATGAAGTTGGTGCGCAAGAACAAAACAGACAGTCTGACAAAAGCCAAAAAGCTCAAAGAAGGACTCAGCAAATCGAAGGAAAAAACAAAGGAGGAGGATAAAAAACTGCAACTGGAACTGAAGATAAAACAGAAGCGCCAGGAGTGGAGCAATACAAAAATGCTTAAAAAGAAGTGGGGGCCACTGCGCAGGTTCACGCAAAACTCTTTTACGCACTACAACTACTACTACAATGCTAAAAAGAAAATGGAGGAGGCCGAGACCAATATGCAGCGAACCCGCAAGGAGAATTATGATTCGCTGATAAGCCTCTACCCTTTCAACCCGAGCAAGGATTCCTCGCTTATGTCTTCAGATATGGATACGATCATCCGTAAAATATCTGTGGGTATCCAGATACACGACCCCCGTGTTAAATGGGCAGACGATCTGTACCTGCTTTTGGGGCAGGCCTACTTCTATCGCGGCCAATACGATAATGCAGCCATCGCGTTCAGGTACATTATCAGTGCAGACCAGGAGGCTAAGAAAGCAAAAGCCAGAAAAGGCGGTGGCTACAGCAGTGCATCGAAGTATTCTTCTTCTATTGTTGAAAAAGATGATAAAAAGGGCATGCTCGATTTCCTGAAGCACAAATCGGTACATAACGATGCGATCCTCTGGTTGGCGCATACTTATACTCAGGCCGACCAGGTGGAAAATGCCGGCTCTATCCTGTCGCTCCTGGAATCCGAGAACAAACTCCCCGCCGACCTCAGGGGCAAGATGGCAATAGAAAAAGCTTTTTCGTTCCTCACCGAAAACAATCAACCTGCCGCGGCAACTCAACTGGCAATTGCCATCAACGACCCCGACCTGCCTACATGGCTGCGCATGCGTGCCACTTTCATACTGGGGCAGCTTCAGCAAAATATGGCCGAGTATAAAAAAGCTGCTGCCACATTTGAAAAGGTACTCACCTACTTCCCTAAAATAGAAATGGATTTTTACTCCCGCAAGTTTGCAGCCTTCAATAAACTACAGGCTGGCGAGAATGTGGAGGACGCTATGAGACCTTTGAAAAAAGTGCTTAACGACGGTAAATACGTCAGCTACTACGACCAGGTGTATTTTGTGTTGGGGCAATTAGCCGTAAAAGCCAACCAGAACAACCAGGCTATTACTTATTATACAAAAAGTGTAAACACCCCGAGAGCCACTAAGAAGCAGAAAGCCACGTCGTACGCGGCAATGGGTGATGTGTACTATGCGATCAATAATTATAACGCGGCAAAAAACGCATACGATAGTGCTTCTAAATATTCGTCAGGTAAGGAGACCGGTATTGCTATAGCAATGCAAAGAAGTAAAGGCCTGGAAGATATCTCTGTACCATCAAGGGTGATACACGACCAGGATAGCCTACTGGCACTATCCCGACTGAGTCAAAGAGAACAGCAGGCAGTAGTTCGCAGATACTTACGCGACCTTGAGAAGAAACGACTGGACAGTGCCGCACGTGCAGAAAGCTCAGGCGTGGTTGCAGCTGCACCAATGGAGGCCGAAGCCGACAAAGATGCTGCCAGTTGGTACTTTGGCAATCCAACACTGATGCAGCAAGGCAGTGCAGAATTTAAGCGCAAATGGGGCAACCGCCCGCTTGTAGACAATTGGCGCAGGAGTGCGGGACTAACTTTCGCCACAACCAAAACGAACCCTGCTGAGTATGAGGTTGATGTATTAACGGCCGTAAATGATAAGGGCGAAATGACCGAGGAAAGCCTGCTGGC
>JBGAJU010000046.1:0-35528 GCA_044224775.1 Flavipsychrobacter sp.
AGCGGAAAATGCCACTACCCTGCTCGACTTAAAAAATAACCTTATTCCAACATCTATGCACGGCAAGCTAGTGGTGGGCAGGTCGCCGCTCACGCAATTTTCTAAAAGCCTGGATGAGCTTGTACGCTACCCCTACGGTTGCGTAGAGCAGACCACATCGGCCGTTTTTCCGCAATTGTATTATGCGGACCTGGTGAAAATTGTAAGCGGTGAGCGCGGTTATGATATTAATGCAGCTTACAATATCCAGCAGGCTATCAATAAGTTGCAATCAATGCAGGTGGGCAATGGCGCACTCACCTACTGGCCCGGCGGTGATTACGAAAGCTGGTGGGGCAGCGTATATGCCTGCCACTTCCTGATAGAAGCACGTAAAGCCGGTTACGAGGTAAACTCCGGCACCATAGACCGGCTGCTGGATTATATGAAATACAAGCTGGTAAAAAAAGAAGTGGAAACTTATTGGTACAATGGCGGCCGGCGGAAGGATATCGCACCGAGAGAAGTGCCTTATTCTCTTTATGTTTTAGCTGTTGCGGGGCATTCCCAGCAGTCTTCAATGAACTATTACAAAGCCCACCCCGAGCTGCTCAGCCTTGATGGCCGTTACCTGCTTTCAGCGGCATACGTACTATCCGGCCAGCCAGTGCAGGCGCGCGAAATATTGCCACCTGCATTCAGTGGCGAGGTTGCCACCCAGGCATTTGGAGGCAGCTTCTATTCCTACGTCCGCGACCTCGCTATTTCGTTAAATGTTCTCATCGACGTAGATCCAAAGAACAAACAAATAGGCACTCTTGCACGGCAGTTATCGGAGCAGCTTAAAAAAGAGCGTTACCTGAATACGCAGGAAAATGTGTTCAGCATACTGGCGCTGGGCAAACTGGCACGTGAGGCTAACAAAGCCACTTCAACCGCTGCTGTTACAGCCAGTGGCAAGAATATCGCGACTTCCTCCGGCAATCCCCTATCAGTAGATGTAAGGCAATATGTCAACAGCCCTATGGCGCTGAAGGTAAGTGGCAAAGGTGGTTTCTATTATTTCTGGGAGGTATCGGGCATCACCGCTGACGGCAGTTTTAAAGAAGAAGACAGCTATCTGCGCGTGCGCCGCACATTCTTCACAAGAGAAGGCCACGAGGTCAGCAATAACACCTTCCGACAGAACGACCTTATTGTTGTCCGCATATCTGTCGAAGCGCTGTACAATGTAACCATGGACAATGTTGCCATTACAGATATGCTGCCTGCCGGCTTTGAGATAGAGAACTCAAGGCTCAACAATATGCCGGCGCTGAAATGGGTAAAGGAAGTAGCCGATGCAGAGCGTAAAAAGGACAAGAGCGATGATGACGAAGACAATGAAGATAATAGCCCTGCAAAATACAAGCAGCCATTCGATTATGCAGACATCCGTGATGACCGCATCAATTTCTTCACTTCTGTGGGACAGAAGCGTAAAAACTTCTACTACATGGTGCGTGCAGTCTCCCCTGGGGTCTACCAGTTAGGCCCTGTACAGGCCGATGCTATGTATGATGGCAATTACCACTCCTACAACGGTGGGGGCATAGTGCGGGTAACCGATAAATAAGGCAACATGGCGAAGAGTGCTTTAAAAGACAAGCTGAAAAAAGCCACAGGAAAAGCGTTCCGCTTCCTCCTGTGGTTGCTTGCTATTTACATAGCGTTCGATCTGCTTACTCCTGTAGACACTAACATCCCCTTCGCCACTGTGCTTGAAGGCCGCGATGGCACCGTACTTCACGCCTGGATGGCGCAGGATCAGCAATGGCGTATGAAAGCCCGTCTTGATGAAATAAGTCCGGAACTGAAGAAAGCAATAGTGTACAAAGAGGACAAACACTTTTATCACCATCCCGGCATCAACCCGCTGGCTTTGGCCAGGGCATTGGTCAATAATTTATTTTATGCCCGGCGCACTTCCGGCGCATCCACCATCACCATGCAGGTGGCAAGAATGATAGACCCCATGCCGCGCACCTACATCAATAAGTGCATCGAAATGTTCCGTGCACTGCAACTGGAGATGCACTACTCCAAAGACGAGATACTGCAGTTATACCTCAACATAGTGCCCTATGGCTCTAACATACAAGGCGTAAAGGCCGCGGCATTGCTATACTTCAATAAAACACCCGATCATCTCTCCCTTGCTGAGATAACGGCCCTCAGCATCATCCCCAATCGCCCTAATTCCCTCGTCCTGGGCCGCGATAATCCCATTATCATTAAGCAGCGCAACAAATGGCTCAACCGTTTCCGGCAGGATAAGGTCTTTCCGTCTCCAATCATCGCAGATGCCCTTGCCGAGCCACTTACCGCCTACCGTCACAATGCGCCCAATAGTGTTCCTCAGTTGGCATGGCGTTTAAAGAAGCAATACCCTATCACTTCAGAACTGCACTCAACTATATCCCCATCAATGCAAGAGAAGACCGAAGAGATCGTCCGTAATTATATGAACGAGCTCAAACGCAGCAACATCAATAACGCTGCGGTACTCGTTGTCAATAATAAGACCCACGAGGTGGTTACCTACTTAGGCTCTTCAGAATTTGCAGATGCATACCATTATGGACAAATAGATGGAGTGCGTGCTTTGCGCTCCCCGGGCAGTTCTCTTAAACCGTTGCTTTATGCCCTCTGTTTCGACCGCGGGCTGGCAACGCCGAAAACCGTAGTTGCCGATATCCCAATCAATATGCATGGTTATATGCCTGAGAATTATGACCAGACCTACCGAGGCAACGTAACTGTCGACTACGCCCTCAGCCACTCCCTCAACATCCCCGCAGTTAAACTGCTGGAACGGGAAGGCATTGGCAATTTTATGAGCAAGATGTCGGAGGTGGGCTTCGAGTCGGTATGGCAACGGCGTAAGAACCTGGGGCTGTCTATCATCCTTGGTGGCTGCACTGTGCGGCTTGAGGAACTTACCTCACTCTATTCCGCTTTTGCAAATGATGGCACGTATCATCCCCTGCAGTTCATAACAGACAGCGCAAAACAACGTAAAGCGAACCCTGCGTCAGGCATAAAGGTCATCTCTCCTGCATCATGCTACATGCTTACCCGTGTGCTGACTGAGCTGCACCGGCCTGACCTGCCCAATGGCTATGACGAGGCCAGAAACCTACCGCGTATAGCATGGAAAACCGGCACCTCGTACGGCCGAAAAGATGCCTGGAGCATAGGTTATAACAAGCAATACACTATTGGCGTTTGGCTAGGCAATTTCTCAGGGATGGGCGTACCCGATCTGAGTGGGTCGACCGTAGCTACCCCGCTACTCTTCCAGTTATTCAACGCCATAGACCACACCGCTGGCAGCGACTGGTTGGAGGAGCCGGCTGAAACTGCCTTCAGGCTGGTGTGTGCCGAGACCGGGAAAGTGCCCAACGATTTCTGCCATAACCAGGTGATGGACTACTACATTCCGGGTGTATCCGGCAATGAACGCTGCGACCATTTTAAAGAAATGTACCTTTCGGCCGATGAGCAGTATAGCTACTGTACATCGTGTCTGCCACCGGCTGGCTATAAGGCAAAGTTGCTCCGCAATATCCCTGCTGACCTCGCGGCATACTACGATGCCGCCCATATCACCTACAGCAAGCTGCCGCAGCACAATCCCATGTGCACACGTACATTCCACGATTCGCCCCCTGTCATCACCTCGCTCACAAACGGCAAAACCTATTTAATTATCAAAAAGGAGCAGCAAAAACTCCAGTTATCCTGCACGGTAGCAAGCGATGTGCATAAAGTGTACTGGTATGTAAACGATAAGTTCTTCTCGGCATCTGATGCCCGCCAGAAGCTCTTTTTCTCGCCGCAGCTATACAGCAACACCTCGCCCACCCTCAAGATCTCCTGTACTGATGACAAAGGCAGGAATGCCAACATTGAGATCCAGTTGCATTTTATCTAAGCGCTGTGCCCCCCAGATTTGAACCCCTTATTGTAACTGTTTTCAAACAAACGTGCTCCTACCCGATAAAACTTATGTGTAGAAATAATCCATAGGAACTATTTACATTTTTATATAATTTCACTTATAAATAGCGTAGAATAAAATGTCACCAGAATTACACGCATTTTTATCAACAAATCCATACACTATTTTAAAATGAAAAGGACAAAAATTAAATATAGCAGTGAACAAACACTATTTGAAAAAAAATCGGAGGGTTCAATAATCCAACAATTAAAACTTTATTTGCATTTCGATAAGGTTACCTATAAGCTTCCACATAACGTAAAAATCCCACCTTTACCAACTCAACCAAATAAACAACAGATAGAAGAATATATTCAAAAGCAACTGAAATTGAATTCCATTGTGTTTGAGATGACGCAATACGAAAAAGTCTGAAAATCGAAGAGGATAGATTAGAAAATTACTTTAACAAAATTGAAAATAACAAAAATATTTCTGTTCACGAAATCCTAGACTGTAAGTACCCCTAAAAACCGGACAGTTTAAAATTGGACAAAAAGTCTTTAATTTTAAAATGTTAGATATGAAAAGCACACGATTTACAGAGACACAAATTGTCAAAGTCCTCAAAGAACATGAGGCAGGCAGAAAGGCTGAAGATATTTGCCGAGAATTGGAGATATCCAAGGCTACCTTGTATAATTGGAAGAGCAAGTACGGAGGTCTGGAAGCTTCAGATGTGAAGCGCCTCAAGGAACTTGAAGATGAGAATGCCCGGTTGAAGCGGATGTATGCGAACCTGAGCCTGGATCACGAGATACTCAAGGATGTGATAACAAAAAAAGGTTGGGGCCCTGCAAGCAAAGGGAGTTAGCAGAAGAAGTGGTCAAAGAGTACCAGGTAAGTGTAAGCAGGGCCTGCCAGATGATGAGACTGGCAAAATCACAATATTATTATCAGAGCAAAAGTGACGATAAGGAGGTTATAGCAGCCTTGCAGCAACTGGCTGAGAGACATCCTTCTTATGGTTTTCGCAAGTTGTATGCATATATACGTAGGATGGGCAACAGTTGGAACCATAAGAAGGTTTATAGGGTATATAGGCTGCTCAAACTGAATAAGAAAAGGAGAGGAAAAAGAAGGCTGCCCAACAGGGTAAAACGACCGCTCCAGCAACAGACGGCAATAAACCAGAGCTGGAGTATGGACTTCATGAGTGATAGCCTGATAAGTGGCAGAAAGTTCAGAACACTCAATGTAATAGATGACTGCAACCGGGAAGCACTGGCTATAGAAGTGGACACCTCACTATCAGCAAAACGGGTGATACGCACTTTGGAACAAGTAATAAACTGGAGAGGCAAACCGCAGATTATACGAGTAGATAATGGACCAGAGTATACCAGCAAAGACTTTGAACTATGGCCTAGAGAGAAGAGCATTGCAATACAATACATTCAGCCAGGCAAACCCATGCAGAATGGTTTTATTGAGCGGTTCAATGGCAGCTACCGGAAAGAAATACTGGATGCATATGTGTTCTTCGAGTTACAGGAAGTCAGACAACTGACAGCAGAATGGATCGAAGAATACAACTCAAACAGGCCGCATGAAGCGTTGAACAACCTTACACCTATCGAGTGGAAACAACAACAGGAAATGAGAAATAGTCTAATTTAGAGCTGTCCGAAAAAAAGGGGTACTTACAAGGAAGATTGATGCAGTTTCGGGAATTATAACAACATTTATTGGAGTTGGTGGAGTCTCAGGGTATACAAGCGGTTTTGTTGGCTATAGTGGAGATAATGGTCTTGCTACAAATGTTCAAATTTCAGGGCCTGCAATTTCCGCTAATGGCATGACTAATTTTTATCTATGCGACCAATGGAACCATGTAATTCGTAAAGCGAATAGCTCGGGAATTATAACAACAATTGCAGGAATGGGAGTTGCAGGGTATTCAGGGGATGGTGGGTCTATTGATGTAAATAATGTCGGGTACCTCGATGGCGGAAGTGTAGCAAAAATTATTAACCTGTGGTACGTGCAAAAGACGGTATTTTACAAGTATTTGAAAATAATCCATAATATTCGCTGATCATGCAAAAAATATCGGATATCGATTTTAATTCAACAAAAAAATGATCAGCTAGGGATGGTTAAATCCTGATTAAATCGACCGGGATCAGACGAAATTGACTTTAACCGGTTGATGTCAGATTTAATTCTGTTTTAACCGGTTAAAACAGAATTAGACTGACATCCCAAACTTAACATAGAAGCTTAATAGCAAGTCCTCCCTGACTGAAAACCTACATGGTATACTAGCCTTATCTTCCAAGATAAATTATCTTGGAAGATAATATTTTCGATTCGGCTTTTTTAGAGTTATGGTATTATCAATTCACGTATAACATAAACTATTAGTGCCTGGTTCATATTGAACCAGGCACTTTATTATTGCAAAAGCAATTACTTTGAAATTATTACTTCTTTGCCTTTCCTTTCGCTCCTGATATTTTTTCCTTAAAGTCTTTACCAGGCTTGAATTTAGGTACTTTAGCGGCCTTGATCTTGATGGTAGCTCCAGTTTGCGGGTTACGGCCATTGCGAGCGGCCCTTTGCGAAACCGAGAACGTGCCGAAGCCAACAAGTGTGACCGTATCGCCTTTTTTTAGTGTGGAGACCACTCCACTTGTAAAAGAGTCAAGCGCTTCATTAGCCTGCGTTTTTGTTAGGCCAGCATCTTTTGAGATCTGGTCAATGAGTTCTGCCTTGTTCATATTTTGGTTTTTTTTTGTTAGGATACCAAAAATAGTCGCAATTTCAACACGCTGTATACTCTTACGTTGCATTCTTAGCATATTGTGTTACTAACAATCGACCCATTAAACGAATCGCCTATTCAGCATAGCGTTTTCAATTTACCGGATGATACACGGGAGATCATTTGAACATCCCATACAGCCTTTTCATATCCTCCTTGATCTTATAGCCACTGATCTTAGCATATCGTTGCGTCATCTTAATATCACTGTGTCCCAACATTTTGCTTACGGTCTCTAATGGGATTCCATTTGAAAGTGTAATTGTGGTCGCAAATGTGTGGCGGGCAAGATGAAAAAAGAGATTCTGGCTTATCCCTGCTTTCTCCCTTATACCTTTCAGATGTTCATTGATCTTTTGGTTGGAAATTACATTCCACTCAAAATCCAGTACATCGCCCGTAGGAGAATAGCTCTCCAATATTCTTTGGGCGGGTGGCAACAGTGGGATAATACTGATTACCCCGGTTTTCTGCCTTGCCTTATGGATACAGTAGCTGCCATCTGCCTCTCTGATCAAATGCTTCCTGGAGAACTGCTGCACATCAATGTAGGCCATTCCTGTGTAGCAAGAAAATAAGAAAATATCTCTTGCCTGTTCTTCTCCATAATGCAAATCCTTTAGCTGCTCTAACTGATTTATCTCCTCAATCGTCAGATAACCTCGCATCACGACCTTAGGAGCGATCTTCAATCCATAAAAAGGATCATTATTTAGTATCCTGTTCTTTATGGCCGGCATCATCACAGTTTTCAGAGCTTTTATATAATTAACGCTTGTATTGTGGCTGTTTTTTTTATTCGTTCTAAGGAAGTAAAAGAAGTCCATCAACATTACGCTGTCTACTGATGTGATCGAAATATCCTTATTCTTGTACCTAAGCATTAGAAACTCCTTTAGATGCTTTATACACCTGCAATATTTTTGCAGGGTCGCCTGTGTTATGTCGATCCCTACCCTGCCATCCATTTCTGCAATTTTCAGATTCATGTAGTCAAGAATGGTTTCCGGAGCATTATCGTCTCCTTTGATTTTCATAACATACTCGTCAAGAGTAAAGCTCCTTCCCGAATATTTCAACGCTTCGAACCTTTCACGGCATCTGTGCAAAATGTCGTCGAGATTTTTGTTGATGGCAAGGGATTGCCTGGTGTTACCGGAAACCCGCTGTGTATCGTTATTCCAGAGATTATTAGCACAATGAAGACCGGTAAAGATATCAGTTCGCTCTCCACGGTAAGTGACGCGAAGTACTATCGGATTAAGTCCGGCCTTGTTGGTTACGGTAGTTCGACAAAAGAATAAAAATCTGATGTCCATCAATTGAAAGATCATACTTCCAGGTTTTAAAGCGTTTACAAAAAAACGAACTGGTGTATATCCTGAAATGCAATTGACAGTAAAGGGATGCAAACGTCAAAAAACAATAATAAATGTCACCTAAATCACACTAAAACGGTGCATTTCTTTGCATTTTTTTGCTCATATTTGCATTTTTCACAAAAAATAAAACGCTGGTTTGCAGCGTTTTACATGAACATATTATAAAAAAGCGGAGAGAGAGGGATTCGAACCCCCGAACCTGTTACAGTTAACGGTTTTCAAGACCGCCGCATTCGACCGCTCTGCCATCTCTCCGAGGTCAAAATTATATAAGCGCATCGACTTTCAAAAAAAATTCTCTCGTTCTGCCTATATATTTTTAAGTCGTAAGTCTTCAACCCGCTGTAACGCTTGCCAATAGCCACTTTACACCTCTGCAGCAGACCACCATCTAACTATTCAGCCGCTGTGTTATTCTGCTTTTTTTAACATCCGCAGCCTCAAATCCTCCGTATATACTCTTAAATTTGAAAAAATGACAAGCACATTAAAACTTCATGCATTGCTCGCTGTGTTATGCTCCGCACTTGCAGCATGCGCACAGGACCACAAATATGAACAGTCAAAAACCTTCAAACAAATGACGAACGAAACCGCTAAGACCTCAGATCGTAAAACAGAAGTTGCCACATTTGGTGCGGGCTGCTACTGGTGCACCGAGGCCCAGTTCCAGATGCTGAAAGGCGTTGAAAAAGTAGAATCCGGTTTCAGCGGCGGGCATGTAGATAACCCCAGCTACCGGGAGGTCTGCATGGGCACAACCGGCCATGCAGAGGTATGCAACATTACCTACGACCCATCGGTGATATCGTTTGATGAACTGCTGGCCGCTTTCTGGACCTGCCACGACCCTACCCAGCTCAACCGCCAGGGCAATGATGTAGGCACACAATACCGCTCCGTTATCTACTACCATAACGATGAGCAGCGCCAAAAGGCCCAGGACTACAAAAAGAAGCTGAACGACGAAAAAGCATGGGATAAACCGGTGGTGACCGAAATATCGCCATTCATGGTGTTCTATATGGCAGATGATTATCACCAGAACTATTATAACGACAACACTACCCAACCCTATTGCCAGTTCGTTATTCAGCCCAAAGTAGAGAAGTTCAAAAAGGTCTTCAAGGATAAGCTGAAAAAATAATAAGTGTAGCTACACTTAAGTAAATTAGGTTTAATATATAATGGAAATTACCTTTTTGTTAATAGCAAATTTTTTTTGTTGTTTAGTTAAAGAACTTGTAGATTTGCTTATTACTAATTTTTTATTCAATTAAAAATGCAAGAAGGTACAGTTAAATTTTTCAATGAAACTAAAGGATTTGGTTTCATTACTCCAGCAGGTGGAGGACAAGACATTTTCGTTCACGTTTCAGGTCTGAAAGAACAGATCCGTGAGAACGACCGTGTGTCTTTTGAAGTTCAAAATGGCAAAAAAGGTTTAAATGCTGTGAACGTTGTTAAGATCGGTTAACAACTAATTTACAGTACCACACTTAAGATCATTACAAGACGCGCTTTGGCGCGTCTTTTTTTTGTTTGTAAGATTAACTGCCGGTTACAACTTCTCGTTCCTGCCCAGTATCTTCAGCATCTTGCCATGGGCAACAAGTGCGCTTCGGAATGTGGGCATGACCTGGTATGGGATATTGAACTCTTTTGCGGTATTTGCAACTATCTTGGATATCTTAGGATAATGTACATGGCAAACGTGCGGGAAGAGATGATGCTCAATCTGGTAATTAAGGCCTCCTATGAACCACGAAACCAATTTATTATCGGGGGCAAAGTTGGCGGTATTGAGTATCTGGTGCAAAGCCCAGTAATGCTCCATTTTATGTTCTTCGGTAGGGGCAGCATAATCTGACGTCTCGACCACGTGTGCCGGCTGGAAGATACAAGCCAAAGCGAAACCTGCCACCACATGCATCAACACCAGACCCAGCACCACGTGATACCACGCAACACCTGAGAAAAGTATTGGTAAAACAACGATGTATGCTATATAGAATATTTTGAGGAGGGTAAGCTCTAAAAGAGCTGTTTTAAGTGTTTTTTTATGACCGAGCATACCGTTCTTGTCATAGCGGAAAAGCATTTTATAGTCCTTTACTGTTATCCAATAAAGGTTCATGATGCAATAAACAGCCCAACAGTAGATATGCTGGAAACGGTGAAAGCGCCTTAATGGCTTCTCGGGTGACATTCTTAATACCGGGCCGGCATCTATATCCTCGTCCAGCCCTTCGATATTTGTATAAGTGTGGTGCAGTATGTTATGCTGTATCTTCCAATTGAAGGAATACCCGCCCAATATGTTCAGTACACTGCCCAAGAGGTGATTTACTGTTTTGTTGTTCGCATAGGCACCATGGTTCGAATCATGCATCACCGATGTACCTATACCAACGATTCCCAGCCCCATAAGGAACCATAACCCGTAAAACAACCACAGACTCACAGATCCCAAACCAGTCACCATTACTACGTAAGGAACAAAATACATTGAGATCATCGCCACGGTCTTTACCACCATGGCAGAATTAGAATAAGGAGAGATATTATTGCTGTGAAAATACTCGTTAACCCTGCTTTTTACTACATCATAAAAGCTATCATGGCCCTTCGGCGCAAACTTCACCAACTGCTTTTTGGCTGCTACAGACATCTACACTAAATTTTTCTGATTGGCGCTAAGATAATTCTTTATTTCTACAGGAAATATTAAACTTGGCTAAACACCAGTTTTGTGGGGTATATAAATACCCCAATTGTGACAATCTTATGATTTTATTTAACATCCTTCCCCTACCTTTACATCAAATTAACTATTATGATGAAAACTAAATTGATCACTATCGCTGCCTTTGCGCTTACCTTAGGCACTATTGCTATCCTGCCCTCTTGCACAAGGATAGCTAACCTGCTGACAGCAAACGTTGCCTTGCAAACCGAGTCTGTAAATGTTACGATACCTGTTACTACGGGTGTGAATGGGGTTATCTCTGTAGGCCCGGCATCGAATAAGTATAATGTGGACTCGCTAATCCAGGCTCAAACGGCGGGTCAATTCAATGCATCGAACATCAATAGTGTAAAGTTGAAATCGGTCGTATTTACATTAAATAATTCGAATACGATGAACAACTTTGCGAATTTTGAAACTGTATCGGCTACTTTCTATTCCAATACCGACAATACTCCCTATACGGTGTCCATTCCCAGCAATCCGGATATTACAACCAACACACTTATGTTACCGGTTGATACCGCCCGCGAACTGAAGAGTTATGTAGGCAATGAATTCTTTTATACGGTGGAGGGCAAATTGCGCAGGCCCACTACTATTCCGCTGGAGTGCACCATAACCTTTGCTTTCAACCTCAAGGTACAAGGCAATTAAACATATCGTTTTCAATAAAAAAGTCCCGGGTTTTACCCGGGATTTTTTTATTGTCCAGCCGTTATTAACCAATAATTTATTTTAATAATTTGGCATCGTTTTTGCGGTACACCAGGCAGCCACATCAGTTCGCTTTATGAAGAAATCATTGACAATTGCATTACTCGGCTTTATGGCCGTTGCCTCATGCACACGCACCGGCACATCAGGGCACCACATCACGGCTACATCTACAGGCAGCGCAGGATCTTTCTCATCCACAGGCAGCCTGATATACACGGCCGGTGCCGCCGGTGCCAAGATCACCATACAAGGCTCGTCCTCGTCGGGCACACGAATGGTCATCAACCTAAACCCCTACACGGGTGTTACCGGCACTTTTCCGGTCGACGACACCATTATCAATAGCAACTGTGTGTACTATGCACCCACCAGCTCAAGCGGACTCATGTCTGCACATGGCACAGTTACCCTTACAGCAGTAACACCAGATATTGTTGGCACCTTCAATTTTACAGCCCGGGATTCCAGTATATTTACAGGGTCATTCAATGTGCCTGCGCCATAATCTACCAGTAAATAACAATAAAATAGAAATGGGCGCAAATTGCGCCCATTTTACATATATCGACCTTTACAGGATTACTTCATAGTCTCATCCAACCACTTAAAGAATTCACGCTGCCATGCTATACCATTATGGGCATGCAGCACCCAATGGTTCTCGTTAGGCAGGTAGAGTAACTTCGCTTTCACATTGTGCAGCCTAGCTGCCTGGAAAGCTTCCAGCCCCTGCTCTATCGGCACGCGGTAATCCAGCCCGCCCTGCACTATCATTATAGGTGCGGTCCATTTATTCACAAAATTGCTGGGGTTGAATTTATCGTAGCTCAATGGCGTTGGGGATTTCCAGTATGGGCCACCTATGTCCCAGTTGGCAAACCACAGTTCTTCAGTAGTGCCATACCAGCTCTTGAGGTCAAATAATCCATCGTGTGCTATGAATGATTTGAAACGGCCATTGTGCATACCCGCCAACATAAATACACTGTAGCCGCCATAGCTTGCACCTACACAGCCCAAGCGGTCTTTATCTACGTATGGTTCTTTGCTTATGTCGTCTATTGCAGCCAAATAATCCTGCATAGGCAAGCCTCCCCAATCCTTGCTGATCTCCTCGTTCCATTTAACGCCCCAGCCCGGCATACCACGGCGGTTAGGTGCTATCACAATATAACCCTGTGCTGCCATAAGCTGGAAGTTCCACCTGATACTATAGAACTGAGATAACGCGCTCTGTGGGCCACCTTGACAATATAACAGTGTAGGGTATTTTTTCCTGGGGTCAAAATCGGGCGGATAAATAACCCAGGCACGCAGGTTAGCACCATCAACTGTTTGTATAGAGCGCAGCTTGGTCTGGCTCATTTTTATCTTCTGGTAAATATTATCATTCTCATGCGATAGCTGTATCATATCGCCATATTGTGGCTTCACAGCAAATATCTCGCTGGCATGGTTCATATCGCAGCGCGACACGATGATATAGTCACCTGCCTGCCCTATCACGGCATTAATGTCCCATTTGCCCTTGGTGATCATATTTATCGGGTGATTAATCGTTTCTGTCACAGGCACCTGCACTTCAAAAAGTTGTTGCGTACCTTCGAAAGGTGCATTGAAGAATATCTTGCTTCCGTTCTTACTCCACACAAAACCTTCAACCGTACCATCCCACTTCGCAGTAAGATTGGCTTTTCTTTTTTGCTCTACATCAAGTATCACTATATCATTCTTGTCTGCTTCATAACCGTCGCGTCCCATACTTAGCCACGCAAGCTTTCTGCCGTCCCTACTGAACACAGGGTTCACATCATAGCCCATCATACCATCTGTCCAATTCTCTGTCTTGTTTTTCGCTACATCATAAAAATAGAGGTCGGTATTAGTGCTAATAGCATATTCCCTACCGGCTTTCTTTTTACATACATATACAAAGCCCTTGCTATCCGGCGCCCACACAAGGTCTTCTGCTCCGCCAAACGGGCGCTGAGGACAATGGTAGGGCTCACTCTCCATTACATCTTTCACCACGTTTGTCTTAATGTCTGCAATAAAAATGTGCGAATATTTACCATCTTCCCAATAGTCCCAATGACGGTAATTGAGGTCGGTATAAACTTTGGCAGTTGTGTTGGGCAGGTCGCTGTATATATCCGTACCCAGTGTTGGTGTTATCAACACAGGTTTGGAGAAAGCTACATACTTACCGTTTGGCGATACCCAAACATTCTCTGCACCGTTCAAGCCGGTGTAAATCTCCTTCCAGCTGGCGCCACTGTCAAGGCTTTCATACAATATGTTATCATAATTGGCGTACCAGGCTTTTTCATAGCGCTGCACATTGGTCTTTCCCGCGTCTGTTGTCCATTCTTTTTTTGTGCCGTCCATCACATTCATCTTGTAGTGATGAACCACACTTTTTTCGGTTTTCCAGTCAACGGTTTTTGTAGAATAGTAAACCGATCTGCCATTGTTGCTGATTCCTTCGCCTGTAACCCTGTGCAGGCTCCACAGTTTCTCCGGGGTCATCAATTCATTTTGTGCAATGGCATTTGCACCTATCAATAAAGCCGCAGCGGCCAATGCAGAACTAAATGTATATCGCATATTGTGTGTTGAAAAATCAAAAATAACAATAATAGTGGAATGGCCTTACGCTACTTCTTATCCTTTGCGCCTCTCATACCCGGCTTTGCAGACTTTTTTTCTTCAAAATCCAGTGTATGCTTCCAACCGGCTTTCAGGTCTAGAGTCTCTCTATACGGTATGACTTCTTCAGGTTGAATCTTTTCCAGCAGCTTACCAGCATCCCATTTGCCATTCCTGTTCCTGTCCGCAATCACGCGGAAAGTATATTTGCCCGGCTTTAAGTAACGAAGTTTAATTATAGTGTCCGTTACCGGTTTTTGGTATATACTGTCTTTTTCAGCCTGCACCCTGAAAAGGTACTTATCGCCTTTATACTTGGCAGGCAAATGCATGGTAATTTCCCCATAATCATCTTCATCCATCGTGCGGAATGTATGCCTTGATGGAGGCAGGTCGTTACCCGCAGAGTCTTTAGCAAAACCTTTTGCCAGACGTAAAGTATAAACCGAATTCTCTTTCCATTTTAACGGGTTAACATTTAAAGTACGCTTCAAGGAATCCATCTCGTAACGTGTCCATACAGGCACATCTACTCCATTGCTGTCAAGCATGAGTGTTATTTTGTCCCTATTTAACGCGGGTAACCTACTAAACGCAACCTTTATCGGGCCGGTAATATCAAATGTTTTTCGCTCCCTGTTAGATGTGTCCACATTCACCGAATAGTTAAATGCTCTGGGCTCCTGGGTAGCCTCCGCTCCAATTTTAAGTTTACCTTTTGCATTCGCCAGGGAGTCTGTTGATCTCTTTGACGCGGTATCAAGCTCTTCAGAAAATACCGGGATATTTATTGCAGCCATACCAGTATCTCCGGGCACAACATTATTTTCCAGGAAACCAATCATTTCACCTCCAATCGGTCCGTCATAAGTAAGATTTTCATTCGCGTCCTTTAAAGCATACATCCGGAAAGCCCGCCGCGGCAATCCTTTAAAATTGAATTGCCCACCTTGTTCTACCTTAGCTACATATCTTGGCTTCTGCCGCACAACAGCACTGTCGTTATCGGTTGCGTAGTACAAGACTATCCATACACCTTCCAGGTCAAATAAACCGGTTGCTGCATTAGTTACGCTACCGTTTAATTGCAGCGAGTCAAAATAAGCGCCGGTACTGAAGGTATAGGTGTACCCCTTGAAGACATTACCTTCATGCAAGTCTTTAATTGCTTCACCAAATGTGAGCCTGTATGTGGTATTAGGCTCCAATAGTGAGTCAACAATTTTAACGATTATATGCTTGTTCAGGCCAGTGACAGTTGGGGCAATGGGCAGTATGGGTGATAATTGTACTTCCTTCGTGGGGCTATTTAGGGTAATGTATTCATCAAAATAAAGTTCGATGCGACTAACGCGGGTGTTGATCATTGAATCTTGTGGAGACAAGGAAACTAACTTCGGAGAAACGACGTCCTTTCTGCCGCCAGTAGGCGCAGTAACATTGGCACACCCGGAACTAATTAATAAAACCAACAATATCAAACAGGTTAACCGAGTGCTCATTTGCGTTCAAAAATAAGGTGAAATACGCTAAAAATCAGACAAGCTCAAACAACTCGTGCATTTTAAAGGGTTTTGGTTAACTTTGTTGAGTTGAGACGAACATTAAAATATTCTTTTGGCCTCATGCTAATTCTATTCATTGGCTGCGCAAAGCCTAAGCAAGATAGTATGACCACTTACTCATGCAGGTCTACTTACCAGGCCGATCCGTTCAACCAGATCATCAAAGACACTTTGCTTATCAACGTAACTTCCAGACAAGCATATGATTACGCTCGTTCGACATCGGTAAATGGTTGGACCACTATCTGCGAAAAGTAGTCCACACGCAGCTTCCAACCGATGTACATACACCCATTTATGGCATAAAAACCGTTAAAAAACGGTATGCTTTGTAACGATTTATTTACGTACTTCGCCTTAATAAAAAATGGTACTAACTGTTGGCAGAGATGAGTATGTATAATACAGCAATGGTAGTTGATGATAGTGCATTGGAGCGGTTTCTTGCTGAAACAATAATGAAAGGTGCCCGTTTTGCTGAAAAAGTAATCAGTTTCAACAATGGGCCGGATGCATTGGCACATCTTCAAAAAACAGAGCAACTTCCCGACGTAATATTATTGGATATCCAAATGCCGCTCATGACCGGGTTCGAGTTCCTTGAAGAATATATGCAATTGCCAGAAAACATACAGCAACACTGTAAAGTAGTTATGTTCTCTTCCACTCTTGCCGATGAAGATATGACCCGTATAAAGCAATACCCGTTTGTTAAAAAATATTTTTCTAAACCGCTGGCTGAGGATATGTTCAGAGGGCTTGAATTATAATAATTATTTCGAACCGCGTACACTTAAGTAAAATAAAACATATTTCATTTCGCAATTTTACATCCATTATCCTTCAGACATATCAATATTATCATATTCATAATTAGACGAAAATCATCTACATTTGCGTCACCCATCTGTAGTCTCTACCACCGCCAAAAATTATAGTCGTCGGCGTTATGAATAAAATTGATTTGCTTATCCTTGAAGATGCGCAAATGGATGCTCAGATAATCATTAAAACCCTTGAAAATTCTGACATAAATTTCGAGGCTACTTTAGCCACAAACAAGAGTGAATTTATAGATGCTTTGGGTCGGAAGAGATATGATGCCATCCTTTCTGATAATTTGCTGCACCAGTTCAATGCTCATGGCGCACTCCAGATACTCAAAGAACGAAATATTCATATCCCTTTTATTCTCATTACCGGCTCTATAGATGATAATGATGCTATAAAGCTTATGCAAGACGGTTGTTCTGACTATATTCTTAAAGACAGATTGCAACGCCTGCCTAACGCGATGATAGGAAGCATACAGAAATTCAACCTGGAGAAGGAGCGGAACAAATATCTTTCGGAGATCATTGCCAATGAATCTATTATGCTGGAAGCCTCGCGGCTGGCCAACTTTGGTAGCTGGGAAGTGAACTTCACTGATAAAACGGTGCGCTGGTCTGATGAACAATACCGGATACTGGGGTATGCACCGGGAGAGGTGCGGCCCACTGTGGACAATATACTTAAGAGAATACATCCTGATGACTTAAATACTGCGAAGCAGGCAATGAACAATGCTTTCAAGTATGCGCGGCGCCAGAGGTTTGATTCGAGGGTGATACAGAAGGATGGAACGATAAAGTACATATGCGGTGAAATGGTCTCTACTTGTGATGATAAGGGCAATGTGGTGCGTGTGAACGGATTTACGCAGGATGTGACCAAGACCAAGGAGGCAGAACTAAAGGAGAAGAAAGTAACTGCCGACCTGGTGCAACGGAACAAAGACCTTGAGCAATTTGCATATATAGTATCGCACAACCTGAGGAGCCCGGTGGCTAACATTGTGGGCCTTGCGAACGAACTGCGTGAAGACAACCTGGATGAAGCAGAGAAGGCATATTTTATAGACGCTTTGTCGGCATCGGTGAGCAGGTTGGATAATGTGATCACGGATCTGAATAACATACTGCAGGTGTCTCGCAATGTGAATGAGAATAAGGAGACGGTTCAGTTCAGGGCGCTGATGGAGGAGATAAGATCGAGCATGGGCGGACAGTTGCAGGAAAAGAACGTAACCATACATTGCGACTTTACTGAGGTTGAAGAGATACAGACCCTGAAGAGTTATATGCACAGCATTTTCTACAACCTGATATCGAACAGTGTGAAATTCAGGAGGGCGGATGTGGACCCGTACATTGACATTAAGAGCTACAGAACAAAACATACGATAGGGTTAATTTTTAAGGATAACGGAATAGGTATTGACCTTGAGCGCAACGGCAAATACCTGTTCGGGTTGTATAAGCGGTTCAATGCCGACCTGGCCGAGGGGAAAGGTATGGGGCTTTATATGGTGAAGACCCAGGTGGAAACGCTTGGCGGCAAGGTATACGTGGATAGCAAAATAAATGAGGGTACCACCTTCAGGGTGGAGTTTTTGGTGTAGTGCGGTGTGGTGCATTGCTCATTTTTGCGTTTTTTTTCTTTTTGCAGCTTGTTTTCGTCTCATCTTATTGGTTACCAGGGTTTTACATTTTTTTGCGTTGCTCACTTCTTGCTCACTATTGCTCTTTTTCGGTTCGTTTGTTGCTCACCGGGGTTGATAGGTTGATCGATGGAGGGTATAATTTGGGGGATAGGCTTGTTTTGGTACATTTGGTTTTTTATATGTGGCCAGGGTGCGCTGTGGGCCTGCTTTATGTGTTTTATCATAAGGTATAAAAGGGTATAAAAGGGTATAAGAAACAGGGTAAAAGGTATAAAAAATGTGGTTTTGGGTATAATTTATACTTTGTATTTAGCAGTACACTTATTGTTTACCAGTATGAAAAAACATACGGCCTTATGCCTTCGCAAATGCTACAGCAAGTAGTAGGTCCAGTTTGTCAAAGAACTTGTGCCTTGCGCAGAAAAACTAACTACAATGGGCAAGTTTATCATGCGCGAGTTAACCACCCCGATCCGCTCAAACATTCGTTTTCGCAAATCGCCGGTATTGCGTGAGGTTGCCCGCCCGGCTATTCCGTTCGGACAGGCTTCGTTCCTCGCAATGACCCGGGAGTTGCGGGGTGTTACTATGTAAAGTTCCGGAGGAAATTTTGGGTGAGGAAATTTATTTTGCATGATGGTACAGTAACAGTACCATGATGGTGTTGCTGCCTTTTGAAAGCCGCTATGGTGGCGAGTTTGCGTGAAGAAAATTTATTTTTTTAACGCAATATGATTTCGACTGAAACGCCTTGATGTAATCCACGCGAGCTTGTTGGTGAGGACACCAACAAGGGCGAAGAGACCCGACGAGGACGGGGAGAACAAAAGCCACTGAAATTCAGTGGCTTTTGTTCTTATTATTCATTTATTCGATCGCGTTTACATAGGTTTTACACGAAACGCGCCGCCAGTGATCCGAGTAGAGTCCGTGAGCGTGCAGCTGAAGGTACCAACCCAATCGGGCGAGGTGGACGTAATGGAAATAGTGCCATAAGCAGCTGCAACGGTTGACGCGCCATTGCCCCATACGGCACTTGTGAATCCCCCGAGGGTATAAGTACCTATAGCAGGTGTATGGTCTATCATCAGCATTATGGAACTATTTGGCGATACTTTTGATCCTGTAATGCTCATGACACCCGAGGAAAACGTACCTGTGACCATAGTTCCGGTTGCCGAAAACGGAGTGGAGCCTATAGTGGCCGTCATGGAATTGGTGGAGGTAGTTGATGTTGTGGACGAAGAACTGGAGCTTCTTGTGCAACTTGTGCAGCATACTCCCATCAGTAATGCTATGGTCAATAATTTTTTCATAAAGTGGTTTTGAAACAAAAATAATTCATGAAGTATATATTTTCAAGTGTTTGCGGCAGGGACGTGGAACAGACACTCTGAATAAGGTTAATCAATCTTTTTTTTGGCGGAACAACTTTTTCATGCGTGAGTCAGGCTGTTCGCGGGAGCATCAATTTTAGTGCCCTTATGCTCCCGGGTCCTCTCAGCGCTCAAAGCACAGCTTCAGAGAGACCCCGGGACGCGTGGATTATGCATATGAATTGCGCCTATTATTGTTGCACCCCTCCAGGGTGCGTGGTGTGCGGTATCTTACCGCCGGTTACACCGGCCGTTACTGACATTTTACCCCGATGGGGTGATAATAATGTTTACACATATATTAGGGGCGGGCACGTTGTCGCAACTACGAAATAAATATCGTTCTTATTGTGGCCCCTAGGGTAAATCAACAAATGTAAAATAATGCACTATAACATATATCAACCTATCAATTATTCAATGAAATGACCTATCTTTGCACTCCCCAAAAAATGGGGTGTATTATTATTTAACCACCGGGATACCTTATAAGGCAGGCCCGTACAAATGTAGCGTACATTGGAAGATCAAGTAATCAATGCAGAAACAACCGGGACACCCGATGAGTCTGCACAAAACAATGCCGAAGCAACTACCCCTGAAGTAGCTGCTGCAGCAACCGCACCTGCGGAAGAAACACGCGCGCCGCGCCATTATTACACCACGGCATCAACAACATCGCACGATGATTTTGACTGGAGCGTGGACAAACGCAATGTAGCTTCATACAAAGAAGGCGACCGCCAGAAGTACGACAGTATGTACGGAAGCACATTCAAAACCATTGCAGAATCGGAATTGCTGACAGGCACTATTGAAGGCCTGACAAAGACCGACGTTATCATCAACATCGGCTTCAAATCTGACGGCCTTGTATCGCTGAACGAGTTTCGCGACATGGCTGAAGTGAAGATAGGTGACGTGATAGAAGTGATGGTTGTGGAAAAAGAAGACCGCAACGGCCACCTGCACCTGAGCCGTAAACTGGCACGCGCAGCACGCGCATGGCAGCAGATCGTTGACTTCTACAAAACAGGCGAAGTGGTTACAGGTACCATTACCTCTAAGACCAAGGGCGGCCTTATTGTGGATGTACACGGCCTGGAAACGTTCTTACCGGGTTCACAGATCGACGTGAAGCCTGTTACGGACTACGACCAGTATGTGGGCAAGACCATGGACTTTAAGGTTGTTAAGATCAACGAAACTATACGCAACGCGGTGGTATCTCATAAAGCCCTAATTGAGAGCGATATTGAGCAGCAGCGCAGCGTGATCATCGGCCAGCTGGAAAAAGGACAGGTACTGGAAGGTACTGTGAAGAATGTTACCGATTTCGGTGCGTTCATCGACCTGGGCGGCGTAGATGGTCTGTTGTATATTACGGACATCAGCTGGGGCCGCGTAACGCACCCGAGCGAAGTGCTGCATAACGGACAGAAACTGCATGTGGTTGTTCTTGACTTTGATGATGAGAAGAAACGCATCAGCCTTGGCCTGAAACAACTGACCCCGCACCCATGGGATAACCTGCCTGCTGAAATAGTAGAAGGTGCGAAGATCAAGGGTAAAGTGGTGAACATTGAAGATTACGGTGCATTCCTAGAGATAATGCCGGGCGTAGAAGGCCTTGTGCACGTATCGGAGATCACATGGTCTTCTCAGCCGATAAACGCGAAAGAATTCTTCAAACTGGGCGAAGAGCATGAAGCTGTAGTGGTGACACTGGATAAAGATGAGCGCAAGATGAGCTTGTCTATCAAGCAACTGACCGCTGACCCATGGGATTCTATAGAAACTAAATTCCCGGTTGACTCTCGTCACAGCGGCGTGGTGAAAAACATCACTCCTTATGGCGTATTCGTTGAGCTGGAGACTGGTATTGGCGGTATGATCCACATCAGCGACCTGAGCTGGATCAAGCGTTATAACCACCCAAGCGAGTTTGTGAAAGTTGGTGATAAGATAGACATCGCTATCCTGAGCATAGACAAGGAGAACCGCAAACTGGCCCTTGGCCACAAACAGCTTGAGGAAGATCCCTGGAATACATTTGAATCGGTATTCCCTATCGGTTCAATACATGAAGGCAGCGTAACCCGCAAGGACGAAAAAGGCGCTACCGTTCAGCTGCAGTATGGCCTTGAGGCATACGCACCTGCACGCCACCTGCGCAAAGAAGACGGCGGTAACGTTGAAGTGGAAGAAACACTCCAGTTCATGATCATCGAATTTGACCGCAACGACAAGCGTATCATGGTATCTCATACCAAAGTATGGGAGCAGGTGAAAAACGAAGAGAAAGAGTCGCTTCGTAAAGATGCAGTTGCTGAGTCAGAGAAAACCAAGAAGGCAGTGAAGAACATCCAGAGCAAAGTAGAGAAACCCACATTGGGCGACCTTGGCGCACTGGCTGCCCTTAAGGACAAGATGAAGCAGGCTGAAGGCGAAGAGAAAGCGCCTGAGTAATTTGAAAATTTGAAAGTGTGCTAATTTGAAAATGCACATGGCATGATAAAAACCATCCCGAGTTTCGGGATGGTTTTTTGTTTGTTATGAATTGGTGTTAACTTTAGTGGCATGATAATGGTGCTGCCATTTTCAAATTTTCAAATCCTCAAATTTTCAAATTATATGGCCTGGGAAGAAAAAGATAACAGTTTGTACCGCAGCTTCAAGTTCAATGACTTTAGCGAGGCGTTCGCGTTTATGACACGGGTGGCCATACTGGCTGAAAAGCAGAACCACCACCCCACCTGGAAGAACACCTGGAACACATTGGAGATATGGCTGAATACGCATGATGCGGGGAATACCGTGACGGACAGGGACAGGAAGCTGGCGGCAAGTATTGACAAACTAACTGCAACCCCAAACCCCTAAAGAGGCTTTACTTATGTTTTGAAAGCCTTATAGATTAGCAGGCTATGTATGCCTGTCATAATTACAGAAGTGGCAACACCAACGCTACCAAATGCCGCTGAGAATACAAACAATACACCAGAAATTAGTAATGTTAGTACTATGGTAATGCCTGATAGTACAGTATTCTTCTTTTTCACATTCCATATACAGAGTGCTAAGTTTATGATGAATGCTATCAACACTCCAACCGCGATCTTGGTCATGAAATCAGCATAACCACCAAGCCCCTCATGACTGGCGAAGGTGGAATGTGGTAAAAATATCAGCAACAATACAACCAGAAAGATTGGTATATAACGTGGAGATATAATCATGTTTTGAAAGCCTTGTAGATCATCCGGAACTTGAGCAGCACTAATATGCCTAAGAAAATAAAAATGAAATTCATTAGCGCTTGCGAACCCAAAACTGCTAAGAAAAGTATCGCAGGATAAATTACGACTGCAAAAATTAAGGTTACTACTATATTAATTACTGCAATTACAGTCTTCTTCCTAGATACATTCCATATGCATAAAGCAAAATTAATCAGGAACACTGCAACCGCAACTATACCAACATTAAATGAATTGGTAACAATACTAAAGCCGCTAAGTTCTGATGCAAAAACAAACTGGGGCTGAAGTACTAGCAAAAAAGACAATAGAAATATAAGGCAAATACGCATAAGCGGGTATTTAGTTCATCGTATGCGCGACAGTGTTACTACTCTTCCCTATGCCTGTTGCGGGCCAATACCCTTGGGAAACGAACTTCGAGACCCGAATGGAAGAGGCCTTTATAACCAACGCCTATCTCAGTAAAGAATGCTACCTGCCTGCCAAGACGAACGCCCAGAGGAGTGCCCTGGAAGCCAATAGCCTTAACGCCGGAAGCATCCGCCTCGCCGAGGCCTATTTTGCTATCGTTGAAGAAAGAGATACCGTAAGATACGGCACCATACAACCTTACCCTGAAACGCGCATTGCGGGTGTCGAGGTATTTAACGGTCAATTCGGGTGAGAACGTAGTGAAGCTACCATAATCTTTTATATTCTCGGTACCTATACCTATGCCCAATGTGACGTTGGGTGTAAAATAGTGCCTGAACGTGAACACAACCGCGCCCGAGGAATTGGTTGGTGTGCCATTAGCTAAAGAAAACAGGCTCCAGTAGCCGTAGCCCAATGCTACCTCGCTCCTGCCCCGTTGCGCATGGCTTTGGGTGTTGAAGCAGAACATAGTCAATGCAAGGCAAAAAATGTATATCCCTTTTCTTATCATAAAATGGAATTTATCCGTGTGTTTAGTGGGTTAATTAGCGTTAAAGATATGGCAAACTTTCATTTCTCCAAAACCGGGGTACCCACAATAGCCGAATTGTATTGCATTATAGTGAAGCAAATACTTGGAAAACTATGATATTTTTCCATATCAATCCTGTACTTTTGCAGCCTTTTTATGCCACAAACACTCTCAAACGAACAACTTGTAGCCGTAGCCAATGAGTACGGAAGCCCGGTATATGTGTACCATGCCGAGAAAATTGCAGAACAGTATAACAAGCTGAAAAGTGCCTTCAGCGACCATCCGACGAAGTTTTACTATGCCTGTAAGGCCCTGACGAACGTGAATGTGCTGAAGTATATGAAGAGCATTGGCGCGTGTATTGACTGTGTGAGCATCAGCGAGGTGAAGCTGGCGCAACTGGCAGGCTATGAGCCTAACGAGATACTATACACCCCAAACTGTGTTGACTTTAACGAGATCCTTGAGGTGACCAAACTGGGTGTGCGTATCAATATAGATAACCTATCGATACTGGAGCAATTCGGGCATAAGTTTGGGGGCAGCTACCCGGTTTGTATCCGCATTAACCCGCATATTGAGGCGGGTGGCAATTATAAGATATCGACCGGGCATATAGACAGCAAATTCGGGATATCGGTGCATCAGCAAAGGCATATAGCCCGTATTGTAAAAACTACGGGTTTGCATGTGCAGGGCGTGCACATACATACCGGCAGCGAGATAAAGGATATTGATGTTTTTCTGCGGGGGCTGGATGTGATATTTGACATTGCCACACACTTCCCGGGGCTGGACTTTATTGACCTGGGCAGCGGCTTTAAAGTGCCTTATAAAGACGACGACCAGGAAACGGATGTGGTATCGCTGGGAAAGAAAGTGACAAAGGCTGTGCAGGATTTTGAAAAAGAATACAACCGCAGCATAGAGCTATGGTTTGAGCCGGGGAAATACCTGGTGAGCGAATGCGGCTATTTTGTGGTGAAGACCAATGTGATCAAGCAGACAACGGCAACGGTGTTTGCGGGCGTGAACTCAGGCTTTAACCACCTGATACGACCGATGTTCTATGAGGCTTATCACCGCATTACGAATATATCGAACCCGGACGGGGCTAAACGCATTTATACCGTAGTGGGTAACATCTGCGAGACAGACACCTTTGCATGGGACCGTGTGCTGAGCGAAGTGCGGGAAGGAGACTTCCTGGTGTTTCATAACGCCGGTGCTTATGGTTTTGAGATGAGCAGCAACTTTAACTCGCGCCTGAAGCCGGCCGAGGTGATGGTGAAAGACGGCAAAGCACAGCTGATACGAAGAGCTGATGTTTTTGAAGACCTGCTGAGAAACCAGATAATACAATAATAAAACGGGAGGCTTATCCTCCCGTTTCTATTTGCAGCCAGTGCTATTATTGACAAATAGCGAGATCTAAAATTTTGGCTACAACTAATAAATAAAATACATTTGGAAAGTAGTTAATCCATCGACCAGGCCGATCCAGATTTTATGAGAACATTGTTTGCCATTCTATTAAGTGCTTTTGTTTGCGCTACATCTTTTGCACAAATACCCAATAGCGGATTTGAGACGTGGGATTCTACGGCGGGCTACAAAGTGCCTATGGGTTGGGAAAGTCTAAATGGCACAACAGCATCGTCATCGGTTTATACCTGTGAATATGGCATGCCGGGTTATAGCGGAGGTTATTATCTGAGCCTTATGTCGAAAACGATACCGGGCATGGGTAATCAGCGCGGCCTTGCAGTTGCCGGCAAATTAGCGCCGGGCACACAATTTCCGTCACCGGGTTTCGCGTTCACGCAACGGCCCCAGGTGCTTGCAGGGTATTGGCAATATATGGCCATGTCATTAGCCGACCAAGGCTACATTATTACGCTTTTGAGTAAATGGAACACAACCCTTAACAAAAGAGACACCATAGCCTATACCAAACATGACCTTTATGATATGGTGATGATGTGGGAACCCTTTAAGATAGCATTGAATTATACGAGCAGCGATTACCCTGATTCGGCCATGATCGTATTATCGGCGAGTGGTGCGGGTTTAGGGCCTATTGAGGACGGCAGCTATTTATGGGTGGACGACCTGAAATTCGGAGATTCTGCAACACTGGGGTCTGATCTTACGACACGTACGCAATCGCCTGCTAAGGTCTTCCCTAACCCGGCCAGTGATATTGCCAACATATATTATCACAGCAATGATGGCGGTGAGGTGAAAATATCAGTTGCGAGTATGGATGGCAGGATCGTGATGATGCTGAAGACAAAAACGATAAGAGGAGAAAATTCGATACCGCTAAATATAAAAGGATTGCCTCATGGCTTGTACACTGTAAAAATAGATAGTGAGACGAGCACTGAAATGAGAAAGCTAACGATAGAATAGATTTTTTTGCAAATTTCTGCTTCATTTTATATAACTAACCGGCTATTGATATTAATCATAGCCGGTTAATTTGCTTTTAAAGAACTTTGCGCCGAAAGCGACAGATTGAATACTAAGGAAACATTTCCCGTAACCGGCATGCATTGTGCATCATGTGTTGTAAATGTTGAAAAGACATTGAACGCACAGAAGGGCGTGGTGAGTGCGACCGTGAACCTTGCCAACTCATCGGCACAGGTGGAGTATGAAAAAGACAGCACCAGCTTACCTGAAATAAAAAAAGCAGTGCAATCAATTGGTTATGACATTATTATTGAAAAAGAAGCAGGTGCACCGGATAAAATTGAGGAGCTAAACCGCCAATACTACGAATCGCTGAGGTTACGTACAATACTTGCCATTGCATTCTCGGTTCCGTTGGTGGTGATAGGTATGTTCATGATGCATATGCCTTATGCCAACTACATTATGTGGGCATTGGCTACGCCTGTGGTACTCATATTCGGCAGGCAATTCTTTGTTGGTGCGTGGAAGCAGGCAAAGCACAGATCTGCCAATATGGATACACTTGTGGCATTGAGCACAGGCATAGCATACCTGTTCAGTGTATTCAACACACTGACCCCCCAGTACTGGACGAGCAAGGGCATGCATGCCGGGGTTTACTTTGAGGCATCAGCGGTGGTGGTAGCATTTATACTTCTGGGAAAGTTGCTGGAGGCACGGGCAAAATCGAACACATCTGCAGCTATAAAAAAACTTATGGGACTACAGCCGGATACTGTTACCCGTATAAATGCGCATACAGGCGCGGAAGAAACCGTCTCAATTAAGCATGTTGCTGTTAATGATATACTATTGGTGAAGCCCGGAGAAAAGATAGCAGTGGACGGAACTGTGACGTCCGGAGATTCATACGTTGACGAGAGTATGTTAACAGGAGAGCCGGTTCCTGTTGAAAAAACCGGCGGCAGCAATGTGTTTGCAGGAACCATTAACCAGAAAGGCAGCTTCCTGTTCAGGGCTCATAAGGTAGGCGCCGATACCCTGCTGGCCAGCATTATTAAAATGGTGCAGGAAGCACAAGGCAGCAAAGCGCCGGTGCAAAAACTGGTTGATAAAATAGCAGCGGTATTTGTACCGATCGTTATCAGTATAGCAATTCTGAGTCTTATACTATGGGTTGTGTTTGGCGGAGATAATGGTTTAACACATGGTTTGCTGGCAATGGTGACCGTATTGGTGATAGCATGCCCTTGTGCGCTTGGCCTTGCAACACCCACTGCTATTATGGTGGGCATTGGCAAAGGTGCCGAGAACGGAATATTGATAAAGGATGCTGAAAGCCTGGAGACAGCGCATAAGGTAAACACCATAAAAACGGGCACCATTACAGAAGGACACCCTGAAGTGACTGCCGTGGAATGGGCCGCCGGTACGGACCCAGCGAAGCTTGGTGCTGTTTTGCATGGGTTGGAAGCCTTATCGGAGCATCCATTGGCGAATGCGGTAACAAAATACTATAAAGATAAGGGAGCCGCGCCGGTGCCTGTTGATTCGTTCAGTAGCATTACAGGCGGAGGTGTTACTGCGTTATATGAAAAGAAGATCTTCTTCGCTGGAAGCGAGAAGATTATAGCATCAATGAGTATCGGTATCCCGGAAAAATTGAAGCAGACGGCTGCAAATTACCAGCAGCAGGCGAACACAGTGATCTGGTTCACGGATCATGCCAATGCACTAGCCTTTGTGGCTATTGCAGATAAGGTAAAAGCCACATCTGCAAACGCTGTGCGGCAAATGCAGGAGATGGGTATTGAGGTGCATATGCTTACAGGTGATAGTGGGCAGGTGGCGAATGCTGTGGCCAAACAGGCAAACATAACACACGTAAAAAGCGGAGTAAGCCCGGCTGAAAAAGCTGCATACATAGCCGAATTGCAAGGACAGGGAAAGATAGTGGCCATGGTTGGTGATGGTATAAATGACAGCCAGGCGCTGGCACAGGCAGACGTGAGCATAGCTATGGGAAAAGGAACTGATATTGCAATGGACGTGGCTAAAATGACACTTATCTCATCGAACCTGGAACAGATACCGAAGGCAATAACGCTATCGCGAAAAACTGTGCATCTTATCAGGCAGAACCTGTTCTGGGCATTCTTTTACAACGTTATCGGCATTCCGCTGGCGGCGGGTGTGCTTTATCCTGTAAACGGATTTCTGCTGAACCCGATGATAGCCGGTGCGGCAATGGCGCTTAGTTCAGTATCGGTTGTAGGCAACAGTTTGCGTGGATTAAGAAACGTTTGATAACATCTTCATAAGATAGATAATTTTGCATAGTGTGTTTTGCTGTAGCATATTTTATTGTATTTTGGTGATTCACCCAAAACAGAAAACATAGTTTATGACACTTGATGCACTAATAACCCAGGTACAACTGAACCTTGGACTGACGGCGGACGGAATAGCCGGCCCAAAAACATGGACCGCGGTATATACCAAACTAATGGGAGCAGCCCCACAAGGCAAAGACCTTGGCACGATAATAACAGATGTGCAGACAAAAGCAGGCGTAAAAGCAGACGGAGCGCCGGGACCAATAACATGGGAAGCAATAAACAAAGCAATTCCTGTAATTAACCATGAGGAGCAGATCAACCCAGCCACACCTGCGAAGGTGGACAGCAGAAGTGAAGCCGTTATCGCAACATTGTTGCCTGAAGTTCAGCCACTGGCCCGGCAACTGGTAATACAAGCTGCGGCAAAAGGGATAACCATAAAAATACTGAGCGGACTACGCACCTACGAACAGCAGGATGCATTGTATGCACAAGGAAGAACAGCGCCCGGGCAAATTGTTTCCAATGCACGAGGAGGTTACTCAAACCACAACTTTGGGCTTGCTTTTGATATAGGTGTGTTTGAGAATGGCAAGTACATGGGTGAATCACCAAAGTATGCGCAGCTTGGTCCGATAGGTGTGGCAATAGGTCTGGCTTGGGGCGGTAATTGGAAATCATTGAAAGACACACCGCATTATGAGCTGAGACCTGGATGGGCAAAGGACATGTCGAACAGCGACCTGCTTGCTGCACTGCGTGACCGCAAGGCAAAAGGCACTTCTTTGATCGCATAAGAAGAGTGCTGAAAAAAAATAAATTTGGCGGAATGAATTTTCTGCTATTATCTTTGCACCAGTTCTTTTACATCACTTATCAAGAAAGGCAGAGGGTTATGGCCCTGTGAAGCCTTAGCAACCTCTTCTCCAGGCATGGAGAAAGCTGGTGCTAATTCCATCCCCGCAAAACGGGGGTAGATAAGTCAGACGCAATAGTTAAAAGTTTCGCGAAAGCGATGCATATAAAACTCAAGCTCCTCTGATTTATCGGTGGAGCTTTTTTATTGCTGCATGCTCGAGAATGCAGGCGTATAAAGGCTTTGCCGGTAATCCTCTTTTGATAAGTGGTACATTTTTAAACCATTTAAAACGAAAAGAGAGATGAGCAACGCAACAAAACTGATCCATAGCATTCCGGTTGACCCGCTGACAGGTTCTATATCTGTACCCATTTACCAGACATCCACATTCGTGCAGGATGCGCCCGGAGCGCATAAGGGCTTTGATTATGCACGCACTAATAACCCAACACGCGCAACGCTTGAAAAAATATTAGCAGAGCTGGAAGAAGGCAAGGCGGCATCGGCATTTGCGAGCGGGCTGGCGGCAATTGACGCTGTAGTGAAGCTGCTGGAAAGCGGCGATGAGATTCTTGCCGTGGATGACATTTACGGAGGCGCTTTCAGGCTGTTCACACACATTTATGCCAAGTTTGGCATTAAGGTGAATTATGTGGATACTACAGATGTAGTAAATGTAGTGGATGCCATTACGCCTAAAACAAAGCTGATATGGCTGGAAACGCCCACTAATCCAACTCTGAAGATCAGCGATATTGAGGCTATTGCCAAGATAGCCAAACAAAACGGATCGCTGCTGTGCGTAGATAATACCTTTGCCTCCCCGGCCCTGCAGCAGCCCATAAAGCTGGGTGCAGACATTGTTGTGCATAGCGCTACGAAGTACCTTGGCGGCCACAGCGACTTAATAGCAGGCATAGTGATCACCAAGACCCAGGAGCTTGGTGACAAAATAAAGTTCATCCAAAACGCAAGCGGGGCAATATTATCGCCACACGACAGCTGGCTGGTGATACGTGGTATTGAGACACTACACCTGAGAGTTAAGGAGCACTCGAGGAATGCTCTGATAGTGGCTAAGTTCCTGCACAGCCACCCGGCGGTGAAAAGAGTGTACTATCCGGGGTTGACTACGCACCCGAACCATGATATTGCGGCTAAACAACAAAGCAAATTCGGGGGGATAGTGTCTTTTACGCTGAAACAAGATACAGAGCAGGCTGCAAAGGATGTTGTTTGTGGCACTACCCTCTTTAAGCTGGCTGAAAGCCTTGGCGGTGTGAAAAGCCTGCTATGCCACCCGGCAACGATGACGCATAAGAGTATACCTACTGAGCAACGCAGAGCAGCAGGAGTATCGGATAGCCTGATACGGCTGAGTGTAGGGCTGGAAGATGTGGAAGACCTATTGCAGGACTTAGATCAAGCGCTGGCCAAAGTATCAGTAGCTAAAGATCAAGAGGAAGTGCTTAGCCAGCAATTTTCAAATTAACCAATTTTCAAACTTTCAAATTAAAGAACCATGTCTATACAAAATCAAACAAAACTAAATATTGGCCTTTTCGGCTTTGGCGTAGTAGGAGAAGGATTGTACAAGGTACTGGCCCATACGCCTACACTGAATGCGCAGATAAAAAAGATCTGTATCAAGCACCAGGAGAAACACAGAAATGCACCGGCTGAGCTATTTACGACACATGCTGCAGAGCTGCTGAATGATAGAGAGATAAACGTGATCATAGAACTGATAGATGATGCTGATGCTGCTTATCGTATAGTAACGAAAGCGTTACGTAGCAAAAAGGCGGTTGTAAGCGCCAATAAAAAATTAATTGCCGAGCACATAGAAGAATTGATAGCATTGCAGCAGGAATATGATACACCGTTCCTGTATGAGGCAGCATGCTGTGCCAGTATCCCCGTGATACGCAACCTGGAAGAATATTATGATAACGACCTGCTGCAAGGGTTAAGTGGTATCGTAAATGGGTCGACAAATTATATCCTGACAAAGGTATTCAGGGAGCGAAAGAGCTTTGACGATGCCTTGTTGCAAGCACAGGTGGAAGGATTTGCAGAAAGCAACCCGGCATTGGATATTGAGGGCACCGATGCTGTGAACAAGCTAAGCATACTGCTTGCACATGCCTACGGCATTATTTCGCATCCACAGGGGCTGCTGCATACAGGTATACAGCACCTGCAACCACCGGATGCTGTATTTGCGAAGGAAAAGGGATACGAAATAAAGCTTGTGGCACAGGCAAGGAAGTTGAGTGACGGGAAGGTAGCGACGCTGGTTTTGCCTCAATTTGTGAGAAAAGACAGCCAGCTGTACACAGTGAGCAATGAGTATAACGGCGTGGTAATAGAGAGCAGCCTTGCCGAGAAACAGTTCTTCTATGGCAAGGGCGCCGGGGGCTTCCCCACTGCATCTGCTGTGCTGAGTGACCTGTCTGCACTACGATATAACTACCGGTATGAGTATAAGAAGTTGCACTACCAGGCACCATCCGAATTGAGCACAGACTTTTACCTGAAAGTGTGTGTAAGTTTTAAAGGCCTGTTGCTGGTACCGCACGAGCGGTTTGACAGAGTGCTGGAATGGAGCAGTAATGAACACAGGTGTCATGTTACCGGCATAGTTCATTATTCGGAGTTGGCAAAAAGTGATTGGTGGAAACAACCTAATGTATCGCTGATACTATACCCGGACGGGATATTGGATAACTACAAGCCACAAAAGGTGCATGAAAATGCGGAGGAGGAATTTGTGGAACAGTTTGTATAAGTAATGTTAGCAGGGCCGTGATACTTTCCGGCTCTGCTAATTTATCATGGCATTTATCTTATAGGCGATGCTATCTGCATAATAGGTTGGCCCCCAAATGTGCCTGTGCTTTATCTCGTAGAATGACTTGGGGTTATTGGCATTGTTATATATCTTTTTGCCCATCCAGAATGGTATGGACTCATCCTCGGTGCTATGTATAACCAGCACCGGCTTGTGGAATTCCCTGACAGAACGGACCGCACTATATTCTTCTTTCACCAACATTTTAGCCATAAAACCAATGGGGAACCTGGTTGCTGCAACTTCTTTATGAGACGAGAATGCACCTTCCATCACCAGCCCATCTATTATTTGTTCATTTTTTTGAGCAGCAGCGGCGGCAAGATGCCCGCCTAATGACTGGCCATAAATAACAATTTTGGTGCCTCCCACGTCCTCGCGACTCCGAATGTATGCTAAAGCACTTGTTGCGTCATTCAATATACCCGACCTTGTTGGGGTGCCCTCTGAAAAGCCATAGCCACTGTAATCAAATATAAAAGCCTGGAAACCCTGCTTAACCATATTTGCTGCCGCGTAATAATGTTTAGTAATATTACCGCCATTGCCGTGCAAAAACAGGAGCGTGACCGTTGGCTTTGTGGCTTTAGGTTTAATGAACCAGCCATTAAGGTTGAGTCCGGCCATATTTTTAAAGACCACACTTTCGATGGTATAGTCGGCGGGTAGCTGATCGCCATTATCATTTACGAACCGAGGTTGAAAATTATCTCCGATTTCCAGCAATGTTCGCCACGAAGTATCCCTTGTTTTGTTGGTAATGATCGCTTTCTTGGCGCCTACAGGTATCTTCTCGGCCCTGTAAAATGACTTATTGAAAGTACATGACGTAAGGCATAATAATAACAGGATGAACGGCGTATTTTGTTTCATTGAGTAACTAAATTACGGCAATTTTCATAAGAAAAACTGACAATAAAAGCAATTGACTATCAATACTTAAGCCATATTGTCGGTCAAGCATCTGATTATATGCCAAAATTTCTCAATAATAAGTTTGGAACGCTTTTTATGGATGTATATTAAACAGAATTTAGCGATCATGAACCTGAACAATTTTACCATAAAAGCACAGGAGATTGTGCAGCAGGCACAACAACTGGCTTTTAACGCCCAGAATCCGAACATTGAAACAGCCCATTTTTTACAGGCGCTGATCAACGACAATGACGGGCCAATATCTTATCTACTTAAAAAGAACAATGTCAATATCAGTTTTGTTGAAGGAAAACTGAAAGAACAGATAAACCGCCTGCCGAAGGTCCAGACCGGCGAACCGGCACAGAACATCAGCAGGGAGGCAAATAATGCCATGCTGCGCACAGCCAATATCCTGAAAACTTTTGGCGATGAATTTGTTACACCGGAGCATATTTTGATCGCTTTGTTGCAGGTCAATGACGACACAGCCAAACTGCTGAAAGATGCCGGGTTGACCGAGAAAGGCCTGGTGGCAGCCATTAAGGAACTGCGAAAAGGCAGCACTGTGAATTCGCAGACATCTGAGCAGCAATATAACTCGCTGCAGCGCTATGCCAAGAATTTAAATGAACTCGCACGTAGTGGCAAGCTGGATCCTGTGATAGGGCGTGATGAAGAGATACGTCGCACATTGCATATACTGTCACGCAGGTCAAAGAACAATCCGATACTTGTTGGTGAGCCGGGTGTGGGTAAAACCGCGATAGTTGAAGGGCTGGCACACCGCATTATCAACGGCGACGTACCTGACAACCTGAAATCGAAGATCATCTTTGCACTGGACATGGGCGCGCTGATGGCGGGGGCCAAGTATCGTGGGGAGTTTGAAGAAAGGTTGAAGGCTGTTATCAAAGAAGTGTCAGAAAGCGATGGTTCGGTTATCCTGTTCATAGATGAGATACATACACTTATAGGCGCAGGGGCGATGGAAGGTGCGATGGATGCTGCCAACATCCTGAAACCGGCGCTTGCCCGTGGTGAGTTGCGCGCAATTGGTGCAACAACCCTGAACGAGTACCAAAAGTATTTTGAGAAGGATAAGGCGCTGGAACGCCGTTTTCAGAAAGTGTTTGTGGATGAGCCAACGCCGGAGGATGCCATATCTATCCTGCGCGGATTGAAAGACCGGTACGAGAGCCACCACCAGGTGCGCATAAAGGACGAAGCGATCATATCTGCTGTGGAACTATCGCACAGGTATATAACAGACCGTTTTCTGCCCGACAAGGCAATAGACCTGATAGATGAGAGTGCAGCCAAGTTGAAGCTGGAATTGAATTCGATGCCCGAAGAGCTGGATGAACTGGAACGCAGGATACGCCAACTGGAAATTGAGCGCGAGGCAATTAAGAGAGAAAAAGATGACGAAAAGCTGAAAAAGCTTGGGCATGAAATATCTTTATTGAGTGTGCAGCGTGACACATTGAAGGCTAAATGGCTGGAAGAAAAAGAAATAGTAGATAAGATAAACAAAGCTAAAACCAACATAGAACACCTGAAACTGGAAGCCGAGCAGGCTGAGCGCGAGGGCAACTATGGCCGGGTGGCAGAGATAAGGTATGGTAAGGTGCAGCAGGAAGAGGCGGTTATAGACGAGCTATCTAAACAACTGCATGCTATGGACGACCAGCACAAACGCCTTTTAAAAGAGGAAGTGGATGCCGAGGATATTGCAGAAAATGTGGCCAAGGCTACGGGCATACCGGTACAGCGCATGATGACCAGCGAAAGAGAAAAACTATTGAACCTTGAAGACGAATTGCATAAACGAGTGGTTGGACAGGATGAAGCTATAGAAGCGGTATCAGATGCTATACGCCGGGGACGGGCCGGATTACAAGACCCCAGAAAACCGATAGGATCTTTCATATTCCTGGGCACTACGGGTGTGGGTAAAACAGAATTGGCTAAAGCGCTGGCGGAGATACTGTTTGATGACGACAGCATGATGACCCGTATTGACATGAGCGAATACCAGGAGAAGCACAGCGTGAGCCGGCTGGTAGGCGCACCGCCCGGGTATGTAGGTTATGATGAGGGAGGACAACTTACAGAGGCTGTGCGCAGGAAGCCTTACTCGGTAGTGCTGTTTGACGAGATTGAGAAAGCGCACCCTGATGTATTCAATACCCTGCTGCAGGTGTT
>JBGAJU010000120.1:0-4778 GCA_044224775.1 Flavipsychrobacter sp.
GCAACTTTTATCTCGGCCTCCGGAAAATCTTCTTTATTCGCTTTAATTTCCTGCAGGCAAATAACATCAGCAGGGTCTGTTTTCAACCAGTCTATAAAACCTTTTTTTACGGCAGCTCGTATACCGTTAACGTTATATGAAATGATCCTCATCAGGCAATTGTTAATGTGTGAAAATAGGAAATTTCCTGTAAAGAGAACGAGTGGTATTGCTAAATGAAACCTTCATTAAGCATGCTTACATAATCGTTGCCAGCTATGATAATGTGGTCCACCAGCTGTATATCCATCAGTGCGGCTGCTTCTTTTATTTGCAGGGTCAGTTTCTTATCGCTCTCGCTTGGTTTCAGGCTGCCCGATGGATGGTTGTGGGCAATCACTATTCTGCTTGCATTATACAGCAGGCAACTTTTTAGTATCATACGCACATCCGCAACAGTATGTGTATAGCCGCCACTGCTCAATTTTTCTTCTCTTAATAGTTTATTGGTATGGCTAAGATAAAGTACATAAAACACTTCATGGGTCAGATCACGTAGATGTGGCATAATTAGCTTCGCAGCTGTTGCTGTATTACTCACAGAAACCCTGTCTGGCGTTTCGCTCAACTGCCTGCGCCGTCCCAATTCTAGTGCGGCAGCAATAGTGATTGCCCGTGCAGGGCCAATACCCTTAATTTTCCGTAGCTCCTGTATATTCAGCTTACCTATTTCTCCAAGGCCGTTATTGACCAACCCCAATACGTCCCGAGCAAGGTCTAATGCAGATCGCCTAGCGGTACCACTCGATATCAGAATGGCAAGTAACTCAGCGTCTGTCAAAGCCCCGGGTCCTTTTTGCTGCATTTTTTCACGCGGACGTTCGTCCTCTATCCAGTTTTTTATGCTTTTTGTCTCAGTCACTGCATGAAAATACGTAATTTCATTATATAAATCATAATCTGATCAGTTTACCCTATTGCCCGATAATGTAAGTATCAACATTGGCTATTAACTTCGTCGCTCAAAAGCGGTATTTTGTCTTTCAGCTTTACATATCTTCCATATGATGAAACAGGGTTCTTTTCTGACCTCGTAAGTGATTATCTTACAGAGCACCAACAAATAAGACGCTATTACAATTACTCACCTAATGCAAATGGCGTAGATCAGGCTATAAAAGAAAGAACCAGTTACCAAACAGATCGCCAAACGCTGGTAGCCGTCCTCACAAAACAGTACGAACATTTACCGGTAAAGGCTGAAACCGAAAAGAATATACAGGCATTATTAAACGAAAATACATTTACGGTATGCACTGCTCATCAACCCAACCTCCTTACCGGTTACCTGTATTTTGTATACAAGATACTTCACACAATAAAGCTTGCCACAGAATTGAACAAAAAGTACCCAGAAAAACATTTTGTGCCAGTTTATTATATGGGCAGCGAGGACAACGACCTTGACGAACTGGGGACCTTCAGATTTCGCGGCGATAAGTATACATGGAATGGCGATGGCCAATCGGGCGCCGTTGGACGTATGAAGACTAAAGGGCTAAAACCTTTGCTTAATGAACTCTTCAAATTATTCGGTCCTCCCGGTAAAAATTGTGATGATCTCCAGAATCTGATTACCGATTCATACCTCAAGCACGATACTATTGCCACTGCAACTCAATACTTGGTTCATGAACTGTTTGGCAGGTGTGGACTGATTGTTTTGAACCCCGACGAAGCTTCACTAAAAAGAGCATTCATTCCATTGATGCAAGATGAGTTATTGAATAGTGTCCCCTTCGCTATTGTCAACAAACAAACGGAACAATTATCCCATAACTATAAAGTGCAGGCCCACCCACGGCCTGTCAATCTCTTTTACCTGGCAGATAACCTGCGAGAGCGTATAGAGCGGCATGGCGAAGAATGGATGGTTGTGAACAGTGACAAAAAATGGAACCAGCAACAACTTATCGATGAACTAAATGAACATCCTGAACGATTTAGTCCTAACGTAATATTGCGCGGTCTGTTCCAGGAAACCATATTACCAAATGTTGCCTTTATTGGCGGCGGTGCAGAAGTTGCCTACTGGATGCAGTTTAAACTAATGTTTGAACATTATAAAGTATTCCTCCCATGTGTTCTTTTACGACAATCGATACAGGTAATTGATCCTGCATCCTCAGCATTGCGTAAACAACTGGAACTGAATGTTACGGATGTTTTCAAACTAGAAACAGAACTTATTAAAAAGCAAGTAGCAAAATATGTCGGCACCGAATGGCAAATAACCGGTGAGGCAAAAGAATTGGAAAAATTGTTCGAAACACTCAAGGCTAAAGCAACTGCAGTGGACCCAACCTTGAAAGCATCGTCAGAAGCAGCATTAACCAAAATGAAATACCAATTGCGGGTATTGGAACAAAAAATGTTCCGTGCTGAGAAAAGGAAAATAAAAGTGCATACAGATAGAATAAAAAGAATGAAAAAGCTGCTCTTCCCGAATAATTTATTACAGGAACGGGTAGACAATTTCATGGAGCATTACCTGGATATGGGCCCCGCTTTCTTCGACACTATACTTGATGGAATAAAACCACTAACCTTGGAATTTTTGGTGGTCGAGTAAAAAAATCTTTCTTTTGTGGCCGTGAAGTCTAAAAAAAAAATGTTGTCATCCTGCTTAGGTTTACTAGCTATAAGCACAACTCTGGTCTTTTGCAACAGCAAAAAAAATACGCCAGTATACCCAATTGATTGCGGTCACCGCGTAGCCGGTGTTTATATGGGCAACGATTATTGCGCTTCCACCGGGCAATCTTCATATAGCACTACAATTATTGCCCGAGATTCCTTTAATATTACGTTCAACTACCTGAGCGGGTATATAGTTGCGGCCATATTAGATTGTAACAACAATACTGTAACCATTCCCTCCCAAACTTTCCCTGGCAACTTCTCCATTTCAGGCACAGGTACCTTCAATGCAAACAGGATCATATTAAACTGGAGCGGATTGTCCTTTGGAGTGCCTTTCAATTGCAACTCCACTTTAACACGATAAGCATCATTTCATCAACTCATCATAGGATATCACCACATAACAAGTGCTCGTATCCGGTTGAAAATACCGGCCATTTATATCGTGAACCGACCATCTTTGCCAACAACCAAGAAAAGTCCCTTTGTCTAATTCCTTTACGGCAGCAATATATGCCCCATCCGCAAAAACAAAAGTTCGTTGCGGTGTTTCGCCCTTCAGCTTCGATAAAATAATACTTTCCACAGGGGATCCCCAATTGGTTACCAGTGCGCTGTCAACTCCGGAAACTGGCTCCGGTATAATTACCTTAGTAAGATTCTTGTCCCTCATCTTGTTAACCACAGCATCTAGTATCTCAATCCTTTTAGTGAATGGCTCAGAAGCTCGATAGATGTATACCATTCTCATAATAAATACAAATGCCAATAAAGACATTGCCATCTTTGTGCTCAACCTCGGCAATAAATAATAAACAAAGGGTGCACAACAAATAAAAGTCAGCGGCATGTATTCACTTTCAATGTGGAATCTGTTCGGTGTCACATCACGAAAAACAATACAAACCAACACGAGGTATCCTGCAGCGTACAACAAGGTAAATATCAATAGTAAATACTTTTTACTCCACGCCAACGCACCAAGCCCGGCAACAAACAACAAGGTAAATAACCAATAATCGGCCAGGCAATTCTTTAGAAAAGATACCAGCATTGGCGAGGCGAAAACATTTTTAAGATCTTGCAGGTTAAACGTGCTTACAATTTCTATTTTAGTATTATCATAACCGTGGAGACTGCTTTGGTAATATTTCAACAATGAAAACACAAGCAACGCTGTGGTCAATACCATTGTCTGCATCTTTGAGAACGGGCATAACGAACGAGACAGTAAAATAAAAAACCATAGATAGATCGCCACAAACATCACCAACGGATGCGTCCAAATCGCTAATGCAAATAACACGATCGATAGCGAAAAAATAGCCCGGTTATTATACCCACCACTAATGCACAACGCAAATGCCAGCATCAGCCACCCTATCCCCTGGTGCACTTCATTATTGGGCCAATAATAAGTGTCGCTCACTAGCAATGTAAGGTACAAGCCAAACAAAATGGCGAGGGCATGATTCCGGAATTTATAAACGATCAGTAATGTTACCAATAGATAGAATAAATAGAAGCTTGCAGAATATAATACAACTAATAGCTTGAAAGGCAGATGTATCTTTGCACCAAAAAAGGGAAATATTTGTGTAATGAACGAGCCTATCCTAGACTCTTCAATGTGCAACCTACCATCATTCACAATACGAAAGAATATGTGAGGTGCATCAATAAACAGCATCCTTTCTTTGTAAAATACCACGGCACCTACCAGCAATAATACCACAGTCCATGGCACAAGCCTGGCTATCGATCGCAGCCGCACGTTTCCATTTTGCGAAGAAAAATCTGACATCTGTTGTAAATGTAAAAATTAAATGGCTGTACTAAATTCAAATAATTGCCGTTATAATAAATAAGGCATGAATTTTGTTTGTTATATTTGCATAAAAACTAGCTTGTATGAAATACATCATATTATTAGTTACAAGTGTCCTGTTTTCTTCTGCTTCTTATGCCGGTCCCGGTATAGCTAAAAAAATAGTTCCAAAATTTACGCTTGGCGTCAAGGCAGGGGTTAATATGCAACAAATTAGCGGTGATCTTTCAGGTGAAAAATATAATGCCGGTTTTGTAGGTGGCTTATT
>JBGAJU010000121.1:0-4726 GCA_044224775.1 Flavipsychrobacter sp.
ACTCTGTTTCGGGTGGCTTATGGTTAAGCAGTTATCCGATTATAGCTATTGTTGATTCCGCGAGCGGTATTGTGGCAGGCAATAATGTTGGTGCGGTAGTAGTAACCTATACTTTGTCAAATGGCTGTTTTGTAACGCAATCTATCACTGTGGTAGATACACCTTGTGTAACAAAGATTGTTTCTGCTAGGAAATTGCAAATACTGAGTATCTATCCCAACCCCGCAACCGAAGAACTGCACATTGAGCACACCACCCCAAACACAGCGTACACACTCTATAACCTGGTAGGTGCAGCAGTGCAGCAAGGCATACTGCCCCACACCCGCAACACCATACCCCTCCGCTCCCTGCCCCCGGGTATGTACCTGCTGCAATTAACAGATGAACAGGGCAGGAGAGTGGTGAAAAAGGTGGTGAAGGAGTAATATAAAAAAAGTTACTCTGTCATGGTGAGCTTGTCAAACCATTGCTGAGATTAGGAAACAGCCTGATCATGGAACCGTCACAAACTATTTGCAAGCGCTTAACAATCCTTCGGCAAGCTCAGGATGACAGTTTATTTATTTAATACTCCACCTCACCCCTGCATATATCTCCCTCCCCCTCGTTGGCCCCCAAACAGACGACAGGTCAAAATACTGCCCGAACGGATTATCCGCACTTATTATAGGGTCCGGCTGACGGTAATTGAACAGGTTCTCGCACCCTGCATAGATATCCAGTCGCTTCCACTTAAAGGTTAGTTGCACATTTAACGTATAGTACGGTACTGAGTATAGCGGGCGCCTATACGGTGCCGGGTTGTTCCGCGTATCCGGCAACCGCATTTTATCAAACCAATGCACATTGGCATCTGCCTGCCAGCGATTCTTCTTCGTGCGGTAGCTGACTGCCCCCATCACCCTGTTCTGCGGATTAAATGGCAGGTTGGTCTTAACCCCGTTTACTATACGGTACACATCAAGATAGTTATACGCAGCACGTACATCCAGTTGTTTAAAGAAAATGAACGATGCCTCCAGTTGCAAACCATTCGACCGTGATACACCCGTAAAATTCCTGATGTAGGCTTTCGTAGGGTCCGTATCATAATCGGGGAAGAACTGGTTAGTGAAGTGCGTGCTGTAAAAATCACCGCTCAGTGTGCCCGTGGTCTTGCCAACGCTGAATTTATACGTATGGCTTACGCCCCAGTTGAAAGCCGTTTCCGGTTTCAATGCCTCCACAAAAACTATATCACGTGAGCTGGCCAGCAAATTCACCTGCTCGCTGAAGAGGCTCACCTGCCGCCACCCCGTGCCTGCCGATGCACGCAAAGTGTTCTTATCATTGATCGCATACTTCAGCATAGTGCGCGGAGTAAAATAAGTGCCCCATACATGGTGGTTGTCCAGCCTTGCGCCTGCAAGTAATACTACCTTTTCATCGAACCAGTGAAAAGCATTCTCCGCAAACACACCCGGCACATGCAGTTGTGTAATATACGTACCCGCATACCTGCGCTTCATGCCGGTATCGGCAAACCATATATTTTCTTTCAGCTCCTGCAGCCGGTAGCTCACGCCATATTTCAGCAAATGTTTTTCGTCCCATATCCATTCATGTTGCAGGTTCATATAAACGCTCTGCTGCAGCGCCTGATAAGAAGTAATCCCAAACCATGAGTGCTGGTCATGATAAAAACCGGAAAGGGACAATACCAGCGCATGGTCATCATTAAAGCGCCATGCAGATTTTATATAAGCCTCCGGCTGCACATAGCGTACCCGTTGCCCATACACTATGCCGCTGCCCAGGTCCATCTTCTCGTCATAGCCCATTTGTCCGCCAATCCTCTTTTCATTCACAATGCGCAGGCCTATTTGTGTGGCAAAGCCTTTTTGCTTATCGTTCCCATACTTCCATTTGCTGTATGCCATATAGCGCGTCAGCAGCGGCAGGTCCATAAAGCCGTCATTGTTGCCATCAGTCTTATTCGCTGGCTGCACAGTGTGCAGCGCCAGCAGCGTATGCCACTTTTTCTTTTTGCCCAATGCTGTGGCCACATTGGCATTCACATGCTTTTCGCCAAAGCTGTTCACGTAGCCGTTCAGGTACAGCAGGTCGGCCTTATCCGGCTGCTTGCTTTCCACATTTATCTGCCCGCTGATGCTCTCATATCCCTGCAATACCGATGTGGTCCCCTTTGAAACATAAATGTTGTCCACAACAGTGCCGGGATAAGTGCTGATACCATAAGTATAGTTAAGCCCATACACCATAGGCAATCCATCAAACAACACCTGGTTATACACGCCCGATAGTCCCAGTATGCGCAGCTCCTGCGCATTGGTCACCACATTGGTGGTTTGCGGTTGCACCGATGCCTGCGTGCCAAAACAACCTGCCAGGTCACAACAGGCCGCCTTCGTTAGTTCCCGTTGGTTGATGATCTCTGTCTTGCCCACATCCAGCCCGGAGATATGGCCGGCCCTGTCCGTTACCGTTACCTCCTTCAAAGCCTTGGCATCCCGCTTCAATGTTATGCTGAGGTAGGTTTTATCGCCCACGGCTATGGTATCGCTCATAAACCCCGTCATGCTCGCAATAATGCGTCGGTCTGTAATCCCGTCTGCAGGTAGCTCATATACACCATTCTCATTAGCGGTGGCGGCAACAGTAGTGCCCATCCAGCGCACAAGCGCCCCCGGCAATATCTCTTTGTTTGTTCCTTCCTGCCCGAAGAGTTTGCCCTTTATGGCCTGTGCATGCAGGGTGGCAGATGCACACAGCAGGCAGGCCGCTAAGAGCCACCTCATGATTTCGACTTTTTACGGTCTTTCTTCACCCTGTAAGGGGTTTCTTTGTCATCATCACAACCCGGTGTTGTCTCCACGGTTTTCTCTATCTGCTCCTGGCTGGTAGCAGAGCTGTGGTAGGTGATGGTGAAGGTTGATGTCTCTCTACTTATGTCTGTGAAAGAAACTTCGTCTATGCCATCCTGGTTCAGCAGGCGTTTTTTAATAGTGGGCATATCGTTATTGCAATGCAGGTTCGTCACCTTTATGGTTATTTTCTTTACAGAATCTGTTGTTTGTGCCTCCGCTGTATTTATGTTCAGGGTTGCCGCAATAAGCACGGCAACGCATATAAATGTGTTTTTCATCAGTAATTTTTTAATGATAAATTAATGCCCTTTACGGGCTTAAAGACATTACACAGAATAGCGCCTTAGCGCCTGTTTGTGCAACTTTTATCAGTGTATGAATTAGGCTGTTTGCCGCGGAGGCTGCCAGAAACCCGAAACAGGTGCATCTGCTTCAGCACTGGGATGTATACCCCAATGCACCACTGTGGCAATGGGTAACGATTGTATCAGGATGATCGGCTTAGGTATTACCACGCTGAAAGCACAACAGCCACATACCTGGAAAGGATTGCATCCCTTCGTGCAGTCTTTTTCATCATCACAGTCGCCCTGCTCATCACTGCAGCAGTCATCGGTCCCCGTGCAGCAAGTGTCATTGCCGGGTACAGGCACACATGCCGGCTGCACCGACAGGGTCAGCACAAGTAAAGCAAGTATCGTGCAGATGAATTTCACAAAAGCAAATATAGGAATTTTCTTACTTACCAAATCATGTGGCAATAGCTCGTTTTTTCGCCATCTTTGCCAACCCAAACAATATAAATAATGCTGCAACTCGATCATGCATCCCTCACAAAGGTAATAGTACACCGTATAGGTAATAAAACTGCCGATGAAGGCTATAAGTTCTCAGAGCATACTATCGACTTGGCTCAAAATGGCGATGTCACACCAGTGCTGTTAGGTTATTTCCTGAAGCCGTTTGTCAATGTGCCGTTATACAACTTCACACATGTCAATCGCCTCGATCAGAATGAGGTGTACAACATCGCCGCCGATATGTTCACCAACCCCCGCGGCTTTGTAAAGTCCTCCAAAGAGTTGGGCAGGTTGCTGTATGAATGTTCGGTGCATCCTAAGGTGAAGGATGGAGAAATGTATGTGGCGTACTTGAGGGGATGCTACTACGAGAATAAAGAGGTGGATGGGATAGGCATCTTCAAATCGGAGAACAAGGATACGTTCCTCAAACCTGATTTTGATGGCAGCGATTACCGTATAAGCAGCGAGGAAGGTACAAATACGAACAAGCTGGATAAGGGTTGTGTCATCCTGAATACACAGCAGGATAAAGGCTTTGTGGTGGCGGTCGTAGATAATATTAGCCGCGGCAATGAAGCTCAATACTGGAAAGACGAATTCCTTAACCTGCGCCCGGCTAATGATAATTACCACTTCACGCATAACTACCTCGATACCTGCAAAAACTTCGTAACAACCCAGTTGGAGCAGGAATACGAAGTGACCAAGACTGATAAAATTGACTACCTCAATCGCACGGTTGACTATTTTAAAGGCAACCAGACATTTGAAGAAGATGGTTTCCTGGAAAGTGTTTTTGGTGATAAGGAAGTGATCAAATCGTTTAAGAACTTTAAAGATGTTTATGCATCCGAGGCAGGGCTGGAGCTGGATACCGAATTTGATATTTCATCCCAGGCGGTAAAAAAGCAGAACCGTGTATTCAAAAGTGTCCTCAAGCTCGATAAGAACTTCCACGTCTACATCCACGGCGATAAAAGTCTCATAGAAAAAGGCTATGATGCCAAAGTGGGCAAGAGCTATTACAAGATATATTTTGATGAGGAAACATAG
>JBGAJU010000047.1:0-33994 GCA_044224775.1 Flavipsychrobacter sp.
AGTATTGTAATGAAATTTCGTAAGCGCCTGCGCCATGTGTTGCAGGGCTGAAGCTGGAGATGTTCACATCGTAGCTGAGGCCTATACGCATTTTAGACCATTCGAGGCTTACGTAAGGAGCAACTGCGTCACCATACCTGTACCAGCCGCCGAGGTAGAACATTGTGTTCTTCTGATACTCTGCGTCATGGCCGGGGTTAAGTACAAAACCGACAGCAGCACCTAACAGGATCTCGCTTGCAGAAGCCTGGCTCTGGTAAAGTGCACTTGCATACAGCTGGGTGTTCTCATTCATTTCGAACGTACCGCCAAGGTAGCCTGTGTGACGTGCGTGTATCTGGTGTGTTTCTTTATCGAAGAAAGTTTCAACCGGTTGTGTCAAGTGATAGTAAGAATAGCCGGCATACATGATCACGTGGTCGTGTACACGGCCAGAGTACATAAGGCCGCCATTGATGTCCATGTAGTTCAGGTCCTGTTTTGCAAAAGTCTCCAGCGTAGCGTTTGAGAAAGTACCCGTACCAGGATTGAACTGATCTCCGAATGTAAGTTTTGCAAAGTCTATGGTTTTCATCACATAGTAGCCTTGCAGACCAATAGAAAGGTGTTGTTGCCTGTCGTATCCAAACGCTTTATGGTAGCAAAGAGAGAGGCCTGCAGTAGTATTCTTCAAGCTGCCGGAGCCTGCTTTGTCGTATTGTACCATAAGGCCAAGGCCGAGGGCATCACCTTCAGGTAACTTACCTTTAAGTGTTGCTATATCGAAAGAAATAGAACCTGTAGTATATGGGTTAGAAGAGACCGAAGACCATTGTGTGCGGTAATTTGCAGAAAAACGAAGGTCTTCAGAAACGAAGCCTGTCATAGCAGGGTTTAAGGTCAGAGGTGATGTGAAATATTGAGTAAAGTGCACGTCCTGCGCCATTGCTGAACCGGTCAACATCAATGTAGCACCTACTCCCAGTAATAATTTCTTCATCTTTTCAGTCTTTTATTAGGATACAAAAAATAAATTTCCACCAAATTAAGAGAAAAATTCCTTACCATACAAGACATAGTGAAATTTATTTTGGTTGGGTTAGCTACATTTTCTACACATTTTTATACAAAAAGGACAGAGAATAGGAAAGAAAAATTAACCGACAGTTATAGTTCGATTAATTAAAATATCATATGTGTAAAAAGCATATCATAACGATAAATCAGATAAATAAAAATAAATATATCGGGGGTATTCAAGATAACAAAAAAAACACTAATTTAGTAAAAAAAACACCACCGCAATGAACTACTATTATAACGCCTATCGGCATTTCTGTCTTTTTCTTTTTCTGTCCTTGTTAGGATTTTCATCAACAAATGCACAAAACATTACTACTGTTGCCGGGGTCGGTACTGCGGGTTACAGTGGCGATGGCGGACCTGCCACATCAGCACAAATTAACTATCCTTACAGTATTAGCCATGATGGTGCCGGGGGATTTTATTTAGGAAGTGATTGGTGGTGGTCTGGTTGGGGAGGCAATGCGAGAGTGAGAAGGGTGACTGCAGCCGGCATTATCAACACATATGCCGGAACGGGCACCCCGGGGTTTAGCGGTGATGGCGGCCAGGCGACAGCTGCCCAAATAGGAGGTACTACAACAACATGGTGGGGAAGTGGCGGAGTAGCATCAGATGCGGCGGGTAATTTGTACATAGCTGATTGGGGTAACTTTCGTATCCGCAAGGTTGATGTTTCTACCGGCATTATTACGACCATAGCCGGCAATGGATCTACAGGTTATACGGGCGACGGCGGGGCTGCAACCGCGGCTGCGCTGGGGATTACTACCGGGGGCTGGTGGGGTATGGGTATTACATCAGACCCTTACGGCAATCTCTATTTCTATTGCTGGGGATATAATAAAGTGCGCAGAATAGATGCGACAACAGGTATAATTACGACATATGCGGGTACAGGAACCTTATCTTTTAGTGGTGATGGTGGTCCTGCTACATCGGCTACTTTTGGTTATTTGTATGGCATTGCGGCGGATGGCTCGGGTAATGTATTCTTATCTGACTGGTCTTTTAAACGGATACGTAAAATTAATTCATCCGGTACCATTTCTACATATGCGGGTACGGGTACTGCAGGTTTTGCTGGTGACGGTGGCCTGGCCACTGCTTCCGGTGTTGCCTTGCAAAACCTTGGGTGCTCTGTAGACGGTGGTGGAAATCTGTATTTTGCTGACTACGGCAATCACCGTGTTCGTAAGGTAGATGCATCGGGTATTATCACAACCGTTGCGGGCACCGGTACATGGGGTTTTAGTGGAGATGGCGGCGCTGCAACGGCGGCCAAACTATATTATCCCTACAATACAGCTAATGATCCGGCGGGAAATGTTTATATCGCGGATTATCAAAACATACGAATAAGAAAGATAACAAATTTCAACAGGCCACCCACCTTTACTGCAGGTGCGTCTGCATCACTTACGGTGTGCCAAAACAGCGCAGGTGATTCGGTGAATTCTTTGCTGGCAGTTCATGATTCAGATGCATTCCAATGGGCGACATGGTCATTGTTAACTTCCGCATCTCATGGCACAGCGCTTGGAGCGTGGGGAATGTTAACTACCGGTGGTTCGGGTGTCGTAACACCGAGTACTTTCAGCTATAAACCGGCTACCGGCTATGTGGGGCTTGATACTTTCAAGGTCAGGGTTCATGACGGGTTTACGTATGACACGATAACTATTTACGTAACGGTCAATCCGATGCCGGGGACTATTTCGGGAACTACTTCGTTCAGTGCATCGGGTTACACTTTGTTGTCCGCAACACCATCAGGCGGTACATGGTCGAGCAGCGCGGGAACGATCGCAGCTACGAGTGGAACAACAGGCATAGTAACCGGGGTTGCAGCAGGTACGGCAACCATCACGTATACTTTACCAACCGGCTGTTTCCGGACACAGACGGTAAATGTGTTTCCTTATGCGGGTCAATTCATTACTACTGTGGCCGGTAATGGTACATCGGGATATCTGAGTGATGGTGTTGCCGCAACCTCAACACGCATATATGATCCATATAGTGTTGCACTGGATGGCTCGGGTAACTTTTATATAGCTGATACGAGAAATCATCGTATTCGTAAGGTGAATTCATCCGGTATCATATCTACAATTGCCGGAACGGGAACGTCAGGCTTTTCAGGTGATGGTGGTGCGGCTACGGCAGCACAGTTGTTCACACCGACAGGTGTGACATTGGATGCCAGTGGTAGCATTTATATTGCTGACCAGGATAATCACCGTATCCGCAAGATCAGCACATCGGGTGTTATCAGCACGATCGCGGGTACAGGCACTTCAGGTTTTTCTGGCGACGGTGGCGCTGCCACAGCCGCACAGATGTATTTGCCTACCGGGATCACTGTTGATGCCAGCGGCAATGTCTATATTGCTGACCAATACAACAACCGTATCCGTAAAATAAATACTTCGGGCGTTATCAGTACCTATGCGGGTACCGGTGCTGCTACTTACGGTGGTGATGGCGCGGCAGCTACCCTGGCTCAGATCAATCGTCCGTGTGGCGTTTCGATAGATGCATCTGGCAATTTATTTATTGCAGACTATACTAATAACAGGATACGTAAAGTCAATTCATCAGGTACTATCACTACCTATGCCGGTACAGGTGTGTCTGGCTTCAGTGGTGACGGTTTGGCTGCTACGACAGCTAAACTGACCACTCCTTGGGGTGTGCATGTAGATGCATTGGGCAACGTATATATTGGCGATAATGGCAACCAACGTGTTCGCAAAGTAAACGCATCGGGTATTATCAATACACTTGCGGGTACGGGAACAGCGGGCTACAGCGGTGATGCCTGCGCAGCAAGTGCAGCACAAATTAACTCACCTTGCGGGCTTGCGGTGGATGCAGTAGGCAGTATTTATTTTGCGGACAAGAGCAACCAGCGTATCCGCAAAATAAGTGATAACCATCCTCCGGTATTTGTTGGGGGACATAAGCAGCCTTCATCGATGTGTCAGAATTCAGTTGATACTGTTAACTTGCTATTGGCTGTAAACGAGGTTGATCTCAATCAATCGTTGAACTGGTCAGTAGTAACGGGTGCAGTAAGTGGAACTGTAACGGCAACCTATTCAGCAACGTCTACCGGTAGCACAATAACGCCAACCGGAATGTATTATACACCTACAACCGGCTTTACGGGTGTCGATTCTTTTAAAATAATAGTTACCGATTGTGCAGGTGGCATGGATACAACGTGGATCGTTGTGACAGTTAACCCGCCACCGTCGTCGATCGCCGGATTGCCAAGTGTATGTTTAGGTTTAACTACACCTTTCAGCAGTCTGGGAACGGGTACCTGGAGTTCAAGTGCACCTTCTATTGCTTCAATAGGCTCTGCCAGTGGTATTATAACAGGCGTTGGTGTGGGTGTAGCTACGATCACTTTTGCACCTGGTGCAAGTTGTTTTGTTACCAAGACGATCAGCGTAAATGCTGCGCCTGCAGCCGTTGTAGGGCCAACCAGCATATGTACCGGCGTTCCGGTTACTTATACTGATGCCAGCACCGGTGGTGCATGGAGTGCTACGGGGCCTGTTACCATCGGTTCTTCTACCGGTGTGGTTACCGGCACTGCCGCCGGTACAGCGACCATTTCTTATACACGTGGTGGCTGCCCGGCTATGCTTGCGGTAACAATAAACACCAATCCAACTCCTATTACAGGGGGGACTGCGTCGTTGTGTTTAAATTCAATGATCGCATTCGTGGATCTTACTCCCGGAGGTACCTGGAGTGTAGCTACTCCATCGATAGGCACCATTGATGCTGCCACTGGTGTTATCACCGGCCTGGCTGTAGGCACAACAAGAGTATCTTACACATTGCCGAGCGGTTGCTTTGTTGATACGGTTGCTGATGTGAATCCGCTGCCTAGCCCGATATCGGGTCCTGGAACGATATGTGTGGGGCAGACAGTATACATGACCGACGCTACTGCGGGAGGTGTATTTAGTGCATCGAGCATAGGTTCGACAGTTGATTGCGACTCTACCACCGGCAGGGTGAGAGGGCTTGCTTCGGGTACGGCTATGGTGTCTTACACGCTCCTTGCCGCACCGGGTTGTTCTTCTGTAATGACTATGACAGTAGATCCTGCACCAACACCCATCACCGGGGCTACTACAGTATGTATCGCACAAAGCACCTTGCTGACCAATTCAACTACAGGAGGTGTTTGGAGCAGCAGTAATATATCCCGTGCTACCGTGGGGTCGTCATCAGGTATTGTGACCGGGGTAACAGCTGGTGCCGTGACCATTACTTATACTACACCATCTGGTTGTTATGTGACCCACTTGATGACGGTGAGTGCCAGTCCTTCACCGATCACGCATAGTTCGTTCACTGTTTGTAATGGATTGACTATCCTTCTCACGAGCGGTACCTCAGGCGGTACGTGGAGCAGCGCCTCGCCATCTATAGCATCTATTGGCACATCCGGGGTGGTGCTCGGAGCTTCGGCGGGTACTGCTGTGATCAGCTATACCGGTCCTACAGGTTGTGTGACGACAGCCGTAGTGACCGTTAACTCTTCGCCCGGTACAATTACCGGAACACTGAACGCCTGTCCGCTTAGCACCCGCACCTTAAGTGCGGCAGTTGGTGGCGGTACGTGGAGCAGCAGCAGCACTTTAATAGCAACGATTGGCAGTACATCAGGTATAGTATCTACGGGAGGTACCGCCGGCACAACAACAATATCTTATTCAATAGGGTCGGGATGTTCATCAACGGCAGTGTTCACCGTTAATCCGCTACCTGCGGCCATAACAGGTGTATTGTCTTTATGCCAGGGGCTTACGACCACTTTATTTAATTCCTCGCCGGGAGGCTCCTGGAGTAGTTCAAGCGGAATTTCCATAGGTTCCTCTTCGGGTGTAGTAACCGGCACAACGCCGGGCACCTCCCATACAGTAACTTATATGTTACCAACCGGGTGCTCAAGGACCGCAACAGTGACAGTGAATATTTTGCCCGGTGCAATAACAGGACCGTCCACAGTTTGTATCGGCCAGAGTGTTACCTATACCAGCACTTCGGGTGGTGGTACATGGACCAGCAGTACGACATCTGTTGCCACCATCGGCAGTACATCAGGTACAGTGCTGGGCAGCACTGCAGGCACAACCACACTGACCTATACACTGGGCACAGGTTGCTACCAGACAAAAACAATTACAATAAGTGCACTGCCACCTGCGATCACCGGGGCAAGCACATTGTGCGAAACAGCTAATATTACTTTATCCAATCCATCAGGCGGCGGCACCTGGAGCACGACAGCAACAACTGCAACCGTAGGCTCATCATCGGGCATAGTGACGGGTGTATCCGGAGGTCCTGCGATAATTAGTTATACATTACCATCTACGGGCTGTTCAATAACAAAAACGGTAACCGTGAATGCGAAACCTGTTATTACGGGTCCATCTGCATTGTGTGCAACGGCAACCATCACCCAGTCGAGTACACCGGGTGGTGTTTGGACAAGCGGTACCACATCGGTAGCAACCATAGGTTCAGGCAGTGGTTTAGTAACCGGTGTTACCACCGGTACCACGGTTATAAATTATGTACTGCCCACCGGCTGTTCGTCAACCAAGACGATAACCGTAAGCAGCTCACCAACGCCTATATCCGGAGCCAACACTGTGTGTGCGGGTTTGAGTACAACATTGACAGATGCGGTACCCGGCGGATGGTGGATAAGCAGCAGCGGGGCTGCTATAGTTGGATCACTGACCGGAACAGTTACCGGTGTAACTCCCGGCACAACTACGATCACTTATTCCCTGGGTAGCGGCTGTACACAGACCATGACAATGACTGTGATGCCATCGCCTGCAGCAATAGCCGGTTCTCCCAACTTATGCGTGGGCAGCAGCAGCTCGTTAACCGATGCTACTCCCGGGGGTACATGGAGCAGCAGTGCAACGGGTATAGCTACCATAACAAGTGGCGGCCTTGTAGGCGGTGCAGCAGCAGGTACTGCTACTATATCTTATTCAGTAGGCGCGTGCGCAGCCATATTACCGGTAACGGTCAATACTACGCCGTCAGCAATAGGCGGACCTACCCAGGTTTGTGTAGCTGCCAGCATTACAGTAACAAATGGTGTTGCCGGTGGTGTATGGAGCACAACGAGCCCTGTCATTACGATCGGTTCATCAAGCGGTGTAGTGACCGGAGTATCGGGAGGTACTGCAACAATAACCTATGCAATAGGCAGCTGTATCGCAACAAGAGTCGTAACCGTCAATAGCGTTTCACCGATCACAGGCCCGACAGGACTGTGTGTAAGCACAAATGCAACACTGTCATCTCCGGGTGGCGGTACGTGGACCAGCGGGTCTACAGGTGTGGCAACAGTAGGTGCTACGAGTGGTGTAGTTTCCGGTGTATCGATAGGTACTGCTACCATAACCTATACATTAGGCACAGGCTGTTCAACCACAACGACTGTAACAGTGAACGCTGCCCCCGGTGCTATTACCGGTACGCTGCGCACCTGTACGGGACAATCTACCACATTGAACAATACTGTGGCCGGCGGCACGTGGACAAGCAGCAGTACCACCGTGGCAACGGTTGGTTCGCTTACCGGTGTTGTGACGGGAGGCACTGCGGCAGGCACAGCAACAATAACCTATTCATTAGGCAGCGGTTGTACTGCAACTGCTGCAGTGACCGTGAGCGCTTCTCCTGCACCGATATCAGGTTCTCCGCAAATTTGTATGGGCAGTACAGCAACAATGAGCGATGCAACGGCCGGCGGTACATGGTCGAGCAGCGGTTCACCCATCACGACCGGAGGTGTACTTACCGGTTCATCAGTTGGTGTGACAACGGTTAGCTATACACTCAGTTCAGGTTGTGCGGCAACAAAAGATGTGACCGTGAACGCTGCGGCACCTGCCATAATGGGCTCGCCGAACATATGTGTGGGCCTGACCACAGGATTGAGCAACTCAATGCCTGGTGGTACATGGACCAGCAGTGCTACCGGCATTGCTACAGTAGGCACTTCGGGCACGGTAACCGGTATGAGCCCGGGTGTGACCACCATAACTTATACATTAGGTACAGGTTGCCTTGCAACACTCCCCGTAACTGTGAATTCAGCACCGGGTGCGATAGTGGGTAACCGCCAGCTATGTATTGGCTCAATAACAGCTTTAAGCAACAGCATACCCGGCGGTACCTGGAGCAGCGGTGGCACAGGTGTGGCCACTGTAAGTGGTGCAGGTGTGGTGAGCGGTATTACTTTAGGAACTGAAGACATCAGCTATACCGTTGGTGGTTGCCCTGCGGTGGCTACAGTAACAGTTAACCCGCTACCTTCGGCAATTGCAGGTGCTAACCGTGTATGTGTTGGCGATAATACAACCCTGACCGACCCGACAACAGGTGGTACATGGACCAGCAGTAATCCTATTGTTGCCATGATCGATTCTGCAACCGGTGTTGTAACAGGAGCTTATGCCGGCACAGCGGTGATCACTTATTCTATGGGTGTAGGTTGTACGGTGAACAAACCGATCACAGTTAATCCGCTTCCATCTAGCATAACCGGCCCCGGTAACATATGCCTGGGCTCTACCGGCATCCTGCGCGATGCCACACCGGGTGGTGTGTGGAGCAGTGGCTCCGGCCTTGCAACTGTAGGCAGTACGGGCGTCGTATCCGGCATAGGCGCAGGCCTGGCAATGATCAGCTATACGCTGCCGGCTACAGGTTGCGCTGCAACATTTGGTGTGGTGGTAGTAAGCGTAGCACCGATAGAAGGCATCACTACCGACCTGTGTGCATGGGGTGATACAATGCTGGTACGCGACCCTGATACTGCGGGTACATTCAGCAGTACATTGGTAACAGTTGCCAATGTTGCGAGTGGGTACGGTATTGTGACCGGCTTTGCTGCGGGTACGGCAACAATTACCTATACATTGAGAGGTATAGGATGTATGACGACAAGCACTATTACCGTTAATAATCTCCCGGCAGCTATCACCGGCAACGACCGTATGTGTATAGGCCAGACAAGCCTGCTGAGCAATGCAACGCCCGGCGGCACATGGAGCAGCAGCATGCCAACTGTAGGGCCTATCAGCACAGGTGGCCTTGTGAGCGGCCTTGGTGCGGGTACAACTACTATAGCATACACCCTGCCAACCGGCTGTAAAGTAGATACAACAGTTATTGTGAGCCCTGCGCCATCGCCTATCATCGGCTTGGGCCAGGTATGCGAAGGAGGCTCAACGACCTTCATTGATACAGTAAGCGGCGGCTTGTGGACCAGCAGCAATCCGGCAGTAGCTTCGGTAGGTGCAGGCACCGGCCTGGTTTCCGGTTTAAGCGCCGGAGTAACAACCATCACCTACTCGCTGGGTGCTGCATGCAGGGTGTCAACAACATTTACGGTCAATGCACTGCCAACACCTTATGTGGTGACCGGCGGCGGTAACTATTGCGCAGGTGGTACAGGCATGCTGATTGGGTTAAGCGGTTCGCAGATAGGTGTGAACTACCAGTTGTACCACGGTTCTACAGCCGTGGGTACGCCGGTGGCGGGCACAGGCGCTGCGATCAGCTTCGGACTGCAGACTGCAACAGGCACTTACTCGGTTATAGCAACCAATGGATCGACTACCTGCGTTAAGAATATGAGTGGTATCTCAACGATAGGCACAGTGCCAACGGTCACACCGTCAGTATCTGTCAGTTCATCAGCAGGTAACCCTGTTTGTATTGGTACGCCAAGCACGTTTACGGCAGCACCGGTGAACGGGGGCAGCTCTCCTGCATATCAATGGTATGTGAACAGCATCCCTGTATCTGCAACAGGTACAAGTTACAGCTACACACCTGTGAACGGGGATGTGGTGAAAGTAGAATTGACCAGCAGTGCTACATGTGCAACTCCTGCAACAGTAGATGGCATCTTTACAATGAATGTGCTGAATATGTTCGTTCCGACGGTGACCTTAACGGCTATCCCGGGTATGACGATAACATCGGGCCAATGGGATACAATAGTTGCTAACGTAGTGAACGGCAGCAGCTCGCAAACCTACCAGTGGTACTGGAATGGCTGGCCTGTATCAGGTGTTACAGGTAATACCTATGTGAACAAGAACTTCTCCAATGGCGACAGTGTACGTTGCGTGGTGAACAGCACTGGTATGTGTGGCGGCTTTAGCGGCCAGGCAGATGCGGAAGTGACTATAGAAGTGACCAACATGCTGGGCCAGGTGATCTACAGGCAGAACACTACTGCACGCAATGGCAAACTGGATGAGCAGGTGAACCTGGGAACGACAGTAGCCAGCGGTATGTACCTGCTGAACCTGAAGAGCGACAGCGACACTAAGGTGTTCCATATTGTGATAGAACAATAATATATACTGAGTATATAGGAGAAAGGGCTGGTGTTCACCAGCCCTTTCTCTTTGCGGGTAGCGCGGCAATCACTTCTGCATTTTTGTTCTGTATCTTTACCGCGTATGAAAGTGTTTTTTGCAATTATCCTCTCGATAGTATCAATAACGGTTAAAGCACAGCAAGTAGTTGATACAGCGTTCATCACTCCGTTTGAGCGCTCCAACGGCAGGCAGACGGCCACCTATGCAGAATGCATGGAATTTTATAAACGGCTTAGTGCAGCCCATCAGAATATAATGATAGGGGATGTGGGTATAACGGATATTGGCTATCCGTTACGGGCTGTTTATTATACAAAGGATGGCTTGTTCACTAAAGAAGATTGGAAGAATAAAGTGGTGATACTGATCAATAATGATATTCACCCAGGTGAGCCCGATGGGGTAGATGCATGCATGATGTTGCTGCGCGATGCCACAACCGGTAAGAAAAATGTGCCCGATAATAATGTATTGGTGGTGATACCTATCTATAACAAAGGTGGAGCCTTGAACAGGAACAGTACCAGCAGGGCCAACCAGAACGGGCCGGAGAGCTACGGTTTCAGGGGTAATGCAAAGAACCTGGACCTGAACCGGGATTTCATTAAGTGCGATGCGGCAGAAACAATAGGCCTTGAAGAATTGTTTGCACGGATAACGCCGGACATTTTTATTGATAACCACGTGAGTGATGGAGCTGACTACCAGCACATAATGACCTTGCTCGCATCGCAGCATGATAAGTTGGGGGGAGAGGCCGGAAAGTATATGTACAATACATTCACTCCGTTACTTTATAAGGATATGAAGGCACGCGGCTATGACCTGGTGCCCTATGTAAACGATTTTGCCAATACCCCCGATAAAGGCTGGAGGGCTTTTTTTGAATCGCCAAGGTTCTCCAGTGGTTATGCAGCTTTGTATGGTATACTTGCCTATGTTCCGGAAACACATATGCTTAAGCCATTCAAAGACAGGGTGAATGCAACCTATGCATTGATGCAGAGCTTTGTAAAACTCGGGTCAGAGCACGCAAAGGAAATAAAACAGGTGCGCGCTGATGACAAAAAATTATTGGCGGCCCAAAAGGAATTTGCACTTGAATGGCGCGTGGATACTACTCAAGTTGATAGCGTTTTATTTATGGGTTATGAGGCAGGTTATAAAAAGAGTGAGGTGTCGGGATTGCCAAGGTTGTACTATGATCGCAATAAGCCATACACTAAAAAGGTGCCGTTCTATGACCACTTTGTGCCGGCAAAAACTGTAACCGCACCTGTTGCTTATATTATACCTAAGCCCTGGGTATCTGTGATCGCTATATTACGGAGCAATGGGGTACGTATTCAGCGGCTGAAAGAAGATACCACCATGTACGTGACGGCATATCACATTGATAAATACGAAACCGTGCCGCACCCTTATGAAAAACACTACCTGCACAAGAATATTAAAGCAGTACCTGCAAATATCGCTATGAAATTTACCGAAGGAGACTACATTGTTTGGCTGAACCAACCTGCTAAACGGTATTTAGTGGAAACCCTTGAACCTGAAGCGCCGGATGGCTTTTTTGCATGGAACTTTTTTGATGGCATACTGCAGCAGAAAGAATATTTCAGCGATTATGTATTTGAAGATGTGGCAGCAGAAATGTTGAAAAAAGATCCTGCTCTAAAAAAAGAGCTGGAGGAAAAACGCAAGCTGGATGCTGATTTTGCTAAGAATGCAGATGCCCAGCTCGATTTCGTCTATCGCCACTCATCTTACTTTGAGCAAAGTGTAAATCGTTATCCTGTATACAGGCTGGAAATGCCTTAGTTTCCCGATATTTTTAAAATTATTTGGCAGTTTCATAAATCAATCGTAATATTGCGATTGAAAGATAAAGAAATGGGTGCGACTAAAACAGATCTGTTTACAAAAAAGCAGAATGAACTTGCGGCAATGGCCAAGGCTCTTGCTCATCCTGCACGTATTGCCATATTACAGGAACTGATAAAGGCCAAAGCCTGTGTATGTGGTAGTTTGGTAGAAGAACTGGGGTTAGCACAAGCAACTATTTCGCAACACCTTAAAGAGCTGAAACAAGTAGGCTTGATACAAGGCACCATAGAAGGTACCAGTGTGTGCTATTGCATCGATCCCAAAGTGTGGCTGCAGTACAAAGAATTCTTTACCATGTTCTTTAAAGAGTTGCCGGATAACCAAAGCTGTTGTTAATATTTTTTTGTCTGAATCAATCGTAATATTGCAATCATTCTATTAAACGTAGTTTATGAACACAGAACAGGAATTAAAAGAAATAGTAAGGCAGAAGTATAGCGAGATTGCCTTACAGGATAAAGATACAAATGCCGCATCTTGCTGTGGTGCTAGCTGTTGCAGCACCGAAGTATATAACATCATGACCGATGATTATTCCAAAATGGAAGGGTACAACCCTGATGCAGATCTTGGGTTGGGTTGCGGCTTGCCAACAGAATTCGCACAGATAAAACCGGGTAACGTAGTTATTGACCTGGGTAGTGGTGCAGGTAACGACTGCTTTATTGCCCGCTCGCAAACCGGTGATACCGGGAAGGTAATAGGCATTGACTTTACAGAGCCTATGATAGTTAAGGCGCGTGCAAATGCTGAGAAATTAGGATATCACAATGTTGAGTTCCGTCAGGGCGATATTGAGGATATGCCTGTAGGGGCTAACATTGCGGATGTAATTGTATCAAACTGTGTGCTGAACCTGGTGCCCAATAAAGACGGTGTATTCAAAGAGATATACCGGGTGTTGAAGCAGGGAGGGCATTTCAGCATATCAGATGTTGTATTGGTAGGCGAACTGCCTGATGCGTTAAGGCAAGCTGCTGAAATGTATGCCGGTTGTGTAAGCGGTGCAATACAGAAAGACGCATACATTGGGCTGATCAATAAAAATGGCTTTAAGAACGTTACCATTCAAAAAGAAAAGGCCATAGTTATTCCTGATGATATATTGGGTACTTACCTTACTGCAGAACAGATTCAGGCATTCAGGCAAAGTAACACCGGTATTTACAGCATAACTGTATATGCAGAAAAACCTGAGGCATGCTGTGCTCCGGGATGTTGCAGCTAAAATTTAGTATGGTTTATATGTCAGAAAACACGGAAATAAAGACAGATGAGGCAACGGGGGCACAATATTGGGTAGCACGGCTGGATAAGCTGATGTTTACCTGGTTTGATGTGCCCCCGTTTGCAACTTTTCCACTCCATTCGCACGAAAGCGAGCAAATTACTTATGTGCCGAACGGTGAATTATTTTTTGAAGTGGATGAACAAACACACTGTTTGAAAGTGGGTGATTGTATTGCTATACCATCAGGTAAAGAACACAAGGTATGGACCGAAACAATGGGCGCGAGAGCAATTGATGCTTGGAGCCCGATAAATGCACTTTATCGATAATGAAAAAACTGGTAACCGTCATACTGATTTTTGCGGCGAATTGCACGTATGCACAAAGCCTGAATCATCTAGGGCTAATGCCGACTATTGACCTTAGTGGCACAATTACCCGGAAGTTGGACTATAGCCTGTATTACTTTGGTATGGCGAACGTTTATAATGATAAGATCAATAGCGTACAAGATAAATCAGGCCTGTTCGTTTTTTATAGCGAACAGGCTTTGACTTTTAAAGTTACACCTGCTCTATCGGTTACCGGTAGCTATGTTTATGAGCGACAAAATCCATTCGATAACTCATACCGCAATGAAAATCGTTTTTATCTGCAGGGCACTTACAAATACAGTTTACGAAAAACAACGGTAAAACACCGACTCAGGTTTGACGGGCGTTTTATACAAAACCAATTGACAAGGGATGCACCGTTTACCCACCGCTTAAGGTATTTGACAGGCATAACGACACCCCTAAGTAAAACTGGTAACCAATACTTCACAGCGTATAATGAGTTCTTTTTTAATACATTCAAAGGTGCAACGGCCATTTATGGTGAGAATTGGGCGTATGCAGCTATTGGGTTTAAGACCGGAAAGAATAGTGCAGTTGAAGCCGGACCTATCTATATTTTTTGGGTAAACGACAATAAAGGAACACTCAATAATTTTTATTATCTGCAACTAACGTGGGTTACCCATGTTAGTTTTGTTAAAAAACAGAACTAGTATGAAAAACTATGTTGCTGAGTTAATAGGCACTTTTGCTTTGGTTTTTTGTGGAACCGGCGCAATAATTATCAATCAGCAAACCGGGGGTACTATTACCCATGTTGGTATTGCGATAACATTTGGGCTGATAGTCATGAGTATGATATATGGGTTGGGTGGTATTTCCGGGGCGCATCTCAATCCGGCAGTTAGTATTGCGTTTGCAATAGCTGGGCGTTTTCCTGTTAAAGAATTGCTGCCATACACGCTAAGCCAAACTGCGGGAGCATTCCTGGCAAGTTTTACATTGAGGTATTTATTTCCGGCAAATGATAAATTGGGAGCTACCTTACCGGCGGGTTCCCAAATGCAATCGTTCATACTTGAGCTGATACTTACGTTCTTTCTTATGCTGGTCATCATTAATGTGGCGCACGGCAGTAAGGAACAGGGAATGTTTGCAGGGTTGGCCATTGGTGCAGTTGTGGCACTTGAAGCAATGTTTGCCGGCCCGATATGCGGAGCATCAATGAACCCCGCACGCTCATTGGCGCCAGCCATTGTTTCAGGGCATACAGAAGCACTATGGGTATACCTGGTTGCTCCGATTGCAGGAGCTATTATTGCGATACCGATATGGAGATTTTTAACGCATAAAACATCGTAAAATGAGAATAGCACTTTTTAGCGATATACACGCTAACCTTCCCGCACTTGAAGCATGTTTGGCGGATATTGACAGTAAAAAGCCAGATGCGATATACTGCCTGGGTGATTTAGTAGGGTATAATATTTGGCCTAATGAGGTGATAACGGAGATACGTCGGCGTGGTATTCCTACTATTGCAGGCAATTATGATTTTGGTATAGGCAGATCGAGCGATGATTGTGGATGTGCATATAAAACTGATGCAGAAAAAGAAATGGGTAAAGTATCTATTTCTTATACCAATTCCATCGTAAAGCCGGATGAACGAAGTTATTTGAGAACACTTCCCGCGCACATAAATGTTGAGTATCAGCTGAACAATGATAAACTTTTTTTGCTATTGGTACACGGCAGTCCTCGTAAGATCAATGAATATTTATTTGAGGACCGTGATGAGAAAAGCATGGAGCGAATTATGGAAAGTGCTAATGCAGATGTAATGTGCTTTGGGCATACACACAAGCCATATCATCGGGTATTTAATACGGGCAGTGCAGAGCAGCCACATTATCGTCACGCAATAAACATAGGTTCAGTAGGTAAACCTAAAGACAAGGATGCCCGCGGATGCTATGTTATTCTGACAATAAATGAAATTGCCTCTACGGCTAAAATGAATACGGTAGACGTAGAGTTTGTACGTTTTACATATGATGTGGAAAAAGCAGCTAAAGCAGTGGAAGATAGTCCGCTCCCGGACGGGTACGCTGAGATGCTAAGACATGGTTTTTAGACATGGCGCAAAGTTCTTAAACAGGATTTTCATTTCGAGTTGTCTCCCGCCACATCAAACCAAACTTTCTTCTTATCGTTCCAGGGGCCGTTGTAGTTTATGGTAAGCTCTTCCCCCGCTTTTATTTCCCTTACGGTCTTTACGTACATCGTCTGGTCGTCATAGTCCATAAAATACTCGCAGTTCGATCGGTAGGAGTGATTGTAGATAGGTATCCAGCCCAGCGCCATGCAACACATATTCTCGCCATTGGGCTGCCATTCAAAAATATAATCGTGCAGTAGGGTCTTATCCAGGTTTTTCCTGTCCTCGGCGGTCATTACAATAACCGGGGCGGTTTCTATTACAGTATCGGCTTTAATGGCTTTTTTGGTGAAAACACCCCTGCCTTTGCCTGCTGTTTCGCCTATGAATAAATTACCCATGGGGCGAATTTACCATTTAGGGCATGTTTTAGCAGGCCAACACCGCATCTTTTTTATGCGCAGCCACGAAATAGTATCTTTTTTTAATTGTCTTTTTATATTTTTACGGATAAATGATGCCGGTATGAATGTATTTAGGAAGATTATAATAACTAGCGCCTTGGCTTTAATAGTGATACCGAAGGTTGGTTTCAGCCAATACCAGTTCCCTATGAAGCCATTCCTTAGCTATTTAAAGGACCTGCAACGCTATGAGCTCTCCATCAACTACACCATGAACAATGGCACTTTCGAAGGCGTTACCCAGGCTACATCTACTGCATACAATGTTGGTACTTACCACGGTGATACCACCGTCAACCGCAAAATTGCTACAACCGGCTATGGCGTATCTATAGGGCTGTCTATGCCTTTCAAAGCTACCGGCCATATTAGCTGCTGGGCTGCAACCGCACAGTTAGGCGTGAACATGTTCACCTGGAACAACCTGAACAGCACCTACATCAACGGCGAGATAACAGACCCTGCCGGCGATGTACTTACTGCCAGCACCATGCAGATCCACCTCCCACTTGGTATCGACTGGAAAGTTGGTAACGATGCTATCAAATCTCAGCGCCTGGCGCTGGGTGCATCTTTTGGTGCGGGTGTTATTCCATTGGTCGCATTGACCTCGCTTAACAATGGTTATAAGTATAATAAAGGTGCAAGTTTTGGTATGACCCCTTTTGCAAAAGTAGAATTCGGATGGAGATGGGGCTGGGTGTTCAAACTTAGGGCTATGTACTCTATGGGGCAGTATACACTGCTTTATGCCAACCAGGAAATACCCAACGTATCAGACGGCCCGTTCCGCATTTATTCCAATAGCCAGATCACCGCATCACTCATCATCATGCCATTCTCCGGCGGCTGGAGGGAAACAGACTGGTGGAACACTTTCGACACCTACAACAAGCACGACCGCTTCAATTAATTTGAAAATGTGCTGATTTGAAAATTTGAAAATGAATTTATGATAATTAAAAATGCCCCGTTAGGGGCATTTTTAATTATGTTCATCTTGATGGACATTTTCAAATCAGCCCATCTTCAAATTTTCAAATTATTACCTCCTCTTCCCCTTAAACCCGTCCTTGCTGCCGTAAGACTTTACATCGCCCGAGAACCTTGCACCGCCACGCTGGCCTTGCTTGCCGCGGAAATCTCCGCCGCCGTCCCGGCTGCCGCCTTTAAAGCCACCGCCGCCACCACCGCTGCGTTGCTCTGCCTCTTCCAGGCGCACCTTGCGGCCCTTGTGTTTCTTTTGCGACAGGTGTGCGATAATATACTCCGCAGCATCGCCCGGCACGTTAAAGAAACTGCTCATTTCGCGCACCGTTACGCGGTCTATAATGTTGTTTTCTATATCGGTTGATTCTGTAATGAACTGCACCAGCTTACCTGCATTGAAACCATCCTTCTCGCCCACGTTTATGAACAGGCGCACATACCTGTTGCCACGGCTCACGCCACGGTCTTTGCTTTCGTAGCCTGCGTTCAGGTCTTCAGAGTCCTGGTAGGCATCTATAGTGTCTTTCAGTTGCAGCCACATCAGTTTGCGTATCAGGTCGTCCTTGTCCATGTCGGCAAACTGCTCGTGCATGGTATCCCAGTATAGTTTTGCAAAATCGGCCTGTGGTTCTGCAGTTGCAATTTGCTCCAGGTAGAAGAACAGTTTTTTGCGCACCACCTCGGCACCATCAGGTATATCGCTCTTATGGAATTTCTGTTTCACCAGCCTTTCTATCTGGCGGATGTTCGATATCTGCTTTGGCGATACGATAGACATACAGATACCGCTCTTGCCTGCACGTGCTGTGCGGCCGCTGCGGTGGGTATATACTTCCGGGTCATCGGGCAGCTCGTAGTTAATAACGTGTGTAATATCGTTCACATCAATACCGCGTGCTGCCACATCAGTAGCTACAAGTGCCTGCAGTTGCCTGTTCTTGAAACGCTCCATCACCTTGCTGCGCATCTTCTGGTCCATATCGCCGTGCAGCGGACTCACATGGTAGCCCATCTTCATCAGCTTCTCGCTCACCTCCTGTGCATCCTGCTTGGTGCGTGTGAAGATGATGCCATATATGCCAGGTGCAAAATCCAGCAGGCGGCGCAGTGTTTCAAAGCGGTTGTGGTGGTTGGTAACGTAGTATTGGTGGTCTATATTCTCGTTGGTTGTATTTGCTGCAGCTACCGAGTATTCTTTCCAGTCCTTCATAAAGCGCTTGGCTATGCCGCGCACCTCGTTGCTCATGGTAGCGCTGAAGAGCCACGTATGCTCGCGCGATGGTGTGTTCTTCAGTATCAGGTCTATATCCTCCCTAAAGCCCATGTTCAGCATTTCATCAGCTTCATCAAGCACCACATACTGCAAATGCTCCAGCGATATTGCTTTGCGCTCCAGCAGGTCTATCAAACGGCCGGGAGTGGCTACTATCACCTGCGGGTTGCTTTTCACCTCGCGTATCTGCCCGCCTATCGGCACACCGCCATAAACGGCGGTTACACGCAGGCCGCGCATCTGCGCTCCGTACTTGCTCATTTCCTCCTGTATCTGCATGCAAAGCTCGCGCGTGGGGCTCAGCACCAGGCACTGCACATGGCGCACAGATACATCAACATGGTGCAGCAGTGGCAGGCCATAGGCTGCCGTTTTGCCGGTGCCTGTTTGCGCAAGGCCTATGATGTCTGTAGGCTCTGCTAATAAATGAGGGATAACTTTTAGCTGGATAGGCGTTGGTGTCTCAAAGCCCAGGTCAGCAATAGCCCGTGTCAATTCCTCCCGCATAGGGAAAGATGAAAAAGTGTTCATCAACATTAAAAAAACTTTGTGCCCTGCCTTATTGGGCAGAACGGGTGAAAAAGTATCTTAATGCGAATTCGGGTAAAATTTATTTTAACTGGTTTCTTCCCATACGAAAGGGAAGCGGGGCAGGGGAACTCAACATTAAAAAGAACTTTCGTAAATCGGCCCTTACGGGCCATTTCTTCTCCCGATTTGCTCAGGAGGGTGCAAAGGTACGGAAATAAATGATAAAAAGTGTTAATTATTTCCCTTTTGCCAGCCCCGAGGGTATAATTTTGTAAAATGTCGTATTTGCTACATATTTTTTTATAAATGTGAATAAAAGTGCCTGTGGGCTTATGTTATGTGTTTTATTGCCAGGTATAAAGGGGTATAAAAGGGTATATTTATACCCGGAAAAGGTATAATTATACCCTAAAAAGGTATAATTATACCATGTGAAAAATGATCATATCTTTTTAAGCAGGCCATTAGTTTGAGGGTTGGCTTTTTAGCGTTTCTTCGGGGTCGCCGGGGAGGTTGTATCTAGAGCCGTAGGGTGAATTGAGGTTATCTAATTCGCCGGCGAAGTATTTATCGGCATGCTGTACGATGATGCGGGCATGGTCGATATTTTCTTCGGCAACGTGCCCGAGGAAATTGATAATAGCCTGGATATGGACACCGACCGATTGCTGCTCTTTTACGGTTGCCATTGAGTACATGATCTTGCGGCGTATCTCGGCCTCGCGCAGTGTAGGGTGGCGCTCGCCTTTGGGGCGGGATGCAATTACCTGATTCATGTCCTCGAGTTCGCCAAGCATTTGCTCTACAAACAATGCGGGTATTCGTTGGGCCCTTTCTTTGAGGAGTTGCCATTTATTCTCGTTGACGTATTGGGATACGGTTTTCTGGGATACGCCAATAATTTCGGCGATCTGTGCCTGAGTGAGATCGGACTGGAGATATAGGTTGCGGGCCTGAATGCGTTTTTCGTTTTCCATAGTGATAATTTTTTAGTGTGCACCACCACTACAACAATAGCCGGGGTTGAAGGGAGGTAAACGATACAAAGTTCCTACGTGTTTTTGTATTGAAAAAATAAGATTTCCATGATGGTACAGTAACAGTACCATGATGGTACAGTAATGGTACCATCATGGAAAATAGTTTGCGGATGTGAGGCTTGGGTGCCTAGCGAGAGGAATCGGGAGGAATTTTCCTTCGAGAGCGTGTTGGTCAGAAAATAAGACCAACACGGGCGGAACTGCACAAGGCCATGCCGGGAGACATGCCGGGAGACAAGTGCCTCAACTCCAAGAATGCCGGAAGGTTCAGGTCATCACCTGATTATCACAAGTTTTTGAACAGTGATGTTGTTGCCATCGCTTATACGGCAATAATATATCCCCGGCGCCAGATCGCGAGTAGAGATCGTAGTCGTTTGCTTCATCAGCAGGTAGCTGCGCTGCACCCGGCCCGATAGATCGTACAGCGCTAATGCGATACCAGGTTGTTCTGCAGTGCAATGTATGGTGAATGCGTCATCTGTGGGATTCGGAAATATACTTATATCGTTACTCTTTGTCATCATTGGCTGGTGCAAAGTGGTGCCTGGTGTGAGTATTGGAGGGGGGCAATATACATAATGTGTTTCGGAACGAAATCTTGCAACATAGGAGTACTCTTGTAAAAGGAGCGTATTAAGATGAAAAGTATCAGTGGTGAAAACAAAATCGTCGACGTAAAAATCACCACCTATATAAGTATTGTTTTTTCTGTCTACAAAAAGTGCGGACTGATCGTCTCCACCCGACCGCAATGCAAAATGTTCCATCAGCGCACCTGATGAGTCATATTGAAGGAGAAACAAAGGATCGTAACTGGCTGGTAAACTGTCCAGAAAAACACCCGGAGCTATAGTGACCTTGTTGGTAAAATATCCGGAAGCCCAAATGTTGTTGCAGTTATCAACTGCCAGACTATGTACCTCGGTTGGGGAAGTAGCCCCAACTCCGGGAAGGCTTTTAACCCACATCGTATTTCCGGCCGAATCAACTTTAGCAATGTAGCCGGTATACCAGTAAACGCCTGAAAAAGCAGTATCGGTACCGAAAGCTAAAAAGGGAGCACTTATGATCTTACCGCCAAGGTAAATATTCCCATCGTTATCAATTGCCATGCTGCGGTTGGCGTTGCTGCCGTATGCGCTCTTAGCCCATATCACATTTCCATTTGTATCAAGTTCTGCATAAAAAAGATTTTGGCCGCTGCCTGAGGCAAGTGGGAGAACTACAGAACCAAAGTAAGCCGGGGTAGAGCTGTAATCGCCTGAAATGTATATTTTATTGGTATTGCTCACCGCAATGCACTTGCCAATTTCGTCGTACGTTCCGCCAAAACTTTTTACCCATTTTACATTGCCATAGGGGTCGTATTTTGCAATGAACACATCCTGACGGTATCCAGTGGGGTCATGATTTGATACTGAAAGCAGGTCGATGTTGAGCACCGGTGCTAGTTTGTTCAAATGTCCGGCTATGCCACAAGCTGCTGTGCCACCAAAGGTGCCTATTATATATATATTGTTATTCAGGTCTACAGCTAATCCGCCGTAAGGAATTGTGGGGTCTAGTCCGCTGATCTGTCCACCCTGCTTAACCCATATTGCATTGCCCCCGGTATCAAATTTTGCCAGGTAAAAGCTGTTGCTGTCTCCTGATGGTCTTGTAAGGGAAAAGGGGCCGATACGTACTGTGTCATCAAAGTAACCCAGCAAGTAAGAATTATTGTTGTGATCAGTTGTAAAAGCTATAGGTTGCGAAAAACCTGCTACACTTTTCTTAGTCCATATCATATGACCGCCTGAATCGTATTTTGTAACGCTGACATCATATCCTCTTGGGCTTCGCGGGAAAAAATATGGGCTAATGCAGAGCGAATCAAATACTTCTGTAACAACGTACATATTGTTTTGGTGATCACCCCTTATTATCCAACTTTCGGTTGCCCCACATGAGCTTGCGTCGGCAAAAGTCCAATGGGGCTGACTATAACAAACCGAATGCGGCAAAAACGGCACTATTGCAGTGAGTATTCGGAAGAACTTTTTCATATAGGTTGTATTTTCTATAAATTGATGTAAAACAATATAAATATAGCAAATAATATGCCGCAATTGGATGCCGCAGATCCTCAGTTGCCAGATACGATGCCGTATTACATTAAACCCACCTTAACCAATGCTCTCCAAATAAAGCTCCTCCACCTTCTTCCTCGCCCACGGTGTTTTCCCGCCGTTGTTTGTGTTGAGGCGTGGCTCTGTGCGTAGCCCACCAACAACCTCGCGCCGGGCACCTTAAGTTGTTTACATTGCCCTATGTTGTCCGTAGTTTTCCAAAACAAAAAAAGTATGATGTGCGTAGAATTATCTACGCTAAACGGAGGCAATAGTTAGCCATCGAACTAACCCGCCTTACGAACAATACTCGCGCATCCTGCTTATTCTTAAATTCTGCAAGACTTTCGGGCATGCTTGTGGTTTTCCGTTGCTACATTCATATATTTGATATGTGCTAAAATATATACCCCTCGTCTGTATCATATTTCTTGCCTCGTGCGCCCCGCGCATTTATTTTCCGGATGCTGTTAATGCGCCTGCCTTTCAGCATGCGCACGAAATTCGCGCCGCGGGTTCGGTAAAGCCGCAAATTAAGGGAAGGGGAAATATATCGCACTCGGCAGATGCTGCGTATGCTGCGACTCCTCATGTGGGCATAATTGCCTCTTACCGGAATCTGAATAGCAGATATGGTTATCTCTACCCGGAAAGATATACATATACTGTTCCGAAAACCCCTTACCATGACGTTGACGGCCTGATAAGCGGTCAGTATTTCGATCTTGGTGCCGGTTATTTCAGGCGGATCAGGACAAAGGGATTGGTTGAGGTATATGCCGGTTATGGCAATGGTACACTGTCTGCAGATACCGATCCGAAAAGTATGTATAACCAGCACTTTTTTGATGCGCGCTACCATCGGTTTTTTTTGATGGGTAATGCAGGTTTCAGGATAAGGAACATCTGCGCAACAGGGGGCGTTAAATATTCTATGCAGCACTACTATGACTTTCATGACGAGCCTGCCCTATATGCACAGCAGCAAGGTAGCTGGGGCTTTACGCCTATTGCTGGAAAAAATTTCTGGTTCGTTCAGCCATTCGGCAATATTGAATTGGGCTACCAGTTCATTTTTTTCAATATTCAGTATGGTTTTTGTGGACAGGTATTTGGCCATTACAACGATATTTTGGGTGATTCTAATTTTTACCTCTCCTTTGGAGCCTCTGCCCGCTTGGGTAACAAGGCGAAGGAAGTGCATAGGCGACGCTATACTCATAGGCAGCGCTTCAACAACCGTGAGTCGCCGGATGAAGACTAAGAAGTAAGGCTTTAGCGTCCAGTGTGGATAGGTTGGTGAATCTCCCAACTATAGGTCATTATTCGGACAAACTCTCCAAGTATAAGTCCTCCACCTTCTTTCTCGCCCATGGGGTTTTGCGCAGAAACTTAAGGCTGGAGCTGATGCTGGGGTTATCGTAGAAGCAGTTGATGCGCACACGCTCGCACATGTACTCCCAGCCGTGGTGTTCTACCAGGTGGTTCAGTATCATCTCCAGCGTTTTGCCGTGCAGCGGGTTGTTGGGTTGCTCTGCCATTATGCAAAAGTAGCCATTTACTTATGCTTGTGTTTGAACAATTGCTTTCTCAGATCGGTGGTTATCTGGTCGCCGGTAAGTTTTATGTGTGCTCGTATCTTACGCACATAACCGAAGTAGCCGAGTTGCAGCCGAACCAGGAAGAAAATAAATACGAGTAAACTAATGCAGCACAGGCTTAACGTAACCATTAAGTCCTGGCCCACAAAAAGCAAGATGAGCGACGCAGCAAGAAAAAACACACAAAAAAGCATGATGAGCATTTGCGCCCCCGCCTCGATGGTATGCATACGCGAAGTGATGACCATCTCTGTTCTATTGCCATCATCTTTTAACTCCAGTTGCGTGATGGGTAGGGTGGTCCTGCCGGATTCTGTTTCGGTGGTTGGGACGATACTTATGGCTTGTTCGTTTTCAAGAACCGAAAAATCTTTTCGGTCTATTGTAATGTGGTTGCCCACCAGCCGGTACTTCAGCAGTTCTTTAGGAATAGAAAATTGGTATTGGCGAGTTCGCGTGAACATTGCCGGTAGTTTTAATAGGGCAATTTAGATCAATTATATATGCCCGCAAACTGTTAATTATCAAAATGTTGCACGTTAACCGGCGATTAACCTTGTTTGGCGAAACGTAACAATATCTCGCGGTCTTTATCAGACAGGTTTTTGGGTACGGTGAGCACCACACGTACATAAGCGTCGCCCCGCTGCTTAGGGTTGCTGTATTCGGGCATGCCCATTTCCTTGAGGCGGAAGACCTTGTCGCTGTCGGTACCGCCAGGGATGTTAATGTTGATGGTCTTATCTATTGCCTGCACCGGGAGCTTGCCGCCCAGCATAGCGGTAAAAGCATCGAGCGGACTATCAAAATAAAGGTCATCGCCTTTTCTTGTAAAGCGGGGATGCTTTTGCACATAAATAGTGATGAACAAATCGCCGTTAGGGCCACCATTATAGCCACGGCCGCCTTTCTCCTTCATGCGCAGCACCTGGCCATCGGCAATGCCGGGTTTTAGCTTCAGGTTAAGCGTTTGTGTTTCGAGGTTGAGCTGCCGTGTAGTGCCATAGAAAGCTTCTTCAAGCGTGATGGTGGTTTCGGCCTGGTAGTCTTCGCCTTTCACTGTTCGTTTTCTGCCGCCGCCACCCGCGGAGCGATTACCAAACAACGATTCAAAAAAGTCGGAGAAGCCGCTATCTTCGTCTGTGTAGTAGGTGCCACCCGTGCGTGGCCCGCCGTAGCTGCGCGATCCGCCAAAATCCTGGTAGCCGCCGCCTTGCTGGTACTGTTTCCAGTTTGCACCCAACTCGTCATACTTTTTTCGTTTCTCGGGATCTGACAGTACGTCATTAGCCTCGCTCAGTTCCTTGAACTTCTCCTCAGCCTTTTTATCGCCGGGGTTTTTATCGGGATGATATTTGACCGCCAGCTTGCGGTAGGCTTTTTTTATTTCGTCCTGCGATGCCTTTTTATCTACACCAAGTACTTTATAATAATCCTTGTATTCCATATCTCATCATCTTCTGCACCACAAAGTTACAACTACCTGAGCACCTGAAAAGAATTGAAGAAGTCGTTGATCTCGTTATTGGTAGGATAATCTTTTTTAGCAATCACTGTAAGGTCGTACCTTTTGTTGTTGGCAATGATCTGTTTCACTATGGTTACCACATTTTCCTTATCGGGGCTGAGGATGAAAGCCCTGCCGGGATAGCCATTAATAGCAATTGGCTGTGACGATACATCGAGGTCGGTGAAATCTTTTTTGCGGGCATTTATGCTGCTGTCTAAAGATATGCTGAGTATGCCTGTGTCGGATGTAAATGCGGCCGGACAGTTGGTATAACTTACCTGGAACAATTTGAATTTATTCAGCTCAAGGCTTTCGGGTGTCCAGCTAACGTAATGCACGGTCTGTTTTCCGAACGGAGTAGCCTCAGTTTTGTCATATACCTTTGGCTTCTCGGGCATCCTGATAGAAAACGAACGGTCGCTGTATTTTGCCCATCTGTTGTCATTTTCTGAGCATGATACACATGCGAAAATAACAAATGAGATAAGTGCCAGGTTAGTAAATGCGCGCATAGCAGAACTGTATTTTGCACTAAATTATATAATCGGCCTGATAGTTGTACTTATTTATAGATATTTTTTATCTATAAAGGGCTACTTACCTGTCCATTTTCTGACAATAAGGGAAGAGTTGGTGCCACCAAAACCAAAGGAATTGGACAAAAATGTATCGAACTCTTTGTTGATAGTTTCTGCGGCAATGTTCAACCCGGCAGAATCCTCATCCGGGCTCTGGAAGTTGATATTGGGAGCGATAAAGTTATTCTGCATCATCAGGGTAGAGTAAACGATCTCGCTGGCACCTGCCATCCAGCACTCATGTCCTGTCATAGATTTAGTGGAGCTAACGTAAGGGCGCGCATCGCCAAAGATGCCCATGATAGCCTTTGCCTCGCTGGCGTCGCCTGCTTTGGTTGAGGTAGCATGCGCATTTATGTAGTCAACGTCACCCGGTTGTATTCCTGCGTCTTTCAAAGACCTTTCCAGCGAGCGTAACGGACCTTCCACTGTTGGGTTAGAAATATGGGAGCCATTGGATGAGAATCCGTAGCCGATGACCTCGCCTAATATTTTAGCCCCGCGTTTTTGTGCAGATTCGAGGCTTTCGAGTATTACCGTTGCAGCGCCTCCGCTTGGCACGAGGCCATCCCTGTTGGCATCGAAGGGGCGGGAAGCCTTGGTAGGGTCGTCCTCACGCATAGAAAAAGCAGCAATGCTATCGAAATAGGGCATTGAATAAATATTGGTCTCCTGTGCCCCACCGCAAATGATACAATCCTGCAACCCCTGCTTGATGAACATGTATCCAAGACCTATGGAGTGTGAGCCGCTGGCGCATGCTGCACTGATGGTGAAGTTAACTCCCTTGGTGCGGAAGATGGTGGCAAGGTTCATGTTTACCGTTGAATTCATGGTCTGGAAGACATAACCGGAGCCGAGCAACATGGTGTCTTTTTTTGCACGCACAATATCTACGCCGGTGATGACAGGTTCAGCGGAGCTATCGTTGCCAAAGATGAGGCCTATCTCTCTATTGTCCAGCATTTCCTCATCTATACCTGCAGTATTCAATGCTTCTTTAGTTGAGACGAATGCATAGTCGGCCTGCTCAGGCATCATTATACGCGAGCGGCGATCCAGTATGCCTTTGAGGTTGGGGCGTTCTACAAAACCGGTGAGCGCGGACCGATAGCCAAACTCCTTTCTTTCGGGTAGCATAACTATACCCGACTTGCCGATCTTTAAAGATTCCGTTACTTCATCAAGGTTTTTTCCTAAGCACGAATAAATGCCGATGCCTGTAATAACTACTCTGTTCATTCAACGATGTATTTGAGGAAATGCAAATGTTGCATAATGGTGCAATATATTCCCACTTATTTTTGGCAATATTTACCAGACCAAATCAACAATTGCGGTATATTTTTTCAATTGTTTTTACCTGAATCCTTTAAATGTAAAAATCTTTTCTCAAAGGTAATTATTCTCTTAAAAAAAGCGGTGAATTAAGCGGAAAAATGTTGTTTGGGCACCTGCCGGACGATCCAATCATATAGTCTATTTAATGCTTTGTGAATTTTTGCCCAAGTTAGGGCGTATCGTGTAAGTTCCTCCGCTTCAGCGCAAAACTGCAGCATATGCCAGTCATATGGAAGACCAATGAGAGCAGAGATTAACCGCCGGGTAAAATGGAGATATTTTGTTGGTCAATTGTTGATTTCAGGGTATCTTTTCTGAAAATTTGCACCAATGTACCGTATCTGTTTGTTATTGATGTTAACTACGATATTATTATCATGCTATTCCTGTGGCCAAAAGGAAAGCAAACCCAATGCTTCGAAAGAGCACTTTTATAAAGGGAATGACTACCTGTTTGATGATAACATACCTGATGCTATAAAAGAGTATGAATTAGCGCTGAAGGCAGACAGCAATAATTGGCAGGCCTGCTACCAAATGGCGCAGATATATCAATTGCAGGGAGATATTAGTAACGCATTCATGTATTTTAATAAGACGCTGACGATCAATCCTCGTTTTGCGTTGGGATATTATGGCCGCTCGAACCTGCAGGAAATGGTTGGAGACGAGAAGGGCAGTACAGCAGACCTGAATAAAGCAGTTGCGTTGAAGAAAGACCTGTTCGTAGGTTTGCTTGCGTTGGGCAGAAAAGCGTATGCGAAAGGTAACCACAGGGTAGCTATGGCCATATTTGATTCGGCGATAAAGGTGCGGTCTGATTTTTATCTGGCATATAGTATGCGCGGATCTTGTGCATTTGCGATGAAAGATTATGATGCCGCAATCAGCGATTTTGACATGGAAATAAAACTTGCGCCCAGCCACACAATGGGTTATGTGAACAGGAGTGTGGCATATGGGGAAATGAAGAACTATCGTGCTGCAATAGATGACATAAATATGGCTTTGCAAGTGGACCCGGTGTGGTCGCAGGCATATATCTATCGTGGCATGTATTATATACAGTTAAAGAATAAGGATAGTGCGTGTGGTGATTTCAGAATGGCGTTCAAACTGAAGAACCCGCAGGCCGAAGCTTACTCTAAGCAGTATTGCCAGTAGGCCGGTTTACCAGCTGATGGGTGCCATGGATTAGCTATGAGCAAGAAAGTAGTCATAATAGGTGCCGGTTTTGCCGGGTTGCAAATAGCCAGGAGGCTAAAGAATACTGACTATGAGACCGTTCTGATAGACCAATATAATTTTCACCAGTTCCAACCATTATTTTACCAGGTTGCAACAGCGCGCCTGGAGCCAAGTGCGATCTCATTTCCCTTGCGTAAGGTATTCCAGAGAGAGCGACACGTGCATGTCCGGATAGCCAAGGTTAAGCAATTGGATATTCCGGCTAAACAGGTAATAACTGATGAAGGAAACTTCAGTTACGACTACCTTGTAATTGCGACGGGCTGCACGACGAACTTTTTTGGGAATACAAATTATGAACGGTACTCATTCCCGATGAAGTCGACAAACGATGCGATAGCGTTGAGGAACCGGATACTGCTGAATTTTGAAGATGCGCTGAGCGCCACGCAAGAACAGCTTGATAGTATCATGAATATAGTGATAGTGGGTGGCGGTCCAACGGGTGTGGAACTTGCGGGGTCTCTGGCTGAGATGAAAAAGTTTGTTTTGCCGAAGGATTATCCTGATATGGATTTTTCGAGGTTGAAGATATACCTGGTGGAAGGCATGCCGCACACGTTGCAGAATATGAGTTTGCCATCTCAGAAAAAATCGCAGGAGTACCTGGAGGACATGGGTGTAAACCTGATCCTGAATACCCATGTAAAAGACTATGATGGAAAAATGCTGAGCCTTAGTGACGGGAGGACGATACCGACCCGTAATATGATATGGACTGCAGGGGTGACCGGCAATATGATAGCAGGTTTGCCTGAAGATGCGAAAGTAAAAGGCAACCGCATAAACGTGGATGTATACAACAGGGTGGCAGGAATGGATAGTGTATATGCTGTTGGTGATATTGCCTATATGGAAACGAAGGAGTTTCCGAAGGGGCACCCGCAGTTGGCCAATGTGGCGATAAACCAGGCTAAAAACCTTGCAGATAACCTGAAGCGAATGCTGAAAAATGAGCAGCTTAAGGAGTTTGCGTATAAAAACCCGGGCACCATGGCTACCATTGGCAAACATAAAGCGGTTGTGGACCTGCCTAAATTCAGCTTCCAGGGGAGGCTGGCATGGTTTACGTGGATGTTCCTGCACCTGATGCTGATACTAAGCGTGCGCAATAAGCTGATGATATTCTTCAATTGGGCCATCAGCTATTTTACGAATGATACCACGCTGCGGCTGATACTGCTGCCCACACGCAAACAAATAGAATTGAGTGTGAAGGAAGCGGATAAGGTAAAGTAACCATGCCGGGCCCAGACTACTACTTTTGTTACCTTGTATTTGCGAAAATTAACAAAAACGTTAGCGAGGTATTCTTTACTTTCATACCGGTATTGTACTGCGTACTATGAAGTGGAAACAAATAAAATGGAAAATACGTTATGCGCTGCAGTATTTTCCGTTCACACTAAATACATTGTTGTGTGTGCTCGTTATCTGGGGAGCATACAGAATATTGTACCAACCTACCCCTAAGGGTGAGGAGCCATCGGCCTTCCTGCCTTTTATTTTGTTGATGGGTAAAATGGTATTGTGGTTCGTAGTAGGGTTGGTAGGCTTATCTATACTTAGTACGTTCTTCAGCTACTTTCATTATTTATGGCTACGCAGCAGGAAGGGGAACAAGCTGCAGGTACAATTTTCAACTGAGACAAAAAAAGGAGGTGAGCATAAGCTTTTTCTAAACGCACAACTTGAAGGTGTGATAAGGCCGTTGCTGGGTTTTGTGAAAGGCAGGCTGTTTTATGATGATAATGTATTGACCGACCGTTTCAGCCTGATGTCGAATAAGTGGAAGGAACAGAGTTTTGTGCGTATAGGCATTGCAGGCAGAAGCAGGATGTTGCTGCCCGATATAAAGGAATACGACATTAAAGGGGGCTTTATTTATTTCCAGGATATGCTGCATTTGTTCTCACTTGCATCGGCACAGCCCGTTAACGGACATTTTTACCAACCGCCAGTGCTGACAGGGAAAGAGAATGCGGATGTTTTCCCGAAGAAGACCGAAACAATGGATGTGCGCATAGAGCAATTGAGGCGAGTGGAAGGAGAGCCATTGAATTATAAGGATTTTGAGTCGGGGGATGACATCAGGCGGATAGTATGGAAGGTATATGCTAAGAACAGGGAATTGGTGGTGCGTGTGCCGGAAATGTTTGAGCCATATGCATCGCACCTGTATTTCTATGCATCGTTCTATGCAGCTGTGAAAACACAATGGCTGGGGGAGGGGTACCTGAAGGAAATGCTGAACTATTACAAGAACAGTGTATGGACGATCTATGACGCACTCTCGCACAAGGAGTGGGAGATGCGCTATATACCAGATCAGTCTTTCAATATACCGGAGCAATTGACAGAGGAAGAGAAAAGTGCGCGAATCATCAGCAACAGCACATGGCATAGAGACACATCGCTGCAACAATATTTTAATGTGAAGAGCGGTACGGTGTTATGCGTGTCGTCGATGACGGACCCGCAGGAGTTGAAAAATATACTTGACCGGTGTGATGCTTCTACGGTAGTATATTTTGTTAAGGTATCTAATGTATTCAAACATTACGCTGCCCTGAACCTGATAGGCCGGCTTATCTTCCAGCCCCCGCAGGACAGGCTTTCGAAATTGCGTACCCGCTGGACGTTCTCCCCGATGAGGTTGCAGGTGCAAAAGAGGGAAAGGGAGATCGAAGAGATACTGAACAAGAGTTCCGTGACCAGCGGAACATTATAGTGCAAAAGAAAGAGGCGGCCAATGACCGCCTCTTTAAGTATAAATTAAGTTTGCCTAGTTGATGGTTACTGTTGCTGATTGGTTGCTTGTGAAAGGTAATGTAATTGCCCTCCAGTCGATCTTGGGCGTTGTGCTGGTAGTTGACTGTGTCTGCACATTAGAGTAGGGATAAGCCAGGTAATAACCCATGCCATAAGTAACCCCATTATTAGGTATTGTTACATCCTGGTATTCTTCGCCGTAGGTGAACTGGTAGTTAACATAGTAGTTGATAATGTTACGGCTGCTAGTATTAGCTATCTTTAAGAAGAACCAGGTTGCGCCGACATCGAGCGGCACTCTTAACGTGTCGGTTGCAGGGAATGTATTGTCTATAGCCCAATTGATGGTTAAGCCCACTTTGCCGCCATCTGTAGTAACGCCTAATGATGTGCCATTGCCAGCTGTTGTGGCAGTGCCTGTTGCGCCAAGGCCATATTGCCCGCTATACGATACAGTGCCCCCTACCGGAATCACTTTAGTATCACCATTTACTGCTATAGTGATAGGAGTAAACGAGTTGTTGACATATTGTATTGTACCAGTGGCCCTTATCTGGCAACGGGTGCCCGAGAAACCGGCAGGACAAGTACATTTTCCGTCGGCACATACACCACCATTCTGGCAAATAACGTTGTCGCAAGTGGTCTTGGTACAAGAGGAAAAGATGACAAAACCCGAGAGCAATGCCATGAAAAAGGCACTGAAGACCGTGAGCTTAGAATTCTTCATTGTATTGAGTTAGTTTGATTTGTGGATAAAGATAATATTCTATGATGAAAAAATGTGGTTTTCAACATGAAATGATGGAAAATGCATAAAAAAGCAGCGACAAAGACTTGCCGCTGCTATGCTCCCTTTTAAACGCATTCCTTCGGGAGCCCCCTTTTAATCATTCCCCTGATAGTTACCGGGTGATAACGAGCTTATTTGTATAAGCTTGTTCGTGCGTAAAGGTTTTGATGATGTACTGCCCGGATGGCAGCATATCTGTATTGAAGATTATCGATGGTGATAAGGTTGTTTCTATAATTTTTGACATGAGCGTTCTGCCCAGGTTGTCGGTGATGATAATGGCTGTGGTACCAGCGGGCACATTTACTGTAAACGCACCGTTGCTCGGGTTAGGGTAGATGGTTACTTCGGGTTGAATGTTCAGTTCATTTACTGCAGTGGTGGAACATGGATCAACGGTTACTACGGTCGTTGTCTGGCACATTGAGGGTATCAACATATAGGTGATAACGGTTGTGCCGGCACTTACGCCTGTGACATTTCCGAGCCCGTCTATGCTGCCAATTGTTGGGCTGCTGCTGACCCATGCGCCGCCACCTGAAGTGCATGACAGGTGAGTAGACGCGCCGACGCAAACGGTGAATGAGCCTGTTATGGGGCTTGGCAGAGGATTGACTGTAATAGTTTTTGTACCTGTAATACCACTTTCGGTATAGGAAATGGTGACAATGCCTGCAGCAACGCCTGTAACAATGCCTGAAGATGAACCTACTATGGCATAGCCGGTAATGCTGCTTGACCATGTGCCGCCGCTTACCGAGCCAGTCAATGTGATGGTAGATCCGACACAGACGTTTGCGCTGCCTGATATAGTTACCGGTGTAGCTGTTATGCGCCTTATCCTGTTGTTAGATTCATCGCATATATACATATCGCCGGATGAACTTTTAGTAAGACCTCCTGTTACCGTGAACATTGCAGCCGTTGCCGGGCCGCCATCGCCACTGAAGCCATAGGCGCCAGTACCTGCAACCCGGGAGATTATTCCGGCACTGTTTACTTTGCGCACATAGTTATCTGTGCTTATGAACAAATTGCCGTAAGTGTCGATACATATGTTACCGCAATAACCGGTAGCTGCAGCCGTTGCCGGACCGCCATCGCCCGATGTGCCGGTTGAGCCTGTGCCCGCATAAGTGGATATAATGCCTGATGTATTTACCATGCGGATCCGGTGGTTGCCATCGTCTGCAATGTATATATTACCGGCTGCATCAACGGCTACATCCTTCGGCCCGTTCAGCTTAGCGCTTGTTGCCGCTGAGCCATCGCCACTGAAACCGAATGACCCGGTACCCGGCAACAGTACTGATATTGCCAGATACGTCCACTTTTCGTATGCGGTTGTTATCTGCATCGGCAATATAGAGGTTTCCGAGTGCATCGAATGTAATGCCCCTTGGGTTGGCGAGAGATGCTGCTGTTGCCGGACCTCCGTCGCCTGCGTAGGCGAAGTGCACGTTGCCTGCAAGTATTAACATATTTCCTGCGCCGTCAATTTTGCGTATGCGGCAGTTGAGTTGTCGGTGCCATATATGTTGCCGCTACCGTCTATTGCTATACTAGCCGGCTGGTATAGTGTAGCTGCGGTGCCGGTCCGCCATC
>JBGAJU010000048.1:0-32233 GCA_044224775.1 Flavipsychrobacter sp.
CACGCACACTCATGATGCGCCCTGCTAGCGATACTGCCTTAAACTGCTCTTTATTCTCTTCTGTATATTGCTCCTTTATGTCTTTTGCATAGTGGCTCACCTCAAATAATGGTGCCGGGTAAGGGTTTATACCCATTTCCAGTAACTCGGCCAGTTTCTCACGGCGTACTACTTCCTGTTCGTTCAGTGTTGCTTGCATATCAGGCGCAAAAATAACTCAATAGTTCAGAATTTAGCTTCCCAAATATTCAGAACCCACAAAATGACCCAAAGACAGTGAACATACCTTAAAACTATAAGATGCGCGATAATACACACCATGTGCATAATTATCTTAAAATGATTTTTGGTTTAAGGGGTGTTGTATATACTTTTATGAAAATTAACATTTATGACAACGCTATTATTGTACTCGCTTCCTGCATTTATGCATACCGACCTGTTTGTAGCCATAGTTGTGGGCGCGATAGGAGGATATATAGCTGAGTTCATTGTTCCCGGCAGAGGCTATGGTTTTTTTACAACGGTAGGCATAGGCATATTAGGTGGCTGGCTGGGGCAAATGCTCTTTGGCTTTATACACACTAATACGGGTATCCCCCATTTTGATGCTGTATTGAAATCAATTGCAGGCTCTATTATCATCGTAGCTATCTTTAACCTGCTCACACGCAGTCCTAAAATAAAGGGCAAGGAGAAAGACGTGTACGACTGGGAGAACGAATAACTTTTGAATTACTAACACCTCATGGCAGATAACTACGAACGGATGATGCAACTCGTCACGGAATTTTTTGACGCGCGCAACGATCCAGACCAGATAAGTGTAACACCCGAAGAACAAAAGAAACTATTTGCTATTCACCCGGCTACTCTTTCGGAGTTGGCGAATGAAGACGGGCCTATAGTATGGATACTGATGATACCTACCACGCAGATAGTCATGGAACGCTTTCTTTCAGGAAAAATATCGGAAAAACAACTTTTGGAGAGAACAAAATTGGGAGACACCTACGACTCTATTTATTTCTGCTCTGCATCTGTGCTACCCGAATTTCAGCGCAAAGGCCTGGCCAAACAAGTATCGCTAACTGCAATAAACGACATACAGAAGTCGCACCCAATAAAGTCGCTGTTTTATTGGCCTTTCAGCGCAGAAGGCAAGGCATTGGCGCAATCGCTTGCCCGTACATGCGGTTTACAATTATTTGAGCGTAATTAACCTGCTTTTACAGATTGCAGTTAGCTGTAGCATTCACCAGCGTATTGTTTTGCTGTTGTGTGTACAGGTCGCACTTGATCTGTGCTTCCTTTTGCGAATATTTATCAAACGGATAGACGGTAGTAGTTGTTTTTCCGTCTTTAGTTGTAACGCAAGTGCATTTGTAATTTTTCTTGCAAGATGAGAAAGCAACTACAGAAATGATAAGCAATGAAGCAAGGTATTTCATATAAATAATTTAATTATGACCTATCGTTGATAATATGCCCTAAAAGTACACTTTTCTGTACAATGTGCAAACGTAAAATAGCACCCACAATTTGCATTAACAGCTTTGTAATATATTATTCTGTATCTTTGCACCGAATAACGCGTGTTTCCAACCTTTTAAAACAGCTTGTGAACCACACCTTTCCCTCCTGAGTATGATCGGGAAACGGTACAGGCAGTTAGTAAAACCCTGCAAAAGCAGGATCGTTTAATTTTAAATATAGATAATGACATTTAATGAGTTGAACCTCATTGCGCCCATTTTGCAGGCGCTTGAGACCGAGGGTTATAAGAACCCAACCCCTATCCAGGAACAAGCTATCCCGATAGTATTAAGACAACATGACCTGCTGGGCTGCGCCCAGACAGGAACCGGTAAGACAGCCGCATTCGCTATACCTATATTGCAGCTATTGAATGTACAGCATGCCGAACGTGCGCACAGGCATATAAAAGTGCTGGTACTTACCCCAACCCGCGAATTGGCAATACAAATAGGTGAAAGTTTTGCTGCGTATGGACGCAACCTAAAACTGAAGCATACAGTGATATTTGGCGGTGTGCCACAGGGTGCACAAGTGCAAACATTGCAAAGAGGTGTAGACATACTGGTAGCTACTCCGGGAAGATTACTCGACCTGATCAACCAGGGTTACATCAGCCTGAAGGATATTGGCATCTTTGTGCTGGATGAGGCCGACCGCATGCTGGACATGGGCTTCATACACGATGTGAAGCGCGTGGTTACCCTTTTACCACATAAAAGGCAAACATTGTTCTTCAGCGCCACTATGCCACCTGAGATACAGAAACTGGCAAATACCATATTGGTGAAACCTGAGCAGGTAGCGGTCGCCCCTCCAGCAACGACTGCCGAACTGATCAACCAGTCGGTATATTTTGTTGATAAAAAAGATAAAAGGTCGTTATTGCACCATGTTTTAGGAGACAAGTCGATAGCGCGTGTTTTAGTGTTTACCCGCACCAAGCATGGCGCAGATAAGGTGGTGAAAGACCTGCATAAAGTTGGTGTTACCGCCGAGGCAATACACGGCAATAAAAGCCAGAACGCCCGCCAGCGTGCGCTCAGCAATTTTAAAGACGGTAAGATACGCGCACTGATCGCAACGGATATTGCCGCAAGGGGAATTGATGTGGACCTGCTGAGCCATGTAATTAACTACGAGATACCGGAAGTGCCGGAGACCTATGTGCACCGTATAGGTCGAACAGGTCGTGCAGGGGCTAGTGGTATTGCCATGTCGTTTTGCGACAATGAAGAAATGCCTGACTGGAGAAATATACTGAAGCTGATTGGCCGTACTGTGAAGGTAGTTGAGAACCACCCATACCCAATGGCACAAACCGGGCAGGTGAAAATAAACCCACCCAAGAATAAGGAAGTTGTGCAGCGGCCAAATGCGATACCGGGGAATAGCAATATACAACGACGCAACAACAGCCAAAGAAGAAGATGGTAATGAATCAAAGTTCTTAAAATGCAGATGGCGGCTTTGCCGCCATCTGCATTTTAAGGGTACGCTTCGCATTTCTTCATTTATCTTATTTTTACAGCCATATGCAAATGCATGAAGTAACAACCGAGGCTGATAAGCAGGCATTTCTACAGGTAGCTATAGATATTTATAAAAATGACCCAAACTGGATCCGCCCGCTGGATAAGGACATAAACGAGGTCTTTGACCCGGCTAAGAACAAATTCTTCAAGCGGGGTGATTGTAAAAGGTGGCTGCTGAAAGATGGTAACGGCAAGAACATCGGGAGGATAGCCGCTTTTGTGAACAGGCAATATAAAGAAGAGCAACCCACAGGCGGCATTGGTTTTTTTGAGTGCATCAACGACCAGGCCGCTGCCAACTTTATGTTCGACCATTGCAAGCAATGGCTGCAGGATCGTGGTATGGAGGCTATGGATGGCCCGATAAACTTTGGCGAGCGCGATAAATGGTGGGGACTGCAGGTGGATGGCTTCTCCCCTCCCCTTTACTGTATGAACTATAATCCACCCTACTACGTTCAGTTGTTCGAGAACTATGGTTTTAAAACATATTACAACCAGATCTGTTTTGGCATGAATGTTCAGGATAAGCTGGATGAAAAGTATTGGGACCGGCATGCAAAAGTGGCCGAAGACCCAAACTACAGCGCCCGCATGATACAAAAGAAGAACCTGACCAAATTTGCCAAAGACTTTACCTACGTGTACAACAAAGCCTGGGCCGGACATGGTGGCGGCAAATCGCTGGAAGAAAAGCAGGTCATCAAAATGTTCAACACCATGAAACCGGTGATGGACGAACACCTTTGCTGGTTTGCCTACTATAAGGATGAGCCGATAGCCATCTGGATAAACCTGCCCGACCTGAACCAATGGTTCAAACACCTGAATGGTAAGTTCGGGCTATTGCAGAAACTGCACTTCCTGTGGCTGAAGAAATTTGGCAAGTGCGACAGATTTGTAGGGCTTGTATTCGGTATCATACCCGAGTTCCAGGGTAAGGGCGTGGATGCATACATCATTATTGAAGGTGCCAAGGTGATTCCGCCAATGGCGCGCTATGATGAGTACGAAATGCAATGGATAGGCGACTTCAACCCCAAAATGATCAACATCGCGGAAAGCCTCACCAACAAGCGTAGCCGCATACTCAGCACCTACCGCTATTTATTTGACAGGAATAAGGAGTTTAAGAGACATAGGGCAATTGGCTGATTAAGCATCATTTTATTTCAATTTTCGCCCCATAGTATTTTGCCTGCTTATTCAATAACAGGTCGAGCAGCATTTTTACGCGAGCCATTTTTTCGCGGGTAATGGTATCCCAAAAGGATCCACCGTCTTCGGCATTAAAGGCTACTGCAGTAACATTCTTGTGGTTGGCTATATATAATGCCCGCTGATTATGAAACTCCTGCGATATGATGGTTATATGGTCCTCGCCAAAAATATCACGGCAGCGCAGTATACTATCGAGTGTGCGGAAACCGGCATTGTCCATATATATCTTAGTGGCAGGCACCCCTTGTGCCACCAGGTCGGCCTTCATCAGTGCCGGTTCATTGTAATATGCCGTACTGTTATCCCCGCTAACAATGATAAAATCAATTTTTCCTGCCATATATAATGCAACAGCCGCATCTATACGGTTTTGGTAGTACGGGTTGATGATCTGCCTTGATTTATCCTTATATTTTGCAGTGCCCAACAGCAGGCCAACTTTGTTTTTAGGTATAGAATCGACGCTGGTGTACAGTTGCTTCTCGGTGGTGCTGTTGACCACATAATTTGCTCCGGCTACTATAATAACCAGTAGCAAGACCGTAACAAAGAATAGTCTTCCCCAGAACCCTCTGAACATATTTTTATAGAAAGAAATGCTAATATAGATATTCCGTCCAAATTTGAAATGCTAAAAATTCTAACGCCTGATTCACATTCATATTATACGTAAATCATAACTTATATAATGAGAATAAAAACGTGGTTATGCGTTTATTGTTTTATCAATCAAACGCCTATCTTTGCACACTCAAATTTTAACATTATACATACATGATGACTCTTTTTTACCTCGTGCCGGCATTTGGCGTTCTCGCTTTGTTATACACGTTCATTAAAAGTGCCTGGGTAAGTAAACAGGATGCCGGAAACGCCCGGATGAAAGAAATTTCGACATACATAGCAGAAGGAGCGATGGCCTTCCTGAAAGCCGAATATAAAGTACTCACTTATTTCGTGATCATAGCAGGCCTGTTGCTTGCGTTGATGGGCTACAGCAATCCAAAGTCAAGCCCGATGATCGCAGGGGCTTTCGTTGTAGGTGCATTCTTCAGCGCACTTGCAGGCTTCATAGGTATGCGCATTGCTACAAAGGCTAATGTACGTACCGCTGAGGCTGCAAAAACAAGCCTTTCAAAAGCATTGAATGTGTCATTTGGCGGCGGTTCTGTTATGGGCCTTGGCGTTGCGGGCCTTGCGGTTCTGGGCCTTGGCGGCTTGTTCGTCATCCTGAAAATGATATTTGCACCAAACGCAGCGGTGAGCAGCGAAGAAATGGAGCGTACTATTGAAGTATTGACCGGCTTCTCCCTGGGTGCTGAAAGTATCGCGTTGTTTGCACGCGTAGGTGGCGGTATCTATACCAAAGCTGCCGACGTAGGCGCTGACCTGGTAGGTAAGGTAGAAGCAGGCATACCGGAAGATGATCCACGCAACCCCGCAACTATTGCCGATAACGTAGGTGACAACGTGGGCGACGTGGCAGGTATGGGCGCTGACCTTTTCGGTTCTTATGTGGCAACGGTACTTGCCACAATGGTACTGGGCCGTGAAACAACTTCTGCTGGTGATAATTTTGGTGGTTTTGCACCAATACTTTTACCAATGCTTATTGCAGGCGTAGGTATCGTTCTTTCTATAGTGGGCACATTGTTCGTTCGCATTTCTGACAGCGTAGGCAACAGCACTGCAGCGGTTCAAAAAGCATTGAACATGGGTAATTGGGGCTCTATCGTTCTTACTGGCATTGCATGTTATTTCCTTGTGCACAATATATTACCTGCCAACATGAGCCTTCGCGGCCATGAGTTTACCGCTAATGGCGTATTTGGCGCTATCGTTGTAGGCCTTGTTGTAGGTACGCTGATGAGTATGATCACTGAGTACTACACAGCAATGGGCAAACGCCCGGTACTGAGCATCATCCGTCAGTCTTCTACGGGCCATGCTACCAATATTATTGGTGGCCTGGCTATAGGCATGGAGTCTACTACCCTGCCTATTATTGTTCTCGCAGGCGGTATCTGGGGGTCTTACGAATGTGCGGGCCTTTATGGTGTTGCTATTGCAGCAGCAGGCATGATGGCTACAACAGCTATGCAGCTCGCTATCGATGCCTTCGGCCCTATAGCAGATAACGCAGGTGGTATTGCCGAAATGAGCGAATTGCCAAAAGAAGTGCGTGAGCGCACAGATATCCTTGATGCTGTAGGTAACACTACTGCTGCAACAGGTAAAGGTTTTGCGATAGCTTCAGCAGCACTTACAGCCCTGGCATTGTTTGCTGCTTTCGTGGGTGTTGCAGGCATTGAGGGCATAGATATCTATAAAGCCAACGTTCTTGCCTGCCTCTTTGTAGGTGGCATGATACCTTTCATCTTCTCTTCACTGGCAATCCGCGCGGTGGGTCAGGCAGCAATGAGCATGGTGGAGGAAGTTCGCCGGCAGTTCCGCACTATCCCCGGCATCATGGAAGGTACCGGCAAACCCGAGTACGACAAATGCGTGGCTATCTCTACGCAGGCATCTATTAAGAAAATGGTTGCACCTGGTGCTATTGCTATCATATCCCCACTGGTAATTGGCTTTATGCCAGGCCTTGGCGCTGAAGCATTGGGTGGTTTCCTTGCAGGTGCTACAGTAAGCGGTGTATTGATGGGTATGTTCCAGAACAACGCAGGTGGTGCATGGGACAACGCTAAGAAATCTTTCGAGAAAGGTGTTGAGATAAACGGCGAGATCTTCTACAAAAAGTCTGAACCCCATAAAGCATCTGTTACGGGTGATACAGTAGGTGATCCTTTTAAAGATACTTCGGGCCCATCTATGAACATCCTCATCAAGCTGATGTCTATTGTTGCGTTGGTAATTGCACCAACCATTGCAAATATGCATGGTGGCAGCAAACCTGAAGCAGCACCACAAACAAAAACAGAAGTGAAGGTAACTACTCCGGTTGTTACTAATCCTTAATAATATCTTTCATTAAGATAAAAGCCCCGGGTTAATACTTGGGGCTTTTTATTTAACTAAAAAACTGCATATAATAATATTACTTTAATACTATCAAAACAGGGCAAAGGTTAGTAAATTTGCACACTTTTATAAATCAACATGGCAGGAATTGCAATAATTGGTTATGGATACTGGGGACCCAACCTTGTCCGTAACTTCTCTACAGTTGCAGGCTCTAAGGTAGAATGGGTAGTTGACCTAAGGCCTGAAAGACTGGAAATTATCAAAAAACAATACCCCAACATTCGTATTACTGCGAATTATGATGATGCCCTCAACGACCCTGCAGTTACCGCAGTAGTTGTTGCCACACCTGTGCAGTATCACTACCCTCTTGCAAAAAAAGCGCTGGAACATGGCAAGCATGTGCTCATAGAAAAACCTATGACCCAATCATCGGCTGAAGCTGAAGATCTTATTGCTATAAGCAAAGCCAAAGGCCTGGTGCTGATGGTGGACCACACCTTCCTGTACACAGGTGCGGTGCGCAAAATAAAAGACCTGATAGATTCAGGAGAAATAGGTAAAATAACCTATTTCGACTCAACACGTATCAATCTCGGACTTTTTCAGCCTGATATAAACGTGCTGTGGGACCTTGCCCCGCACGATATCTCAATACTATTCTTCCTTGTGCCGGGCAAACCGGTTAGCGTAAGTGCTACGGGCATATCGCACACACCAAACGGGTTAGAAAATGTGGCTTACCTTACCGTGATCTACGATGCACAGCACATAGCACACTTCTCCTGCTCATGGTCTTCCCCGGTTAAGATCAGGAAGATGCTCATTGGTGGTACAAAGAAAATGGTTGTGTTTGATGATGTGGAACCAAGTGAAAAGGTGAAGGTATATGACACAGGTTATAGTGTAAAGAACGACGAGGATAAGCGTAAGCTGCTGATAGATTATCGTGTAGGTGATATATATGTCCCCAAACTGGAACAACGCGAAGCACTTGCCGGTATGGCGGCGGACTTTATAAGCGCTATTGAGCACGGCACCACTCCGGTGTCTGACTGGAAAGTGGGGCTGGAAGTTGTGAAGGTATTGGAGGCCGCACAGGAATCGATAAAAAATAACGGAAAAGAAGTAGCTATTAAATTTGATTAAGCACAATGGAATTACTTACTAAAAGTACCGAAAAACAATCCCTGAACAATGTAAAGGTGGGCACTAATGTGCGCATCTACGACTTTGTAAATGCTTACGGGTGCTCTATCGACGACAATTCGAAAGTGGGCACTTTTGTAGAGATACAGAAAGGTGCCACCATCGGTAAGAACTGTAACATATAGAGGACAATGTTTTCCTTGGTCACAACGTTACTTTCATCAACGACCGCTTCCCAAGGGCAACCAAACCGGACGGCAGCATGCAAACAGATGCAGACTGGAAGATGGAAGAAACATGGGTGAAAAAGGGTGCTTCTATCGGATCATCGTCTACTATACTGTGTGGCGTTACCATAGGTGAAGGTGCTATTGTGGGCGCGGGTTCTGTGGTGACAAAAGATGTAGCTCCAAACACTATTGTAGCAGGCAACCCTGCAAAATTTTTAAAGAACGTATAATACTTCCCGATTAATATGTCACAGATCCACTGCCTTGACCTTAAAAGGCAACACCAACAAATAAAGAGCGAAATATTTGCTGCCTTTGAGCAGGTTTATGAAAAAACAGCTTTCTCCGGCGGGCCTTTCGTAGAGAAATTTGAAAATGAATATGCTGAATTCTGCGGCACGAAATATGCTATAGGTGTAAACAACGGCACAACTGCATTGCATTTAGCAATGCTTGCTTTAGGCATTGGTGCGGGGCACGAAGTGATAATACCAGCTAATACATTCATAGCTACGGCATGGGGCGTATCTCATGCAGGTGCTACACCTGTATTCGTGGATTGCGACCCGGATACTTGGGAGATAGATGCGACAAAGATCGAAGCGAAGATCACGAAGAATACAAAGGCTATCATTGGCGTGCACCTTTACGGTCAGCCATTTGATATTGATGCGGTAAAGGCGATTGCAGACAAACATAACCTTTTCCTTATAGAAGACGCCGCGCAGGCGCAAGGAGCAACATACAAAGATATGCGTGTAGGTGGCTTTGGCGAAATGGCTTGCTTCAGCTTCTACCCTGGCAAGAACCTGGGGGCTTGCGGCGAAGCAGGTGGCATCACAACAAACCATGAGCAATACGCTACCCATATAAAAAGCATCCGCAACCACGGCAGCGTGATTCGCTATTACCACGATGAAATAGGCTACAACATGCGCATGGGTGGACTGGAAGGTGCATCACTTAGTGTGAAACTAAAATACCTGCAGGGTTGGAATGAAAAACGCCAGGCCATCGGTGCTCTTTACCAGAAGAACATTACCAATCCTAAAGTGAAGATGCAGGCACAGCCATCATGGGCAAAAAGTATTTACCACCTCTTCGTGGTAACGGTTGCTGATAAAGATGCCTTCGTAAAGCACCTCGAAAAGCACGAAATTATTGCAGCATACCACTACCCTGTTCCCTGCCATTTGCAAAAAGCATACGCTCATCTTGGCTACAAAGTTGGCGACTTCCCTAACGCGGAGTATCTTGCCAGCCAGTGTGTATCGCTACCTATGTTTGCTGAATTGACAGATGAGGAAGTATCATGTGTTATCGACGTTGTAAATGCATTTTAATCACTGTTCATGCAAACCTGGTCTGTAGGCGTTTTATGTTATAATGAGGCCGGGTCGCTGGAACAAGTGGTCGTGCAGTTACGTGAGGTAATGCAGAAGATCACCAATACCTTTGAGATAATTATTGTTGACGATTACAGCACAGATGGCTCCAGGGAAATTGCCGGTCAATTAGCACAAAAATTCACCGAAGTAAAAACTGTGCTTCACGCGCAAAACAAAGGTATTGGCGGTGCGCTGCGTTCTATCTACAATAACTCACAGTACGAGAACATCGCTTTCATACCCGGCGATGGCCAATTCGATGTAACGGAATATTTGCCCTATGCAGATGTGCCGGCCGGCTATTTTATTTCTTTCTACCGCAAAGAGAACACTTCTTATAATCTATTCAGGAATATACTCTCGCTTTTTAATAAGAAACTGAACGAGACTTTCATCGGCATTAAGCTGCGTGATGTGAACTGGACCAAGATCTACAAAAAAGCAGACATAGATCAGCTGGACTTGCAACTGACGAGTTCCCTTATCGAAAGTGAAATATGCGCCAAACTTTTATTCCTTGGCAAAAAAGTTATTGAGATTGAGTCTAAATACCTTCCCCGCACATACGGACAAAGCAAAGGCTCGTCGTTTGCTATTGTGAAGAAAGCCCTGCAAGACACAGGTGTACTCATATCCATCATGAGAAAATTCAGGCGGTCCAGAAAAAAGAAATAACAACCAAATAAGACACTTTAACGTGTCTGTTTATGTTAAATACCGCACTTTAAAATTATATTTGGACATAAATAACAGCCTTACTATGCAATTCAATGAACAAGTGCTTAAAAAGATCTTCTGGGGCCTTTTAGCGGCAATATTTGTTTATATGCTCATCGTCGTGCCGGACTATGGCATAACCGGTGATGAAGTGACACAAAACAACTACGGTAAATATGTATGGGATTATGTAAGTTCCTTCGGTGCCAATAAAGCTGCCTTGTATGATCCATACGTGATGAAAAAGCAGCTGCAGTATTATGGAGGCTTTTTCGACGGTTTTGCGGCAATGCTCATCAGCATTTTCCACCCTACAGATGAATTCCTTTTCCGGCATTACTGGACAATGCTCTTTGGTTTTATGGGTATCATGGTTACCGGCCTGTTGGCTAAAGAACTGAAAGGCTGGCTGGCTGCTATTGTTGCAGTGATTTTCATATTCTTTACCGGCAGGTACTTTGGCGAAGCATTCAGTAACCCGAAAGATGCTCCATTTGCCGCTACCTATGCACTGGCCCTATACGCAATCATACTTTGGCTGAAGAACATAGAGCACCTGAAATGGAAAACAACTATCCTTATGGGACTTGCGATAGCACTTTGCCTCAGTATACGTATTGGCGGATTGTTGCTTGTGGCATATACTATACTATTCTTTATAGTGACTGTATGGCAAAAGAAACTGCAAAAAACAAAGGTCTTCGGCAACAGTATCAAGCACCTGGTAGTTGCCGGCATTGTTGGCTACATAGTGGCAATTCTCTGGTGGCCATACGCGCTCGAATCCCCCATTAGTGGTCCGCTTGAATCGTTGGAGGTGATGTCAACATACCCTTTGTTCGTGAAAATGCTGTTCGAAGGACATCTTAATTCAACTGTACCATGGTACTACCTGCCCCGATGGTTATCTATCGGCTTACCCTTGTACCTGCTTCTGGGTTTCATCGGCGGACTTGTATTGCTGGCCATGCAGGTGATCAAGAAAGAGACTATTCCCTATTTATGGATGATGGTATTTGCAGCATTGTTCCCTGTGCTTTACATTCTGTATAAAAAGTCTTTGCTGTATGACGGCCTGCGTCATGCGATGTTTGTCATACCACCAATGGTGGTGGTTGCTGCTGTATATTTTACACATGTTTTCACAAAACAAAGTAAAGGAGGGAAATATGCATTCGGTGGCATCACCCTTATATTGGTTGCGCTTCCGGCGAGGTTCCTATTCGCTAACCACCCTAACGAATATATTTACTTCAACGAATTGGCCGGGGGTATAAAAGGTGCATATGGCCAATATGAGACCGATTATTACATGAACACTATAAAACAAGGGTATAAATGGCTGGTGGAAAATGAATTGAAGAAACATCCTGCAAACGACACTCCACTTATAGTAACTAACTGCGCTGAACCATTTGTGGAATATGAAAAGATATCGAAAGTACCATTTCATACCAATTACTGCCGCTTCTATGAAAAGAACCAGAAAGACTGGGACTATGCTGTATTCTATGGGAGGTTCCTGGACCGTGAGCAATTGACGAACGGATATTTCCCTTCCTCAATGGCAATTCACGTTATTAAGGTTGACGGTGTTCCGGTTTGTGCGGTACTTAAGAATGACCCGGAGCGTAATGGGTTCAAAGCATTTACCGCTAAAAAGGCAAATGATTTCCCCACTGCTATTGAGTATTACAGGAAAGCAGGCCAAAAATACCCTGAAGACATGGAGGTGTGGACCGACATGGCAGAGTCATATGCGCGGATGAATCAACTCGATTCCGCAATGCAGGCAGTTAATAAAGCTTTAGCCGTCTCTTCACTTGATCTGCAAACCGTATTCATGGCAGGGCAAATGGCAATGCAGAAAAACGACTATAAAAAAGCAGAGCAGTTGTTTACAAATATCACTTCTGAAAATCCTGACATCGGCCAGGCCTATCTGCAACTTGCAGTTGCACAGGCTTCCCAGGGCAATTTTAATGGAGCTATAGAAACCGTAAACACCGCTATCGAAGTTGATCCTTCTGTGGAAAGACAGGCCCAAGACCTGCTTCAAAAAATAAGGTCTGCTAAAGGTGGCAGGTAATGATCAGTTCCACATAATTAAAAAGTCCCGCAAATTGCGGGACTTTTTAATTATGTGCTTTCTAAAGTATGATTATGCTTCAGGAGTAGCAGCGTCTTCTGCAGCTACATCAGCCTCTGCTTCAGCTATCTGTGCAGCCCTTGCAGCATTCTTCTCTTCGATCTTACGTACAGACTCTTTCATGGTCTCGTTGCGCTTATCAGCTTTGTGCTTGCGGTGAGTTTCCTCGCGGCGTGCCACCAGTTCCTCGTGCTCAGCATTCCACTTTTCGAACTTCTCCATTGCTGTTGTTTCATTGAACAGACCAAGAGATACACCACGCATCAGGTGTTTCAGGAACAATACACCTTTGAACGACAATATCCTGCGACAGGTATTGGTTGGTTGTGCACCTTTGTCCAACCAATGCAGCGAACGCTCGCGGCTGATGCGAATAGTTGCAGGCACAGTCAATGGATTGTAGGTACCTAATTTCTCAATGAATTTTCCGTCACGTGGAGCTGTAGTGTTTGCTACTACGATGAAATAGAATGGGCGTTTCTTTGACCCATGTCTCTGCAGGCGAATTTTTACCGACATAATAATAGAAATTATTTTGCGTTAACAATAAATTTGGATTGCAAATATAAAGGGAAAAGAATAAAATCCCAACAAAAAAAACAGTTAAAAACGAATGTAAATTAGGTCAATACAAACTAGCGTATCAACGTAACATTGCCATGCTTTCTGAATACGTTACCGGTATTGCTTGCCGCCTCCACTTCATATACAAATACTCCTAATGGTTGTGCTTTGCCCTTGTAAGTGCCGTCCCAACCTTCATTGATATCCTTAGTTTCAAAAACCAGGTTACCCCAACGATTAAAGATGCGGAAATAATGCAACGTAGCGTCACCACGTTTCAGAATGTATAGCTTATTATTAGCACCGGAACCTGCAGGTGAAAATGCATTAGGAATGTCTATTATTGAAGATATATCGTAGTAGATGCTAATAGAATCGGTCGCCTCACATCCATACTCGGTTTTAGCTTTCACTATGTATTTCGTACTGATACCAGGCGTAGCTACCGGATCTGATACTGTCGCATTATCCAGGCCCGCGGGAGGGAACCAGGTGAAATAAGTACAGTTGGTTTGCGATGTTATATGATACGACTCACCCGGGAATATGGTCACAGAATCGCCCAGGTATATGTGACCGGCGGGCCTGACCACAACACGGGTTGACAGTGTATCCTTACATCCATCCTTGCTGGTGGCTATTACCGTATAGCTCTGCGATGTAATAGCGTTTACCCAGGGCGAAGCTGACAGAGAATCGTCCAGGTATAGTGCGGGGTACCACCTATACGACACTCCCCCTTTCGGATTAATCTGTATGGATTCGTGCGGACACAAATTATAGTTAGTATCCAGCGAAGCGAAATTGCCGGGGAATACATTTATCAAGATTGAATCTATGCCTTTACAGCCAGCAGGCGTAGTAACGGTCAGCATCATTTTAACATTTGTGGCGCCCTTTAATACCGCCGTTGAAGCGGTAGAATCCTCCACAAAAGTGCCGGGACTCCAGTTGAACAGGTATTTAGAATACCAGCGCGGCGTAACCAACGCATGCAAATGCAAAGTATCGAACTCGCATACATCACCGAAGCCACCAATATCAACTGTAGGCGTGGGCTGAACATCGATATAGAAAGAATCTACAAGGTCCGGGCATCCTGCAATACGGATGTACACATAATACATTGCAGATGTATCTGGCGCTATTTTTGGTATGGCGATGTTAGGTGTTGCGATTCCTGCAGTGGGCAACCACTGGAAAGTTGCTACCGGATTTGCTGTTAACCGCACCTGCACAAAAGAACTAATGTCCCGGCAGATCGCGGTATCAGGATTGTATAAAGTAAAGGTATCGAAGATAACGGTTACGTTCACTGTATCTACACTTGCGCATCCAGCAACGGTTACGCTTAGCCAATAGGTACCAGAAAGCGATGTAGTAATGGATGGTGTCGTGCTGCCATTACTCCATAAGTAGGTAGGCGATGTGTAAGTAACCGACGATTGCAGTGTTATGGGAGTTGAACTACAATTGAACGTATCAGGCCCCAGGTCCACAACAGGATGCGGTGATATCGTCACATTAATTGTATCAGATGAATAACAATAACCATTATCAACCTGCAGCCAATAGGTACCGGATGTAGTAACTGTCATTGAGGTACCGGTACTGCCATCGCTCCACACATAATTATAACCGGGAGGTTGTATTGATGATAACGTTAGCGTATTGCCTACGCAGAAAGCTGTATCGGCACCTAAGAACACCGTTGGGACAGGCATGTAAGTAACACCAAACGTATCGATCTTAATATCACAATTGTTGATGTTACGCACCCAGTATGTACCTGATGAAGGAGCGATAATAGTTGATGCCGTTGAACCCGTGCTCCACACATACGAAGTGTAACCTGCAGATCCATACAGGCTAATTGGCGCACCCAGAACACAGAGCGTTGTATCCTTGCGGGTGGTAGTTGTATCAGGTATGGCTACGTCAATATACACGCTATCCCGTGCAATGCATATCTCCCTGAAAGAAATATCATCGATCGCAAAATCATTGCCCGCAGCGGTAGTATTCATGTCATAAATACAAATGTTCGCTGTTGTAGCTGTACCACTATTCCATGTAGTGAAGAAGTTTGTCCATATGCCCGGAGCCGACGTAATTGATGTAGGGGTTCCGATTAATATGCCATTTATGCGGAACTGCAGGATCGGAACATCTGTGCCCGTAGTGATAGACGAACAGTTTGCTATCCACGCCGAAAAATCATAGTCAGTATTGGGATTTACAGGTATCGTCTGGCACCATACGTCCGTAGGCGTTGGGCTACCGTTAATGATCATCATTTGACCTGTGCCTGTTGTGTGATCACTCATGCTTGTGAATCCTGTGTGCACACCAAACGGATTGTTGTATACCGAATAGTTTCCTTCAAGCAGCGTGGTGCTGGGACCGGGAGCATACGAATAGGAACTTGTGAAACCTGTATTACCCGAGCTGAAATCACCGTTCGCTACAAGATTGAATGGTATAAGAGAACGCACCCTGAGGTAATAGTAAGACGATGTGGGCCCAACCGTTAAAGTAGGAGAAAGTATTGTAGTACTTGATAAACCCGTAGCAGGGCTCCACAAATAATCCAGTATAGAATCTGAACCTGTAACTGTAGCAGAAAGCGTTATTACCTCTCCCCTGCAGGGATGAAGTGTATCCGCAAGTGTTATTGAGTTACTGCAGGTTGTTGCGCAAACATAGGTGGCGCAACTTGCAAAATTTTCAGCCACGATCGAGTTCGCCAATGTTGCAGAAGCTACAGTGCCATAAATAAGTAATCCCGTAGGGTTTGAAACCACCGAAGGCTCATTGTAATTGTTTGTCCGTACATTGATGTTGTGTATACCCGGCAACAAATAAAACGTTTGTGTAAAATGCGCGAACGATGTGAAGGTTGTTGCAGAAGCAACTGCCGGTTGCGAGAATGTGGTTAGCACTCCATCAACGTCTATTGAAGGAACATAGTTATCGTCAGCAATGTAAAAATCAAGCGTAATACTATCCGCAGAGCACATCCTGAATGGCCTGGTAAGCACCATACTGTATGGCGTACCTGTAGGGCCTGTACCATCGGTAGAATAAGTGTGCGAATTAAGACAGCTTATCCAGGCACCGGGCGTACCTATCGGCATACTTATCCATCCACCAAGTGTGGGAATAACATCGGCAGATGAACCAACCGGAACTATCGTTAGTCCCGCTGCTCCAACTGCTGTAATTACCCCGGGCGATTCGTAGGTCACTATCCATTTCGGGTCGGGTACTGGTGTACCACCTGCAACTCCCGGAGTTACAGTTGATGCTGTTAGCGGATTATAACCTGTATTAATAACCAGTGAATTGGTCAGGCATTGAGCACCTACCCGCAAGCCAGAGACAATAAGAAAAAGAAATAATAAATATCTGCCCATGGTATATAACTATCTATTACTTAAGACGGCATTCACCCTAACTCGGGTTGGAAAGTTACGTCGCAAATATCATATTACAAACATTTTCTTATACCTGAAACACAATTATTTATCTTAAATAATCTATTTCCATTGTCTATAGCAATATTCACATTAAATAACTTTCAAAACACGTCCACTGCACTACTTTTGTGGCATCATTGTGAAAAAGATAACCAACCTATACAAAAATGCCTACAGCGGCTTATCTCCCGCAACCTGGTGGCTATCGCTGGTAATGCTCATCAACCGGAGCGGCACAATGGTGATACCTTTCCTGACACTATACCTTACTCAATCAAAACATTATTCCATTGGCATGGCCGGCACAGTTATGGCGCTTATGGGAGCCGGGTCAATATGTGGCGGCATATTAGGGGGCAAACTTACAGATAGGCTTGGGTTTTATACCATACAGCTAAGTTCCTTACTTGTAGGCGGTACGCTGTTCATCTTGCTGGGGCAGATGGAACAATTCTGGTCTATTTGCCTATGTGGCTTTTTCCTTGCTTTATTGAACGACATGTTCAGGCCGGCAAACGCAACGGCTGTTGCCCATTACAGTAAGGAAGAGAACCGCACCCGGTCATTTTCTGTGAACCGTCTTTCCATTAACCTTGGCTGGGCTGTTGGTGGCGCACTTGGCGGTATCATAGCCTCAAAAAACTACCATTTACTATTCTGGATAGACGGCCTTACCAATATAGGCGCAGCTTTGTTGCTGCGTTCTGTTTTGTCTCCATCAAAGAATAGCCATACGCCTCCCAAAAAAGATTTCACGCAAAAGATGGAAACCCGGTCGGCTTATAAAGATGGAAAATACATAGTCTTCATACTCATGACTGTTTTGTTTGGCGGTATGTTTTTCCAGAACTTCTCTACCCTGCCGGTTTTCTATTCCCAGCAATTGCATTTTTCGCCGTCTTTCATAGGACTGGTAATGGCGTTTAACGGCGTACTGATCGCCTTGTTCGAGATGGCCCTGGTATTTAAACTGGAACAAAGGAAGAGTATAATTTATTTCATAACTATAGGCACATTTCTTACGGGCCTGTCATTTGTTATTTTCAACCTGGTGCCGGGCTCACGCACATTGGCCATTATTTCAACAATAGTGATGACGACCGGCGAAATGCTTGCCATGCCTTTCATGAATACCTACTGGGTGAGCCGAACCAATAATGATAACAGGGGGCAATATGCCGGTCTATATACCGTAGCCTGGTCTGCAGCCCAGGTACTCGGCCCATTCTCCGGCGCCCAGATCGTGGAACATACCAGCTTCCGCACGCTTTGGTGGGTTGTTGGTTGTGTTAGTATTGTAGCCGCTCTGGGTTTCAGAAGCCTGAAAAGAGAGCGCGAACAATTAGATGTATAAACACCTAATAACGTTACAGTAAATGATAATAATTACGGGCATTTTGCTTATCTTCGTAGTCACTTACATTAAAAATCTAACACTTCACTAACCATTAAAATACGATGAAAAAAACTATACTTATTCTTGGAGGCGATGGTTACTATGGCTGGCCGTTGGCAATGAAAGTTGCTGTTTTACACCCGGACACCAGGGTAGTTATTGCCGATAATGAGTGGCGCAGGAATATTGTTAAGAGTTTTGGCTTTCAGACACTGATCCCGATAGCGAGGCCCGCCGAACGTATAGAAACGTTCAGCAGGGTGCACGGCCAGGCAAATCTTCATTATATAAGGTTAGACGTTAATTCCGAACGCCTCGAAGAATTGATCGAACAAGAGCGCCCGCATACCATTTACCACCTTGCACAGCAGTGTTCTGCTCCATACTCTATGAAGAGCCTGGAGGATGCGCTGTTCACTGTTCATAATAACGAAGAAGGAAATATGCGCCTGCTGTGGTATGTGCGTAAGTATGTGCCGGAGGCGCACATTATCAAGCTGGGTTCGTTCGGTGAGTACGCACAAGGAGGAATTGATATAGCTGAAGGATATTTCTTCCCTCGCCACAAAGGTATTGAAGCGACCAAACGCATGCCTTACCCCCGCGAAGCGGACGATATATACCACATATCTAAGATCAACGATACTAACTATGTGGCTATGGCATGCCGTGTATGGAACCTGCGTATAACAGACGTGATGCAGTCCACGATATTTGGCTTCCTGACGGACGAGATGCGTGGCAACGAAAAGTTATATACACGCTGCGACTACGACCATATTTTCGGTACGGTTGTGAACCGCTTCCTCACACAGGTAGTTTTCGGCCACCCGCTTACCGTTTACGGAAAAGGTAACCAGCGCACAGGCCTTATGGCATTAAAGGACTCTGTGAATTCAATGGTTACTTTCATTAATGATATTCCCGAACCGGGGACTCATAAGGTCGTGAACCATGTAACGGAAACCAACTTTTCTATCAATGAGCTGGCAGCAACTATTAAAGATACTGCAAAGGAAATGGGCTATGATGTAAATATCATCCGCACCCACGACCCTCGCCAGGAACAAGTGGAAACCAAACCTGTATACGGGATAGAAACAGACTACAGCGGGCATGAAACGCTGCATTCACCTTTCTCATCTGTTACCAAAGAAATGCTTTCTATTATTCAAAGGTTCAAGTATAACATTTCAGAAAGCCTGTTCATCCCAAGCATTAAGTGGGCTGATGATATATCAAAAACTAAGAAACAACCTTCGCTGTTCGAGACTGTAACTATAGACGATGACAACTATTGGGATTACTTCAGGGAGACACACTTCTACTCTGACCGTATCAACCTGAATCCCGGTACTTTAGGCACAACATCTATGGCGGTGAAGCGCATACGCTACAACCAGCACTCTTCCAAGAACATGGAAGGCTTCCCGCTGGGCAGCTACGAACATGGCCGCAGGAGCCATGGTGAGATCAACAAGCTATGTAACGAACTGTGGCCTTCAACTGGTTACCAGTTGACTGTTACGCACAGTACGTCGCAATCCATCAACCTGCTGGCCTTGGCAATGATCAGGAAACTGCACACTATTTGTCCACCGCCATACAGGATCTTCACTACCACGCATGAACATGAGGGCGGTATAGGCTGCTTCCATCACCTTCCCGAATTTGAGGTACACTATATTGAGGACGATGTGCTTGCAGATCCTGCAGAAATGGCAAGCAAGCTGCAAGAGATAAAACCGCACCTGGCATTCTTCTCTCATGTTTTCTACGACACGGGTAATCTTGCCCCCGTAGAGAACTGGTTCAATATCGTTAGGCAAACGAACCCCGATTGTAAGATAATACTGGATGGCGCGCAATCACTTGGTCTGTATGAAGTACCCTTTGGAGTTGCAGATGTGGTAGTAGGCAGCACACATAAATGGCTGTTTGGCCCGCACGGAGGCGGTTTGATGTGGGTGAAAGACAGCTTTGCGGATTGGATAGAAGGTATCTTCTGGAGCGGTCACGGCCTTGGCTATACACCCGATACAGCGCCGCTGAGTATTCCCGGTGGACAGGATTTCCAGATGTACCCAGCTATTGAAGAGTCTTTAAAATTATTCAAGCAAACCGGTCAGCACACAATACTGGCGCGCTCCTCATATCTCAGGAAGTACTTCCAGCAAAAATTACACAATGTATTCTTGAGCCATGGTGTTGAACACGTATTCCTTAACAACGATGAGTCTTGCCCGTTGGTGGCTATTGCATTTACTGATTTTGATCCGTACCCGCTTTACCGCTACCTGAACGATCAGCAAGTGCATACCAAGTGTATCAAAAATCATATGATAGCAGGCTCCATGCTGCACATTCTCCGGATCGGATTGCCTTATTTTGAGACGATAGAACGCCTGAACTATGTGATATTCCAGATAGGCAGGTATCTTTCTGAATTTGTTAAGGCTGAGAAGAATACGGTAGGTTAATTTCTGCTGCCAAACAGCATACTGCCAATGCGCACCATATTACCACCTTCCTCGATGGCTATTTTGTAGTCTGAGCTCATGCCTATTGAGCAAATGGAAAAGTATGGTTTGCCAACAAAAGACGTATTGGCAAGGTGTTTGAAGAAATTATTAATGCGGAAGAACTCTTCGCGTACCTGCTGCTCATTATCAGTATTTGATGCCATCCCCATCAACCCGCAGATACGCACATGTTGAAGGTCTTGTTTTTGTGCTTCGTAATAGTCCATGAACTCGAAAATCTCTTTTTCGTTCATCCCGAATTTCGTATCCTCATCAGCTATATATAGTTGCAACAGAACATCAATGGCACGCCCGTTCTTAGCAGCCTGCTTATTTATTTCAACAAGTAATTTAAAGCTATCTACTGTGTGTATGAGGTGCACGAAAGGGGCAATATACTTAACCTTATTGCTCTGCAGGTGCCCAATGAAATGCCAGCGTATATCTGACGGTAATGACGTTTGTTTTTCTGCTAATTCCTGTACATAATTCTCTCCGAAGTCTCGTTGGCCGAGGTCATGCAGTTCCTGTATATCACTTGCCGGCTTGGTCTTAGATACGGCAACGAGCGTCACTCCTTTCGGCACAAATTCTTTTACAAGGTTTTCCCAAACCGTTTTGTTCACCATGGTTAATACTGTTCGTTCTCGTTCGGGAACTCTTTATCCTTAACATCCTTTATGTATCGCTTGGTTGCATCCGATATCTCATCATACAGATTCAGGTAGCGACGCAAAAATCGCGGAGAGAAATTCTTGGTTATTCCCAGCATATCGTGCATTACCAGCACCTGCCCGTCTACGTGCATGCCTGCGCCAATACCAATAACAGGTATCTTCAGTTGTGCAGCTACAGCAGCACCAAGAGACGCAGGTATCTTTTCCAATACCAGAGAGAAACAGCCTGCATTCTGCAACTGCCGGGCGTTGTGCAATAGTATTTCTGCTTCCTCCTCTTCTGTTGCACGCACAGCATACGTACCAAATTTATAGATGGATTGCGGGGTTAATCCCAAATGGCCCATCACAGGCACACCTGCTCCCACAATGCGTTTTATCGACTCACACACCTCTTCCCCACCCTCAAGCTTGATTCCATGCGCCCCGGCTTCTTTCATAATGCGTATAGACGAATTAAGCGCTTCCTTACTATTACCCTGGTACGAGCCAAAAGGAAGATCCACTATCACAAGGCATCGTTGGCAAGCACGAATCACGCTTTGCGCATGATAGATCATATGATCAAGCGTAATTGGAAGCGTAGTTTCATGCCCAGCCATTACGTTCGATGCCGAATCACCAACAAGCAGCACGTCTATACCTGCATCATCCAATATCCTGGCCATAGAGAAGTCGTATGCGGTAAGCATACTTATCTTTTCTCCATGTTGTTTCATCCATTGAAGCGTATGGGTAGTGACACGCTTTATTTCATTGTGTGTAGACATATATGAAATATTTGATACCCCTAAAGAAAATTGGGGGCTGTAAAAGTAGTATTAAAAGCCGAAAACCGTAATTGATGATACTAATGGGCAAATATCCGTCCTGCCATCTCCCAAGCCAAACTGAATGCTTCCGGGTTAATATTCAATGGAATATCCTTCTGTCCGCACCATGAAATTATATTCTCTGTGGCCATATTGCCAACAAGCTTATCTTCTGCCATAGGGCATCCACCTATGCCTTTTAAGGCACTGTCGTATCTCAGGCAGCCTGCTTTGTACGCAGCTGCCATCTTTTCCTCCCACTTATCGGGCGCAGAATGGAAATGCGCACCAATATTAATATCCTTAAATTCCGGGAAATGCGCACCAATATTAATATCCTTAAATTCCGGGATCAAATTTTTGAATATATAGCTGATATTATCCGGCTGGGCCACACCCACGGTATCAGCCATTGCTATGGTCTTGATGCCCAGTCCGGCGAGCTTCCCAACCCAGTTTATTGCTACGTCAGCATTATACGGATCTCCATAGGGATTGCCAAAACCCATCGATATATAGATGACTAGTTCCTTGCCTTTGCTAACGCACAAGTTTTGAATCTCTTCAACCTGCGTCAGCGATTGAGCGATCGTCTTATTCGTATTTCTTAATTGGAACGTTTCTGATATGGAGAATGGAAAGCCAAGGTAGGTTATCTCATCATACTGCACAGCATCTTCGCCACCACGCGTATTAGCAATAATAGCGAGCAGCTTTGTTTTTGTATTGCACATATCCAGCCCCGGTATCACTTCATTTGTGTCTGCAAGTTGCGGTATCGCTTTCGCAGAAACAAAGGAACCAAAGTCAAGCACATCAAAACCAACCTTTAGTAAAGCATTGAGATAATTTATCTTATCAGCAGTAGGAATGAAGTTCGACCAGCCCTGCATCGCATCACGTGGACATTCTACTAGTATCATGACTGAAGGAGTATTGCCAGGTTATTACTGTTAATAGGCTTATTGAGGAACTGTTTTACCGACGGATAATTGTGCACCCTGTTCAGGTCGTTATCATTGATAGAAGATGAGATGATATAGATCGTATAATAACTGGTGATATGCAGCGGCAACTTTTCAAACTCTTCAACAAATTCAAAACCATTCATTATCGGCATTTGGATATCAACCAGCACTATGGTGTGCGAATTCTCATCTGGTTTGGTGCTGGTGATATAGTCGAGTGCATCTTTCGCAAGCTGAAAAGACCTTATAGATTCGCTTTTGCCCGTGTTCTTTATTATTTTTTCTGCAATAAAGCAATCCAGTTTGCTATCGTCTATTACGATAAAGTGCTGTTTAGTTTGTGCCATTTGCCCGTCCCGGTATTGTTACCTTGAATGTTGTGCCTTCGTTTATAACTGATTTTACTTCTATTGTTCCATTTAGTTTGTTGAGGGCGTCCTTCACATTGTAAAGCCCGAAACCGGAACCCGGCTCTTCCGAGGTGGCCCGATAGAACATCGAAAAAATGTTGCTAAAGTGGCTCTCATGTATGCCTATTCCATTATCACGTACGGATATTACTGCGTCATTGCCTGTAACATCAACGCTCAACTCCACAAATTTATCTGCTTCATTCTTTCGTTGAAATTTGAACGCGTTCGACAGCAGATTGTTAAGGATGATCTTAATAGTAATACAATCTGATATGAATGGCTCACCCTGGCTTACTTTATACGAGAAGCGAATATTCTCCATCTTGCCCGCTATCTTGAACATCGCGGCCATATCGTTGATGATCGTGTTAAAGTCAAGCTCTTCAAACTCAAGCTTTCCTCTTTTCAAATTATAGTACTCGTGAGTATTCTTTACAAACTCATCAAGTTTTCTAACCGCGGCATCCATCATCCCGAATATTTCGCGCAATTCATCGAGACTGTCCATGGTTTTAGCAAGGTCCAGGGCACCGATAACACTCAGCAACGGCCCACGAAGGTCGTGCGTTACACTGTAGGCAAACTTGCCCAATTCATCGTATGCCGATTGTAATTCCTGGTTCTTTGCAGCCAACAGTGAGTTAGTCAGATAAAATTTATACCCCTCCTCTATTGCCGACCGTATGTCCGTATCTGTCCACGGTTTTTTTATGTACCTGAAAATATGCCCCTTGTTCACCGCGTCAATTACCGATTCAATATCTGCATAGCCTGTTATAAGCATTCGCACCGGTTGCGGATACTGCTCCCTCATTTCTTCAAAGAACTGCGCCCCCGTCTTGTCGGGCATGCGTTGGTCACTTAGTATTACACTGATATCCGGGTGAGCTTTTAGTTGTTCATACGCCTGTTCAATATTAACCGCTAGGTATATGGCATAATCAAACCTGAACGTAGCTTTGAACCCGTTCAGGTTATTCTGCTCATCGTCTATATATAAGACCTTTATTTTTTCACCGGTGCTCAATGGCTTATTATTTTTGTACTAAAGGTAATATAAGTGTGAATTCTGTCCCAACCCCAACTTCAGACGTAACATTGATCTGGCCGTTATGCTTAACCATGGTATTATAGGCTATAGACATCCCTAAACCTGTACCCTCGCCAACATCCTTGGTCGTAAAGAACGGCTCAAACAGCCTTTTCCTCGTGTTCTCATCCATTCCTATTCCGTTATCAGCAAATCTAATAAATACATTGTTCCCGTCACAATCTGTGGCTATGCTCAATACGCCACCATTTGCCTCACCATATTTCTTTTTAATCGCATATATGGCATTTGATATAATATTTAAGAAAACCTGGTTAAGTTTACCCGGATAACACTCTACAACAGGCAGGTTCGCATACTTTTTCTCAACTTTTATATGGGCGCCAACAAGATTATTGGCGATCACAAGTGTTGATTCAATGCCCTCATTGATGTCTGTTTTCTTCAGGTCGTCCTCATCCAGCCTTGAGAATATCCGCAGCCCCTTCACTATTTCGGCGGTTCGCGATGCACCTTCGCCAATACCATGTAGTAATTGGTCTATTTCAACTTTCAGGTAATCGTAATCTATATCCTCTTTATATGCTGCTATCTGTTTCATTTTCTCGGTGACAGGCTTCTCCTCAAGCGTAATTTTTTCTATGGTCTCCACCACATCTATTAGCATTCTCACATCCCTGTTCAAGGGCATCACATTGGACGACACAAAATTGATGGGGTTATTGATCTCATGCGCTATGCCCGCAGTCAATTGACCTAACGACGCCATTTTCTCAGACTCCACCAATTGGCTTTCTGCCTCTTTCAGTTCTGTCATTGCCTTATTCAGGTCGTCATTCGCAATTTTCAATTCCTGGGTTCGTTCTGTCACTTTAGCTTCCAATATCACGTTCTGCTCTCGTATGATACGCTCATTTTCCTGTAAAGCCTCCACTGTTTGCGCCTGCGATATTTCCTTTTCTTTCTTTAATGTATTGATCCTGTCTGCAAGTGCGAACGACAGCAAGAGCACTTCCATTGCCGAGCCAATAGGCATCATATTCACCGTAAAATTGTTATACGGCAAAATGTTGAAATTCTTGAACACGAATACAAAAACACCAATCAGGAAAACACTCCATGAGATAAGGAAGAAAACTGCAGGGCGATAGCCTTTGCGAATGATGATAGCCGCCAGCACAAGCATAAATATAGAGACCGGCCCGGCAGTCATATCAATTGCTTTCTGACCAGCACTATAGTTACCGGCAAAACACAGTATTGCTGCGATCAGGTAAGCGCCCAGGAAGAGGAAGAACACTTTGTCAGCCTTAGGCACGTACTCCTTCGTTTTCAGGAAGTGTCGCATGAACTCTATGCCGGCAATACCAACAATGACAGGGGTAACAAATGCACTGTATTTCGCAACCACCGAATTGGCAGGCCACAAGAACTGAAAAGCATACCCCGACAATGTAGTCTGTGTAAGTATCACGGCCACCACGTAGGCCATGTAATACAGGTAGCTGCTGTCCTTTGTTGTGATGTATACAAAACAGTTATACAACAGCATCGCCAGCATCAGGCCAATGTACATACCCCAGAAAATATCTTTATACTTGTCCGCATCAAGCATTTTGGTTTCCGGGCCTATCAATAATGGAAGTATCAACGCTTCGCTGCTACTTATACGCAAATAAACCTGCTCCTCGGTATTTGGTGGCAGGTGCAGATAAAACATATACTCCGAACTCAGGTATTCCCTGTGCGAAAAAGGATAAGATTGTCCTGTTTCAACTGTTCTGAAAGCGCCGCCCTCAACGGGCTCGTAAAAAGTCACGCTATCCAGTCCTGAATTAGCGAGCTTCAAAATCAGTTGAGGTAATTGTGTTTCATTCCGGATCTTTAATCTTACCCAGTAGGCCGACTTAGTTACGTCCAGGTTAGGTGTAACATTGTTGAGTACAAGAAATTGACTACTCTTGGCAACACTATCAATTGTAAATGAGTGTGTTGCGTCCTCCAACACTTCAATGCCGGAAAGAATTTGCTTTACATTATCAGTGCTCTTTACGGTGACCGGGAATGCAGGCTGAGCGTTAACTAACGTAACACTTATTGTGAACAGGAAAAGGAAAAAAAAACAGGCTTTTTTTTGCATTTACAAGTATTAGTTAGCTATAAGCAGGTTATAATCCACCTCTACTATGCCTTTCGGCCCGTTCTCCTCAAAATGTTGCACCGGGTTGTCTCTAAGGTTTATCATGCGCTCCTTGTAATCCGGACGCGCAGTGTCCAATGTCTTTGAATTCAAGATGCCGAGCACTCGCGCTATAAAATCCTCCTTGGGATAGTAGAACTCACCATTCAGCCCTAACGTTGTATCCACCACGAAGCCAACATTCGTAAACATCTCCAACGTATAATCGCCACATATCCCCATCAATGTACTGCAACCTACCTGGTTCGTTATTGAAATGCCTGCCATAGTCAGCAACACGCTGATCCCATAACCCGCTACCGACTTGGCATTCCACAACGCACACAACTCACCAACGCCGTGTTCTGCATAATGTTTTACAACATCATGTATTCTCGCATCCATATGGCCTATTGCCTTCTCAACCGGCAGCGGATGCACACCATCTGCCATTTGCACCCTGATACCTCCAACTAATTCTCCTTCTTCGTTTTCAGCTACTATAGCGTACACACTCTCCATATCCAACCACACCCGGTTATTGGAAGTTATGTTTGTAATTCCATAGTCTTCCAGCACCTTCTTATGCCCTGTAAGATAGCGTTCAGAAAGTTCCGCATCTTTTATAGGATGAAAAGCCTTAAATTTTAACCTGAGCATTTTCTACGCTACTTAAAAATTATCCCGATCCTTGATCCTATCAATTATCAGCTACACTTATAAAAGAATATCTACTATACATGGCGTTTTATTAGTTTATTATCTTATTTTTTTCAAGAAATATATCTTAGAAAATATTCCTAATCACAAAATAACAATTTAATGAAGACAGAACAAAGATATGGCACAAATTAAAATGCAAATGTGTGATTAAATGCAAAACACTACAATTAAATAATATATAAATATTAATTTTCGTCCGAGGTTCGGTTTGTTACAGTTTTGTTTTCTAATCAATAATAAGGTTTTTCTCGGCAGGTATCCTGTACGACCGCACATGGGGAGCCTCAGCTATAGCTAGCCTGAATAAGAACGCATGCGCTTTACCACGCACATTAGGGAATATATTTTCGAAACGTTTGTAAAGTTCGTTAAACTCATCCTTCATAAAATCGGGCATACCTGATCCGGCTCCATGATTCAACCTCGCAAAATGCAATATTGCGGCAAACATTGGTTGAATGGAAAGGCTATTTTCTGTTGCGGTTAGCCATAAACGCTCCATCCCTCTCCCACCCTCTAAAAAGTTGATCGGCGAAAAATCAGGCATTGTGATCAACCCAACTGCAGATGATCCGTCTATTGCTTTAAAAGTCATTTTTTTCAAAGCATCGCCCGCATTCCAGTCCACCAGCAATTGCGCAACTTCCGGGTCACGAACCATTTTAATACCCACTTGTTCTACCGGTGTTATATCTACGGTTGCAATATCTATACCATCTGCGGTCACACGGCTATGCTCAGCATTCCACCTGAGTTCTTTATTGTAAAATTCATAGTGCCCGTCCGGGTGCAGCAAACGCAACCTATCCGATGCACCCATTATTTCCCTGAGCTCTGCAAGATCATTTTCGCTTGTCTTTATCAGCAATTCAGCTCCTGGCACTGATGCAACAGCTGCACTCAGTTTGTCCAATACACTGGCCTCAACTGCAACTCTTGCAGCTATGGTACGGTTGGTGCAACGTTCACCAATATATCGCGCAAGCGTCTCTGGCTTGTAAAGTACCTGCGACATTTTAGCTGCAAACCTGATGGCAGCAACCAACTTCCTGTTACCCTTTAACGGAAAGGTATTTACACTAGTACCAATACTTTTCTGCGCGGCCTTCAATTCAAGATTTTCGATAGCCGCACCCAACCCGATAAACGAAGCCATATCATCAAAATCACCGAATGATGCCGATCGGCTTCTCTCATGGAATAAAAACAGGTAACCATTCTTGTAGTGCCATTTCCACGGTTGATTGTTACCGGCTGTTGGCGCACTGTTGGCAGCCTGCACAAGCTCAGTAACATCCTCCTTATTCAACGACAGGTCAGCTGTCGGCAGCAGGCTAAACGCCTCACTAACCATAGCTTCCATTTCGGCTGAAGTCAATGGCGGTGGTGCTACAAAAGCATCAAACTCCTTGCGCTGCCTGGAATCAGGTACAAGTCTGTCAAGGTCAATAAAATACCTGCCTGAAGCAGTGAACTGATCAAGGAAAACCCTACGGCACGTATCGGCTGTTATAGCACCACCCAAAGTAACGGCAGACGCCAATTGCGGCCACGTGGTCAGGGTATTCTCGATCTCCACCATCGATGCCTTAAGCCTGGTAGACAATGTCTCTAATCCAAGCATAGGCAGCATGTAAGGCAGCTTTTCTTCAGCCGTTTTCAAGCCTTTCAAAAACTCCAGGTCCAGCGAAAGATGCTCTAACCAACCGTGCATTATGGGCCTGTCCGGTTCCAGGTCAAATCTTTCAACATCAAGTGTACCTTTATCACTCGCCTCCATCAATACTGGTACCCGCAACTCTTTTGCTTTCTGTCGGCATTGTATTTTCACATTAATACCATCACACTCATCAATAACAGCATCAAGCTTTCCATCTTTTGTAAAGAAGTCGTTGATATTGTCATCGGTAATGCCATCTGTGTAGCAAATAACTTTAAAGAAGGGGTCTATTTCTGCTATCTCGCGCGCTACGGAATATGCTTTATACAACCCCAGGTTGTGCACACCCGTGCGTATACGGTTTAGGTTATTAAGTTCAAGTGTATCAAAATCCGCTAACCTCAGTTCGCCGCAACCACGCTCGAGTGCTAAAGTAACCGACACCGACTGACCTACCGAAAGGCCAATAACACCAACTTTCTTGGTGGCAAGTATATCACGTTCTTTAGTAGTGATTTTATTGCGGTTCGCGGCAGTACGCAGTTCAATAAATTCCTGCTCATCCAATAAATGCACCAATCTTGCAGACCAAGGATAGTAAACCCATACACCATACTCTGAGATGGGACAACCATTTAAGTGTTGCTCAATAAGAAAAGGATAATCTTCAGCTTTGAGCTTAACCTTCGGGTTGCGACTTTTGATCAGTTCTTTCAACTGATCACGAATTTCGTCAAATACGAAAATATCAGATGACTTTAAAAGCTTATTAAACCTTTCTTTATCTGTAGCGCTGTTTAACCTGAAGAAGTCTGGTTTATATGTCTTTTTTAACTCTGCATTTTTTTCTAATAGAAAGGCATAGTCTGTGTCCATCAGTGAATGTTTGAGAAATTCTTTTTACACGATAATTCAGGGCGCAAAATTAGTAAGAAATCATATTATTTCAATAACTTGTTAACACAACTGACAACAATCATGTGATTATCAGTTTTTTTTATAATTGCATATTATTACTATTTAAAGGCGTGTTGGTTTTCTTTAATAATTTTTTTATAACTTGCGTGTACTTCTATGGCCAATAAGATCTGTATACTATACGTGGATGATGAGCTGAACAACCTGGTCTCATTCAAAGCAGTTTTCCGTATAAAGTATAACGTACTGACTGCCATAAGCGGAGAAGAAGCCATTAAGATTTTAAAGAATAACGAAGTTCATATTATAATTACCGACCAACGCATGCCCCAAATGACAGGGGTAGAATTCCTTGAATCTATTCTGGGAGAATACCCTGACCCGGTTCGTATTTTGCTGACCGGCTATGCCGATATGAATGCCGTTATTGATGCGATCAATAAAGGAAAAGTATTTCACTACCTTACTAAGCCATGGAATGAAGAAGAATTGGACATGACCATTAAACGAGCTTATGACGTTTATAGGCAGCACATGGACGAAAAAGAAATGAATACTAAACTTACTGTTTCTAACGAGCAGCTCGAATTTCTTTTACGTCAAAAATTACTCTCTTAAATTTCCCGGAATTATAGACTCAGCTCCTTGCAGATATTGTCCATCCACTTTCTTTGTGCAGGTATATTGATACCATGAGTGGTCTCATCTTCATAGCGCTGCTGGCAAACTTCGTACTCATTGTTCACCTCAGTGAAAATAGCCATAAGCGCCTGCTTCAGGTTAGGCACATTCGGGCCAAGCTCGTCTATACGTATCCTTAATTTACGCGTATATAATTCGCACAGGTCAAAATGGCCTTGCTCGTGATCTAATATAGAAGATATCTTGGCGTCAGAACGGACCCATGATTTCTTAGCGTAGAACGTATTATAGACCGTTACATCAGGCTTGCCTGTAGCCGTCACACCATTTATCCTGAAACCCATGCCGCAATGGGTTGCAGCTGCAGATTCATCGTCACTCGCCCTTACCGGTCCCTTGAAATCGTCCCACGATAGTCTTTTATGCTCCATCCACTGGAACTCAGTGGGCGGAGCCGCATCTTCAGATTTTGTAGTAGTGGAAGAATTGTTAATCTTTTCCTCTTTTGCGCCCTTGGCACTAACTTTTTCTGCAACGCCTTGCGCGCAAACTAAAAGACCTATAACGAAAGCACATACACCGAATCTCTGCACACAAGCCATTCTATGCTAAGTTTTTAATAGATTAATAATCTGACATGAACAACATAAAGTTAGAGTAAAAAATTACACAAAACCATGGTTCGGGGACAAAATTCCCACAAAAAATAGTTAAAACGAGTCACACTCTTTAAATTTGCCGCCGATCCAAAAATAATCAACGGTTTACACTATAAATGATTCGCTTAAGCATCGTTATTATCACCTACAATGAGGAAAGAAACCTCGCACGATGCCTCGATTCTGTAAAAGGGATAGCAGATGAGATCGTAGTAGTAGACAGCTGTTCAACCGACAATACCGCAGCCATTGCCTTGAGTTACAATGCTAAGGTCATACAACATCCTTTCATAGGCTATGGACAACAAAAAAATTTCGCAACACAACAGGCATCAAACAATTGGATACTATCGCTTGATGCTGATGAAACCCTTACTCCCGAACTTCGCGAGAGCATTCTTGAAGTAAAACGCGATCCTGTTTTTTCTGTTTACGAAATGTCGCGGCTCACTAACTATTGCGGCAAATGGATAAAACACTGCGGATGGTATCCCGACAAGCAAACGCGCCTTTACGACCGTACAAAAGGTAAGTGGGAAGAACCAAAGGTGCATGAATACTGGCGGCTTGATGATGACAAAGAACAAGGTGGCCTTTTGAAAGGCGATATCCTGCACTACAGCTTTCGCACGATCAACGAACATCTGAAAAAAATAGAGAAATACA
>JBGAJU010000049.1:0-32219 GCA_044224775.1 Flavipsychrobacter sp.
TAGCTGGACTGGATGCACGAAGGTGTCTGAAGGGTGCAAGTTCTGTTATATGTACCGTGATAAAGAGCGTTACGGCAAAGATCCAAAAGAGGTACTGAAAGTATCACAGAGCACCATAAATGCTACATTGAAGAAAGCAGCTCCAGGAGATAAAATATTCACCTGTAGTTGGTCGGATTTCCTTATTGAAGATGCCGATCAGTGGCGTGACGAAGCATGGGAGCTTATAAAGGAGAACCGCCATTTAATATGGCAGATACTAACAAAGCGCCCGGAACGCATACAGCAGTGCTTGCCCATGGATGGCATACCCGGAAACGTATGGCTCGGCGTATCAATAGAAAGCGCCAAGTACATTGAGCGCCTGAAATACATTGAAGACCTCAACTGCACCAGGTTCGCCAGCATAGAGCCTATATTAGGGCCTGTTGACCTTACCGTGCAGATACCTGGCGGCAAAGGCACAGCATTATCCGCGCTGGACTGGGTGATCATTGGCGGTGAGAGCGGCAATGACATAGGGAAGTACCGATACAGGCCATCAGAACTGGAATGGTATACGGATATAGTGAGCCAGTGCAAAACGGCTGGCGTACCTGTTTTCGTAAAACAGTTAGGCACTCACCTGGCAAAGGCTATGTCCCTTAAGGACAGGCATGGTGGTGACATCGATGAGTTCCCGCAAGCATTACAGGTGCGGGAGTTTCCCCAATCAGCAACCATTTTGCCCAGCTTGATGGATGGCAGCAAGAATCAACAAAATTCAAATTTTAAAATACAATCAATAACCCCTGCGGCAGTACGTGATGAAAAAAACAATAGATACATCGCTCCCGCAAATAACAACAGTATAATGAAAAACACGATTACCCGCAAGACAGTGCCAGTTAACTGTATTCAACCGCACTCTCTTTACAAGCGCATAGTAGGCGCAATGACAACCCCTAAGTTTTACTTCGATGGACTGAAGGATTACGGCATAGGCGAACTGCCATTAACAACATCAGCCGGTGAGTTACTATCACATTGGCATGTGCTGGATGCAGCAATAGCATCGGGATTGGAGGATATAGAAGTTAACGAGATCTGCCTGGACTCGGCTAAAATTCCACAGTGTATTTTGTTCGGGAACCTACTGCATGATAAGCAGTATCCAGCAGTGACCATAGCAATTGACTACCTGCTGAACGAGTACGTAAAAACGCCGGAGGGTAAACGCTGGTGGGATAGCATACCAGGTGACAAGGAAGAAAAGCTTGCTTATATATTCGGTACAAGCTCTTCAACCATCAAACGCCTCTTAAGCACTGGGAAACACTATCCTGAATTGCTGAGGCTGGTGCAGAACGGCAACATGGACTGGAATACGATGCAGCAACGCATTAGCAAAGACAAGAAGGAGAAAGTGCAAAAAGCTACTTATACCCCTAACCCAGCGGAAGACACTACAGTACCGCCGGCTGATTTACCTGACGAGCAAACTGATGTTACGGACGAATACCAGGACGAGAATACCGATGAGCATGAACAGGCTGGTGGTGACCAGTACGAAGGCAGTGATACACCCCCTGCGTCGGCAGGTTCAACTGTGACCAAAACTGTTGACAGCTATGAGTTTGCCTCAGCTACACTTACACTGAGAGACGGGCGCACCCTCAACATGACGGTTGGTAACGCAGGGCGCGAGTTGTCTGTCGATGGCAAACCACTGCCTCTGGTTTATACGTACCAGTACGACTTAGGCAAGGAAGGCAACACAGAGTACTATACCACCATATTTACAGGTGCGGATATGATGGGTGACTGTTCATTCCAGATCCTTATTGATAATCCTGAAAAACTGTTCAAACAATGAGAAAGGTAACATACAGAATAACGCCTACAGGCATCAGTGTATTTACCGGTATAGGAGGCATGGACATCGGCTTTAGAAGAGCCGGTGGCCGTGACCTCGGTGGTAGTGACAGTGAAGATTTCCCAGGTGTCGTACATAAGAATAATAGGCATAATTCCAAGGTTGAACTCAGAACTGCCGACAGCACATTTCTTTCAGGAGATGCAGGTGATATTACTAAAATAAATGGTAAGGACTGGCTGGCATATATCAATAAGACCCTTAAGCTAAACTATGTACCTGGTCAGACCAAAAGAAACCCATTTGATAAAAGGGCAACGTTGATATTTCACATGCTAAGGCTGGTACGGGAAGTCCTCCCAAAGGTGGTTGTGATCGAGCAAGTGCCACAGGTGGTAACCAGTAAAAGAAACCTACCATTCTGGAATAAGTTGAAAATGGTATTAAACAGTATGACAGATTACATCTGGGACTATAAGATTCTTAACGCAATGAACTACGGTGGTAGGCAAAGCAGGAAGCGTTGTATATTTTATCTGGTTCATAAATCACTGGGAGTTACAAACATCACTTTTCCTGAACCAACAACTCCCGACATGGGTAAACAGTCTGCACGCGCATTACTTCCGCACATTCAGCACTTTTCATCGGGACAGGGTAATGATGTTATTCACTCCTCAGATAACCGCATGTTTCTGACTGTGACTGCCGGTGCCAGCGAATGGGCCTATGAAGATGGTGTGAAACGTAAGTTCACAGTGAGTGAGAAGCAAGTTATGACTGAAACTGAAGGTCAGAATCTGGATGGTTTGAACCAGACTGAGAAAAATACAGGCATGGGTAACATGGTGTCGCCGTCACTTATGGAAGCGTTGACGCACCATGCAAGTATTCACTTCCTGAAGATCGCTGAGGTTCAGACGAACCCTTAAATTCAGGGTGATGCAGTAAAAACGGAAGACCGACATTAATGTCGGTCTTTTGCGTATATCACCTTGCGGCGGAGTAATTTTATTAAAAGCGTATCATTCTCTAAAGTGTATCGTTTTAATTTAGTGAGGCAGCCAACGTGATACGTTTTTGTGCATCTTCACAATCTAAAATATTAAAGCGATACAGATGAAAGTAGTTATTTACAGCAGGGTCTCAACGATCACCCAGGATTACAAGCGCCAGACAGAAGAACTTATGGACTATGCCCGGAAAATGGGCTTTGAAGTCGTAAACACGTTTGAAGAAAAAATATCAGGCGGTAAGAATAACGAGGACCGGCCAAAACTCATGGCAATGATAAATTATATTAAAGAGAACAGTGTTGATAAGGTGCTATGTTGGGAACTGAGCCGTATTGGTAGAAACACCATCGAAGTTCTGAAAACAATTAAGCTATTAAATGATAACTGCATTTCATTGTTTATTAAAAACTACAACATAGAAACCCTGAACGACAGTGGTGAGATTAATGGCCTATCTCAATTTATGATACAGATACTTACCAGCGTTAGTGAAATGGAGAAAACAACCATTCGGCAGCGGGTCAAGTCTGGCTACGATAGTTTCAGGAAGAACGGCGGCAAGGTGGGTAGGAAAGAAGGCTTCCGTAAAGATGTGGAAGCGCTGTTGGCAGAACACAAAGACGTGGTGAAGCTACTGAAGCAGGAATTCTCTGTCCGTAAGGTTATGAAGCTCACAGATAAAAGCAGTGGAACAGTGCAGAAAATTAGGCGGCTATTAAATCTCTAAGAACAGCCTTTATGAAACGTATCATCCCGGAAACTACAAATCCCTATCTGGGTTACTCATATAATTTATAGCTTATTAAAGATTCTTTTTTCGATTTCATCGAATTCCATTTTGTAGACTTCCAATATGTTTAACTCATAGTGTTTAAACAATTGAAGATTTATTTCTAAAGAACTAAAAAGGTTATCTTTGTTCAAAATGCCCCCATGTAACATTGCTTGCTCTAAAAAATCTTTCCAGTCGTCGGTGTTCTTATTTTGAAGATATTTTTTTAACGAAAACACTAAAAAAATATCAACAAAATCTCTTCTTTTTAATTTCAATTCTAATTTTTTACTCTGGCTCGCTGGCACTTGCATGAGGTTATATTCCCTACCCATTAAGTTCTTTAATGCGGGATGAGTAGCAAACAACTCTTCACATTCTTTAGAGTTTAATGGAAATGCTTTGAATTGTCTTTTAGAATTTGTTGTATTTTTCAATACAGCCTCTCTCTTGGTTTGAATTCGCCCCAATTGATTAATTCTTAGTGAAATGCCAGTAAAATTTGTTTGCTTAGAAAAATCTCCAGGATCATATTGGAAAATATAGACCCCCTTCTGTGAATCAATAAAATCAAGCCAAATAACATTTTTGTCTTTTATCCAGTTTATATGTGTCGTGTAAACTTCTACTTCTCTTGTATCTTCATTCATCCCATACAATGTGCAAACATTATTTGCAAATTTAATCGGGTAGGCAATTATAGCAGTTTTGTCGTTTTTTAAACTATAGGTAGTAAACTCGCCCCGTATAGTATTATTTTCATTGTCACTTTTTGCATAATAATATGCCAAAAGGCTTTCGGAAAGGCATTCCGTTGGAAGATTAATATAATTCTCGTACGCACCAATAAAAATATCCAATAACTTATGATGCTCATCAAACATTTGAGAGCGAATCGGAATGTTTCTAATCTTGGCTGCTTCATTTCTCTTGAAGGTGATAGCACCAGCATATGGCTTTTGGTGGAGTTCAGAAAAGCCACCATAACAACCCTTTAGAATTTCATTATCTCCTCGAGGTTTTATTTCAAGAATAACTATTATTCTATTCGTATCGTGATCATTGTCTAAAGCAAACTCTCCATAAAGTAATTTGGAATGCTCATATCTGAAAAAGCCGGAAACAGGTTGTCCAATGTTGCTAACCGGAACATCATGTTCACTGTCGTGATAGCGAATTGTAGCTATGCCGGTTTCATTAATATTAAGTATTACAGTCCTGATAAATCCTTTCTCACCGTCTTGGGATGCCATATCTGAATCCAAATGTATTCCTTCCCAAGTTCCAGCTAATTTTTTAAAAATCTCGATGCTTTCTTGATTTGGATATTCGTTCGGATGACCTATGTACTCATTTCGATGTAATTCAATTCTCCGATTATAAAGTAAGTTTTGAATTTCAATGGGAATATTTTGAGTTAATATTTTTTCTGCTTCATTTTTCTCTTTTGTATCGAGTTTTAGTAACAAACAAACGCCAGCACTCGGCGCAAGGATGCGTTTCTTCTTCCTTGTATACGTCCCCCACAACAAATTCCTATCTTCGGGATTTTCGGGTTTTAGGAACGTATAGAAGTGCCATAAGTTCATTGCTTTTACAGTGTGGGTTATCGCAACATGGATTAAATATTTGCTTTCTTCGACGAATCCTTTTTCGCCCTTATGATAAATTTGTCCGGGATTGTCGGTCGGGTAATTGGTGAGAGTGAAGTCCACCCATTTATTATGTGCTGTAGTGACTTCAATTAAGGCTTTCCCAAATGGGCTCCCGTGTGCATCATTCCGTGGGTAGTACAGGCAATAATAAACAGTTTGATCTTCTGATTCATTGAAGTTCCAACTATTAGTTATGGTACCAACACACGAATACTTATCATTAAAGAACTCCCTGAACTTTTCTATCGTGTCATCTCCATAAGAATTAATCCCCTTTCTGCTACGAAGTTTTGACAATTCTGTTTTCTTACCGGTCACATCAAAGTACTCCTTTGCCAACGCTTCTATTGTTTTGTTATAAAAGGTTGTCCAAACATCGGTTGCTTTCAAAATAGCGTCTGCACATTTTCGTTTGTCTAATGCCATTATATTAACCGTGAATTAAATTATGGTTAAATATAAGAATTTTTCAGCTCGCAAACTTCGATTTATATATTCTAAACATTCTTCTTGTTTCAGAATATAATAAAATTAAATTGGAAGAATGATGATGGAAATTTGTTGTGAGAATTTCACCTATAATTTACACGGATATGAGAAAAACACTCTACTTAACAAACGACTCAAGTTCAAATGGACTTAGTGAAAGTGAAGAAGCATCAAAATATTCCTTGGTGTTTTCTGCATCCCAGACTGGGTATTATCCTTTAAACATTGGCAATACTCCAGTTATTAGACTATGCAGCAAAAGATTTGAAAGCAAAAATATCTACATTAAGCTGGAGTATTTTAACGAAGGCTCAAATGTAAAGATGCGAGTTGCATCAGCCATGGTCGCTCGTGCAGAGCGCGATGGTGTCTTAAAGCCATTTACAGGGCAAACAATATTAGAGTCGAGCGGGGGAAGTACTGGAATATCACTTGCCATAATCGGTGCCATGAGAGGATATAAGATTAAGTTAGTTCTTCCAGATAATTATAACCCCGACCGGATAAGGCAACTTCCTATTTACGGTGCCGAAGTAATACTGAGTGATCATACCACAGGTAACGATAGTCACTTCCGCTTAGCACGGAGAATATCAGCAGAGAACCCTGACCACATTTATATAGATCAGCTTAATAATCCTGCCAACCCCGATATTCATTACGTGTCTACAGGTAGGGAGATAATAAAACAGGTGCCAGATATTGATTTTTTCGTCTGTGGCATTGGTTCCGGTGGATCTATCACGGGTATTGGAAAAAGAATAAAGGAAGAGTATCCCAATGCCAAAATAATTGCAGTACAACCTGCCGGGTGCGACGTTTTGAACGGTAAGGCTATCGTTCATAAAATTCAAGGGTGGGCTGCCGGTGTAATACCTGGTGTGCTTGACACCCGTATAGTTGATGACGTGATAAACATAACATACGAGGAATCAATGGAACTCGGCCACTATCTTGTTAATAACGAAGGTCTATTTGTCGGCATATCTTCTTGTGGTAATATTCTCGCTGCCGAAATGCTTGCTGAAAAGATTGGAACAGGCAAAAAAATTGTCACGCTTGCCCCCGACAATGGTCAAATTTATTTATCGCATTATTTGAACACAAAAAAATAGCTATGATTAAGACGCTTAAATTACACCACGAATATCCATTCCAAACTGAATGTGACGCCAATGTTATTGCTGTTTGCCCCGAAAAAGGCATCGTACTGGATCAAACTGTATCCTACCCGGAAATGGGAGGGCAAATGGGCGATATAGGAATACTAAGAATCAGTGGCACCGAAGGGAATGAGGAAATCAATTATTTTGATACGCAAAAGGGTGTAGGAAGAGTATTGCTTTTACCTGACTTCCCCACTATCCCGGTAGAAACTCCCATATACCACAAAATAGCACCAAACGATTTTGAGAAATTCTACGTTGGACAAAAAGTGCGGGTAATACTAAATCAAGAAAGAAGAGGAAAGCTTACAATTTCCCATAGTGGTATTCATTTGGTGTTAATGGGACTCGAAAAGATATATCCTGGTATATACAAAGCTATTAAGGGTTGCAGCATTAAGGAGACCGGGGCGCGATTGGATTTTGCAGTTGAGTATAAATTTACCATCGAAGATGTTGAACGTGTACAAGAGTATGTATGCAATGCAATAGCCATGGCAAAGGAGATGTTTGTATTTCCTCATAAACAAGAAAATGAGGCATGGTATTGGCAGATGGATCATTACATCATTCCCTGTGGAGGCACACATTTACGAAATACCAGTAATATCGGGGATGTTGTATTGAAAAAAGAAAATGTGGGAAAGTCCACTCAAAGAATGTCTTTTGTTTTCAGAAATTTTAAAATACCCTACGATGATTATAAAGTCCCAAAATAGCACTGAAGGCGTTGTGCAAAAAGTTATAAAGCTTCTTCCTGATTTAGAACGCAAAACTGTGTTCAAGAAGGAAGACATAGAAGAGATAGTTATTCAATTAGACGAAGATCTACGTTTTTTTAAGGAGAGCGATCCTGCGTCAAAAAACTCGGCACCATTGATTTTGAACTCATACGTCTCATTTCTATCTGTGGTTGCATACAGGGTGGGAAATTTTTTGTCCAGACACGCAAAGAAGACAGGTGATTTTATTTTCGATATTTATGCCAGAAAAATTTCTGAATGGGCAAAGGTTAAAACTGGTGTTGAGATCCATCCCAATGCAACTATCGACTGCCCGTTTGTTATTGATCATGGATATGGAACAGTTATCGGGGAAACAACTGTAATAGGAAAACAATGCTATTTTCTACAAGGAGTAGTATTAGGTTCAATAGGCATAGTCGGAAATCCTAATGAAAAAAGACATCCCACAATCGGTAACAATGTATGTTTAGGAGCATTTGTTCAAGTACTTGGCAATATTTCCATTGGTAGCTACTCGCTAATAGGCCCTGGCATTAAAGTTACACAATCAATACCTGAGCATTCCACTGTTATAAAACAAACTGATTATATAATTCTTAGAAGATCAAAGGAAGTGAACCTTTTTACACTTTAGTTGGCGGTACTCGCCGAATTTGATTCGCCGGTTGGTGCCTCGAAGTTCAAAAGAAAAAACTATTGATAGTTGAAAGCATTTTTTTCAATGAATTTAGGCTACTCAAATTCCAGTAAGCTCTCGCCAATCTTCTTATACTGTGCATCAGGCAATGTCTTGAGGTAATGGGCAGTCACGGCACCGCTACTATGAGAGAGAGCCTGAGAAATATGGGAAATTGGAACCCCATCTATGAGAAGCCTCGTGGCAAAGCTGTGCCGGGCAAGGTTCAAGTTTAGATTCATAGGTAACCCAACCTCTTTACCGATATTATGCAAATCTCTGTTGAGGTTCCGGGCAAGTTTATCTTTTATAGCTTTCCTTTCAATGTCCGATTTTGTTCCCCGGAAGTATGGAAACAGATAGTCCTTTGTATCAATATTACCCCATTTTTTTATAATGCGAATAGACTCAGGATGCAAGTACATCAGAACCTCCTTGGTTTGTGAAACGGTTCTTGAGGTTTTCGCCCGAACAAAGGAGATCATATCTCCTTTAATTTGAGAACCCTTTAGGCTTAGACCGTCTTTTATATTGAGCCCACTTTGACAGTATAAAAATATAAAGAAGTCTTTAGACCGGGCTTCCTCTGTAGATCGAGGTTCATATTCCCATAATTTTCTCATCTGCTCCGGATATAACACATCCTTTGACTTTGACGTTGTTCCAATTGTGAAATCTTTAAAAGGGTAGTGGCTCTGCGCGATGTACCCGTCTTTTATAGCCCGGTTATAAATGTGCCGCAGTTGACGCATGTGTATCTGTGCCGTAGCATTGCTATTGCCCTGGTTGTTAACCCACCAGGCGCGAAAGGCTTTTAGCCACTCGACGGTTATATCTTCCAAGTAAAAGGTTCCTTTGAACCTTTTGAATGCGGACAATGATTGTTCGTAAAAGCTGACACTGCCGGCCCTGTCTTCTTCAATCAGTTCATTTATCTTGCTTTGGAATAGAACGCTCATATCGGTTTTGCTTCCTACATTCAATGCTGTCTCCGACTTAAACAGGTTTTTGAACATTTTCGGAGTAGCAGTCGGGAACGTGACAAGTATGTCCTTCGCTTTATTTAAGTATAAATCAATTTCATCTTTTAACTGTTTCGCTTCTTTCGGTATGATGCCTTTTGAATAAACCGCCTTTTCAAACATCTCTTTCGTTGCATACAGTTTAATTCCAATGCGAAATTGATCGTGTCCCTTTAAAATTACAGATACTCTCACCGGATATAGCTCGGTGTTGGATTTTGGCACCCTCTTGTCGAGATAAGGATAAACAGTGCCGGTACTTACGTTTAAAATCTTCTTCATTGTTATGTAACGCAAGTGTAGCAGATACTGACGATACAAGGAGTCCGTTGCAGAAATATTTTTTTACTCCACAGAAGTGTTGACAGACAAGGCATGATTGACCGAATATAATGCCTTGAATTATAGATATGCCTTAAAAAATGCCTTGAAGTCATGTTGCATTTAAGGCATCAGAATAGCAATATTATCTTTTTTACGGTGTAAAAAACGTTACTTTTACTGCGTTAGGAGCGTTTTTGTACGCGACTCAAAATCTGGTTATCGCAAGGTAGTGCAGGTTCGATTCCTGTTCTGGGCACAAAAATGAGAGCGGAGAAACAGAGCGAAGAGCGGTTTCTCCGCTTTTTTGTTTTACTGGCGTTGCAAACGCGTTGCCGTGTAATCCTCGTTACAAACAAGGATCAGTGAGAGTAAGTGTAGGCAATAAGCTGGCCACAAACTCTGACCTCTTTCTATTTCTTCAGCACACTTGAGTTACCTCACTTACTTACTTGTCAGAACCCATATCAGCGATATACCATTAGCCTTATATTTTCCATCGCCGGAAACCTGCACCCGGTATCTTAAAGATTTGCCTTCGATTACCGTTGAATTTTTAATTTTGAGCAGGTATACATAGAATCCCGCCGCCTTCAGGCTTTTTATAATATCCGTATTCATTAAAGCAGCGTTACCGTCATTAGGTTTCCCTTTAAAAATGTTTTTACTCAGCGTGTTGTAGCCCGATACGTCCCATACCTCCATATTGTTGCAGGGGCCTGTAGTGAAAACAACAATAAAAATATCGCCTGGTGTTTGTGGTGTAAAAAAAGTGGTGGCTATATCCCCGCTGCCGGTTTCGTGGGTAATACTGGGCACACTTGTTGTTGCCTCTATTTTCTTTTCGATCTTTAGTGCCAGGGGCAGTGCCTCATCGTCAAACAGTGCCGGGGCGCAGGGGCCTTCCGGTTTGGCTGTAAAATGGAAAGGTTTTGATGATGTGGTGCCTGCTGTTGCGCCGGGCTCCACATAGTGGGTCTCTTCCAATACTGCTTTCAGGCAGGCATCTGCATCCGGTAGTTTTTTCTGAGCTATCAGGGCTTCCTCTTTTTTCAGTTCGTCACGCCTTTTTGCCCTTATCAATATCCACTCACCTTTGTATTTTACAGATGTTGCCCCACATGATATAGGGTTGCCGTCTGTAAATTGAAATGGGATGATCATTTTTCCTTCATCATTGATGTATCCATAGGCACCTTTTTTAGATACCCGCGCTATTCCGTTGTAAAAAAAGCCGGCATCGTCATACTCGCACGGGGCAATAATGTGGCCTTTTGCGTCAGCATAGCCATATTTTCCATTAACCCGTATTTTTAATATCACTTTTTCAGCGCTGCTTATCCACACATCGTCCCATTCAAGAGCAGATACTGGTTCCAGGTGCTCATCAAACAATGTTTTCTTGCCCTCTGCATTTTTTGCGATCACAAAATTGCCGATACACTTCAGGTAGTCAGCATAGAATATTTTAGCAGGCTTGTCGTCTGTCTTTCCCGCAGCAACGTCATATACCGTTATTGTGTTGTTTTTCACCAGCAGGTAGTGTTTGCCTGCCTGGTATATCCGTTGATATTCAAACGGCACAACTGCTTCATTTTTTGTGTTGATGATCCCGTATTTATCAGCATTCGCTTCTTTTTTTGATACTATTGCAAGACCGTTATGAAATTCGTTTGCGTTCGTATATTCAAACGGTATTGCCAGCTCTGCTTTGTAGTTGATATACCCGTAAAGCATTTTTTCGTTTATCGCCATTGCCGTCCCTTCCGATGCATAGGTCCTCATCAGTTGCTTGCATTTTAATGAGCCTTTTTCGGTATAGTTCTTATCCAGGAAGCCGGTCATGCCATCACTGCCCACGTAAGTGTAAAGGTCCGGCCCGTAGGGTGATACCGCACCATACTTGTCCGAAGGTTTTGGCGCTCCCTGTTTGTCAATATAAAACTCCTTTCCGTCTTTAGTTACCCGGGCATAACCGTTCCCGAATCTTTGAGCGCTTGTAAACTCTGCCGGTATCACTAATTTTCCCGTAGTGTCGCAATAGCCCCAGCTGCCGTTTATTTTCACTAAGCACAGCCCGTCCTCGCAGTCTCCGGCCCATTCCAGCTTCGGGCTCGGTAGCTTAACAAACCCAACCTGCGCCAAGCCCAGTTGTGCAAAAGATCCCAGCATCAAGGCTATGAGTACCGTTTTTATGTTTAGCATACTATATAATTGCTTGAAAAGCAAATATATGCGCTTTAGGCCGTAACATTCAATACAGCCAATATATCACACGGGGTTATCGCAAGGAAGTGCAGGTTCGATTTCTGTTCCGGGCACCTAAACCACAAGTCAAAATGTCATTGATGCTAAGGATTTGCGTTTTTTCTTTTGTTTTGGGATTGCGCCAGTACGTTTGCGGAAGTAGGTATTAGCAAGGACATAAAACTTACCAAGACACGATGGAACAGCCGGCTAGGTAATATCCGGAACTATGACAATCGGAGTGGCAATGTTTATGATGGGTTATTCCTTGCCGAATCAATGGATATGCCCAAACGGTCCCACTGTAATATAATGAGGTTCAAGGTAGGGGTTGCCCACGCCATACACGGTGTAGATATTCTCGGGATATGATTGTGATTCGGGTGCGGTGCCGTCTTTTGCGGTTACCGGGTTGCCTTCTTTGCGCCATTTCATGCGGTCCCGGTCAGGGTTCAAGCCACCTTCGTCTATGTTTTCCCTGATGACCATACCCGGATGTGTTGCGTTTGTGCGACCCGGTACTTCGTTGCATATGTAATAGCCTTTGTCGCTTTTGCAGACCTGAAAGTTCTGAGGCATTTCTTTTTTCTTTCCGCGTTTTTGTGCGCTAGCTGTGAAACCGCATGCTGTGAGCATTAAAATCGCAACCAAAATTGTTCTCATAAAATCTATTTTATGCAGCTAAATGCTGTGTTTATCTATACTGTGTTATACAAATATATAGATACCGAAACATTTATCATATAGCTGGTACTGTTTTTTAAGTGTTTGTGGCGGTTATATGATGAAAAAATGAACAGTTATTAAACCATTTATTCATTTTACAGTCCAAACGCGAAACACACAACTATGAAAAAGTATCTACTAATTGTTTCGTTCTCGGTTCTTTCCATACTTGCTAGTACGGCTCAGTCGTTGCCGCCGGTGGCCCAGGCGCTTTATGATGAGGCATATGCGCATGATTCGGCGCAGGTGATCTTTGCGTTGAGCCATGGTGCAACGGTAACCTCAACACCTGACAGTAACTCATATTATGTGCAATGGTTCCCTGCGGGTACACCGTCTGCCATGCCGGTGATCGTTACCCTGCATGGCAGCAATGGTTATGCTTTTGCTGAGTTCTACAACTGGTATTCTTATGCAGCAGCACGCGGGTGGGGGCTGATAGCGCTGCAATGGTATCGCGGCACAGCCTCAGCTTTTCCGAACGACTATTTTACGGATACCGTATTATACAGGGATATAGATACGGCATTTACCCGGATAAGCTATCCGTCGGGCAAGGCATTCCTGCATGGGTTCAGCAGGGGCGCAGCTCGTTCTTATGCTCTGGCTTTTCTTGACGGGCATGGTGGCGGGAATTATTTCTGCACCATATTATCCAACGCAGGTGCTGCTACAAGTACCTACCCACTGTATGCCGCGATAAATTCGGGTATTTACGGACCTGATGTATTTGCGGGGAAACAGTGGGCGCTTTATTGTGGTGGTTTGGATACTGCTTATACGATATCGGGTTGCCCGGCTATGAGCGATTCGAAGACATGGCTGGATACGCAGGCGGCGACGGTAGGCATTTTTATACAAGATGCAGCTTTGGGACATGGAGATTTTCATACGGTGCCAGCATATATGGATTCGGTACTGGACTACTACAGCACTTGCTACAACGGAACGCTGGCTACAGAACATCTAAAAACGAGATCGGTTGAAGTCTTCCCTAATCCATTCCGGGATAATATCTCGATTTCGGTTCAACAGGGTGATGGAATGCCGCATACTTTTATAGTAAGAGATATGCCAGGTATGGTTCTATTCTCAGAAACAGATGTGAACCAGTCTGCTTATACAAAGATGTTGAGCCTGAATTTTCTTGCGCCGGGTGTTTACGTACTTGAAATTCAGTCGGGTGGGCGAGCGGAGAAAAGGCTGATCGTCAAAAAGTGATCAAGCTAAATTAATTTGCTTCCATTTGGCACCGGGCGTTCGATGGCTGAAATGACGATATCGCCATTCTTATCGGGAAAACCAGTGATGAGGAACTCAGACATAAAGGGTCCTATTTGTTTTTGGGGGAAGTTAATGACACCAATTATTTGCCTGCCTACAAGCTCTGCTTTTGTATAGTGCCTGGTTATTTGTGCGCTTGACCATTTAGTACCTAAAGGGCCAAAATCAACTTTTACTTTATAGGCAGATCTGCGTGCCTCCGGGAAGTCCAGCACCTCCAATGTAGTGCCGGCACGGAGTTCAATTTTTTCGAAATCATTCCAAGTAATTTTTTCCATAAGTTTAAAGATAGTTAGGGGGTAAATATTTTCCTTCTCGGGCATAAGCTGTCTTCTTATATTTGTCTTTCATATATTGCATTGTACCTAACCTGGAAAAATGTCTCGTAAACAAGCAAAACAACCTGTTTCCAAACCAGTTGACCCGATACCTGCTAAAGCAGAGGTGCGGCCTGCCGATGTGCCCAATGATCCGCTGAAGGTAAAAGAGCAGTTGTTGCACTGGATATTTTCTATACTTGGGTCGCTAGGTGTTTACGCAATTGTAGCTCTCGTTGTTCATGCTGTATATCACCCGGATGTTGAAGCATTGAAAGCTGAGGCGGAGAGCATATTGCTTATCCCCAATCTGGCATACCCTAAGCCAGTAGAAACGCTGCTGTTCCGACTTGGTGTTGTTACGGTCTTTCCGGGATTAATTGGTTTTTACATATTATTTTCGAAAGCCGGCCGGATAAAGCGGCTGGCACAGCAGCAGTTTTTTTCTGTGGTATCCATCATTCTAATTGCCGGGATCGTAGCACTGATCTGGTTCGATTTTGCTGCAATGAACTCGAAGGGGACGGGCAGAAGGTACCCTGTGCTGGAAGAAGGGGTGGTAGATTCTAATTTCAATTTCCTGTTCGATGGTTTTTTTATCGGAAATTATCTGTGGTTATATGTGTTGTTGGTTCTACCTCTGGTGTGTTATTTGTTCTTTTGGGGTTTTAAAAAAATCCATTGGGACGAAAAGAAGAATTTTAAGAGGATAGTTGCTTTAGGGTATATTGTTCTAGGGATAGTGATTTTTGCTATTGTGGCTATGAACACTTTCCATTTCCCTTATTCCAATGATAACAAGTTTGATTTTAATGCGGTCTATTTTTCGATGACCCAGGTTTATGCAGGAGTGCCGTTGTTAGTGGACGGATTCAGGAATACTTACGGATTGTACCCGCATTTTCTGAATCCACTTTTTCAACTCATTGGCCTGGATGTACTGAAGTTCTCGCTGGTGATGTCGCTGTTACTTGGTATTTCGTTTGCAATGAACCTTTATGTTATGAGGAAGTTCATTGCGAATGAGCTTATCCTTATTCTTGGGTTTGCTTCTATGCTGTTCTTTTCGTACTTCGTCCGTAAAATAACTACCCGTTTTGATTGCTACTTTGCACTTTTCCCCATCCGCTATATCATACCCAGCACACTATTATTTTTAACTACAATCTACCTGTACAGGCCGTCGCAAAAGTTGTATTGGATGACATCTGCGGTGATGGGGTTGTTTGTATTGTGGAATCCTGAAATAGGTATAGTGTGTTATTTGTCGTGGTTTGCAGTAAACATTTACCGGGATTTTTATAACGGAGATAGCACAATAAACGTCAGGGCAATAGCAAGACACATTTTAGCCTGTGTTGGCATAATGCTGGTTACATTTTATGGGTATAAATTCCTGATCTATGCGGTTTATGGCGCTATGCCTGATATGGGTTTGCTCTGGGAAACAATGGGGGTATTCAGCAGGATAGGTTTTATGCTTTTGCCTATGTCGCTTATTAATCCATGGAATCTTTTTGGGTTGGTTGTAGTTGCCGGCGTTTTGTATGCTATTGCCAAATGGCACGGCAGAGCTGTTACGCCGAAGGCGTGTATCATTTTGTTATTTTCGCTGATAAGCCTGGGGTACCTTTTCTATTACCAGGGCAGAAGCCACAATGTTACTCTTGTTTCAAGTGTTAGTTTTTGCATCCTGTTACTGACCATTCTTGGGGATGAATTGTGGCGGGTGACCAAGCGCAACAGTGTGCTATTGCTCAATGGTTTGTTCGTTGTTTTTCTTTTTCTTGTGTCATTTTCGTTCATAGAGCTTGTATATAATGGTGAAAAGATATATGGGCTGGTGCTGCAGGAGTATGACAAGCAAGAAGCCGCAGAGGAGCGAAAGTTCCTTGATGCCAACAGTGAGTTCATGATAAAGAACTCTGAAGAAGGGGAGAAGGTGATAACGATGTGTGCCGCCAAATTCCAGGGGCTGTATTTTAACGGCAGCAAAAGAGTGACAGGGTTTAATGTGTGCTTTGAGGATATGTTACTGAACACTGATTTTGCGCGTTTTCAGCAGGTGTTGAGGGATTCTTCTTTTAAGGTGTTCATAGAGCCAAACAGCTTTTATTTTCCGTATATGCAAAAGGCGGCCGCAGAGGTGGCGGCTATATATGAAATGAACAGTGCGCAGGGAACAATGGCATTATTACGTAAAAGAAAAATGCAAATACCCAGGCTCTCTTTTTTGAATACGGGAACTGATATGGTGTTGTACAGAAAGTACAATGATGACAGTGCAGGATTGAATAACCGAGTGAATGATGCTTTTGGAATAGCGCCCATAACGCTGAACACTACTTTCTCGGTGCAGGTGTTGTTCTTCTCAGAGCCGCAACCATATGCGGCTGCTACCCTTGTGGGTAACTGGAAAGATGAAACCGGTTTTGTGATCAATAATACGGTCAATTCATCCAATTACTTTTTCTCCGTTAACGGTAAGGGCTTTAAAGTGCCAGTAGGGCAGTATAGCTGGGCTTATTGCGTTATGAATGTATTTCCGGATAGCTTTTCTGTATATATAAATGGTGCGCTTGCGAGGACTGCGCCAATTCCGCATGCAGTAAGGAATTCGGGAACGAAGTTGTGTATTGGTAACCTCGATAAATATCACAGTTACTATGTAGGCTCTATTTCGGAGGTGGCCATAAAAAATAGTGTGAACAGCCCTGAGGAGATAAGAAATAACTGGCAGGTAATAAGCGATCTGTTGGAGAAAAAGTAGGTTTATTCGATATTTACCTGTACCCGCCTTAGTTCTGCAGTGCCTTCGTCATCGCTGATATACAAGTCTGAGCTGGTTATTAACCCTTTGGCGGTTGTCATGCCGGTTGCATACTGTTGCAGGTCGGATATTCGCGCAATCAGCGTGATGCAAAACGGAGTTATTTGTCCGGGTGAGGCTCCGTCTCGGGTGTCTTTGCAGCCGTAGTAAACGCTCAAGGCCATGTATCTAATGTCGCCTTCTTTGAATTCGTCCAGTGCTTTTAGAGAGGGAAGCAGGCAGTTCTCTAACGAAGAACGGAATATTTTTCTTTCGGTGGTTTTTGCGAGGTTGTAGGTGTAGCCGTCTCTAACTGCAAAAATATGTAGCGCTGTGGCTGTGTCGTTGTAGTTACAAAAACGGTAAGGTGTGGCAGAATAAAGGAAACTTGTGGCTACTGATGTTTTATTGGTAGTAGTCAAAAAGAAATGCCTGAGCGGGTTGAATAATTTCATCAGCAGCACATCGCTGTAAGTTTTGTTCCTGGGTATGGAGTCAATATACTTTTCAATATTCAGTATTATAGAGTTGACATCGTGCTCCTGCGAATGCAGGTTAGTGTAGTTCTGCAGGTAGAAGGTGAGATCGCCCTGAACTGTCCTGATAGATGTTTTAATATCTGGGAGCTGGCTTCTGTCTGGTGTTCTTTTTTCCTGTGCATGCAACTGTAAAGCAATAAATATGGCCGTTAGTGATAGTAGCTGCTTCATAGCGTTGATTTATGCAAAATTATGCATAACTACTGGAATAGATAAAGCCTGCTATACGGCAGGCTTTATCTATTCATAATGAGCCCGTTATCCTATGGCAGTGACAGGCTTTCGAGGAAAATATTCACTTTCGTCTCGGCCAGTTCTCCTTTTTTTGCTGCATACAACACAGCTATGTATTTGCCATCGGCCCAGCCTTTTATTTTATAACTTATTCCGTCTTTGTCTTCCCAGTAGTCTATGACACCCCTGGTGTTCTCGTTGTTCTTTAGCCTGTGCCCTTTACCATAGCCAGTAGATTTATTTACGCCAAACTGGTTTTTAAGAAAATCCAAGTAGGCAATAAGCACACTTTCAGCATCGGTCAGGTCATCTATTTTTTCTTTAAGTTTGACACATATAACGCCGTAGTTAGTGCCGTCGTTGGTGCACTCACAAGTGTATACATCCGATGAGTCCTGACTTTTTTCGTGAGAGAAAGACGATGTTGGGTCGCAGAATAAGTAGGCTGAACATCCGCTGGTGCTTATTGCATACTTCTTAAGAGACTGGCCGTAAATATTGCCTGCGAAAAGCAGGGTTATTATCATTAATAGGTGTCTGTACATTTTGTAAAAGTATGAAAATCAGTTTAATCGATCATTTATAGCCGTACCATACGCGTTCGGTTTTGTCGAACAGCCAATAGATACCGTTGGTATAGCTAAAGTTGAGCGACGACTGAGCTGGCGCACCCGCCGGAAGGACTAATTTTTTTGTCAGCAAACCGGTTGCGAGGTCATATAGTTCGATCCGCTTCTTGGTAACATTCAGCAATCCTATCTCAGCTTTTGGTGCGCCTGTAAAAATGATAGCGTTCTCGTTATAGTCATATTTAAGTTCTTCGTTGTCGGCGTCATTTACATCTTTCCTATCCTTTACGCCAAGGTGCAGTGTAATGACATCGTTTGCAGCGCCATCCGTAATGCTGTGAGGTTCGATGGATGCTATACTCATATCGTAGAAATACAGCACATTCTTTTTTGCGTCGTAGGCACCCACGCTCTGGGCGTCAGGTTTTGACATTGTTATTTCCATATTGTTATTTGCAACGGGTATACCTTCGGTATTGATCTTGTATTGTGTCAGGCCAAAATCGTTGTATCCATTGGCCTGAATTGCTTTGGCAGTTGGGTTATACCACAGGCCCCGCACATCGAATTTTGTTTCCAGATCGTTGGGGCTTAATTTTTTGCCTTTGGCGTCAAACACCAGCATCGGGTAAGTAACATTACCAGCCATTGCCGCATAGTATTTTTTGTTTACAGGGTGCCATGCTATGTTAGCGCCATTTGCACCACCTTCCCTGTCGATCTTCAGGGTCATTACTTGTTTAAGTGTTTGTGTTGTTTCTGTTTGTCCCTGAGAGTGGAAGCAGAGTAATGATAATGTGATGAATAAAAAAGCGAGCTTTTTCATATTGAATGTTTTTTACAAAGTAATATCCTATTTCAAATAATTGGAATACCACAATAGTGGTATTCTGTTAGCGAACCGGTTATGATCAAAATCAGGTTATTTGGAATATTTTTGTAGGAAATAGCCAATTTGAGCACTGTTTTCCTGATAACGCCGCCATTCACACAACTCAATACTCCGTATCCGGCTACTGCATACCTGAAAGGCTTTTTCAATACAAAGAAGATCAGTTCGTTCCAGGCGGACCTTGGGATAGAAGTTACTTTGGCGTTATTCTCTAAGCGGAGTTTGTTGAAGCTGTTTGACCAGGTAGGTGTTAATGAAGAGCTGTCTGAAAATATCAGGCGAATTATTGCATTAAAGGAAGACTATATAGCCACGATAGATGCTGTTGTTGCCTTTTTGCAGGGTAAGGACCCATCGATGGCCAATCTTATCTGCAAGAGAAATTTCCTGCCGGAGGCATCCCGGTTCAAACAGCTTGATGACCTGGTCTGGGCTTTTGGATCTATGGGGATACAGGATAAGGCAAAGCACCTTGCGACTATGTACCTGGAGGACATTTCGGATCTTGTAAAGGAATGTGCAGATGAGCACTTCGGCTTCAGCCGATATGCTGAGAGGTTAGGCAGGTCGGCAAACAGGTTTGATGAATTATATGACGCATTACAACAAGAATATACATTTGTTGATTCCATACTTATTGAGCTGCTGAAAGAGCGGATGGCGCAAGTGCAGCCTGAGGTTGTGGCTATTTCTGTTCCTTTTCCAGGTAACTTGTATGCGGCATTCAGGTGCGGGCAATGGCTAAAGCAGAATTATCCCGGGGTGAAGGTAGTTATGGGCGGAGGTTTTTGCAATACGGAGCTCCGCTCTTTATCTGATGTTCGTGTTTTTGAATTCCTTGACCTGATAACACTTGACGATGGCGAAGCTCCCCTGGAACAAATAGTGAAGTATGTGAGGGGTGCAGCAGGAATAGGGGACCTGAAACGCACTTTTACTGCGATGAACGGGGTTGTAACTTATATCAATAACGAAGTGTGCAGCGACTACAGGCAAGGTCAAGTGGGTACGCCGGATTACAGCGATCTATTACTTGATAAATATATCTCTGCCATTGAGATAGTGAACCCGATGCATAGCCTTTGGAGCGATGGCAGGTGGAACAAATTGACCATGGCTCACGGATGTTATTGGGGTAAGTGCACTTTTTGTGATATTTCCCTTGATTATATTAAGCGCTATGAGCCGCTAACGGCACAGATACTTTGCGACAGGATAGAAGAGATCATTGCACAAACAGGTCAAACAGGATTTCATTTTGTAGACGAAGCTGCGCCGCCGGCGCTGATGCGGGCGCTTGCATTGGAGATCATTAAGCGAAAATTGACTATATCCTGGTGGACGAACATCCGCTTTGAGAAAAGCTTTACCCGTGACCTTTGCCTGCTGCTAAAAGCTTCGGGTTGCATTGCCGTATCGGGTGGGTTAGAGGTGGCATCGGACAGATTGCTGGAGTTGATACAAAAAGGCATAACCGTTGCCCAGGTAGCCAAGGTAAATAAACACTTTACGGAAGCAGGTATCATGGTGCATGCGTACCTGATGTATGGTTTTCCGACACAAACGGCCCAGGAAACAATTGATTCGCTTGAGATGGTGCGGCAGATGTTCCAGGCAGGGGTGCTACAGTCGGCTTTCTGGCACCAATTTGCCATGACGGCCCATAGCCCGGTGGGTATGTATCCGGAACAATTCAGTGTAAAAAAGGAGACAGAGGCAATTGGCACATTTGCAAATAATGATATTGTCCACCTGGATCCCAGTGGAGCAGACCATGAATTATTTACAGACGGGCTTAAAAAGTCGCTGCTCAATTATATGCACGGTGCATGTTTTGATCATCCTTTACAAAAATGGTTTGAGGAGAAAGTGCCGAAACCCAAGGTGGCTCCTGATCTTATCAGTAAAATATTGAGCAAGGAAGAATATATAACTGGAAACCCATTGGCCAAGGTCGTATGGCTGGGGCATGACCCGACAGTGGAGATTGTTACAAAATCGAAAAAAGGAGAGCAGTGGGAGCTCGCTTCACTCACATTTCAGACACTGCGTGAGACAATAAATATTAAAACGGATAGGGCTCAAGGGGGGTGGTTGTGCGATATTTTACCAAAATTGTCTTTTCGTAACGACAAAGTTTGGACCAGACAGGAAGTGCAGGCGGACTACGAGGCTGCTGGTCTAGACGATTTTGAGCTTTTTTGGGATAATAAACCTGTGAATTCGCTATATAAAGCGGGTTTATTGCATCTGTAAGTAGCTTTGCCCTTTGGGTTAACAATTGTATCTTCATAGCTTCTAAATTATTTACAGTTGAGAAAAATAACTATTCCGATAATCGTTGGATTTATAGCAGTTGCTTTTTATATGGTATCCTACCGGGAGTATGCGGCAATTGAAGAAGGGGAAAGCTACGGAGATGTGGCTGGTATTGGCGCAGATGAAGATGCAGATGCACGTTTCGATTATGAGATGAAGATGTTGCGTGACCCGGCTACGGGACGAATACCCGTTCGCATGCGTGAACGTGAAATGGCGTTTGCGGCTACTTTGCCTAATGATATGGACATGCCATCGGCGAGGACAACAGCCGCCGGCTGGGATGCGCGCGGGCCGTGGAATGTGGGCGGCAGAACGCGAGCATTAGCTATAGATATAACTAACGAAAATATTATTATTGCCGGGTCTACATCCGGTGGTATGTGGCGTTCAACGGATGGTGGCAGATCATGGAAGCCTACAACGCCTGCCAATTTGTATAAAAGTGTTTCGTGCGTAATACAGGATACCCGTCCCGGCCACACCAATGTTTGGTACTTTGGTACAGGAGAGGCATATGGTACATCTGCGTCGGGAGATGGTGCTTTTTATTATGGAGATGGTATTTACAAATCAATAGACAGCGGCAAAACATGGACGTTGTTGCCGTCAACCAGCGGCGGTCTGACAATACTTGATACATGGGGGGATATAATCTGGAATATGGCTATCGATCCCTCGGATATGACGAACGATGTTCTATACGCGGCATCATATGGTGCGGTGTACAGAAGCTCTAACGGTGGAACATCGTGGACTCCCGTTGTTGGGGTTTTCGGCTCGTCATACTTTACGGATCTTGCGGTGACACCGAACGGAGTAGTTTACGTTACGCTGAGTTCTGCTACCGGTAGTGGTGGATTATTCCGCTCTGAGGATGGTATTACTTTTAACCGTATAACACCAGTAGATTTTGCAACGACATATAACCGAATCAAAATTGGTATTTGTCCAGATGATGAGAACCAGGTTTACTTTTTAGGCAATACTCCGGGGGCGGGCATGAAGTACACCGGCTATACAGGCGCTGTAGAATATAATAGTTTGTGGAAATACAATTATCTGTCGGGTGATGGCTCAGGTAGTGGCGGTTACTGGCGCGACCTATCGCTCAATCTACCTAATTCGGGTGGTGTATTTGATAAGTTCACATGCCAGGGCTCGTATGATCTTGTTGTCAAGGTAAAGCCCGGTGACAGTAACGTTGTTTTTATTGGTGGAACAAACTTGTACCGGTCTACCTCTGCGTTTTTAGACAGTACCCACACAACTTTTATCGGTGGCTATGAGCACGGCGCAACATTACCCGTTGTGAATATGTTTGTCAACCATCACCCTGATCAGCATGATGTAGTATTCTATCCCAGCAGCCCACATAAAATGTTATCTGCAAATGATGGTGGAGTTTTTTATACTAACGATAATACGGCAGCAGATGTGCTTTGGACATCACTGAACAATGGTTATCTCACATCAATGTTCTATACCTGTGCTATAGACCATGCCAGCGATAATGATATTATTATAGGAGGTGCACAGGATAACGGGAGCTGGTTCACAAATTCAACAGATGTGAAACAGCCTTGGGTAACACCTCGCGGCGGGGATGGCTCTTATTGTGCCATAGCCGACCATGGCAAGGCGTATTATTTCAGTATCCAGAATGGTAAGATGATGAAGGCCGTTGTCAATAATTCTGGTAAGGTGGATAGTTTTGCACGAATTGATCCGCGCGGGGCAAAAGGGTATTTATTCATTAATCCGTTCGTGTTGGATCCAAATAATAACAATATTATGTATATGGCTGCAGGTAAATTCCTGTGGCGCAACAACGATCTGTCAAGTATACCGTTTAAAAATAATTGGGATTCTATAACAACCAGCTGGACAAGGTTCAATGATTCTGTTACCGCTGCCGGAACAATAACTGCGGTGGCTGTATCAAAGAAGCCAGCTAACCGTGTATATTATGGTACAGACTCAAAGCGTGTGATCAAAATTGATAGCGCACATGTGGGCAATCCTATAATGAGGAGCATTACGGCGACCGCATTTCCTAACGGGGCAACGGTAAGTTGCATTGCAATTGACCCAGAAAATGCAAACCACCTGATTGTCACCTTTTCAAATTATAGTGTTTATAGCATATTCTACACGTTTGATGGCGGAACAACCTGGAAAAAGGGAGGCGGTAACCTGGAGCAGAACAATATAAACGGTTCGGGTAATGGACCTTCAGTAAGGTGGGCGACCATTGTGCCGGTTCCGGATGGCAGGGTGTATCTCGTTGGCACAAGTGTGGGATTGTATGCTACAACTACTTTGAACGATACTAACACTGTGTGGACCCAACAGGGTGCGTCAACGATAGGATCTGCTGTAGTAGATATGATAGACTATCGTAGTACTGATGGATTAGTTGTTGTTGCGACACATTCCAATGGTATCTACTCTTCACATATCACCAGCGTGGCCAACATGACAACTGTTAAAGGGGTTAATGATACACGTGAAGGGACAAAGTTCACCAATTATCCTAATCCGTTTACTGGGGAGACAACTATAAGTTTCAAGCTGAATGAGGCAGGGTACGTTTCATTGAATGTATTTGATGGTACAGGACGACTTGTGCGTATTGTTGCCAATGAGCAAATGAGTGCCGGGGGACACAATTATTTATTTGCCACTAATAATCTTCCTGCGGGAATATATTATTGCACGTTGAAAACGGGTGGAGTCTCGGAAACGCGAAAAATAGAAGTCGTAAGGTAAGCGTGGTTATAGATTCATTGTCTGCTCAGAGGCTAAAATTGCCTGATCTGACACTTTAGATGATACCTGGCGTGGTTTTGTAACGATATACATTACTATGTCGGCAAATGCTTTAAGTATTAAGAATACGCCCAGGTTGGTGATATGAAAAAAACTGGGTATGAGTATTGTGAGGTGCATAGGTAGTATACGCAAATAAGGAGTGAAGAACATGGCGCCCAGGTTTGATTGGATCTTTCTTTCCCTTATTTTATGCTGTATAAAGGTAATCACCTGTCCCACAAAAAATGCCCCTAAAAAATACTTGAAAAGATCCCAGTTTATTGGATAACGCGGTTTCATTGTGAACAAGAAGATCATATACACAAAATGAAAAAAGCCGTAGTGAAAAAGGAAGAATAGCGATACGCCGGTGTTGGATCTCCATGGTATTTTCGGGCTTGGGGTTTCAACTGCGGCTGTGTGTTTATTAGCGGATAGCGCATCAAAAAATTGCGGGTCGCTGTTTTGCATGGGTATCGGATCTCGTGAGGTTAGCATATCGAAGAAGTTGAATATGCCCATCATCACACTCTGGCACCAGTAAAGCCATATGAGCGTAGTGAATATTTCCGGCGTATGGTAGTAATACCAAACAAGGTATATGTTTACACCTATCAGTACCCAAAATCCGGGATCAGTTAATATCCTTCTACGTGCCATTAGCCGGTTCTGTAATTTACTCTATGATCAAACGCTCGTACAATTTGTAATTGCTTGTAGTTGCAGATAACTGGTATAAACCTGCCGGGACATTCAGTGTTAAATTATGCTGCACGTTAGGTGGTATCAATGTGTTTAATACAGTTTGTCCTAACATATTGACTACAGTTATTTCAATTTGTTCGGAAGTTGAGGTCGTTACCATGAGCGTTATGCTGTTATTTTTTGCCGGGTTAGGGTGTATTGATAACGTCCCTTGTTTGCCGGAAATACTTCTTACGGCGCTGTGATCGATAGGAGGAGCGGGAAGGGGGCCAACGCGGCGTATCACATCGTTACCCCTGTCGCAAATATACATCCGGTGGTATGTGTCAAAAATAACGCCGTAGGGCAGGTATAAACATGCGTTAGTTGCCAGGCTGTCATCTCCGCAATAGTCATGAACGAGTCCGTTTGAGCCGGCGCCATACCCGTTGCCGGCAACGGTTGTGATGACCTGCGTAGATGCATTAACCTTGCGCACTACGTTATTGAAGAAATCGGAAATGTACAAATGGTTTGAGTCGTCAAAATTTATGCGCTCTGCTGAGTCAATGCGCGCTGCGGTAGCAGGTCCGCCGTCTCCGCTGTATCCTGCAGAGTCAGCTCCGGCAACTGTGGTGATAATGCCTGTGATCTTATCTACTCTGCGGATCTTATTATTGTGTACATCGGCTATGTAAAGATTCTCGGCAGTGTCGAAAGCAATTCCGATTGGCAGATCCATAGCGGCCGCTGTAGCTGGTCCGCCATCACCGGAAAACCCTGCGGTGCCGTTCCCGACAACTGTGCTTATTATCCCAGACGGATTGACCTTACGAATCACATTGTTATGGTCGTCGGCAATGTATATGTTGCCTGCGGCGTCTATTGCAATACCGACAGGGTTATTTAATTCTGCATCGGTAGCGGGCCCTCCGTCACCAGAGTATCCGGCGCTAATACGTCCTGCAATAGTTGTAATGATACCGGAAGTGCTTACTTTTCGCACAACATGATTATAGCCGTCTGCAAAAATAATATTGCCAGCAGCGTCGATAGCGAGTGCGAATGGTCCATTAAGGTTGGCTGCAGTAGCGGGGCCTCCATCGCCGGAGTAACCGCCAGCCCCCGCAGACCCCGCTCCCATTCCGGTACCTGCAATGGTATAAATAATACCATTGGTATCCAGTTTGCGTATGACATTGTTAATGAAGTCTGTTATATACAAATTTCCAACAGTATCAAAAGCAATGTCTGACGGCGAATACATGAGTGCCACTGTTGCAGGGCCGCCATCACCACTATAACCTGTGCTATAACCCACGCCGGCTATTGTTGTAATGTATTGGGCATTTGCCACTGTAGCTAAAAACAAAAAGCTGATAACTGCCAGTTTTTTGAAAAGATGTTCCATGCTGTCGTTTTTACAAAAATAACTTTTTTGAGTATATTTAATAACTCATAATCGCTTGTTTTATATTGATCGTCAATGGGGTGCAATACCAATTTGCGGACCGAAATGGATGTTTAACTTTTTTTTTATCTGTTAAATGCTTAGATGATGCTATTTTTTACTTTCTTTGTAGCTCATGCGGAAATTTCTCGCCATAGTATTCCTTGCTATATTTAGCTTCCAGGTAGTGCCTTTCAAGGTGCTGGGTAAGCTACTGAGCTTGGGGCAGAATGTGGAGGAAGTGCAGTGGGACGCAGATGGTGATGTTGATGCCAAGGTTATAAAAGTCGGAGATGACCAGATCATCCATGATTATTCGTTCGACCAAACGGCTAACAGGATAGGTTTCAATCAAAAGATAACTTCGTTCATTCACAGAGCAGAATTGCTGCCTTCGGTACACGTGGCGGCCATGCCATATCCTCCTCCAGACAGCCAATATTGATTTTTATTTAATGGGTGATTCTAGCCCGAAAGGTTTATATGGCATATGCCGTATTGTCTGCGCATAGTGGTTAAACAACCCTGGCGCCCATAAAATTCATCATAAATAAAATTTACCGCATGGTTGTTCAGTCAAATATGATTGCACGGCTTGTTTCGATGGTGAGGAGGAAGTTTTCAACGAAGCACATGTTCGATCATCAATACTCAAACGATAAGTGGGACGGCCTATGGCAAGTACCAGAACTGGCACGCTATAGCGTTATTGCCGGTTATGCAAAGTACTATTGCAAACAGCCGCGAGTGCTTGACCTTGGGTGCGGTGAAGGTGTGTTACAACAAAAATTCTCTCCGGAAGACTATACTTATTACCTGGGAATAGACTTCAGCGAAGCCGCTATCGAAAAAGCAAAGAGTATAGAGACCACCAAAGCCCGGTTCGAGTTAGGTAATATTAGCAACATGAACATAGCCGATACATTTGATGTGATTGTCTATAATGAGAGCCTTTATTATCTCAATGATCCCGTTGGCGCTATCAGATATGCATCCCGGAGCCTGAGACCCGGGGGCATATTCATTATTAGTATGCATAAAGTAGGAGATGAGCGCGATTGGTTATGGGCCGCATTGGACGAGGTGTTGGACTTGAAAGATAAAACAAATGTAAGTAACCGAGAAGAGACGTCGTGGACGATAGCAGTATACCGAGTAAAGCAGGCAGAAGAAGTATTTCAATAACAGCCCATTTTATTAACAAACAGACCATCAAATAAAGAAAATGAACGCAGAGATTTTTTCTAAACAACATTTAAAGAAGGATTTTACAGCAGGGCTTATTGTATTTCTTATAGCGCTTCCGTTGTGCCTGGGTATTGCGCAGGCTAGCCATGCGCCATTGTTTGCGGGCATCGTAGCGGGTATCATAGGTGGTATAGTTATCGGGACATTGAGTGGGTCGCATTTTAGTGTATCGGGCCCGGCGGCCGGTCTAACGGCTATTGTTCTGGCCGCCATAACAGAATTGCAGGCATTCGAGATATTCCTGTGTTCGGTAGTTGTTGCAGGTGCAATACAATTGCTGCTTGGTATTATCAGGGCGGGAGCGATAGCTAATTATATACCGTCGAGTGTAATTGAGGGTATGCTTGCAGGCATAGGCCTTACCATCATCATTAAACAACTGCCGGATGCGGTTGGGTTTGCTAAAGATAAGGCGGCAGTGATGGTTGACGCTGACGATGGGTTTTTGGTAAATACGCTTACGACAGCCTTTCATCATATTGAGGTTGGGGCACTGCTCATTTCGCTTACGGGATTGACCCTGCTTGCCTTGTGGGAGCTGAAGTCTTTCAAAAAAGTGAAAGCAATACCTGTTGGAGTATTGGTGGTAGTGATAGGCACCCTGCTGAATGAGCTACTTAAAGCAGCAGTGCCTGACCATGCCCTGGACAGCTCGCACCTGGTGAAGCTGCCTGTGCCTGAAACAGCTATGGATTTCTTCAGGCAATTCTCTTTTCCTGATTTTAATGGTTTTAAATCTCCGAAGGTGTGGGAAACCGGTGTGGTTATTGCTGTTGTCGCTTCGATAGAAACACTGTTGTGTTTAGAGGCGGTAGATAAACTTGATCCCCTGAAACGTCACACTTCGGCAGACAGAGAGCTAAAAGCACAAGGCATCGGTAATATACTGAGTGGTTTTATGGGTGGTTTGCCAATTACATCAGTAATTGTTCGTTCGTCAGCAAATGTAAATGCGGGAGCCCAAACAAAGCGCTCAGCTATTTTTCATGGTGTGTTGTTGCTGCTTTGCGTGGCAACCATCCCGGTTGTGCTGAACCTTATACCCAAGGCCGCATTAGCTGCTATCCTGATATTTACCGGTTATAAGTTGTGTAAACCATCCAGCCTGGTGCATATGTGGAAGGGTGGATGGACACAGTTTATACCATATATAGCTACAGCATTGTGCGTGGTTTACTTCGACCTATTGAAGGGTGTGGGCGTGGGCATTGTGCTGAGTATATTCTACATCCTGAGGCAAAACATGCGCATACCATACTATTACCAGCGCAGCACCTTCAGGCATGGGGAGTTAATTAAAATCACACTGTCGCAGGAGGTGACCTTCCTGAACAAAGCCAGTATCAAGGAAACACTGGATAAACTGCCTGCACATACACATGTGATCATCGATGCTACGCATACAAAGTATATGGATTTCGATGTGTTGGACCTCATCAGGGAATTCCAATCGGTGGGTTCAAAGGAACGGGATATCAAAGTGTCATTGACAGGATTCCATAATTCGTATAACCTGCCGGCAACCATATCGGTGAGGGAATTAATGCACCGTTTTCTTGATGATGATGATATGCCACATCGCACGGCTGGTGATCATAAAAAATTATTGAAACAATTAGGCAAACAACCCAACAATAACCAATCAGAAATAACAACATGACAGACCTGGCAAAGAACGAAGTAGTAACTCCTGAAGAAGCGCTGCTGCGGCTAAAAGAAGGTAACTTCCGTTTCCTTAATAATATGCCGCAGAATAAGGACCTGCTTATTGAAGTGGACCTGACCAAAGACCTGCAAACACCCTATGCAGTAATACTGAGTTGCATGGACTCGCGAACATCTGCAGAACTCATTTTTGACCAGGGAGTGGGGGATATATTCAGTATCCGAATAGCGGGCAATGTGGTAACAGACGGCATTTTGGGCAGCCTTGAGTTTGCTACGGCAGTGGCGGGCGCAAGCCTTATATTGGTAATGGGGCATACTAATTGCGGCGCTATTAAAGGTGCCTGCGACAATGTGAAGCTGGGCTACCTTTCTGAGCTGATGCACCGCATAGAGCCTGCTGTTGAGATGGCCAATGCGCTTTTCCCGGCGGAGCGGAGCAGCAGTAACTATGACTACGTGGCGGCCGTTACCAAATTCAATGTGGAATACGCGATGGCAGAGATCAGGCAGCGGAGTACTATCATCAGTGAACTGGTGAAAAGCGGCAAGGTAGGTGTTGCTGCGGCAATGTATGATGTGGCTACCGGCAAGGTGATATTCAACGGGTTTTAACCTGCCAAGTGAATTATGCAAGGGAGCAACTAAAATTGCTCCCTTTTTTATGCGGACATTGCTCATTTTCTTCAAAAATTCCTCTTAGAACGATTAAGCGCCTGATAACCATTTAATTGCGCTAGAAATCTTGCTCACTTATTGCTCACTGTTGCGCACTTCATGTGCTTTTTTTGCTCACTTCCTGCATATTCTTGCCCGCTTCGCGGGGGGGGGCTATTTTACCGGTGGGTCAATCCCGAAATAAAATTGCCTGAACCGTACATCAAAGAACTTGTGCCCCGGAAAAAAGCCGGAACTGTGTAAAGTTACGAGGGGTTGGAGCGACAGAAAAATATATTTTGCATGATGGTACAGTAACAGTACCATGATGGTATTGATGATGTTGAAACCCTTTGTGGGAAGGGGTTTCAGAAGGTGTTGTTTTTTATATTTTTTGTTTTGCGGTATATTTTGTTGCGAATCATCGACTATACCGCCCGATGTCTGCGAGTCTCACTGCGCACTATTTAGCATTTGTAGAGTTTCGCTCGTTTTGCGTCATCGGCGCGAGTCTACTTTCTTTTATTCATTAGTTGATGTCTTTTTCAATGGCATTCATGAGAGAAGTTCTGCAGCAAAAAGAAAGTAGCAAAGAAAGTGCCGCCCAAAGTCAAATTGCTCCGCATGACTTTGGGTTAGCTCTACGCTGTGGTGTTGTGTTCCGCAGAGCGCTACTAAGCGCCATGGCGCTGGTTTTTCTCCCTATCCGGAACTTGGTTTAGCTAATAGCTTTGTACAGCTGTCGGTATTCTATTTTACTGATGGGATTGGCATCTACGGTATAAAAAAGGCGCCATCATGTTTTGTGCTGCAGTTCTTTGAATGCCTTCGGAGAAGGAGTTTTATTGGCAGTACCGGATAAAATATCCGGTACAACGGGTGCGGACACATTGCCCGGGGAAGGGGATCTTGTCTACGCTTTTGATCTTTTTTTCATGTTGGTTATAATGCGCTTGCGGTGTTGCAAACCCCATGCCCTCAGCTCATTGAGCACGTTGCCGAGGGAGTTGCTGTACGTGGTAAGTTCGTAAGTGACCACCACCGGTGTGCCGGTATCTACTTTGCGCACAATGAAGTCGTTCAGCTCCATCTCGCGCAGTTCTTTTGCCAAGACCTTAGGGGTGATGCCATCGAGGAGGCGCTGGATATCGTTGAACCGGCGCGGGCCTTCCTGCAATACGATGAGCAGTGGCAGTTTCCACTTGCCGTTGAGCACGTAGAGTGCATCCTTTACCGCATTGACACTGGCGGTGCAGGTTTCTTTAGTGTGTTCTTTATCTTTTAAGTTGGGACACATAAGCCTGTAAGCTATCCCATAGGATACTACTATCCAACAGGTAAGTACTATCTTTTGGATAGTAAAGGTATCTACTTTTGACAAAAAATCAATGAGATGAAAAAGATGAAGATCATTTACTGGACAACGACAGGCATTGTGAGCCTGATGATGTGTTTATCGGCATGGATGTACCTGACCAAGCCAGAGATAAAAGAGGCCTTCCGTGTGCTGGGTTTCCCGGATTACTTCAGGGTGGAGCTGGCTGTGGCCAAACTAGTGGGAGCGGTGTTGCTGGTGGCCCCGGTGTGGCAACGGCTGAAGGAATGGGTATATGCAGGGTTTGGCATTGTGTTCTTATCGGCATTTGTGGCGCATATGTCATCGGGTGTGGCGGTAAGTAGCGGGGTAATGGCACTGGTATTCCTGGCTATAATGAGCGTGTCTTATTTTACGTATCATAAGCTGCGCATAGTGCGGATGGCATAAAGACAAATCGCAGAAGCCCCGATCTTTGTGTGGTTGTGCATTGGCGCAGTTCAAACGAATTGCTAAAGTACTGATCTTTAAGGGGCTGTGGCATGGTTGTTTTATTGTATCGAAAAACAACTGAATCAGATATGAAAAAGCAACTGATACTTGCCGCATTAGTATTAATGGTAGCGGCCACTTTCTTTTACTCCTGCAGCAAGAGCAGCAATAATAACAACACATCGGGCGGAACTGCACGGGTGAGCATGCACCTGACCGATGATCCCGGGAGTTATGACC
>JBGAJU010000050.1:0-31949 GCA_044224775.1 Flavipsychrobacter sp.
CTCCTTTTACCGCTCTGAATTGAGCCATTCTATCAGAATTAGTAATATCCAGGTAGCCCACAGCGCAAAGATTCTTGCTTGCAATGTCTACCACTAAATATGGGGTGCTATCAACCTCATCATAGCAATTGATGGAATAGACGATCCATTTAGGATTCCTCCCGAGAAGCTGTTTTACTAACTCAGTTTTATATTCATTACTCTTAGGGTCGTGCTTTTCAAATACAGGGTTATGATTGGTGCATTCAGGTGTATCGCAGGATGCGAGGCAAAAGAAGAGTATTAAAATAAGCGGGTACTTCCTCATACCAGGAATAAACGTAACATGCAACGATTTATTTGATCCTATGCGTTTTTCTTTAAGTATTCGGCCTGTAGTTCTTTCGAAGTTCTTGTGCTGCCATCATGGCTCCAGCCCGGAGGGCGGAAAAGGTAATTAAGTTTGTCCTTCAGGCTTTTCGACTTTTTAAGGTCTCTACCTATCTCGGTCCATTCATGGGTAACTATGTGAATAGGGTGGAATGGCTTTTCAATAGGCCTGGTTATACCATAGTGTGGCACCTCGTCTGCTGTTTCTTCCCGGAAAGTGCCGAATATCCTGTCCCAGATGATGAAGACCATACCCATGTTCTTGTCGAGGTAGGGGATGTTGCTTGCGTGGTGCACACGGTGATGAGAGGGGGTCACAAAAAAGTACTCTATCCAGACCGGTAGTTTCTTTATGGACTGGGTGTGTACAAGTATGCCATATATCTGTGTGGCAGAGTACATGAACACAACATCTACCGGTTGGAAATTGAGCAATACCAATGGGGTGAAATATAAGTACTTGTATACCGGCATAAGTACCGACGACCTGAATCCCGTACTAAGATTATACTCCGGTGATGAGTGGTGGGTGACATGAACGGCCCAGAATAGGCGCACACTGTGATCGACATAATGCTCTACCCAAAAAAGAAAGTCCTCTCCTAACAGCAGCACAACCCAATAAACAACCGGATGCCAATCGATGTTGAGGTGATAGCCGTAACAAAAATTGAGGATGGCAAGCCCTATGAATACACGTAGCAGCAGATCAATGCCTGAATTTAATAAGTTCAGGTACACGTTCATTAACGTTTCCTTCCACGAGTAGAATTTATGATGCCTGAAGTTGCTCAGTATTATCTCAAGCGGGATAAGAATGGCATAGATGGGAATGGATAGTAATAACAGTATTTGATCCCGAAGATCCATAGCAATAATAAATAGTTACCTTCAATACCTGACCTCAGTTCCCGATCATCGACTACACGGTCATTATATCTTTTTCTTTATCCTTGCAGTGCTGGTCCACGAGTGCGATATTTTTGTCGGTAATACCCTGTATGCGGCTTTCGCCGTCTTTCGCTATATCTTCACTAAGGCCATCTTTCTGCAGTTTTTTCACACCTTCAATGGCATCACGCCTAATGTTTCGGACGGCTACTTTTGCATGTTCTCCTTCTGCAAAAACGCGTTTTACCAGGTCTTTGCGGCGTTCTTCGGTAAGAGGTGGCAGAAACAGTCGAATGAAGTTGCCGTCGTTTTGCGGTGTAAGGCCTATATTGGCCGCCATAATAGCTTTCTCAATAGGCCCCAGCATATTTTTTTCCCAGGGTTGTATGCTTACAGTTCGTGCATCAGGTATGGTGACGTTTGCAACCTGCTGTAATGGGGTAGGGTTACCATAATATTCCACATGTATGCCATCAACTATCATAGGGGTAGCTTTTCCCGCACGTATCTTGCTGATCTCTGTTTCCAGGTGCAAGATTGCTTTTTTCATATGTGAGGATACGCTATCTATTATTTCTTCTAATGAGCCTGTCATAAATGTGTTTTTTGGACTGCAAAAGTAGGCTAAAATCTAAAAAATAAAAAAGGGCCTAAATCCCTACTATTGTGGTATTACCTGTATAAGCCGCACTTGTTACCTTTATGATACTAATTATTAAGCTCTAAATATTATGGCATATCTTGTTGGTTTTGGATTATGGGAATTGTATTTCTTTGTTTTCGTCGGTCTTCCACTCAATGTTTTCTGCATAATATTCTCACTGCTAAAAAAAAGCATTGGCTGGCAAAATATGATCGTACGTATTTGTACGATCATCAATATTGTAACAATTTTAGTCCTGATGCTATGGATTGTGCTTAACGGGCTGACCCGCACTGACAGGTATTCCATTATTTCTGTCCTTGTTATTGTTGGTATAACAGCCTTCTTCCTTTACCGTTTGAGGAAGAAACGCCTTGCTGAAGTTGATTTATAGCGGCATAGACTGTAACAATACAGTAAACATGTGCTTTTGGTAGCACTGCAAAGTATTGGTAACTTTGCATAAATACTTTTCCAATGGACGTAATGACCAGTGCCCCCGTAAAACTAACCCCGAGCGCGGTAGCAGAGATCAACAGATTGATGAGTGAGCCAGGTTTTGATAACGAAACCTACTTACGTGTTGGTGTAAAGGGAGGGGGCTGCTCAGGGCTGAGCTATGTGCTTGGTTTTGATAAGCAGGAAGCAGACGACGAATTGCACGAAATAGAAGGCATAAAAGTACTGGTGAAAACAGCTCACGGCATCTATCTCTATGGCATGCAGGTCGATTTTTCTGATGGTCTGAATGCGCGTGGTTTTGTGTTCAATAACCCCAATGCAAGCTCTACCTGCGGTTGTGGCAGCTCGTTCTCTGTTTAATATTTCATGGATATCGATGCGTTAATCATCTTCTCGGCGCAACAGATCATATAATATTTCCGGGTCAAAATCAGTTCCACCGGATTCATTTTGCAGATCTTGTAACAGTTTTTTCAGTTTTGCTACCCGTTCATTATTCACTGTGGTTTTCAGCATCGCTCCGATTGCTGCAATTAGCTTTTGTTTACTGTCCGAACTCAGGTCCTCATAGTTGTTGCCGGTAAAGTCATCTACTTCGACTTCAATGTTTATTTTCATGATGCGTTATTGGTTAATTTGTATTTTTTGGTTCAGTCTATGCGCTAATTACATTTTATTAACAGTCTAAATTAAATAAATATTTGTAAATTAGTAATTGTTTTTAATGAATCGGGAGAAAATAAAATAGCTAAAAAACCGTGCCAGGCTTAGCTTTCTTTACGTTTTTTACCACACAATATGTTGCTTATGAATAATTTAGAAATAGCCAGGGAACTGGACAGAAATAAGGAAGTTTTCAGGAATTTGTTACAAAATTTTGAGCCGGCGCAGTTCATTTGGCGACCACAGCCTGAAAAATGGTGTTTGCTGGAAATAGTATGCCATTTGTATGATGAAGAGCGAGAGGATTTCAGAGCCAGGGTGAAACATATATTGGAGACGCCAAATGAACCAATGCCCAAAATTGATCCTCAGGCATGGGTAAAGGACAGGTTCTACATGAACAAGGATTACAAAGAAATGCTGGATAAGTTTCTTGAAGAGCGTGATGAATCTATTGCGTATGTTGAATCGCTAACCAACGCTAACTGGGCGAATGTTTACATACATCCCAAAGTTGGACCTATTCCGGCCAGCCTCATCCTGCACAACTGGATAGCGCACGACTATCTCCACATCAGGCAGATACTATTCACCAAATACCAATACCTGAAAACACATATTACCGATCCGCTGGATTATGCGGGCAATTGGTAAGTATCTTTGCGCATGCAATTGCATTTACTGGATGAAGAAGTGTGGTTTCCGCCTGTGAGCGAGGCATTGCCTGATGGCCTGTTAGCTGTGGGCGGTGACTTAAGTACAGAAAGGCTTTTGCTGGCATATAGGAGTGGTATCTTCCCGTGGTATAACGACGATGAGCCACCATTATGGTGGTCACCGGATCCGAGGTTTGTATTATACCCAGATGAACTAAAGGTGAGCAAGAGCATGCGCCAGGTGATGAAGAGAGGCGAATTCGATTTCAAGGTGGACTCCGCCTTTGCAGATGTCATCAAGAATTGCCGGCATGTGGAGCGAAAGGATATGGATGGCACCTGGATAAGTGATGATGTAGAGCAAGCGTATACAGACCTGCATAAGTTGGGCTATGCACACAGCGCAGAAACGTGGAAAGATGGAAAACTTGTTGGTGGTTTATATGGCATATTACTGGGCAAAATGTTCTTTGGCGAGAGTATGTTTAGCACAGAGGCCAATGCCAGTAAATTTGCTTTTATGAAATGGGTCGAAGAATTAAAGGCTCGGGGTGTTGTGCTCATTGACTGCCAGGTATATACGGAGCATTTGGAAAGCCTTGGGGCAAGGATGATACCGCGCAGGCAATTCATTGAAATGATAGGTAAGTATGGTGGCTGATGGGAAACAACGCAAAATAATCCATGTAGACATGGATGCATTTTATGCATCTGTGGAGCAGCGGGATAATCCCGAATACCGGGGCAAGGCGCTGGTGGTGGGTGGCCCGCCACAGGGGCGCGGTGGTGTGGTTGCAGCAGCAAGCTATGAGGCCCGTAAGTATGGCATACGCAGCGCAATGCCCTCTAAAAAAGCGGTGGAACTGTGTCCTGAAGTACTGTTCGTCTATCCACGCTTCGCTGTTTATAAAGAGGTGTCGAACCAGATAAGGGAGATATTTCACCGCTATACAGATCTGATAGAGCCGCTATCGCTGGATGAAGCTTACCTCGACGTAACCAGCGATAAGCAAAACATAGGCTCTGCCATTGAGATAGCCAGGCAGATAAGGCATGCTATAAAGACTGAGCTCAATCTCACTGCATCCGCGGGCGTATCGATCAATAAGTTTGTAGCCAAGATCGCATCCGACTTTAACAAGCCCGACGGACTAACGTTCATTGCACCTGCACAAGTAGAAGAATTTATGGAAAAGCTGCCTGTGGAAAAATTTCACGGGGTAGGGAAGGTGACCGCCGAGAAAATGAAAGGCATGAATCTGCATACGGGTGCCGACCTGAAGAAGCTGACAGAAGATGAACTTGTAGCCTACTTTGGAAAGGTGGGGCACTTTTATTACAACATAGTGCGCGGAATAGATGAGCGGGAAGTGGAGTCCGAGCGGGAAAGCAAATCGGTAGGGGCGGAAGATACTTTTGCTTACGACCTTACAAAAGTGGAAGAAATGCATGCCGAGCTGGATAAAATAGCCCAAACAGTATGCAACAGGCTGGAACGCTACGAACTGAAAGGCAGAACGGTGACCCTGAAAGTAAAATACCACGACTTTAAGCAGATAACCCGCAGCCTTTCTTTAGAAAAACCTGTATGCGATATAGATACCATTACGGTTACCGCAAAACAACTACTGCAACTAACAGACCTCACAGATAAGAAAATAAGGCTGCTCGGCATCTCCCTCTCCAACTTCCACGAGCAAAAATTGCCCGTTAAAAAGAATAGTGCGCAATTGAGACTATTCGATTGACCCTACTTTTTCTTATAAGTATAAGAATCAGTGGCTTCATATATAGCGGCATCCTCCTTGGCATTGGTAATAAATTTTTTTATCTCAGCCTGCGTTGCCTCATAGTCAATAGCATGTTCTTTAATGCCGTCCAGCACCATTTCTGTATTGCTCACCTTTCGCAGCTTGAACAGGTAATAGCCTTCTTCGCTCATATCGTCAGCCGGTGTATAAACGCTCAAGTATAAATTACCGTCTATACCGCTTAGTATCGCTTCTTTGCCGCTGGTTCGGTCCACTGTGCCATCTGTTTTGATCTCATAATATTTCAGCTTGCCTTTACCGGTGCCCTTTTCCAGAAAATACGCAGATGTTTTAGGCTTGCCGTCTTTGTCAAACTCCTGCCATTTTCCCGGCAACCATGATGGTACATCGGTTGAGCCATTATCAATACTATTTTTTGTCAGGACGGGGCAGCCTGCAATAACCAGCATTACCAGCAGCAGGCCATAAATTGCTAATTGCTTCATAAAAGCTTATTTCTTTTTTGTCTGTCTTTTCAGGCCCACTATCAATACAATGAGTAGGCCTATACCGATCAGTAAGTATGCCATAATGCTCGTTTATGGTTAGTAAATCGTTTATGCAGGCAGCCCGATAGCATAGGCTGTGTTCACTTCGTGGTAGGTGTCTTCACTCCAGTCTTTCACCTTATCGCGCAGGTATGCATCCAGCTTTTCAATACTGTCTGCTTCCCAAAGGCAGGTGGCAATGGTCATATCGCTATTAGGCAATGCCTGTAACACCCTTTTCACGCCAGCTTCAGGCAGCTTTGGTAAATTCTCTTGTGCCGATGCCCAGAAACTTCCCGGGTTGTTGATCTTGTGATTTACTGAAATGATCATACTTGTGCTTTTTTATGGTTAACAATAGTTGAACTACTTAGTTTTTACTTCCCTCAGTGCCAGCTCAAAGTCAGTGTGCATCCGTAAAATAATTGGTAGGGTAGCTGAGTTGTAATAGGTAAAGGCGTCATCACTGGTAGGGTCCACAATCCATTTGTCTTTCACTTTTTTTGCCGGCTTCACCCACTTGTCCAGCATTTTATATCCGTTGCCATCAATCTTTACCTGGTATTCCCCATCCATGAATTGCTTCATGGTTGCTGGCTCGGCAGTAGGGCTGTTCATGCATATTTTTATCGCATCCCCCTTTATCAGCGCTTTAATGATTTTCTGGCTTAGCCAAACGCTCAGTGTCACATCATCCAGTGTCCGTTCTTCATTTTGGAAATAATTATACATTTTAAATGCGTTCTGTAAGGCCTTGGGGGTGTGGTGAATGGTGCCATGCAGCTTAGCAGAGTTGGTCATTTCCCAGTCAAACGACTCACCTTTCAGGTCTTTAACTGTAACAATAAAATCATAGGTGTCTCCATATGCCTTCACCGTGTAAATAAGCCTGGTGCCGGGCTTCACAATCTCTTCCAGTTTCACTTGTGCGTGTGTGGTTAAAGCGGCGCATAAAAAGAATAATACAAATAAACGTTTCATGTAATTTTCTGTTAAGTCAAAAATAGTTATCAATATTCCTGCAGGGAATACCACGTTTGTGGTATTTTCAATACCTGTAGCAGGGGAATAAATATAGTCATTTTATTTATGCCAGTATAGGGTCTGTGCATTGAAGCGATGCGCAGCGTTATTTTCTATTTTTACGACATAACGTTATCTTTGTACATTGTTGAAATATTAGTGTTTTTATTATGCCTCAAGTAGCCGCAAATCCAAAGTCCGTAAGGTTGTCGTTTGAAGAGTTCAAGCAGGGAGTGCTTGAGGATTTCCGCCTTGCTGTTGCCAGTCGTGAAGCCAGCCTCATGGGGCGCCGCGAGGTGCTTACAGGAAAGGCCAAATTTGGCATTTTTGGTGATGGCAAGGAGTTGGCGCAGATAGCATTGGCAAAGTGTTTTAAGCCGGGTGATATCCGCTCGGGTTATTACCGTGACCAGACATTGATGTTTGCTACCGGTATGAGCGACCTGCAAAAATTCTTCGCGCAGCTATATGCCGATATGAGTGCCGAGAATGAACCAGCGTCAGCCGGCCGCATGATGAATGGACACTTCGGTACCCGCTGGCTAGATGAAAGCGGCGATTGGAAAGATCTTACCAAAGAACCACAATCATCCAGCGATACATCACCTACAGGCAGCCAGATGGTCAGGGCGTTGGGCCTTGCATATGCATCAAAGTTGTACCGCAATATTGATGAGCTGCAAACCGGTTTTGAGAAGTTCACCAATAAAGGGAATGAAGTTGTTTTCTGTACCATTGGTGATGCTTCTACGTCCGAAGGCTTGTTTTGGGAGAGCGTGAATGCCGCCGGAGTACTACAGGTGCCGCTGGCCGTATGCGTGTGGGATGATGGGTATGGTATATCTGTGCCCAGAAAATACCAGACCACCAAGAACTCAATATCGGATGCCCTTGCAGGCATGCAGTGGGACGAGAAAAAAGGTGGTATCAATATCTATACGGTAAAAGGATGGGACTACGCCAGTCTGGTACAAACTTTCCAGCAGGGCATTGCCCGCACGCGTGAAACGCATATACCTTGCATCTTCCACGTGCAGGAGCTCACGCAACCGCAGGGCCACTCTACCTCAGGCTCCCACGAGCGGTATAAGAGCAAGGAAAGGCTGGAATGGGAGAAAGAATGGGATTGCATTGCAAAAATGCGCCAGTTCCTGGTAGACAATAAGATAGCCACCGAACAAGAAGTAGCTGATATAGAGAGTGAAGCTAAAACTGTTACGCGAGAGGCGAAGCAGCGTGCCTGGGAGGATTTCCTCGCACCTATAAAAGACCAGATACAACATGCAACAAGGCTTGCCGGCCAGGTTGTGTATGAGGCCGGCGACAATGCTCCGGCGATCGGCAGCATCTTACAGGAATTGGGTGCGATCCGTGAGCCTATTCGCAAAGATGTGATGCAAGCAATGCGCAAGGTATTGAGCCTTTGTCCTGCTGATACTGAAGCTGTAAGGGCATTGCGCAATTTCTACAGCTATATTCAAACCGATAATAGCGAGAAATATTCTTCGCATTTGCATTCAGAATCTCGCTGGAGTGCTATGAAGGTCGCCGAAGTACCGGCAGAGTATGATGCAGAAGCCGCCACATTGAATGGCTATGAGATACTTAACAAATACTTCGATCAAACGTTCTCTTCAAATCCCGCTGTTGTTGCCTTTGGCGAGGACCTGGGCAAAATAGGTGATGTGAACCAGGGCTTTGCAGGTTTGCAGGAGAAATATGGCGTAATGCGTATAACCGATACCGGTATCCGCGAGGCATCTATCATAGGGCAGGGCATGGGGCTTGCTATGCGTGGCCTGCGCCCGATAACAGAGATACAATATCTTGATTATTTACTTTATGGCTTGCAGCCGCTTAGTGACGATGTTGCGACACTACAGTATCGCACCCGTGGCGGACAGAAATGTCCGATAATTGTGCGCACGCGTGGACACAGGCTGGAGGGTATATGGCATAGCGGCTCGCCCATGGGCATGATCATTAATTCACTGAGGGGCATGTATGTGTGCGTGCCGCGCAATATGACCCAGGCCGCCGGGATGTACAATACGCTGCTGCAAAGCGACGAGCCGGGCATTGTGATCGAGTGTTTGAATGGTTACAGGCTTAAGGAACAATTACCCACTAACCTTACTTCATTCACCATACCATTTGGTATTCCTGAAGTTGTTAGAGAAGGTGCCGATATAACAATAGTTTCGTACGGTTCCACCTTGCGTATAATTGACGAAGCGATCAATAACTATCTTGCTCCACAGGGCATAAGTTGCGAAGTGATCGATGTGCGCACGTTGCTGCCATTTGATATCAACCATCTCATTGTGCAGTCGCTGGAAAAGACCAACCGTATTTTGTTTATTGATGAGGATGTGCCCGGTGGTGCAACCGCCTATATGTTCCAGCAGGTGATGGAAAAACAAGGCGGCTACCGTTGGCTGGATGTTGCGCCACGCACTATAACAGCAAAGGCACACCGCCCTGCATACGCAACCGATGGTGACTATTTCTCTAAACCGAATGCAGAAGACATAGCAACAGTAATAGAGGAAATGATGCGTGAATAATGATCGCTGACAATCCATTGATATGCCAGCCACTTACGGTTGGCATTTTTTTATGTAAATAGTGCTATAAACAACAATAATAGTCCAGTTCTTTTTTGCTTCACTTTTTCGCTTAATTTTCCTCAAAATTTTCAGGATGAAAAAAGTAGGTATTATAGGTTCCGGGGTTGTTGCACGCGCGCTGGGTAATGGGTTTCTTAAGCATGGGTACCAGGTTTTTTTAGGCACGCGGGACGCTGCTAAGTTAAATGAATGGAAAGAAAAGGCGGGCAGCAAGGCCCACGTTGGTAGTTTTGAGGACGCCGCAAAGTTCAGCGATATGGTTGTGCTTGCGGTAAAAGGCTCGGTAGCGGCAAAGGTGATAGAGGAAGCCGGGCCACAAAACCTGCAGGGTAAAACGGTGGTAGACACCACAAATCCTATTGCAGATGCCCCGCCGGATAATGGGGTGCTCAAATTCTTCACCAATCCTGATGAGTCGTTGATGGAGCAGTTGCAAAACCGTTTCCCTGAGATCCATTTCGTTAAGGCGTTCAATAGTGTTGGTAATGCCTATATGGTCGATCCGGGATTTACAGAGAAGCCAACTATGTTCATCTGCGGCAACAATGATAACGCCAAAAAACAGGTAAACGATATTCTTGAAATTTTTGGTTGGGAAGTAGAAGACATGGGCAAAGCAACCGGTGCGCGTGCTATCGAGCCGTTGTGTATCCTGTGGTGCATACCGGGAATATTGAGGGGAAAATGGAACCATGCGTTCAGGTTGGTGAGGAACTAACCGTATTCCCCGAAATCCTTACATTTACGGTTTATTCTGTTATATGATGAAGAAATTATTTTTGCTGCTTGGGTTTGCAGCTTTTTGTGCATGCAACAATAACAAGCAATCCAAGAATGCTAAAAGCAGCAAGAGCGATACTGTAGCTGTAGCAAAGGATATCCATACATTGTCTAACGCGGGCCAGGTTGAGATGAAACACCTGGACCTTGACATACAGGTGGATATGGACAACAAGCAGATACGCGGTTGTGCAATATGGACCGTCAATAACAAGGCTAAAGTAAAAGAGCTTACACTGGATACTTACGACCTTACCATAGACCACGTAATGGTAGATGGGAATGAGGTGAAGTTCGTGCTCGATTCATTGGTGAAATTCTTTGGCAGCGCGCTGCACATACCCATCAAAGAGAATACGGCAACCGTCATGATCTGTTATAAAACAGGTAAAAGCGCACGGGCGCTGCAGTGGCTGGACCCGCAACAAACACATGATAAACAAAAACCGTTCCTGTTCACACAATCAGAATCGATATATGCACGCTCGTGGATACCATGTGCTGACGGGCCCGGCATACGTTTTACATATACGGCTAAGGTTGCTGTCCCTAAAGGCCTTATGGCATTGATGAGCGCCGAAAACCCGCAGGAAAAAAGCCCCGATGGTATTTACAACTTTACGATGGATACGCCTATCCCTGCATACCTGATGGCGCTTGCTGTGGGCGATATTGCCTTCAGGCCGATAGATGACCGTACGGGGGTGTATGCAGAGCAAGGCATGATAGAAAAAGCAGCATGGGAGCTTGCGGATGCCGGCAGGATGGTAGATGCCGCCGAGCAACTATACGGACCGTATCGCTGGGGCAGGTATGATGTTATTGTGCTGCCGCCGGGTTTCCCGATCGGTGGGATGGAGAATCCGAAGCTGACGTTTGCTACGCCAACCATAATTGCAGGTGACCGCTCGTTAGTGAACCTGATCGCACATGAGCTGGCCCATAGCTGGAGCGGCAACCTGGTTACAAACGCTACCTGGAACGACTTTTGGCTGAACGAAGGTTTTACCGTTTACTTTGAGCGCCGCATAACCGAGCGTATGCTGGGCAAAAGCTATACCGATATGCTGTGGGAACTGGGCTACCAGGACCTTGTTACAGAAGTAAATGAAATGGGTGCCACCAACAGGGATACATGGTTAAAGCTTGACCTTACCGGCCGCGACCCTGATGACGGGCTTACGGATATAGCCTACGAAAAGGGCGCGCTATTCTTAAGGCTTATTGAACTGAACGTGGGCAGGGATGAGTTCGATAGGTTCCTGGCTAAGTATTTTAACCAATACGCATTTAAGACCATAACCACCGAGTTGTTCCTCAAATATTTAGATACGGCGCTGATAAAGGGCGATGCGGAACTGAGGAAGAAACTGACTATAGATGAGTGGGTGTACGGCCCCGGCATACCAGCCAATTGCCCGCGTGCAGAAATGGAGCGCTTCGGTAAAGTGGATTCTCAGCGGACGAGGTTTTTGAATGGTGTACCTGCAGAGCAATTGGTGGTAGTTGATTGGACAACACATGAATGGCTGCATTTTTTACGCAAGATGCCCGATAACCTGTCTGCAGCGCAGATGAGCAAACTGGACAACGCTTACAATCTTACCAACACCGGTAACAGCGAGATAGCTGACCTTTGGTATGTAATGGCTGTGCGTGCTAATTATGCCAAGGCTTATGGTGCCATGGATAATTTCCTGAGCAGTGTGGGCAGGCGTAAATTCCTGGAGCCGCTTTACAGGGAGATGATGAAAACACCGGGCGGTGCTACAATGGCCCGCCGCATCTATGCCAAGTACCGCAAAAATTACCACCCGCTGGCGCAGGAAATGATAGACAGGGTGGTGGCAAAAGGGTGAGCCAGGGTATAATTTCGAGGAAAAGGCTCTGTTTTGGGTGGATATTTATTTTTATATATGGCGAAATGCGCTACAGCCCTATGTTATGTGTTTTCTTGTAAGGTATAAAGGGGTATAAAAGGGTATAATTATACCCTGTTTAGGTATAATTTATACCCTGCCTTTTAAGTTAGAACCTTACAAAGTGTGGTACGCACATGGCATAACACGCCTGACCTGTTAAGAGGTATAAAGTTTTCATAGCAGTATGTCAAAGAACATGGACGTCCCGGAAAATCCGGGGTTTAACTGTGTAAAGTTCTGCAAGGTTTTTGAGGTGGGGAAATTTAATTTGCATGATGGTACAGTAACAGTACCATGATGGTTTTTATGGCTGCTGAAACCCGCTGCTGTGGCGGTGTTTGCTTTTAAATATTTTTTATTTTGCTGCAGTATCGGCATTGAAAAGGCACTATCATATTTCCTGTGTGCCATAGCGCCTGCAACAACCGGACTAGCTTCATTTGACGTTAAATTGCTTGTAACTCTGTACCAGCAGATAACTTCCGTAAAATACTGCCGCGGTGTACCACAATGCCAGTATTTTGGATGCGTAGATGATCTTGTAGTGTACTATGGGCAGGTAGCCGTTGGGGTAGGAGAAGCATTTATCGAGCGAGAGGATGTAGGGGATAGATGCCAGTATATAGAGCTTGTAATTGCCCGATGCTACGCCATAAAAGAAGAAGAAAATGATTACGGGATGCACATAGCGCTCGTGCATCTGGGTGTTGCAATAGAAGAAATACAGGCAAAGCATACCGGTTGAGAGGAATAACAGGCTGTAGTGCCGCTCATCAAAAAACAGGTTGTTCTTACGCAGGTGCCACACTTTTTTCAATAGCGGTATTATTACTGCCAAACCGGCAATGGCAAACATTGCGATCCCATAAACGTGGTACGGGAATACAATGTACGTATCGGTGTCTTTGATCTCGTAGGGGTTGCCGCGGGTGATGAGATACCAAATATTGAAGGCGGAGATAGAGAGATTATGATACAGCCCTACGGCATTGGCCGCAAACCCAACCAGCCTACCAGCGCCGCCATTTTGCAGGAATGGCAATAAAATAACTACCTGCAAAGCAATAGCTGCCACAATGCCGATGACCATAGTTTTGAACTTGCGTACGCTAAAGAGCAGCGCTGCAAACATAATGGGTAGGAACTCTATTGCCTGTTGCTTGGTATTTAGTGCCAGCAAGTATAACAAGATGCCGGTGACAGGGTATAGCACTGCGGTGATAATAGCCAGGAAGGCAATGTTGGTATAAATGCTATCTATCTGCCCCCAAACCATTGAATTGAAGACGTAGGCAACATTGAGCAGCAGGAAAAGGTGGGGTATTTTGAACGACAATATCTTTTGCCTGAACGCACATAGCACCATCAACGGCAGAAAATCAAAACATACAAAAAGGATCTTTATATCATTAATGTTGTTTATAATATTGGCGGTAGTGCCTTGCAGGAGGTCGAATAGCCAGAGTCCATATATAAAAACGGGGAAATAATTGATGGGGGAGCCGGGGGCATATGCATTACTTAACCCATGCTGATGTATATATAATGCCCATTGCCGCCAGAAGCCCATATCATACTCCATATAAGCCGATGGCAGTATGAACAGGTATAGCGCAAAAAGTAATAGCAGCTCTATACGGGTCTTTATGAGGCTGTTTTCCATTCAGCTCAAATGTAAAAAAAGTTACAGGATAAAATGGTTTGGCGGGTTAATAATAAGTAAACGTGGCTCCGTTAGGGTTTCCTTTTAAGTATGTAGTAACTTTTAGTTCGATCCTATTTTGTTTGTCGTATTCATACCGATACCACGAAGTGGAAGATATGTTGGCAGGACTACTTTCCATTTTTACCAAAACATTTTTACTCGATTTCCCATAAAAATTCATCCCTTTATAATCATTTCCAATAGTGTTGATGAGACTGGTATCATAGGTGAATACCCAAGCAGTATCATATTTTGCAGTGCCAGGTGATTTTATCAGGTACGCTACCTCATTTCCATTAACAATAATGTGAGAGTCAATCCTATAAATAGCATTGTACTTATCGTAATAGGCGTCTTTAACAAGATAATTTTCTGAATTATAATAATATTTGTGACGAGAAGAGGGAGGGGGATAGAATTCAAATGAACTATCAACAAGTCCTTGCGAATTCAAATAGTATTTATCTATTATTTTAGTCAAATCAGTGTCGGACACTATTATCGAATCGGTATAATATGTGTAAATCTTCACATCTGAACCGCTGCTTTTTTTTATTATTCTTCCATATTTATCGTAGAAGTAATTATATCCTGATGATTCAGTCTTTAACCTGTTAATGGAAGTAGTGTTTTTTTTCTTACATCCCCAAACCATGCCTATAGCAACGCACAGGGCGATAACGTAAATAGATCTCATTTTGGGTATGTTTTAGTTTATATGTAAAAATAGTGCTTTTAGTACAACAATTGCTTTCCTGCGTCCGAATATTATGAGTAGTTATAGGGTTAAAAATAATCCCCACGTTATACACATTTTCCAAAATTTGCCTATCTTAGCTCCCCGCAATATAATAAGCAAAAAGAAACGTTACTTACTAATCTATTTTATTCACGTTTTAAGACCAGTTATTGCAGTTAAGAAAGGATAGTAAAAGAGCAAAGGAAGATACAGGTCGGTAAAAAGGTATAACTGTATGTTAAACAGCAACTTGAGTTATGCTATTTGCAGTAAAATTGCAAAAAGCATACTGTTTCTTGCGATTATTTTATGTTGCATGCCCGCACACGCACAGCAGAAGGGTAGCAAGGGTTCTTATGTGGATACCTTTAAGCTGGCAGATAAGTTTATCGCAAAGAAGAAATTCCGGAAAGCTTCCCGTTTATATTCGACCTACTCTAAGAACCATCCTAAAGATGTGAATGCCACCTGGAAGCTGGCGCAGGTGAAACTATGGCAAAATAAGAACCGTCAGAGTGATAATGCCTATAAGCAGGCCCTTGCTTTAGACCCCGGCAATGATAACCTGAACCTGAATTATATCCATTCTTTATTAGATATGGGTAAATTAGGGGAGGCAGGAGCCCGGCTTACGGACATGGAACTTGCAGGTAAGGACTATCCTAATATGTCTTTTTTAAGGGCTAAGCTGAATTATTACAAGGGTGATTATAAGGAAGCTGCAGCCTATATACATAAAGATATTAATGCGGAAAATGATAACCCGCAAACGCAGGAGCTGAGTGATATGATAGCTTTTGCAAGGTCGCCAATTGTATCTGCGCAGGTTGCTTATTTATCAGATAATCAGCCACTTGCTGCGCTTATTTCAACAATTAAAGGAGAAAAATATTTTAGCCGGTATGCTACCTTATACCTGGTAGCAGATGAGTATCACTTTACGAATAATAACATGGGTGATGCTCCGTGGGTGCGCGTGGGCAATAAAATGTATTTCCCGGAAGCTACCTTGCACCTTAATGCGGGCGTTGGTATTGTCAGGTTCCCGGTCAATAACAAGATCGGTTGGAGTGGCAACCTAGCTTTGAATAAAAGAATATCTGCATATTTTGACGGTGACCTGAGTCTTGACCATGTGCCCTACATGGATACAAAAACGAGTGTGGATACCAATATTTCGGTAACAAGGTTTGCCGCCATGCTGAACTGGCATATGAATAACTGGAGCGCACAGGCCGCTTTCCTGAACAGCGCTTATGGTAATAATCAGAATGTATATGGCGCCTATGCATGGGGGCTGGCGCCTATAGTTCAGTTCAAAGGCGGCAGGTTGTCGGCCGGATATAGTGTAAGTTACAGTAATTCGACCGAGAGCAGTTTTGGAACGAGATTAAGTCCGGGGGAGCTGGCAACCTATTTCTACAATGATCCCAATGCAGCGGGGGTGTATGATCCATACTTTACACCCAACAACCTGTTCATTAATTCGGCATTGGTGGCATTGAACCTGAGCCCGTCGAAAGTGGTGAACATTAACCTGAGCGGGGGTATTGGTTATGGAACCATACGCAACCCTTACATCTACCTCGACAAGGATAATGCAGGCAATGATGTAATAAAAAGGGACTTTACCAACGAGAGCTTCGTACCTGCAAGCGCTACGGTGGCCATGAACTTCAACCTGGATAAAACATGGATGCTATCGGCCAAATACATGTACAGGAGCACCTTCTTCTTTAGCAGCCATTACGGCAGCCTGGGTATACAGAAGAGTTTCCAGCACAAGAACAGGGCTGCGAAAGCGGGAACTGCCTCTACATTCTCCAGGCTGATTAAAGAGATAGAAGGTAAAATTCAGGGGGTGTACAGCTGCAAAACACCTGAGGAGCTTAAAAGAAGGGTGGGAAAAATAAGGCAGGAACTGGTGACGCTGCGCGACTCTCAGAAGAACAAGTCCGAGCGCGTGGCTGATGCAGATATGCAGGAGCGTTATGAGAACCTTGATGATATGATCAATGAGCTGGATGCCATAAACCTGAATGACTACGATGGAAAGGGCAAGAAAGACAAAAAGCAGTGGCTGGTAGAGAAGCAGTATGAGTTATCGTCGGTAGTTTACCCCGGTAGTTTGTAATTTCCCAAAAGGCCGAAACATGCCTCTTCATTAAAATTTATCTGCATTAACTGCATATGCCAAGATGGTCAGACAAAAAACGGGAAGGGCTGTGGCAGTTCAAAGAAGCTAAACGGGTAACTGCAACAGAGCGGTTCATTTTGCTGGTATTGGTCATTACCGGCATCATCAGCATACTTCGTTTTGCAGATTGGTGGTTCCGTACAGAGCATATCGGCAATTTGTGGCTCTATATGTTACTAAGCCTGGCTTTCTGGTACTCCATATCCCGGCTTATACTTATCTGGATCAACTACCTGCGCATTAAAAAGGCCCCGAAAGCAGTACCCAAAGAAGGGTTAACTGTGGCTATTTATACTACCAGTTCGCCGGGTGAGCCGTTGGAGATGTTTGAAAAAACACTTGCGGCATGCGCCAGGATAAAATATCCCCATACAACCTACCTGCTTGACGATACGCAAAACCCGGAGTTCAAAGCCTGTGCCGAGCGGCATGGTGCGGTTTGGCTGGAACTGGTGGGGTTGCCCGGCGCCAAGGCAGGGAAAATAAACAAAGCGCTTCAACTCACTAAAGAGGACTTCATCCTCGTCCTTGACCCGGACCATATCCCTTTCCCCGAGTTTTTTGAGCATACACTGGGCTACTTCGACGATCAGCAGATAGGCTTTGTACAGGTATCGCAGGCGTATTATAACCAATACCGCTCATTTACCGCTGCAGGTGCTGCTGAGCAAACCTATACTTTTTATGGCCCCACGCAGATGTCGTTATACGGCTATGGGTGCAGCGTGGCTATAGGGGCTAATTGCACCTTCAGGCGCAAGGCGCTGGAGAGTATAGGCGGCCATGGCATAGGCCTGGCAGAAGACCTGATAACGGCAATAAGGCTGCATGCTGCAGGGTGGAAGTCTGTTTATAACCCGGTGGTGGTGAGCAGAGGGCTGGTGCCCGAGGATTTTGGTTCTTTTTGCAAACAACAACTGAAGTGGGCAAGGGGTGTGTTTGAAATGACCTTTATGGAGCTGCCCAGGCTATTTACAAAACTTACCGGCTGGCAGCGCATATCTTACTTTACAATTGGCACTTATTACCTGGTGGGGGTAACCCAATTCATTTTTACGCTTATCCCGTTCGTCTATTTTTTTACGGGAGTATTACCTGCAAAGATGCAGTTCGCTGAGTTCATTATTTATGGGGTTCCTGTAGTGCTTATGGCGGTCATTATTTACCTGTTCGTGCAGCGCTGGCTAAGTGATACGGCCACAGAGCGGGGCTTGCATTGGCGGGGCATGGTATTGAAATTTGCCTGTTGGCCGGTGTTCCTTCTGGGGTTTGCGCTTGCTGTTGTGAATGCGGAGATACCTTATATACCCACCGCCAAGAAAGCAGTGACGGGTTATATAAGCCCGTTCATCCGCCCGATGGTGGTGCACATTGCTGTATTCCTTATCGGGGTGGCTGCTGTGCTGACCTATCGTAAGTTCTATATGCCCGAAAGTGATCTGATAACAACCGCCGAGCGCACCTGGGGAATGATAGGCTTTGCCTTTCTTGCTTTTATTATGGCTGCGGGTGGTGTGTATGCTGCGCTGGAAGCCCGAAGGATGAAAGTGGAAGAGCCGTGGGAAAGCGTAAAGATCAATGAAATTTAAAGCATAAACCTATCTCTTAACAATTGGACAACAAAGTTCGTTAACGTTTATTAGTAATTTTGTATACGTTGAAAACAATAACCTTCAGGATCATTTCTACGCTGGCGGCGATAGCTATATCGTCGCTGATAGTGTATGCGTTGTCGCATGCGGGTAAAGAGTCCAAAGGGCCTATAGAAACTGCTATGGTAGCCACCGGCGACATGGTAAAGGATATAGAGAAGAAACTGATAGTGGAGCAGCGCGAAGAAAAGCGCGAGGACAAACTGAAGTGGTTCACCCCATATGCCTCCAGCAAAAAGATGCTGCAAAAGCCTGAAAGGATCCTTATGGGTGCTTTCGATAACGAGATGAAGGAAAGCTTCGAGAATATGGTGGGGCTGGAAGATTCTCTTGCAACTACTTTTCCTTTAGTGCATATTTATACGGCATGGGGCAGCAAAACAGAGGAGCAATTTCCGGCAGAGCAGGTGAAGAATATCATCAGCCTGGGGTCTACACCTGTTATCACATGGGAGCCATGGCTGAGCGAGTTTGGCGAGGAGGAATATGCCGATGGCAAAAAGCCCGAAGACCCGGATAAAAACGGTATGAAGGAAGTTGCCGCGGGTACTTACGACAACTATATCAAAGAGTGGGCGTTGCAGGCAAAAGAAATAGGCAAGCCTATGTTTGTGCGCCTGGGCCACGAAATGAACGATGGTTACCGCTATGCCTGGGGACCACAGAATAATGCCCCACAGGATTTTATTGCTGCATGGCAGCATGTGCATGATATTTTTAAGCAGGAGGGGGCAAAGAATGTGATATGGATATGGAGCCCGCACCCGGCATATACCTTCAAAGAGTTTTATCCCGGCGGCGATTATGTGGATTATGTAGGTTGCGGTGTGCTGAACTACGGCACAGTTGCCCCATGGAGCAAGTGGTGGACATTTGATGAGATATTCGGCAAATTCTATGATAGTGTAGCTGCCTATAAAAAGCCGGTGATGATAACTGAGTTCGGGTCATTGGCAGTTGGTGGTAACCGTGCCAAATGGTACACGGGCGCGTTAGAAAATATGCCGGAAAGATACCCGTTGGTAAAATCAATACTGTTCTTCCACTACTCAAAAGATAATACTACTACGCAGAAGACCCTCAACTGGTATTTTAAGAAAGACGGGCCGGTTACTGCTGCCATTAAAAAGGAGATGGAGAAGTGGGCGGGACCTCGGTAAGAGTTGCACCTGTAATAGAAATGCTAATAATAGCTGTAGTTATAAACAGTGGTATCATCAATGCTGATGCCATTGTTGTTGCCTACCTTGGTAAGGGTGCTGATCCTGCCTGAACCATCGAATTGATAAAAGTATTTTTCGAGCCACGTGCTACCCTGGGTCACTTCGGTGGGCAGGTGTGTGGTTTTAATAACAGACCGCCCGTATTTCAAAATGTCTACTATCCTGAGTGGGTCTGTTGGTTGGCCATTCCTGCCAGCGTCAAATTTGTAAGCAATGGTGGTGGTGCCTGATGTTATGGCGTCAAGGTCGCCATTCTTCCAGCCATAAGTGGTGCGGGTGTACTTGTAATAGGGGTAGGTTGTTGTTCGCGTGTATACATCAACTGCCGACAGTTGTGTACCTGTATAGATCATGCTGACGGTGTCGGGTATAAGCACTTTGAAGATAAGGCCGTTGGAGTAACCATATACCGTAAAAGTATAGTTGGTCTCATCCGTAATATCGAACGACGTACCGTAATAGCGGAACTTTTTAAGGGTGTTGTGGCCAATGGATGTGCCGTCGCCAATTGATACGATGGAGTCAATATTGTTATGGCTGTCGTAGTAGATATTGTGATGGGTAATAGCACCACGGCGTGATACATCCACTTTTGAGATCCTGACACTGCCAAAAGGATTGTCGTTCTTTTTCTTTTTGCAGGCATAGAAGGCAAGTACGGCAAACAGGGTAAGCATCAGGCTATTCCGGGTATTCATGCTTTGTTTTTCTTAAAGATACAATGTTTTTGTGCAGGTATTTATTATGGGTTGTCCTTGAAAGCCAGTTTGGTGAAGCTGAAAATTAATATGCCCGACATAATAATACTGATGATAGCAAGAGATAGCATAATATTCACAAACAGGTCAAAATTACCGGAGCGACCCATGAAAATGAACTCGAGTACCCAGAAAATTGAAATGCCCATTGTGAGTATACCAAGAATAAGGTTAGGAAGCCTCTTCCTGAAGTAAGCCTGTGCGCCAAACAACAGCATAGTGCCGGAAGCCCACGGGTTCAAAAAACCGCCAAAAATGATGTTTGCCATCAGCCAGCTAAGGGCAAGCAGTATGAAGTAGCCATAGGCCACAAAAACCAGTTTCTCGTATGTGGAGATTTTGCTCATGCCGTTCAAATTGTTAGTTGCGTGCAGCGGTTATGGTATCCAGGAATGCACCTTTTGCTTTTACCTTCCATTCCTCCATTCTTTCCTTTTCATTCACCGATACCGAGAGCACTATCCTCCACTGGTTGTTCTTGTCCAGTTTGATCACATAATGATAATCGCAGTTATAGACCGGTTTATTTTGGATGTCGTAATACTGCCAGTTCACTTTTACACTCACTATTTTGTCGGTGAGGTTGCGCCTGTTCCACAGTTCGTGCCGCACTTTGGCTATCCCGAATTGCTTGTAAAAACCTGCGCCCATATTGAAGAAACCTTCCAGTTTTCCGGCATCGTTGAACATAGTCGTAGCATCATCCGATGTCATTGTGCAGGGAATGTTATACAGGAAAGCCATGCCCTTCGTATCGTAGCGCTCGAGGGCGGCCGCATATGTTTCAAAAAAATTATTGATTTGTTGCGCAGGGAGGGTGGAAATGCTCATAACTTCACTCATCAGGGTGCAAATTTACCACATTTTATTTCGAATATGCGAGGTGCGCCACCTTTGTATTTACATTTCATCCTCAAATAATGATCTTTTTAATTGCCGGATGGAACGCGCTGCAACTCCCTAACAAAGGGCCCGGCATTTGATTTTTATTTTTCTAATTGCAAAACTCTTCTTTACATGCTCGTTTCACATTATCTTTGAAACGTAATGAAAACGCTGCTCAATAACGACCAATTGGATATAACGCTGCAGCGTTTGGCTCACCAGTTGGTAGAAAATCATCAGTCTTTCCAGGATTCTGTAATCATTGGCATTCAGCCAAGGGGGGTTTACCTGTCTGACAGGATAGTGAAAATGGTGAAAAAGATAACAGGCACCACCATTCAGTACGGTAAGTTGGATATCACCTTTTATCGTGATGATGTGAATACCCGTGATATCCAGGTGCCCGCAGCTACTGATATACCGTTTAGTATTGAAGGAAAGAATGTAGTATTGATAGATGACGTGCTCCATACCGGCAGGACCATTCGTTCGGCAATGGATGCACTGATAGACTTTGGCCGCCCCAAGAAGGTTGAGTTGCTGGTATTGGTAGATCGCCGATTCAGCAGGGAACTGCCTGTGCAGCCCGATTATGTAGGCCATACCGTGGATACCATACTTACTCAAAAAGTGATCGTGAACTGGGATGAGAAAGATGGCAAGGATGAGGTGATCCTGAAGGATAAAACATAGAATTTGGAATTTGTAATTTGGATTTTTAAATTTGACGCTTAATATGTCGTTATCTGTAAAGCATCTGCTGGGCATCAAAGAACTAACCCTACAGGATATTGAGCAGATATTTCAGACAGCAGATAATTTCAAGCAGGTTCTGCAAAGGCCTATCAAAAAGGTCCCCACACTCCGCGATACCACAGTTGCCAATATATTTTTCGAGAATTCTACCCGTACAAGGCTGTCATTCGAGTTAGCTGAAAAACGCCTTGGCGCTGATGTGGTGAATTTTTCAGCATCCGGTTCGTCGGTGTCTAAAGGCGAAACGCTTATTGATACGGTAAACAACATCCTGGCTATGAAGGTGGACATGGTGGTGATGCGCCATTCTGCCAGCGGGGCGCCCTGGTTTCTTGCCAACCATATAGATGCCAGCATTATAAATGCCGGAGACGGTACCAACGAGCATCCAACCCAGGCATTGCTGGATGCTTACTCCATGCGCGAAAAACTGGGTAACCTTAAAGGGAAGCGGGTGACCATTATTGGCGATATCATGCACTCGCGAGTGGCATTGAGCAACATATTCTGCCTGGCTAAACTTGGTGCAGAGGTAACGGTATCCGGGCCACCTACACTGATACCTAAACATATCTCTTCGCTTGGGGTAAGGGTAGAATACAATGTGAAAAAAGCATTGGAATGGTGTAATGTTGCCAACGTACTGCGTATACAACTGGAGCGCCAGCATAAGCCACTTTTCTCAACTCTACGTGAATACGCCCTCTACTATGGTGTGAACAAGCAAATGCTGGACAGCATTAAAAAAGATATCGTCATCATGCACCCCGGCCCGATAAACCGTGGCGTGGAGCTGAACTCTGATGTGGCCGACAGCAAGCAATCCATTATCCTGGACCAGGTGGAGAATGGTGTAGCCATTCGCATGGCGGTCATCTACCTGCTTTCAGGCAAACGTGAAATGGAATAACGTTCTGCTTTATGAGACTACCCGTTACTGTTTTATTTACTGTCCTCTCATTTGTTTTTTTTCCTGCAGGTTGTTTTTTTATGTCATACCGTTGGCCGTTCTACTATCAGCTTGCATGGTTTGGGCTAATTGTTACACTGGCGTCGCTTATTTGCTTTGCATGGGAAGTGGCTGCTTCAAGATCAAAAGATAAGGGTAAATGGGTGTGGATGACCCTTTATTGTATGGTTCCATTTATATGCTATTATGTTGGGAGAAATTTTTCGGAAGTTTTATGTTTTGCCTTTATGGTTATGGTTGTGTTCTTAGCAGACGTCATTCATTTTGCATTTGTGCGCAGAAAATATGCGCCGAAAATGCGGGAAATCGATAAAATTACTTTTGATTCAATTTAGTATGGTCAACAGATTGTGCTGTTTTATTTGTTTGTTTTGTGTTTCATTTATTGTTGCCTCGTGCGGCAATGATGATGAGAAGCCATCAAGTAAAATTTGCATTCCGGAACCGCGTGAACACAAGAACATCAGCAGGTTTAAAGAAGTGCCACTTACACTGCTTCCTTATGTTGACAGGAGGAATGATGACACTTTTACAACCGATGAGAAGTACCCCTACAGCATAAGTCTTGACCTGGACACTTTTGCAGGTAAAGTAGCCATATTCGGCGCCGCCTACCAGTTGTGGCCAGGACCTAAAGGTTGGCGCGGCAGGGCAGAAACAGTACCTGAAGGTACCGTTCATGTTTGGTTGCACCCTGCTGATGATTCTTCCGGAACCGGTGCCGGTATAACTTATACCGAAATACCTTCCTGCAGAGGATGTATTGTTACTGCTGCGGCACCTTATTTTGCAGAAGCAAAGAAAACCTACACCAAAGCGGGCAATGAGAACTCTGCATTGAAAATACCTGCCGGTTTGACCATAGAGCAGGTATCGCCCAGCCTGGTTATATACAAGCAGCCCGGGAAAAATGGCCTGCAGACCATTGGCGTAGCTCAATACCTGGCACAGGATTCTGTAAATGATGCTTACTTTATTGAAGCGAAGTTTATAATGCCCGCAGAACAAAAAGCCTTTGCTGAGTTCTTTGTTAAGAAGTTTGTTGCAATGCGCGAACTGCATTGATCAATGCAGCCATTTTACCAGGTCTCTTAAAACATCGTTGCTGATAGAATGCCCCATGCCCGGGTACTCATGAAATTCCGGGTTCAAACCAATGCTTTTCAGGTAGTCGTTTGCCGCCTTGCCTTCTGCAAATTTTATCCGTTCATCTGCGGTGCCGTGGGCAATGAATATCTTTAGCTTCTTCAATTGAGGTGAAGATGCTTTTATGTCCTGTTTCAAATGGCCAAACAACCTGCCGCTTAATGGTGCTATACCGCTAACCAGGCCGGGGGTCAGCAATCCAACTTCATAGCTCATCATGGCACCCTGACTGAACCCCATAAGCACAATATGTTCCCTATCTGCTTTGTATTTGCTTGTTATCTCCGATATGAATTTGACAACCAATGTGCGGCTATGCTCTATTTCCCCGGATTTGTTCGCCTCGCCAATTGAAAACCATTGGTACCCCTGCGTACCAACAGGGTAGGGTGCCCTTGCCGATATAACCAGGTAGTTTTTCGGGAAAATGTTTTTCAGCTCAAACAGGTCGAGTTCGTTGCTGCCATAGCCGTGCAGCACAATAACTACCGGTGGTTTGGTTGTTTTCTCTGTTGGCTGCTGCACCATGTATTTCAGTGCCAGGCCTTCCTGCAGTTGAGCGGAAGCGATGATCGTTGCAAATAGCAAACATATAATGGCAATGATTTTTTTCATATTATTTGAATTGTATTCACTAAATCGTTTTAACAGGAAATGGAGGCTGAAATCAGCCTCCACGATACTTGATCTTGATCCTCAAAAACTTATTGGTTAGTTTTCTGTGCTTCTCTTTTAGCTTCCAGTTCGTCTTCCCTTGCTTTATCGCTGTCGTATGCACGTATGATGGATTTCACCAGCCTGTGGCGCACCACGTCTGCCTCGTCCAGTTTTATGTGGGCTATGCCGTCAATATTCTGGAGTATGCGGGTAGCCTTTATAAGCCCCGACTTCTGGTTCTTCGGCAGGTCTACCTGCGTCATATCACCGGTAATTATAGCCTTGGCAGATGCGCCTATACGTGTCAGGAACATCTTCAGCTGCAGGTCGGTAGCGTTTTGCGCCTCATCCAGTATGATGAAGGCATTATCCAGCGTACGGCCGCGCATGTAGGCGAGGGGAGCGATCTCAATAATGCGGTTGGCCATATAATAGTTCAGCTTGTCGCTGGGTATCATATCGTCCAATGCATCATAGAGCGGGCGCAGGTATGGGTCTATCTTCTCCTTAAGGTCGCCTGGCAAAAAGCCCAGGCTTTCGCCCGCTTCCACCGCCGGCCTCGTCAGGATGATCTTACGCACTGCCTTGTTTTTCAGGGCACGCACCGCAAGTGCAACGGCAGTATACGTTTTACCGGTACCCGCAGGGCCCATGGCAAAAATAATGTCGTTCTTTTCCGATGCCTGCGCCATCAGCTTCTGGTTCTGCGTTTTGGCGCGCACAACCCTGCCATTAGGCCCAAACACCAGAATGTCATTGTCTTTGGCCTCCTCTGCCGCAACATCATCCTGTTCTTCGTCTCCCAATATTTTAGAGAAGTAGTTCTCAGAAAGGTGTCCGTTCCGTTCCAGGTATTGTATCACCTGTCCTATTTTGGCTTGTGCTGCGGTCACTTCGTCCGGTTGGCCGGAGATCTTAATTTGCGAACCCCGCGATAACAACTTAAGCAGGGGGAATTTACGTTTTAAGATCTCGAATTTGCTGTTGTTTACCCCGAAGAACTCTATCGGGTTTACTGTTTCTAGGTTAATGATAGCTTCTGTCAAAGTGCGTAGTTTTTGGGGTTAATAAATAAAAGTACAAACAGCGTGCCAACCTGGCATTAAGAGGGTGTTAACTTTGGTTTATCATATCTTATAACCTTTATCCTGGAATTCTTTAAGCTTCGCAGCCAATGTATTATCGGCAAGAGCCAGTATGCGTGCTGCTAAAACAGCTGCATTGCGTGCGCCGCCTTTGCCGATAGCCAATGTACCTACCGGCAGGCCCGGAGGCATTTGCACAATGCTGTATAAGGCATCAATACCGCCCGGCATACCTATTTCAGATGTCAGTGGCACCCCAAGCACCGGCAGCGGAGTATATGCAGCACAAACACCGGGTAGCGCAGCGGCCATGCCGGCAGCGGCTATTACAACACCAAATCCGTTGCCTTGTGCATTTACCATCAGGTCGCGTACTTTGTCAGGATTCCTGTGGGCCGACGCCACGATCATTTCATTGGGTATGCCAAACCAGTCAAGCCATTTGGCGCTGTCTTTCATAATGCTTTCGTCAGACTCCGACCCCATTATGATCATTACTTTCTTCATGTTATATTTTTACGGGTTAAGTGAAAATAAATAATAGTATTCTTCTGAAAGCGGAGATTTATCCACTTATCTGCATAACTTTTTTAATAAAAAGTATAAGCCGCTAAATAAGAATGAAGTACTTTTTGAGGGTGAGATCAATTACTTCTCTTTACTGTTAAACTTATCTGTGCCGGTAGTAGTGCGGCGAACAAGCGTTAGTGCAGGATGTAAATGGCCATATTTCAACAAGGCTTTCTCTAAACCAAAAATGTTGTCGCCATATACATAAACAGTCTTGCCTTTCAGTTTTTTGAACACATGCGTAACAACAGTATCAAGGTCCCGCTCATATTGCAGGTCTGCAACCTGCAGATGGCCGGCCAGTTTATTTTGTATCACGTTGAAGTAGCCAAGGTATTTGGTCTTATTAATGGTTACACAGGTGATATAAGAAGTACTCTCCAGCAGCGGGTCTTCCACATAAGTGAATCTTGACAGAAATTTGTTGAAGAACTCTATCAGTGGCTTGTAATCATTCGCGTCTTTTACCACCGAGTTGTCAACTATAATGTAGTTCTTCAGCAGTTTGTCGTAGTCTTTATCGTTGTAGATCGAATCGTTGTAGTCAACAATGGTAAAGTCCTTCGTGTTCATTTCCGACATAAGCTCTTCGTAACGCACCAATGGTACATCAAGTGCATGGTCGACTTTTTTCGAGAAGAAAGCGCCCTCGGGTTTGTTGGCCTGGCGTGCCCACCAGGTGGCTTTTACACCATCCTTTGTATTAAAGAGGGCCATTGTTGCGTCAATAGACTCCGCATAGCTCAGGTCAACCTTTTTGCCTTCTGCAGTAGGGTGTATATTAATGGAAGGTACGGGGGCATTGTTTACCTGCATATAACCCCATTTACCGTTAGAGAATTCGCTTATTTTTTCGCCATTGCGGGCAGTTTCCTTTTTGTTGCTTTTGATGAACCCTACCAGGTCGCGTCCATTGTTGTCATAAACAACCGCGTCTGAATAGGGGTATAAATTATGGCGTACCGGGCGGGTAAGCTGTGCATGAGCAGTTGTTGCACAAATGCTTATTAATCCTAATGCTGCTAACCTGATCGATTTGTTTATCATACCGCGTACGTATTGCTTATTAAAGAGCCAAAGTAAGAAAATAATGGTAAAAAAAGAATATTGGAGCACCTCTTGCACCCAAAAGCTACCTCCATTTTCTGCGAATGTCATTTACCACCCCAACAATTCCCCGATCTTTGCAGCCACCTTATCTGCGTTTGGCAGCATCACCGCTTCAAGGCCCATATTCATGGGCACGGCAGGCAGGTCTAAAGAGCCAATGGTCTGTACCGGTGCGTCAAGGTTTTTAAAGCAGTTCTGGGCTATTCTGCCAGCCAATGCCTCGCAGAAGGAATTGCGCAGTTGTTCCTCCGTTAATACTATGCATTTTCCGTGCTTTCTCACCGTATTAAATATCAACTCCTCGTCCAGTGGGTAAATTGTGCGAACGTCTATCACCTCCACCTTACCGGGGTATTGCTTTGCGGCGTTCTTCGCCCAATAAACACCCATACCATAAGTAATGATACAAATTGACTCACCATTATCTACTGCCTCCTGTGATGCTTCAAGTACTACGGCTCCTTTGCCCAGTGGCAATACATAGTCGCGCGCCGGTTCAACGGTCTTGGCGTCTTCGGTGCCCGGGTTTTTGCTCCAGTAGAGACCTTTATGCTCCAGCATCACCACCGGGTTGCCGTCGTAATAGGCTGCTTTTATTAATCCCTTCAGGTCTGCGGCATTGCTGGGGTAGGCTATTTTTATGCCTTTTATTGTAGCCAATGTGCTTTCCACGCTGCCGCTGTGGTACGGGCCACCGCCGCCATAAGCGCCAATGGGCACCCTTAGTATCATAGATACCGGAAATTTACCACAGCTCAGGTAGCACGATTTGCTAATTTCCGTTACCAGCTGGTTCAATCCCGGGTATATGTAATCTGCGAACTGTACTTCAACAATAGGCTTCAACCCCACAGCATTCATGCCTACGGTAGAACCAACAATATAGGCTTCCTGTATAGCCATGTTGAATACCCGGTTATCGCCAAACTTATCAGCAAGTGTAGCCGCCTCGCGGAAAACGCCGCCTAGCCTCCTGCCCACATCCTGTCCGTAGAACAGGGCTTCAGGATGGTCCTGTAATATTTCTTCAACAGCGTGCAGTGCCGCATCTACCATCACCACCTTTTCACGTCCGGCGGGGGAGCGGTCTCCTCTTTCCTCGGTTATTGGCGTGGTTACGTAAACATGGTTGGCAGTTGTTGCGGGGTCGGGTTCAGGCGCTGCTACTGCGGCATCAAACTCGCCCTGCACATATATCTTTTGCTCTTCTTCTATATTGTCGAGGTCTGCTTCTGTTATCCCTTCAATACCCAACAGCACTTTCCGCAGCTTTGGCCCGGGGTCATCAATACCATGCTTGGCAAGGTCTTGCGCTGTGCGGTACCATTCTTTGCGCACACCCGAGGTATGGTGCCCCAAAAGCGGCACTTTTGCGTGCACAAGTATTGGCTGCCGGTGTTTGCGCACCCACTCTATGGTATACTCCATGGTGTTATAGGAGTCCGTAAAGTCGCTGCCATTCACACGTACCCGCTCCATGCCTTTAAAGCCTGCTGCAAATTCATAAGCGTCCATCGTGCGGGCCTCATCGCTGCTTACGGATATACCCCAGTCATTATCCTGTACCAGGTAGATGATGGGCAGTTTTTTCAGCACAGCAAACTGGAAAGCTTCACCAACTTCTCCCTCTGTCACACTACCATCACCTAAAGAGCATATGGTAACGGGAGGAATGGGATAATCTGATAGTTTTTGTTTTTCGCGATACTGAACACCCTGGGCAATACCTGTGGTAGGTATGGTCTGCATACCGGTTGCACTGCTCTGGTGAATAATGGTCGGGAAACCATCTCTCCTGATATTTGGGTGATTGTAATATTCCCTTCCGCCCGTAAATGGATCGTCTCCCTTGGCCAGCAATTGCAGCATCAGTTCGTATGGGCGGTAACCCATACCCAGCATCAGGCTCTCATCGCGGTAATACGGGCTTACAAAGTCACATGGTTTCAGCAGGAAGCCGGTAGCCAGCTGGATAGCTTCATGGCCGCGGGATGTACTATGCACGTATTTACAGATCTGCCGGTTGGCATCATAAATTTCCGCCATAGCCCTGGCGGTCATCATGAGCCGGTAGGCTTTCAGCAATAATTCTTTAGAGAGCATCGGGCGCAAAAGTAAGCGGAAACGGCGAAATCTGGATAAGGTTGGGTTAACTATAATTAACCCACAAATTATACTTATTCACAGGCTTTTCCGTTAGTATTCAAATGTTTTTTAGGCATATAATTTCGATAAGCGGGCAGAAGGTTTATTTTTGTTTCGCTAAATAAGCATTTTATGCAGTTTGACTTTAAGAAAATAAGAATAGATATACTTGCTGTGGTCATTTTTGCGGTGGGCTCATTGCTTTATTGCTATCCGCAGTTGCAGGGCAAAAAGTTCATGGGTAGTGATAATACCCATTGGATGGGTATGGCGCGCGAGGGTATGGCATATCATGATTCTACCAAGAAGGAGGTTCTATGGTCAAATAGCATGTTCGGTGGTATGCCCACCTATACCACGTATGTGGCCAGTTCAAATACAAATTACGTTAGTTATGTTCAAAATGCGCTACAGGCGATAGGCAAACCGGCTTATTTCTTTTTTATAGCCATGATGTGCTTTTACATCCTTATGCGGGTGTTGGGTGTTAACAGGTGGTTGGGCGTGGTTGGGGCTTTTGCATACGCTTTTGCATCGTATAATGCAATAATTATCAGTGTTGGTCACGATACCAAAATGCTGACCATCGGCTTTATGCCTGCGGCCCTGGCCGGATTTTATCTCATTTATAAAGGGAACTGGCTGCCCGGCGCTGCGCTCTTTGGTGTTGCTATGGCGCTTATGGCAGGTAATAACCACTACCAGGTCATGTATTATTTCGGTATCATACTCATTTGCTTTGCCATCGGTATGTTCTTTGCCGCTATTAAAGATGGTTCGCTAAAGCAGTTCTTCTTTGCTTCCGGCATTGCATTAGTTGCAGGGGTGGTTGGCGTGGGGCCGGGTATGAATTCGCTGATCACAACCAACGAGTACACAAAAGAAACAATGCGCGGCGGTGGCAGCGAACTTTCAGGGCATGATAAAAAGACCAACGGTGGGCTCGATAAAGATTATGCGTTCAGTTGGAGCAGTGGCATAGGCGAAACGTTCTGCCTGATGATACCGTACTTATATGGTGGCGCTACGGTTGACAATGCCGATATGGCACCTAAAACATTGGAGGCAATAGGTGGTGGGGCAGACAAACTACCTATTTACTGGGGCGAGCAGCCCTCACAAGCTGGCCCGGTGTTCTTTGGTGCTATAGTGTGTTTCTTATTTGTGCTGGGCCTGGTGATCATCCGCTCACCACATAGGTGGTGGATACTGGCTGCTTCCATTATTGGTATAGTACTGGCGTGGGGTAAAAATTTACCGAGTGTCAACTATTTCCTGTTCGACCACGTACCTATGCTCAACAAGTTCCGTACCGTGGAGATGGCTCTTGTGATCCCTCAGTTCCTGTTCCCGTTGTTGGGTGTATGGGCTGTTCAGGAAATTCTTGATAAGAAGACAGACTCTGCGCGATTGTGGAAAGGAGTGAAGATAGCTGCCGGCATAACTGCGGGAATCTGCATCCTGTTAGGCTTAGCGGGAAGCGTGTTCTTCGAATTCAGTGGGTGGCGTGATGCACAATTCCAGCCTGAAATGGTAAAATTGCTTAAAGAGGATCGAGCAGCGCTTACTATGAAAAGTTCGTTGAAAAGTGCAGTATACATCATTCTCGCTGCAGCTTTATTGTGGGCATACATAAAAGACAGGATCAATTCAACGATATTAGTTGCCGGACTTGGGTTTTTGGTTGTGATAGACTTGTTACCAGTATCACTCAACTATTTGAACAGCGATAATTTCTCGGAGGACGTGCCAACAGAAGAGTACTTCCAGCAGGAAATCAATGACCGCCACGAATCAGAAGCGTACAAAAATATCCTCGCCGATAAAGACCCTTATTTCCGGGTGCTTGACTTTTCACAAAGAGATCCATTTAATGATGCGGTACAGGCTTATTACTTTAAATGTGTGGGCGGTTATCACCCTGCTAAAATGGAAATATACCAGGAACTGATAGAACGCCAGATCAGCAAGTTCAATATTGAAGTGCTGAATATGTTGAATACCAAGTACATC
>JBGAJU010000051.1:0-31644 GCA_044224775.1 Flavipsychrobacter sp.
AGGTGTAGGTTCAACAACCGGCATAGTTACCGGCATTGCGCTCGACACAACCACCATTACCTTCACATTGCCAACAGGCTGCAAGGCTACAAAAACAATAACTGTCACCTCAACACCATCTGCCATTACGGGCACAGGCGCCATTTGCTCCGGCGCAACCACTACAATGTCAGATACTACACCTTTAGGATCATGGTACAGCAGCACGCCATCGGTAGCGGCAATAGGTTCATCCACTGGCATAGTAAGTGGTGGCATGGCAGGCACCGCGATAATTACCTACTCATTGGGCGCATCATGTATGGCAACAAAAACGATCACCATTAATGCCCTGCCGTTAACCTACAGCATCACCGGAGGAGGGGCATATTGCTCCGGCGATCCCGGCTCACACATCGGTTTAAGCAATTCCGATGTTGGCGTGAACTACTTCATCTATTATGGCTCAACACCAGCAGGACCGTTTGCCGGCACCGGCTCATCGCTCGATTTTGGGTATTATGCACTAACAGGCACCTATACCGTATCTGCCACAAACACAACAACCACCTGTCAGAAAAACATGCCTGATAGTACCACAGTGTCGGCAACCCCTTCTGTAATCCCATCAGTAAGCATGCTAACCCTACCGGCCACAAGTATTTGTGAAGGCACCCCTGTCAATTTCACACCCACTGCTATGAACGGGGGAGCGATACCAACCTACCAATGGGTTGTTAACGGATTACCTGTAGCAACTTCCAGCACCTATAGCTTTTATCCTGCAAACGGCGATGTGGTGAAAGTAAGGCTCACCAGCAGCGCAACTTGCGCCCGCCCTGACACAGCAAGCACTTCGGTATCCATGACGGTAAACAAAACCGGCCCATTGGGTGTTACCATTACAGCATCGCCCGGCTTGTATGTAGCTGTTGGAGAAACTGTAACTTTCACTGCAAGTGTTTCAGGAAGCAGCACTACCATATCTTATCAATGGTTCATCAATGGCACATCCCTGCCCGGGGCAACGAACGCGACCTATACCACAAGTATACTATTTGACGGCGATGTGGTAAAATGCAAAGTTGACGACAATGGCCCCTGCATAACAGGCGGGGCATCATCAGTAACTATTTCATTAAATACTGTTGGCATTCCAATCATAAAGACTAACAGCAATATGAACGTCTACCCCAACCCCAATAAAGGTTCATTTACCATCAAAGGTTCTTTGCCGGGAATCAGCAATGAGGATGCGACTATACAGGTAACAGATGTGCTGGGCAGAGTGGTTCATCAGCAAACCTTAACAGTTGTTAATGGGAATATCAATGCTCAAATCAGTATGGCTACCGGAATAGCAAGCGGTGTTTATGTATTATCCCTGCAATCCGGAACAACTAAAACAATAACTCATTTTATAGTGGAGCAATAGTCTATTGCTCCACTAATTTTTTGAGGCTATCCATCACCATGCCCCAGTTCTGGGCCATGTGCTCCAGTTGGGCTTCATCCGCAATGTTATCCTGTGTAATGGTGAATTTGGTTTTCCCGTTCTCAGGTTCAACATCGTAGATCACATTTGCATAATTTTCCGGCTTATCCTCTTTGCCACTCATACTGCTAAAGTAGGTGGTGTGTAATTTTTGTTCGGGTATAATATCCACTATGGTGCCGCTGTCTTTGTAGGTTTTACCGTTCCATTCACCGCTATAGGTTATGGTACTACCCTTCTTCCAGTCCGATTCTGTGTGCGTTCCGAACATATACACCTTTATTTGTTCCGGATCAACCAGTGCCTGCCACACTCTGCTTACAGGCGCATTCAAAACTATACTCTTATTAAAAACAAGTTTACCCGGCATACTAAAAAGATTTAGAACGAAATTAATGATAAATAAACTTTGCCCCTATTGGGGGAAACTATTATAATAAAATTGGCAGGCATGAAAATTATACCAGAATCAGCATTGTTAACGATAAAAAAAGAAAAATGAACACATCAAACATCAACGAACATGCTGCAGAAGTGATCAATGACCTGGTAAAGATCAATAACGATCGTATAGAGGGCTATGAAACTGCCATCAAGGAAACAAAAGATGGCGACAGCGACCTCAGAGCCTTATTCCAGTCAATGAAGCAGGATAGCATGCAACTAAAGCAAGAGTTGGCAAACGTCCTTTCCAAATATGGCGAAGAGCCTGAAAAAGGCACCCGCACTGATGGTAAAATATACCGGGCATGGATGGATGTAAAAGCCACATTCTCAGGCAACAGCCGTAAATCTGTTCTCGAAAACTGCGAATATGGCGAGGATGCTGCCCAGAAAGCTTATAAATCTGCACTTTCCGATAGCGATCTGCCCCAGGAAGTTAAGACTGTGATCGTAAGTCAGCAGAGCATTTTAAAGGCTGATCACGAAAATACGTCAATTTAGGGATATCTCACAAGCAATTTGCGCCATATTGGCGCAACAAACAAGCAGAATCAGCCAATTTGTCTTAATTTTTGCATTGGTATTTAGTTTGTACATAACAGCTTAAACAAACGAAAAAAATTAAAAGCTATGTACACTAAAAGAAATTATGCAGTAATGCCCCGCACCATAAGCGGATTTTTGGATGATGTTTTCCAAAATGGCTGGAGCCAATTGAATGAGGAAGTAAGCGCATTTGCAGTTCCTGTAAACATACAGGAAACAGATAACAGCTACGAATTACATATGGTGGCAGCCGGCTACAAAAAGGAAGACTTCAAGCTGAACCTGGAGAAGAACACCTTGCAGATCTCTGTGGAGCAAAACGAAGAAAGCAAAGAAGGGCAGGAAGGCAAATGGCTTAGGAATGAATACCGCAGAAGGTCGTTCAAAAGGAGTTTTACACTGAATGACAAAGTGGATACTGCCAAAATATCGGCCAGGTATGCAGATGGCATTCTTGTGGTAACACTTCCTAAAAAAGAAGTAAGCGAGCCTGCTGCGCACGAGATAACGGTAAACTAAGAAGGGAACAGCAAAAAGGATGTGGAGTTGTGAAGTGGAAAGTAATGGCGGTGCATTGTGCACCGCCTTACTATTTTCGCAATAAAAACTACAAAACCTGTAAGCCGGATTCTGTCCCCGATCGCTCAGGGGGCTATCATTTGTCTGGGATGCTGCTCACGCAGCACCTCTGGCTGCCAACCCACGGATTCCGGCGAGCCGCCGTCGAACACCCGCTTATTTGGCATTACAGCACGCAAGGTTTACCCCTGTTCATTGTCGCCAATGAACACCGTAGTCTCTTACACTACTTTTTCACCCTTACCCCAGTTGCCCGTGGCGGTTATTTTCTGTGGCACTGTCTGTTCCCGACTAGTCGGGACCTACCCGTTAGGTAGTGCGCTGCTCTATGCTGTCCGGACTTTCCTCCCTCCTGATATATCAGGAAAGCGATAACCCGGTTTTGTAGCATTGCGAAATTACAAAATATATCATTAAGTCTCAGGTTCAACTAATCAACATATCTTTATACGATGAAACGAATCATTGCTTTCATAGCAACTCTACTCTCCCTTTTTAATAATAGCAGCACTGCTATAGCCCAGCAAAAAACCGACCCAAAAGACAAATCGTTGCTTTGGCGCATCAGCGGCAAAGACCTGAAGAAATCCTCTTACCTGTTTGGCACCATCCACCTTATCTGCGCCAATGATTTTATGTGGACCAACAAAATGAAAGAAAGTTATGATAAAAGCGAAAAGGTATGCTTTGAAATGGACCTGGACGATGTTGGCGCAATGATGAAAGCCTCTATGGGCCTGATGGATGAAAGCGGGAAGAAACTCAGCGATTATTTCACCAATGAGGAATACAGAATATTAGAAAGATACGTTCACGATAGCCTGGGAATGGAAATGGGGATGCTGGAACAACTGAAACCGGTAGCGTTATTAAGTATGATAGGCACATCAGGCGTAAGTTGCGAAAATGCCGTATCTTATGAAGACAGCATCATGCAGATGTCTTTGAAGGACAATAAGGAAGTTCTGGGACTCGAAGACCCCAAAGAACAACTTGATGTCCTGTCTACAATTCCAATAGACACTGTCATTAAACAAGTTATTGATGGCATTAAAAACAATGTCAGCGACGAACAAGAATTCACAAAGCTGGTAGCTTCTTATAAAGAGCAGGACTTACCAGCTCTGTATACAATGTTAAGCAGCTCAAAAGACCTACAGAACGACCTGGGTATCTTTTTAGATGACCGCAACAAAAAATGGATCCCAAGGATGGCAACTAAAATGAATGGCAATTCTATTTTCTTTGCCGTAGGTGCAGGGCATCTTTACGGCAAAAACGGCGTCATATCCCTTCTGCGAAAAGAGGGTTATACTGTAGAACCTCTTAAATAATCAAGGGACAATTGCAGAATCTATTATGGGGTTTGAATTAACCGCATTATAAACAGACTTACCGCTGGCAAAATCCACATAGACTGATTTATCATTTACAACGTAGCTGTAAGCTGCAAAATATATCTTTTGCCCAACTGCAATACCTGCATTCAGCATATCTGATCTTGGAATAAGAACTGTGGTACGAACTATATAAGGATCAATAGGTATGACATAAGCAAGCAAATGTGCTGAGTTAGCATTGCTGACTGTGGCATTACTGTTAACAAAGACAACACAGTTGCGCCCTTTGATCTCCTGACCTGTATATATGGTCAACGAGTCATAATCGCCCGCAATACCGGTATCTGCCGTAAATGATTTAATAAATGAATCAGGAATAGCCGATAGTTTTATATCCTGGTTCAGCGTACCAATAACAAAGGGAATATTGCCAACTATAGTAGCTGCATAACCCGAATCAGTAACGGCAATTGAGTAACTGCCTGTTTTTATGTCTTTAAAAAGATAATACCCCGAATTGTCCGGATGAACAGGCACATTATTCGTCAACGTAGCAGTTGTGCTGCTCAATGCAAGTGATGCCGAAGAAAACCCTGATAGTATGGGGCTGCCATATTTATCATATAAGCTCAAATGACCGCTGATGTTACCTGTATAGCTGGGACCGGCAGGCCCGGTTGGGCCGGTAGGCCCCGTTTTTGCGCAGGCAACAAAGAAGAGCAAACAAACAATAGTGAGTATATTTAAAATTCTATTTTTTGGCATATCGCAAATTTAGTTAAAACAAATACATCACCCTGAAATTGAACAAATTATTGAACTGGCCAATGTTGCCATACCCGTAATTTGTGGGAATGCGCTCGGGCGGCCTTATTGAAGTTATAGAATATTGAAAACGGATGTTGGCATGTAATCCTTTGTATATCCTCCTGCCAATACCAAATACATATTCAAGATCCGTAGCGTTGAACTTTGACCGTTGCTGATCAATAACCACTTGCTTATCCGACAAAAGCCATTCGTTCGATCTCACCAACAACGCATACGACAATCCCGCTTCTGCATCAATGGTATGTATTATGGCATGAAAGGTTAGCGGCACTTCAATATAGTTGATGTTCATGTAATACTTTGTTACGTATGTACCAATGAGCGGTGACTCCAATACTGACTCTCCCCTGCTGCCCTTCTGGGAATACAACAGTTCCAAGCTTGCTCCAAATGTTTTTGTAAAATGAGCGTAAACCACACCACCTACATTTAGCCCGATCTTGTGGTAGCCAAAATAGGTATCGCCATCCACCTGCGTGAAATTAGCGCCAAGCACGACACCACCTTCAAATACTTTCGGATCCTCAATAAACCAATTCGACTGCGCCTCGGCGTTAAAAACACCGATGCTCATCAGGAACAGGATTATTAGTTTTCTCTGCAACAAAGCCTTTCAAAAATAGGTTATTCTGCAGTATTAACGCACCGTTATTTCCCCATTAAGTGTTTGGTTGTTCATGTTGTGGTTACATTCCGGGTATACTTTGCCAGAAATTTTATAAGCAACCAACTAAAACAAACAATTATGGAAAACAAATTCACAGAACAGGAATCATCAGCAGAAATTACTGCTGCTGAAGAAACATCAGTTGCAGAGAACCAAACAGTATCAGAGGAAACATCTGCTGAAGAAGGAACAGATACCGAATCAGAAGAAGTTATTGAAGACACGGAGAACGAGATCGAGGACGAAGCTGAGGAATCAGCAAGCGAAAGTGAAGCAGAATAGTGCTTCAAGGATCAAGATCGCGATGGCCTCCATGTGGGGCCATCGCGCATTATAGCCACTTTTCGTAAACCAACTTCGTTACTACATAGCCCTCGCTTTCTGTAAATGCGCGCGCTCTGGTATTGTTCACACGAACATTAAGACAAATACGCCTTACACCCTTCTCAATATATATTTTCTCCAATTCGCGGTTCAGTTTCCGGAATATGCCTTTGCCCCTGTGGTCTTTATTCACAAAGCCATCAGAAATGCGGAGTTCTTTGCCTAAATACACTTCTATCCTGCTATCATCCTGCCCTTCCACATAACCAAAAATAAAGCCCACCGCTACGCCATCAACATACGCTACAAGGCAGGTGCCATCGCACTCCTTCTGCATCCTGACAATGTGGTTCATGTAGTTATTCTCAATATCCACCCACGATGCACTTTTATCAAACAGGCTGCGCTCGTGCTGATGCAGCTCATGCATCATTGCTGATACCTCTTTATAGTGGTCGGCAATTTGAATTGGCTTAATTTCTGCTTGCTTTTCCATACCATCAAAAGTAAACCCTAATACTGAATATTGGCGCTTTTCTATATATTGTGCCAATATATTTCTATAATGAAGAAGAAACTTTTACAGGCGTTGGCATACATTTTGTTGGGCCTGCATGTCACAGCCAAAGAACCGGATGCAACTTTATTGAAAAGGAACCTTGAGCTGACCATTGCTCCATATATGGCCACAGTGGGTATTGCTGTAATGGACATGGAAGACAAGAACACAATTTTAGTGAATAACAACCATCACTACCCTATGCAAAGCGTATATAAATTTCCGCTTGCAATTTACATATTGCATATGGTGGACAAAGGCGAGCTTAAAGCTGAGCAGGTGATCCATGTTAAAAAAGAAGCGCTGGAAAAAGACACCTGGGGCCCGCTGGCAAATGCGACCAACGACGTAGACATCAAACTATCTGAATTACTGAGGCTTGCCGTATCCGTAAGCGATAACAATGCCTGCGATATACTGTTGAAACTGGCGGGCGGCACACGCATTGTTCACCAATATTACCGGGAGCTGGGAATAAAAGGTATAGTATTCTCGGCTACAGAGGCTGAAATGCACGCAGCATGGCCTGTACAATACAATAACTGGTGCCAACCATCTGCAATGCTGGAACTATTAAAGTTATTCCAGGAAGGCAAACTGCTATCCCAAAAAAGCAATGACTACCTGATGAAGCTGATGGTGGAAAGTGAGAACTCACCTAAACGGATAAAAGGCCAATTGCCGAAAGAAACCGTAGTAGCACACAAAACAGGCACATCAGGTACTAATGATGCAGGGCTTACAGCAGCAACAAATGACGTAGGCATCATAACGCTGCCTAATGGCCACCACCTGGCGATAGTGGTATTCGTGTCTGACTATAAGGGTGGCTATAGCACCGGCGAACAAATAATAGCATCAGTTGCCAAATGTACATGGGATCATTATACAGCCAAAAAATAATACGTAACCACCTAATAATCTCTTTTGAGCATTTTAGGTATCTTAGCGCCGAATTTTGATTTGACTAAAAATGCGTGTCCAGCTATTTATTCCCTGTTTTGTAGACCAATTATATCCTGAAACGGGTATGAATATGGTAAAAGTATTGGAAAAGCTGGGCTGCAACATAACCTACAACACCAAGCAAACCTGCTGCGGGCAACCTGCATTTAATGCCGGGTATAGGGAGGAGGCAAAGTCGGTGGCAACCAAATTCCTGCAGGATTTTAAAGAAGATGAATATATAGTTGGCCCCAGCGGCTCATGCACCGGTTATGTGCGTAATTATTACGATAAAATGTTCGCCAATAGCTCAGATCATAACCTTTGCAACCAGGTTGCAGGTAATATGTATGAGTTCACCGAATTCCTGACCAAGGTGTTGAAAGTGGACAACATTGGCGCCACCCTGCAAGGCAGAGCCACCTACCATGATGCGTGCGGTGCTCTGCGGGAATGTGGTATAAAGGACGGCCCACGAAAACTGCTGCAAAACGTGAATGGGCTGGAACTGGTGGAAATGAAGGAGTGCGAAACCTGTTGTGGCTTTGGCGGTACTTTTGCCGTAAAATTTGAGCCAATTTCCCTGGGCATGGCACAGGTGAAGGTGAAAAGCGCATTAGATACCGGCGCGCAATATATGATAACCACCGACGTATCGTGCATGATGCATATACAAGGTTATATTAATGAGAACAAACTGCCGATCCAGACAATGCACATTGCAGATGTGCTGGCATCAGGTTGGTAACTACCAGCCTCCTTTTCTACCCTTATCATACTTTTTACGATAGAATAACAAAAAGATGGCTTTTAGCTTATCTCAAGTTATCCACATTTTTTAACCCACCTTGGCTATACGCTTGTTTTTAGTGATTTTTGCCCGGTTAATACTCTAAGTAATGGCAGCAGAACAAAATCAATATAATGAGGATAGTATAAAATCCTTGGACTGGAAAGAGCATATACGCCTGAGGCCGGGGATGTATATAGGTAAGTTGGGCGATGGCAGCAGCGTGGATGATGGTATCTATGTGTTGGTGAAGGAAGTGGTGGACAACTGTATAGATGAGTTTGCCATGGGCCAGGGTAAACGTATTGAGCTTACCGTTGCGGAAGGTACTGTTACCGTGCGCGATTATGGCCGCGGCATACCGTTGGGCAAGGTGGTGGATGTTGTGAGCAAGATAAACACAGGCGCCAAGTATGATAGTAAGGCTTTCCAGAAATCGGTGGGCCTGAATGGCGTGGGTACCAAGGCGGTGAATGCGCTGAGTAAGTATTTTAAAGTGGCATCTTACCGCGATGGCAGGATGAAGATGGCTGAATTTGAGCGAGGTACACTTATCAAAGAACATAAAGAGACCAACACCACGGAGAACAATGGTACGATGGTGGAGTTCAAGCCCGACGATACGGTTTTTAAGCACTACCACTTTTTGCATGAGTACCTGGAAAACCAGGTATGGAACTACTGCTTTCTGAATGCGGGGCTGACCATACATTTCAACGGCAGGAATTATATATCCAAAAACGGACTACTTGACCTGCTGACCCGGAAGACCAATCCGGATAACCTGCGCTACCCTATCATTCACCTGAAGGGTGAAGATATTGAGGTGGCGGTTACGCATACCGGCGATTATGGCGAGGACATATACTCTTTTGTGAACGGGCAGCACACTACCCAGGGTGGTACGCACCAGGCTGCTTTCCGTGAGGCATTTGTAAAGACTATTCGCGATTTCTATAAGAAAGACTACGACGCATCGGACGTGCGGCAGAGTATCTGCGCGGCGGTATCGGTGCGTGTGCAGGAGCCGGTGTTTGAATCGCAAACAAAGACCAAGCTGGGCTCACTGAATGTTTATGAAGGTGGCCCAACCATGAAGGCGTTCGTGGCAGAGTTCCTGGGCAAACACCTGGACGACTTCCTGCATAAGAACCCAAGCGTGGCAGACATGCTGAAGAAGCGCATAGAGCAGAGCGAGCGTGAGCGCAAGGAGCTATCGGGCATACGCAAACTGGCGAATGAACGTGCGAAAAAAGCTAACCTGCACAACAAAAAACTACGCGATTGCCGCATTCACCTGAATGATGATCCGCCTGCTAAGGGACGTGATGAATATAACCTGAAACAACAGGAATCAACCATATTCATTACCGAGGGTGACTCTGCAAGTGGTAGCATCACCAAGAGCCGCAGCGTGGAGACGCAGGCGGTGTTCAGCTTGCGGGGTAAACCGCTTAACTGCTACGGGCTTACCAAGAAGGTAGTGTATGAGAACGAAGAATTCAACCTCCTGCAGCACGCACTGAATATTGAAGAGGGCCTGGAAGGGCTGCGCTACAACAACATTGTGATAGCAACCGATGCCGACGTGGACGGTATGCACATCCGCCTGCTCATCATGACCTTCTTCCTGCAATTCTTCCCGGACCTGGTGCGCGGCAATCACATACACATATTGCAGACACCACTCTTCCGCGTGCGGAACAAGCAGAAGACCATCTATTGTTATACTGACGAGGAACGCCAGCGTGCAATAGCCGAAATAGGATCGAAGGCTGAGATAACACGCTTCAAAGGGTTGGGTGAAATATCGCCGGAGGAATTCTCGCAATTTATCGGCGAGGATATACGCAAAGACCCTGTACTGCTAAGCCAGGATGCACAGATACAGAAACTGCTGGAATACTATATGGGCAAGAATACCCCCGACAGGCAGACCTTTATCATCAATAACCTGAGGGTTGAAAAGGACCTTGCCGAAGAACTGGGTGTTGAGGTGTAACACTTACCTTCTCAAGCAAACGAACAAAAATTTATTTTTATAGCCTGCTACTTAAAGACATTTTTATGAAAGCGACAATGAAAACTAACAAAGGCGATATTGTGATCGACCTTTATGAACATGAGACCCCGGCTACGGTGGCTAATTTTGTAAAGCTTGCCAAAGAAGGCTTTTATGACGGCGTAAAATTTCATCGGGTGATACGCAATTTTATGATACAGGGCGGCGACCCACTAAGCAAGGATGACAGCAAGCCACACATATGGGGTACGGGCGGCCCCGGGTATAAGTTTGCTGATGAGATAACCGGACAAAACAGCAACGCGGCAGGCACCATATCTATGGCCAATGCAGGCCCCAATACAAATGGCAGTCAGTTCTTCATTAACCTTGTTGACAACCATTACCTGAACAGCAGGCATACTGCATTTGGCAAAGTGAGCAGTGGCATGGATGTGGTTGAAGCCATAGGAAATGTTGCTACCACTGCAGGAGACAGGCCTGTGGAGCACGTGATCGTTAATAGTGTGGTGGTGTAAAGGAAACCTAACCACACACAGGAAAACACTTATCTACCCCAACCGCTCCCAATTATGGGTAGCTGCATCGGGGCAATTTTCTGCCACTGGTTCAGCTTTAGCTTCGATCAGCGTGTTGCAATTGCGACAGAGATATTTCGTTTTGCCAACTTCAGCCATTTGTGTCCATAAGTGGTCTACGGCCTTGAAACAATCCGCGCTGTTTGGTGGGATCGTCTTTCTTATCGTTACTTTACAGTTCTTGCACTGGTACCAGTATTTGGGATTATTGAAATCCTCTCGTACTGCATCTTGCTTTTCTTTTTGCTCCTTTTCGTAGGCCTTACGGCTCTTCGACTCGTATATCTTTCTAATAACTATGATGAAGATAATGAGGCCCACCACAAATAGTATTGCACCTATATCTACACCGCTTTTCTGCTCTGCCGCAGGTTCATCCTGTGCAATAGCAATGACCGGAAGTAGTAATAAGAACGAAATTGATAATCTTTTCATCTATATAAAATTCTAGAAATAAACATACAACCAATTTTTGAAAAAATGATGACTTGGGCATAAAAAGCAGTTTTGAGGCCCTATCCCAAGTATCAGAGGCTACAGTCCTACACCAATTCCAAATTCGGAGTACTCGGCAACTGCCATATGGGTGACCAGCAATGCAGTAATAAACAGCTCTTTTATTGCACCTTTTTCACGCTGTATGAGATAGAGGTTGGCGCCAAGCTTTTCGTTAAGCGGATCGTTGCCGTAGTCAAGAAATGTAGTACGGTAATAGTATCCTACCTGGGTGAGTATCCCTACCCTGCCGATAAGGAATTCGTTGCCGAGGAAGAATGTGCCATCCCAGGCATTGCCGCTCTCGTGGCCTATATGAATGCCATAGGTTTTATAGAAGGCATAAGTGGGTTCGTGATAGGCATAGTCGATACCGGCATATAGTTTATTCTTGCTCCAGTAGCGCCTGCTGACATAGCCAGACACTATGTATATAGGCAGGTGCGGGTTGCCTTTGGCATTGGCCTCATTGAAACCTACGCCCATCCTTAAATGAAGTAACCACCTGTTTGTGAGCTTAGGCAGGTCGTCTCTTATAATTCGCCGGGGTTTGTAGCTCTGTGGGAAATATTGCACACCTATGTGCGCGCCTACCATGTTTACACCCAGATTTGGCGGTTGGAAATAACCATTGGAGATGTGTGTAAAATTGACGCCAGCTTGTAGCTGCCAGTGATCGTTGGCATGATAGCGCAGGTCGGTCATGAAAATGGCAAAGTCGTTGACGTGAGAGCCGATCGCATTGTTCACGGTATCTATTGGCGCCTTGCGGCTGTATTTTTTAGTTACGTAGCCAATGCCATCACCGATTCTCAAAGTCCACTCCAGCTTTTTACCACGCACTATCGGTATCTGTATGTTTGGATAAATGCCTACACAGATGCCCAGGCCTATTTGCGGGAAACGCCTGCGCTGGTGCCATTCCTTTCTGCCGTATGTCTGCCAAACGAAGTTCACATCCACGGCGGTAGATAGTGACGGAATAGGCGCCGTGAATTTTTTGGTATGCTTAATGATCTTGCCAGCCATCATGTTTGCTTCGACACCAAATCCTCTCAATGCGTCATCTTCTTGTGCGGATACATTTCCCACAAATAGCAACAACAATATGGACGCAAACAGCCTTAAGGACATAATACTTTAAATATAGCTTCACACTATATTAACGTTACTACCCGTAACTTTGAAAAGCAGCAAAAGTACTAAACAGGGATAACATACGTTATCTATTATATACCGCTATAAATAAACCATCAATGATAAATGAGCTGACATATCGCCCGGGGACAGTGAATGACCTAACACAGCTTAAAGAATTAGGCCTGGCAGCCTATGGCGAGTTTGCAAGGATATTGACGCCTGAAAACTGGGGGAAGATGCAGGCAACCCTAAGTGATGAAGAAAAGCTGCTGCAACTTATTGATACCGCCAAGGTATATGTATGTGCTTACCGCGGCAATATAATTGGCATGGCCTACCTGGTACCGCATGGCAACCCTACACCTATTTACCCCGCCGACTGGTGTTATATAAGGCTGGTGGGTGTGCACCCCGATCATCGTGGCAAGGGTATTGCCAAAACCGTTACCGAATATTGCATCAATTACGCCAAACGCACCGGGGAAACTACTATAGGTCTGCATACATCTGAAATGATGGATGCGGCACGGCACATTTATGAAAGCCTTGGTTTCAAGAGGCAGAAAGAGATTGACAATCCGTTCGGGGTCACATATTGGTTATACAGCCTGGACCTCACTACTCAAAAACAAAAAGAAGCTGCCTGACAGCATGTTCCTGCGGACAATCAGGCTACCCGAGTAGTTTTTAGTGAATTGATCTTGCGGCGGAGTGGTTTTTCAATGAACTTGTAGGAGAGTGCCGAAACAAACAAGAGAGCACCCAATGCCAAAAAGAAGAAATATTGGTTGGGTATTTGCATATGGTGCTTATTAACATTCTCTAGGAACTTAAATACCGGAAACTGCAAAATGTATATCCCATAGCTGATCTCGCCGAGGAATACAAACCATTTCATATTCAGGAAGCGTGCATCGTTTACGGCAATGCTTAAGATAAACACCATGAATACCGGAGCTATAAGCCCAACCTGGTAGCTTACGTTATCCGGGCGATAGATGAGCAGTAGAACAATCAATAGCAATAGTCCGGCAGCCAACCAGTTGCTGCGTGGCATAAGGGTGCGGTTGTTGGCATAGATATAGCCGCCGATCATACCAATAAGGAACTGACTGATATGTACTACGGGATTGAAGAATACTGTGTCCACAATACTGTCGGGAAGGCTCCAGCGGGCGGTGTAATATTTTAGGTGAAAGTATTGCGCAAGCAGGAAAAGCACTACTGCGATACTCACAAAGAGATTGCGGTTCTTGTTGAGTAGCAGCAGGAAGAACGGAAAGGTGAAATAAAACAACATTTCCACCGAAATGGACCATGCCGGCGAATTGAGCACCAACGGATAGGATGGCACCCACGACTGCAGGAAGGAAACACTCAGGAGTATCTCCTTAAGCGCTTTTGCGTTCAGCTGGTAGTTGACATAATGAACCGCTACGGGAACCATGAGTAACAACGCCAGCCAATATACCGGTACTATGCGGGCAACCCTACGCCTGAAATAATCGGTGTAGCTTATATCGAGGCCATTATAGGAAATGTATAATACAAAACCGGACAAAACAAAGAAATAACTTACAGCAACATTGCCGCTATGAAACAGTTTGCCGGACAAGCTGAACGGAAAAATACCATCGTCAAAATGATGGATGACCACCATTATTGCTGCAACGGCTCGTGTAGAAGTAAGGGCATTTATCTGTTGCCTCATGCGGTTATACTTATTTATATTCCAATTCCTACACCAAACTCTGCCAGTTGCGCTACCACGAAATGGGTAAGCAACAGGCCCGACACAAAGACCTCTTTCACCGTCCCCTTCTCGCGCTGCACAATATAGACATTGCCCCCTATCTTTTCATAGATATCATCAAACTTCAGGAATGTTTGACGGTAGTAATACCCTACCTGGGTGACCAGCCCTACCCTACCCACAAGAAACTCATTGCCAATGAATACAGCCCCGTCCCACGAGTGGCTTTTTTCGTGGCCAATGTGCACACCATAGTTCTTAAGGAAAGCATACACATCGCCATGATAGGCATAGTCCATACCCACGAACAACTTATTCTTGCCCGCCCAACGCTTGCTGAGGAAGCCTGCAACAAAATAAGAAGGCCACACAGGATTACCCGCTGCACGGGCCTTTTTATAAGACAGGCTTACCCTTGCCTGCAGCAACCACCTGTTGGGTAGTTTTTCAAGATCTCTTACTTTTGGCTTAGGCTTGGCGCTGGTTGGAAAATACCGTACACCTACATGGCCACCCACCATATTGATACCGAGGTTAGGCTCAGAATAATCTGCATTGGAGATATGCGTAAAATTGACCCCGACCTGGAACTGCCAGTGGTCGTTATAATTGTAGCGCAGGTCGGTCATGAAAATGGCAAAGTCGTTGATGTGTGTGCTGACGGCACTATTGGCAGTATCTATGGGGTCTTTGGCATTTAAAGTATTGTAACGCTTCGAAACGTACCCAAGCCCGTCACCAAAGCGGAAGGTCCATTCCAGGTCCTTGCCCGTTATAATGGGTATCTGGAGGTTGGGGTATATACCAACACACCTGCCGTATATCTGGTTATTACCATAGTCTGTGAAAGTGACACCAACGCCCACAACCGGGAAATTGCGCCGCTGATGCCAGTCTTTCTTACCATAGGTTTGCCATACGAAATTCACGTCCAGCGCATTGGATATTGGCGGAACCGGGGAGGTGAACTTTTTAGAATGCCTGATTATTTTACCCGATAATATACTGGCCTCGATCCCAAATCCATCTAAAGGGTCATTGGTTTGGGCATACAAACCCAATGGCGTCATCAACCAAACAAATAGCATAACCCTTAATGCATTACCAAACAATGCCATACAGAACAAAAATAAAGCTATTTCCAGTCTAAAATTATTGAACAGCTTGTTTTCTACGGCTGCGGACGACCAGATCGCGTATTGGTTTTTCAACAAAATAATAGCTGAGCGTGGCGGCTAGTATCAATCCGGCAAGCGAAAAGAAAAAGAAAGACCGAGGTGATAATTTTAGTTGATTATCATTAAGTGTTCTCAAAAACTCATAGACCGGGAACTGGAGAATGTAGATACCATAACTGATCTCGCCGAGGAATACCAGGGGCTTAAAATTGAGAAAGGCAGGATCATCTTTCGCTGTGCTGACTATAAGCAGCATGAATAACGGCGCAAACAGCCCGGCATCGTAAAACACACCTACCGGTTTAAATGCCAGGCAAAACAATATTATAACCAGCAAAACGAACGGCATGAATGAGAACTTTGGCTTCGTGAAACTGCTGTTCTTATACCAATAACCACCGATCATACCGATCAAAAACTGGTTGATGTGCATAATGGGATGGTATTGGTAAAAACAAAAGTTCCACGTATTGCCATAGTCGTTCTTAAAAAATAGATGAAAAACAACCTGTGTTACAGCAAATATTACGACCGAGGAAATGGCAAACCACTTTAGCGATTTTTTCTGAAACAATAACAGTAAAGGGAACAAGAGGTAAAAGAACATTTCAACTCCTATGCTCCAGCCGGTGAAATTGAGCGATAATGCGTACTTAGGTATACATGCTTGTATAAACAATATATTGCATAGTAATTGGGTGACGATCTCAGCATTAAAAGAGGCTTTGTAGATAAAGAAATAGACCAACATGTACAATCCCAAACCCAGCAAATAGGCGGGCGCGACACGGGCAACACGTTTAACAATATAATCCCGATAACCTCTATAATTATTTGAATATGACACATATAATACAAAACCAGACAGCACATAAAAATAACTCACTGCAAGGTTGCCATTAAGGAAAATACTTTCCACCCGATTGAACGGGTCAACCGTTCGGCCGAAGTGAAAAATGAAGACCATTATAGCAGCAAACGCACGGCTGGCGGTAAGGGAATTGACTTGCTGCTTCATTAAAAGGCTATTCATTTGCGTCCAACAAATATAATTATTTACAAGCGGCTTAACCCACACATGTATTAATATACCACCCCGATCCATTGACGGTACCGGCACCCACCTGTTGTCACGTAATAAATGTATCGGATATTACACAGTAAAAAACACTCTGAAGGGTGTAATCAAACCCCATAAGTAATCTGCGAATATTTCTATCTTTGGAACAAACGCTGCCAGATGAATAAATACTTTATACTTATCGTAGCAATATTATTTAGTGCTCCGGCTTTTGCACAGAATCAAACACGCTTCAGCGACATAAAGCCCGGCATGCAGGACGCAGACCTTGAATGGCAGGCAATAAAAGAAGCCAATAAAAGAGGGTTGACCTTTTGCTGGAAAGAGGATTTTACCAAGGCTGTTATTATATCCCCAAAATGGGAGATGGATCTGGATGCCGAGGGCTTTGTAAAAGCACGCAAAGTGCATATGATATTATATGCAGTGCAATGGAACGGCAGATGCGCTATAACCGACTTCACCTTTAAGCAGAAGTTGCTCCCTGATGAAACGTTCTCAGACAAGCTGTACTTCCATTCTGTTGGAGATATGGTGTATGTGGAATGTGAATAGTTCAACCTAGTTTCAATCCGTAATATACCTGACTGCACTCTACACCTGCAAAATCGGCGATCCGGGGCAGGTATGCCCACTGCTCAAACCCTGCTTTCTGCAATAACTTAGCGCTTGCTATGTTAGGCTCCAGTATGATAGCCAGCAATGTTTTATAGCCTAGCTCCCGGCATGCATCTACACTATGCTTCAATAATTTTGTACCTATACCTTTACCCTGATGATCTTTATCTATAAAATAACTGACCTCTACTGCGTAGCTCAATGCCCCCCTGCCATGCCTGTAGTCGCTGATACTTAACCAACCGACCACTTTATCATTATGCTCAAAAACATAAAGCGGATAAGCGCTGCTGTGCTCTGTGAACCAACCAACCCTTTCCCCGGCATTCAGTCGTTCAGTAAATGCCGTCTGGAAACCGGCATCTATTGCCTGGTTATAGATATTAGTTATCACCTCTAGATCATCTATTGTTGCTATACGGATCATCGGAACCAGTAAATTAACCGCGCATCTCAGCTATCACATCATTGCCTTTCTGAAATACCTCTAACCATGGCGATGTACCATCATCCAGGTACTTCACCTGCTCCTGCCCGGCATAGATGCATTTGTTAGTGAGCAGGTAGAACCGGATACAGCCCGGGTGCAATAGACTGTCTGTATTTGCTACGGGCACCACCCGCTCAATATGGTCAGCGGCAATAGTCACGAATTTCACGGCTGCCTCACCCACATTGGGATTTTTTCCGCCACCACGCACACCACCACCGCCACCAAGGTACAAATTGGCGGCCCCGGTTATATATGCCGACAGCGATACATTACTATCGCCCATATTCCAGTCCATAACAACACCGTAAACAAAAGTGATATTATCCGGTATCATCAGCTTCAACTGCGTGGCGGTAACACTCAACGCCATCTGCCTTTGCTGCTCAAAACTCCCCTCCTCGTGCTCAACACCGGCTAATGGCACTTTGCTTGCATGCAACTTGTTACGCCTCACAAAATAGACAATCACACCTATCTGCAATAAGATCACAACCACATAGATGGCTTCCTTCATTCATTATGCTATTTGCCGGTAAAAGTAGTAATTAAAGGCCATGGGCAATGAGGTATTGCCTAAACTCTTCCTTGCCCTTGGTGGCAGCTACACGCAACCACTGTATGCCCAGTTCCTTGTCCATTTTCACGCCGCGTCCTTCATAAAGCAACACACCTTGCTTGCCCATTGCATTATAATTCTGCTGCTTAGCAGCTTTTTCGTACCATTTAAATGCCACGGTATCATTCTTTTTAACACCATTACCTGCTTCATACATTAAGCCCAACTTATACTGCGAGTTGACATGCCCTTTTTCTGCCGCGTCCTGGTAATAGTGTGCCGCCTTTTTCAGATCTTGTTTTACATCGCCCGCCCCTGATTCATATATCTGTCCGAGAATATACATAGCAAGCGGATTGTCTTTCTGCGCTGCCCTGATGAACCATTTTACGGCTTCCTTGTAATTGGAAGGATGCCCCTTGTATCCCTGGTAATATATGCGCCCAAGATTATTGATGCTGACAACTTCCCCTTTCTCGGCAGATCTCAGGTACCACTTAACTGCAAGGGATGTATCCGGCTTCACCCCCATACCACGCTCATACATTGCCCCCAATTTACCCTCGGCAACTGCATTACCAAGTGCCGCGGCTTTATCATACCATTTTTTAGCTTCAATAAAGTCTATATTAACCCCTAGCCCCTCTTCGTACACCCTGCCCACGTTCAGGAAGCCATAGTCATAGTTCGATTCTGTAGACTTTTTGTACCACTTTAACGCCTGCGCAAAATCCTGGCTGGTGCCGTTACCTTTTTCATACATGTCGCCCAGATTGCACTCACACCTCGCGAATCCCTTTTCAGCACTTTTTCGATACCACTTTATTGCTTCAAAATTGTCGCGCTTCACACCCATGCCTTTCTCATACATATAGCCAACATTGCACTCGCCTTCAGCATTACCATTATCAGCAGCTTTCATATACCAACGAAAAGCCTCGCCAACACTTTTACCCGGGCCATAACCATTAAGGAGCATATCACCCAAACGGAGCATACTGTTAACATCTCCGCGGTTGGCGGCCTGGCTCAGAGAATCGAAAGCAGTTTGCGCGTTTGCCTGGCTAAACAGAATTGACAAACACACCAAAAGACGCATAAAGGGTTTTCGCATAATTTAATTTTAGGCCTCTAAAGTTACTTTATCCGAGGTAAAAACAGCGATAAAAGTATGTTTTTCAGATATAATTAACTGATCTTTCGTTTCTCAATTTCCAGCCTCATACTCTGGGGCATCTCTCGGCAGTTGCAATTCATGGCGTGGGCAATATGCCATTCTATGCGCTGGTCTAACGTGGCATTTTTAGGCATGCGGTGTGCAATATGCCATTCTTTATTGATTTTGCCTTTATTTTTTGCGCCTGCCATACCACAAAATTACGTCGCCACCGGGAAAACTGCATGATGTATATCAGTTGCATACGGTTATTGAAAATTACTGCTTAAATTAGTACCGAACCAATTATTCTGATTTGCACAAAAGCCTGATTTATGCTTAAAAAGATCTTTATCATATTGCTGATAGCTTTTGTCGCTATCCAGTTCATTCGCCCGGAGCGGAACAACACCAACACAGTATCGGCCGATGATATAACCGCGCTTTACCCCATCCCGGACAGCGTGCAGTCTATTCTGAAAAAAGCCTGCTATGATTGCCACAGCAACAACACCACTTACCCGTGGTATGCCAACATACAGCCGGTCGCATGGTGGCTGAATGACCATATTGAAGAGGGTAAGGACGAGCTCAACTTCTCGGAATTCGGCAAGCGCAATATTGAGAGGAGAGCTAAAAAACTAAAGAAACTTGCCAAAGAAGTGGAAGAAGGAGAAATGCCACTCGACAGCTACACATGGATGCACAAAGAAGCAGTGCTTACCGAGCAAGAAAAGAATATTATTATTAATTGGGCCAGGAACTTATCAGAACAGGTAGCTATGCAAAAATAAAAGGGTAAGTTTCCTTACCCTTCAATTATCTGTACCAAATAATCTTAGATTCCCATAGTAGCGGGCGCTGCCTTAGTATCTTCCTGGAGCACCTTCATGGCCTCGTTATAATTCTTCCAATTTGTATTTGGATGAGCCTGTTTGTACGATGGAGCGATAACAACTGTCCTGAATGTCCATGTGCCGGTAGGGAATGAAGGGGTACTTCCATCAACAGTTGTGTAGTATATCTCAAAACCACCTGTAGAGAACCTGAAATAGAACTGCGTACCATCTAAGATATCAGGCAAAGGTCTCCAGGTGTTGTCAGAAGGATAAAACAAGAACAACTCCACAACTCCCCTGTCTGAAACCGCTTGTGTTATATCTGCGTCAGTAAACGAAGCTACGTAAGCATTCTCAGCTGAATTAAAAGACCATGAACTGACATTGAACGGGTTAGAGCCTTTTACGTTGGCATTACCTTGTGGGCCCTGTGGACCTTGCGGGCCGGTTTTTGTGCAGCTGTTAAAAATAAAAAGACAGGCTGCGAGGAGCATTAAAGCAATTTTCTTCATTTTGTGGTGAGTTGTTCCGCCAGGTTCCGGAGGCAGATGTTTATAATAATATACCGGCATGGAACCGAAAATGCAGGTTAACAGTCTCTAAAACAAAAGTAATGCCAATGTTTCTAGGCAAAAGTTAAAACTGACTTAACAAAATCATTCCACCTTTTTTCGCACAATAAATCTATCTGCCATTCTGCCCTGGTTAGCCGCAGCTATTATCTCCTCTATCCGCTTTGCTTTTTTGGCAGCATCTTTTACGCCATTCACATAATACAAGATGTATTTCTTATTGGTCTTGCCCAGCGTTTCAAAATATTTAGCTGCTTTTTTATTTGCCGCGAATGCTTTTTTCAACTCAGGCGGCACTGTGAAGGATTCGATTGTATCGAGCTTCTCCCATGTACCATCCTTTTTTGCGGCTTCTATTTTTTCTATACCAGCGGGCATCATAAAGCCCTCTTGTATCATTCGCTCTATGCGCTCTTTATTTAGTTTAGACCAGCCACTTTTGGGCTTACGCGGCGTGAACAGCTGCATAAAGCTCAACTCATCTATCGGGTTAAAGGTGCTGTCTATCCAGCCAAAGCAAAGCGCTTCCTCTACAGCATGGGCATATTCTACCCGCGTTTTGCCACTGTCCTTTTTATAATAAACAAGCCAAACACCTGTGCTGACCTGGTGGTTCTTTTCCAGCCATTTGCGCCATGATTTTCGGTCTTTGGCGTGGTATCTGTTAGTTTTATCAATTCCTTTTGCCATATTGCTATTTGAATCTCGGATGATATTTCTCCAGCGTTTGCCGCAGGTAACCGCGGTCCAGGTGTGTATATATTTCTGTTGTTGTAATACTCTTATGCCCCATCATTTCCTGAACTGCGCGGAGGTCTGCGCCGCCTTCTACAAGATGGGTCGCAAACGAGTGCCGTAGTGTGTGCGGATGCACGCTTTGTTTGATCCCTGCTTTTTGCGCAAGATCTTTTAATATCATAAACACCATTACGCGTGATAGTGCCCCACCCCTGCGGTTTAGGAAAAGGATATCTTCGCTACCTTTCTTTATAAGTGGTAAATGATTACGTACGTGACCGCGATAGAGCTGGATGTGCTCTACAGCCTCGTCCCCTATGGGCACCAGCCGCTCTTTATTGCCTTTGCCTATTACTTTAATAAAGCCAACATCAAGGTAAAGATTAGTTAGCTGCAGGCTAATGACCTCACTTACACGCAAACCACAGCTATACATTGTTTCAAGGAGTGCGTGATTACGCGTTCCTTCGGGGGTGCTGTGATCGATGGAAGCAAGGATCTTGTCGATTTCAGCGAGGCTCAGTACATGTGGCAACTTGCGTTTGAGCTTTGGTGCATCCAACAGTTCTGTAGGATCTCGCCTGATGACTTCCTCCAACAATAAATAGCGAAAAAAGGACTTAACGCCACTCAACACCCTTGCCTGCGTTGCAGCGGATAATTCAAGATCATAAATTGCGGCCATGAGCGACTGCAGATGATCCAACTGAATACCCTCTACGGGGGTGCCGGGATATGCATCATGTACATGGTCACGAAGCATGGCTACATCATGCAGGTAGGCCTCTATGGTATTGTCCGACATAGAGCGCTCCAGTTGCAAATAAGCCTTAAAACCTTTTAAATATGCTTCCCACATTAAATTAATGCGCCAATTCGATAATGCGGCAATGTGCAAATTACCAAAATAAGAGAAACATAACGGCCAACTTATCAACCAATCAACTTATCAACTTAGTCCTTATCTTGCATCATGCTTCAACTGGCCATCATCAACGGACCGAACCTGAACCTGCTGGGCAAGCGGGAGCCACATATTTATGGCAGCCTGAGCTTTGAGCAATATTTTGAAGAACTGAAGAAGCGTTTCCCCTCTGTGAATTTGACCTACTACCAGAGTAATGTAGAAGGCGAGCTTATCAATTACTTACATAATTGCATGGGAAAGGTGCAGGGCATAATTCTAAATGCCGGTGCTTACACCCACACCAGCATAGCAATTGCCGATGCGATAAGTGCAATAGATACACCGGTGGTTGAAGTACACATTTCCAATGTACTGGCACGCGAAGACTACCGTAAAACATCATTTATTGCATCAAAATGTGTGGGTTCTATCAGCGGTTTGGGCATGAACGGGTATGCGCTTGCCGTGCAGCATTTTATAGACGCTAACCCCTGAAGCCCCTGAGGAAGTCGGTTACAGGCAATCGTTTCTTTCCTTCCTGCTGCAGCTCATTAATATAGATCCAGCCATCTTTTACAGAAAAGCGAAGGTATGAGCTGTTATCTGTTTCGTATTTCCCGGCAGTTACAGAATGGGCATCCGGACTGAACGCGATGTTGTAAACCTTTATCATTTTATCACCCAGCCTGGTTATTGCTGCAGGATAGGGAGATAACCCTCTCACAAAATTATTTATTTCCGCACCGGACCTATCCCAATTGATAACGGTATCTTCTTTGAATATTTTGGGGGCATGCTTTATGCTATTTTCATCCACATTGTCCTGCGGAATTTCCTGCAAACTACCTTCGGCCAGCCCTTTTACAGTTGTCACCAATAGCTTAGCTCCGGCCTCCATCATCTTATCATGCAGCGTACCAGCATTGTCCTCAGGTAGTATCTGCACTTTTTCCTGCAGCAGTATATTCCCGGTATCTATCTGGTGTTTCAGTTTAAAGGTTGTTACACCGGTTTCGGTTTCACCATTCATAATAGCCCTGTTAATAGGCGCTGCGCCACGGTATTGCGGGAGCAGCGAGCCATGAACATTGATAGTGCCCATCGGCGGCATATTCCAAACAACCTCCGGCATCATGCGGAAGGCCACTACTATCTGTAGGTCTGCTTTAAGATCTTTGAGTTGCCCTAGGAATTCAGGAGCTTTCATTTTTTCAGGCTGCAATACCGGCAGATCTTTACTTACAGCATACTGCTTCACTGCCGAAGCCTGCAATTGCATACCCCGGCCGGCCGGCTTATCAGGCGCAGTAACAACCGCTACAATATTTGCGCCTGCTTCAACCAATGCCTTCAGCGATGCAACGGCAAAATCGGGGGTACCAAAAAATACTATACGTAACTGCTCAAACGCCTTCATTCGGGATGCAAAGCTAACTTTATTGCGGGAATGTTTAAAAATAGTAGAGCCGCAATGCATTGCGGCTCCAACTGTATCATTTTAAGATAAATCCTATAGTCTTCCCTCCTTTTGCATTACCGCCATTGCATTCAGCGCCTGGGGATACTGTGGATTCGACTTTAAACTGTGCCGCCAACAATCAATAGCCTCATTATAACGCTTCTCAACATAGAAGTTCACACCAATATTGAAAAACATTTCATCCAGTTTAGGATAGCGGGGGTATAACTCCTGCACTTTCTTCAGGTTGTAAATAGCACTATCCGGCTCTTTCAGCTTAAAATGCGCCATACCCCTGTTCAGGTAGCCCGATACAAAGGCCGGATTTATCTCGATCGCTTTACTGAAATACCTGATACCGTTACGTATGCTTTCACGCTTCTTCTGCTCATCTTTAATATAGTCTGCACCATTTACATATGATGAAGCCACATCGGCATTCACCAACACACTGTTGGGGGCAACTTTTATGTCTTCAAAAAATAAGGTTTCGTCATTCTTCCAGAATTTGGCACGATCAATTGTCTTGAAGCTGCAAAGTCCCAGCAACAACAATAGACCTCCACCCATCGCGAGTTTCCCCACAGCCTCTGATTTTATCTTCTGTGCGCCCAGGTTCAGGAAAAATGCCACTGCAAGGCAAAAACCTAAGGACGAGTGGTAACTGAGACGTTCACCCATGGTGCCACCTATATTGAATATAAGATTACATACCAGCGCAATGTTGACCAGGTAAAAGGCTATGGCAAAGCTAAGCAGGTGGCGACGTTTGAAGTAGTAAAAGAACAACCTGATGAGCCCAACATGCACAATAATAGACAGCCATACCTGCGGATGGCTAAAATCTTTGTATGGTATTGTATTATACGAGTAATCTGCCGAAAGCGGATGCGGGAATATCAGCAACTTCAGGTAGTTGAGCGTGGTAGATATCTGTGTTGCTAGCCGCTCAGTGTCGGAAGCCAACGCATAAGGGTTGTTCAGGATGTCGTGCTCCGAATCCTTGCTCATTTCGCCCACTATCTGCAACCTTATGAATATGTACACCGCTGTCACGGCGTAGTACGGCAGTGAAGAAGCAATGCTTTTGGACAATGAAAAATCATTGAACAGATAAAAAGCAAGGGGCAGTAAAAAGATAAGCCCTATAGCATATTCTTTGGATAGGAAGGCGAAGAAATAACACAATAATCCCGCAACAAGTGGCCATTTTTTCCCTTTATCTTCCTCATATTTGAAGGCAAAAACAAAGGTCAGACAAATGAACATCAGCGACATGATCTCGTCACGGCTTTTTACGTTGGCTATAACCTCTGTATGGATGGGGTGCGCGGCAAATAAAACAGTGGTTGCCAGCGCAATGAGCGGGTTGTTCTTCAATACCACTTTGCGCAGAAAATAAAGCAACACCACCATTGACAGGGCAAATATGAACACCTGTATCACATGCCGGGTATGCATATTCTTATTGAACCGCTCCTCCTGCGGCCCTGCCTCCCCCGCGTGAGACACCACACTATCTACTTTGGATTTAGGTATCGGGCCCATGAACTGCTGCTCAATAGCAAACGTCACGATAGACAACGGCCTGTAACGGCCGCCCGCCAACTGGTTACTGGAATTAAACTGCTTATAGTAGCTGTCAAAGGCATCCTTGGTCAGGATATCCCAGATACCGCTGAAACCTTCATATACATACTCATTCTTCGCTATCACAATGGTATCATCAAGCGCATATTCATGCTTGAATGTATTGCAATAAAGCAGTATAGATAGCACCGCAACTATAACGGCCTGTACCTTAAAATCCGTGAGCCATGAGGGTACTTTAAAGTCAGGGAATACCGGAGCTTTTACCGAAGTATCCTGTCTTGGTTTTGCCGCTACCGGCTGGGGCCTTGGGTTTGTTTTTTTATTATTTTTTGCCATTATTAATAAGTGATAGCCAAATATAATAGTTTATCGCTTTTTCTGTATCATTTTTGCGTTTGTAACGCGTTATTAACGTCCTGCAGCGCCTTTTGCAGGCTCGGGTCGTTAGGATACAATTTTTCCGACATAAGCAGTGCCGCTTTTGCCTGCTCATATTGTTTTTGCTGGTAATACAGCATACCCGCACGGTAATACATCTCGGGCAACCTCGGATGGATGGGATACAACACATATATCCTATCCAGGTCCTTCACCATGCTGTCGGCATTACCAAGCTTCAAGTACCCTATACTTCGGTTCATATAGCCCAGCACATAGTTATCCTGCATAGCAATCACTTTGCCATAAAGATCAACTCCCCGGTGCAACTCCTCTTCTCTCTTTTTTTCATTCGTTTCAAAATCAGACCTATTGATAAGCAGGCACGCAACATTTGCATTTACCAGGAAACTGTTGGGTACAGTGTTTACGTCCTGCATGAACAATGTTTCATCGTTCTTCCAATCTTTATTACGATCTATCGTTTTGAAACCGCATAAAACAACAAGTAATATCATGACACCTGCTGTTAACCCTTGCCTTATCTGCTCCGGCCCGATGTGCTGAACCGCATTGCCCGCTAAGTAGGCAATTGCGATCGCAAAACCTACGGAAGCATGGAAAATAAGCCGTTCCCCCATTGTTGCCCCTATGTCGAACAGGAAGTTATTGACCATGAGCAAATTGAGCATATAGAATGCTATAGCGAAACTGAATATGGGCCGCTTTTTTAGGAACAGCAAAAACCCTGCAACCAATGCAAGATGTGTCAGAATTGAAACCCATACCAAAGGATGACCGAACTCTTTATAAGGTATCTGGTTATAAGAATAATCAGACGACAAGGGATGTGGGAAAATGAGCAGCTTAAGGTAATTCAATGATGTAGCTATCTCCGTGGCCAGTTTCTCAGATGCCGAAGCCCATGCGTAAGGGTTTATCTGTATATCATTGTCCGAAAGTGCATCTCTGGTTCCTATTACCTGGAAGCGGATGAACAGGTAGATAACAGCAACAGCAAAATACGGCAGAGATGAGAGCAGGCTTTTCTTTATTGTTTCACCGCCCAACAGGTAAAAGGCAAGCGGCAACAATGCTACCAGTGTGATGGCGTATTCTTTCGACAAAAAGGCAAGAAAATAGCTAAGCAAACCAACCACTGTAAACCACTTTTTCCCATATTGCATACTCTTAAACGCAAAAATAAAAGTGAGGCAAATAAAGAGCAGCGACATGATCTCGTCTCGGCTTTTTACATTGGCTACAACTTCCGTATGGATGGGATGGATGACAAACAACAATGCTGCAATAAATGCCGGCAGTGGGTTACTTTTAAACACTACACTTCTTAAGAACCATAGGAGAATAACGCCCATTAAAGCGTATAGGAGCACATTTACCACGTGCCGTACATGCATTTCCTGCATGAACTTCTTTTCATAGGGCATTTCCTGCTGGTACCCTACCCCTAACTTAATGATACTATCCTGCGCCGGATCGGTAACAGCGCCAAAAAACTGTTGCTCTACCGCAAAAGTCACTATGGACAATGGCCTGTATCGCCCGCCGGACAACTGATTACTGGACTTAAGCTGCTCATAATAACTAAAATAAGCATCTTTGGTCATTATGTCTTTTAATCCGGCAAAGCCCCGGTGCACATATTCGTTACGAAGGATGACCACAGTATCATCAAGGGCATATTCGTGCTTAAATGTATTCCAGTAGAAAGCAATTGATAAAACCACTATTACCAGGGCCTGTATCGCAAAGTTGTTATACCACTTATTGCCGGCATTATTATTTACACCTTGCTGCAGGTGTTCAAAAGGATTTTCAACCTTATCATTTTTATTGCTTTTTGCCATGGGTCGAAGTGTGCCAAATTTAGTCGTTTTCATCGTTCACCACACCACATATTAACTTCAAACTATAACATATAATTATCATGAAATTATATCCCTTCCCATTAAACTTTCTTATCTTAATATCGTCAAAAGTGAAATGACGGCATGGCGGAGCTGACGGATAAAATGGATGATCATATGCTGGTCGCTTCTTTCAGGAATGAAAAACTAAAGGAAGCTTCTTTTACGCAGCTGGTACGCAAATACCAGGAGCGATTATATTGGCACATCCGCCGTATGGTTGTAACGCACGAGGACACCAACGATATTCTGCAGAATGTATTCATAAAGGTATGGAAGAACCTCGGCGATTTCAGAGAGGAATCTAACCTCTATACCTGGCTATACCGTATTGGCACCAACGAGGCACTTTCCTGGATAGAGCAACAGAAGCGACGCTCATCAGTTTCAATCGACAATACAGAGATCTTTACAGAAAAACTGACATCTGAAAAAGATTTTGATGCGAACAAGATCGAGTGGCGGTTGCAACAGGCAATACAATCGTTGCCCGAAAAACAAAAAGTTGTATTTAATTTGCGGTATTATGATGAAATGCCCTACGAGGATATGGCGAATGTACTGGGAACGTCTGTTGGGGCGCTTAAAGCTTCCTATCATCATGCAGTAAAAAAGGTAGAGGCTTTCCTTAAAGAAGATTAAACTTAAACCTTAAAAAAACATCTAAAGGGCGATGAATAAAGATAACGGCATAATGCAGGAATTGGTGGAAATGGGTAGCCCCCTGGCTATGCTGCCACGCTCTATGCCTCATCATGTGCCTGATGGATATTTTACAGAATTATCTAATGCATTTTCCGGTAGCGATTCGGAAAGGGATGAGCCTGATGCAGAAACCAATTGGAGTAAAAAAATCCCCTACAAAGTTCCCGATGGCTATTTTGAGCACCTTACTGGCAGCATAGTAGCATCAGCAATTGCCCACGACTCTTCGAAAGCACCATTTAGCATACCTGACGGCTATTTTGAACAACTACCGGCACAAATGCTGAAAGCAGCAAAAGCCGCTAACCCCGATGTAAAAACTACCGCCGATAGACAGTTCTATCTTTTCCGCCCTGTGCAGTGGGCGGCAGCAGCAATTTTTATATTGTTCATGGGCGTTGGGGCGTATATTACCTTCTTCAATACCAAGCAGCCCGGCGACGAAAACATGCTGGCATCTGTATCGCCAAAAGAGATACATGATTATGTGCAGGCTACGTATCGCATGGATGTTGACAAAGTAGAAGGAACAACTGAGTTAAATGATCTTCAGATAGACGATGACGACATTATAGAATATTTAAACGAGACAGGATGGGATTTTGTGGAATTGTAATGGGCACAGATAAAAGGCATATGAAAAAGTATTTAGCAGTTGTTTTGATCTTCCTTTTAACCGGCATAACAGCTATCGCACAGCGCGCCGGACATAAGGAACGCATACATGCTGCCAAGATGGCCTACATTGCCGACAGGCTAAACCTCACCGGTCAGCAGTCCGCTAATTTTATTCCGCTGTATAACGATTTTGAGGACGAGATACGCGATACACGCCATAAGATATTCAGAAAATATGTTGGGCGAGATCTACGTGATGCCGATGATGAAACATCACGGGAGTTTCTTGATGACAACCTGGACTACCAGCAACAGGTCATTGACATAAAACGCAAGTATAACGACCAATTCCTGAAGATCATTTCACCACAACAACTATCCGAACTGACCAAAGCAGAAAGAGAATTCAAACAAATACTCATTAAGCGATTAGAGAGTCGGCCACACCCCTATATACCTCACAGGGGCCGCTTCACTCCCAGACGTGGCGGGTATTAACTGAGTTTGGCCACCGCATGCTTCACATCATGATAGAACAGGAACTTCCAGCCTTCTGCCCTACCCTTCTCAGCGTAAGACATACGTAACTCCATAGCTTTTTTACCGTTATAGTCGTACTTGGCAACGTACTTCATCTTCAGTTGCTTCAGTTGTGGCGCCTCATCGCCGCCATAAAATACTTTGTCGTTGCTATCGTCTATAAGAAACACTATATGCTCAGGGCAGTGTCCACCCGAATGCATGAAGTGAATGTAGCCATCTATTATACCCTGTTCACCATCCAGCCACTTCACTTGCGAGGTAGCAAGCAGCGGTTCAATATCCTCATTAACGTACGATGGCGCTCCTTTCTTCAGGGCAAAGTCAGCTTCCGGCCGGTATATATAATAATCAGCATTAGGGAAGGTCGTTTTTATTAACCCGTTATCATCTTTGAATACTAGGCACCCTGCATGATCTTTGTGCAGGTGCGATAACAGCACTTTGGTGACCATTGATGGTTCGTAGCCATGCTCCCGGATATTATCGTGTATCTGCAATATGCCTTCCTTATTCTTGAATCCAAGCCCGGCATCAAATACAATAACATCTTTGCTCGTAACTACAAGAAAAGGCTGTACTTCCACAAGCAGGGAACCTGTTGGGCGGTCGGTAAGTTCATGAATGACCTCATTGAACGGCACAAATTGCTTGTCGTGCCCTACAGTGAATACGCCTTCGGATAAAGGAAAAATATCAGCCATTTGGCAAAAGTAAGAAAAGTGAATTCCCCCATTAGTAGTAATAATCAGCTACCTTTCTAACAATATCGCGGCAGATCTGCTATTATTACCTGAACGCAATGTCACAAGATATATGCCACCGGGCTGATCGTTATTCAATTGGATCGTTTCATTTATTGTTCCATCATTTACAATCACGTTTTGATCATATACTATTTGCCCCTGCATGTTTGTAATTTCTACTTTCAGCATAGATGATGAGGCAACATCCACAATATCAGTAATAGTAAATGAACCCTTGGTTGGATTGGGGGCTATTACCAACCCAGACATATTTTCTTGTTCAATAGTTCCCCCCACCATATTTTCCGGGCGATATCCGAATGGTTTTACATACATTATCCTGACACCAAAGCAACCGGTGCTTAGCGTATACGTGATAACAACAGTGCCCAGAGAAACCCCGGTAACAATACCGGATGATGAACCAACCGTTGCTACAGATGGTAAACTACTTGTCCAAGTTCCGCCGGAGATAGAAGCAGTAAGTGCTGTCGAACTGCCCGGCGCAATAGTAACTCCGGCACTTATCGTTGGATTAGGATTAATGGAAACGACAGCACTACCCGACATATTGCTTACACAACCTGTCGATGCCATAGCAGTTGCTGTGTATGTTCCAGCAATTGTAAAGAGGCCGAAGTTCAACGGAGCACCTGTGCCTGTAATAGTAGCAACCGGGGTACCACTCCTGTATAATTTATAGGTAACTCCAATAGTAGAGCCACTAAGGCCGATACTTACTCCCGTACCACCGGAACAATAACCACCTCCCCCTGTAACTGAATAAACTGCCGGAGCCACATATGTAAAAACTGTCGCACTGCCACTCATTGTGCTGGTGCATCCTGCACCGTTAGTTGCGGTCGCAGTATAGATACCTGCTACTGTTTGTAATCCGAACCAAAGAGTTGCACCAATACCCGATACGGGGCTACCAACAGGCGTGCCACCACGCCATAACTGGTAACTAACGCCCATCGCAGAGCCCATCAGGCCAACGTTTACACCTGTCCCTCCGTCACAATACCCGCCACCGCCTGTCATTGAAACG
>JBGAJU010000052.1:0-30587 GCA_044224775.1 Flavipsychrobacter sp.
AGCTCCAGGCCCTGAATATTTTAGGCAATTCTAATGCCCGCTTATGGGTTTGGGGCGGGAAGTTTTATATTTACCTCATGAATTGGCAATCCCTATATACAACCAGGCGCACGGGAGAAAGAGGAGATAAGATCACAAATAATGACTTGGTACGTAACTCTTTTTTAAGGGATTACGACCGTATTATCTTCTCATCTGCTTTCAGGCGGCTGCAGAACAAGACCCAGGTATTTCCGCTGCCGGGAGCCATTTTTGTGCATAACAGGCTCACACACAGTTTGGAGGTGGCGTCGGTAGGTCGCTCGTTAGGCAAAGCTGTGGGCGACCAGATAGCAGAGAAATATAAGCATGAAGGAGATAGCTTTATTGAGTTCTACAGGTATGAGCTGGCATCGGTAATTGCATCTGCTTGTCTTGCGCACGATATTGGTAATCCGCCATTCGGGCATTCGGGTGAGGATGCGATACGGGCATTCTTTAATGGTATTGAGGGTGATACGCGCAAGATAATCCACGATGCAATGAGCGAGAACCAGCGCAAAGACCTGGAATATTTTGAAGGAAACTCTAATGCACTGCGCGTACTGACAAACAGCTATAATGAGCCGGAGCCGGGAGGGTATAAACTTACTTATACCACACTGGCATCGCTGGTGAAATATCCGTGTGCTTCGAGCGAGGGTTTTAATAAAAAGACGGGGCTGATAGCTACTAAAAAGTCGGGCTTTTTTGATCCTGAACTGAATACTTACAAGCAGATAGCCAACACATTAGGCATACCAAAAATTGCAGGTTACGAAAATGTGTATGCGCGTCACCCTTTCGTTTATCTTACCGAAGCGGCTGATGATATCTGCTACCGTGTGATAGACCTGGAAGATGCGCACAGGCTACACATTATATCGCTGGAGACGTTCAAGGAAATGTTTTTGCCGTTCTTTGATAACCAACAGGAGGTGTACAATACCCGTGAATACGTGGAGCAAAAACTGGCTAACATAAATGACGATAACCAGAAGGTGCAGTATATACGTGCCCGCTGGATAGGATTGATGGTGGAAAATCTTTCGAAGATATTTATGGAGCATGAGGCGGAACTATTAGCCGGCACCATGGAGAGGGACCTGCTGAAATGCCTGCCGGAAAGCGATAGGAAGCTGATAGACCGTATCAATGAGTTTTCTGTGAAGTACGTATATAACTACAAAGCTGTGGTGGAAATAGAGATAGCCGGTTATAATGTTATTGGCGGGTTGCTGAGAGAATTTGTGCAGGCGATATTAGACCCTGAACATAGTAAATCAAAAAAGTTGATCAAGCTGGTATCATCGCAGTTCCCTATTAAAGCAGATGGAAAGAATATTTATCATGATGTACAATCGCTGGTAGATTATATATCGGGTATGACAGACCTTTATGCGATTGATGTGTACAGGAAGATAACCGGCATCACTATTCCCGAAATAAGATAAGATGCACCCCAAAGGCCTGCGCATAGAAGACTTTACGTACTCATTGCCCGATGAGCGGATAGCCAAACATCCGCTTGCTGAGCGGGATGCATCAAGGTTACTTGTTTATGAAAATGGGAATATCAGCGAAGACATTTACCGGAATATTGCAGAGCGTATACCGGCAGGTTCCTTGATGGTCTTTAACCAGACCAAGGTGGTGCATGCACGGTTGTTGTTCAGGAAAGAATCGGGCAGTACTATAGAAGTGTTTTGTCTTGCACCTGAGGCCGGAGATATACAAACTGCGATGCTGCAAAAGCATAGTGTGAAATGGGAGTGCCTTATAGGTGGAGCAAGCAAGTGGAAGCATGGCATGGTACTGCAAATTGTACATGAAGACCCGATCTTTACCCTATCGGCAAGGATAGTGGAGCGCACACCTACCGCATACATAGTGCAACTGGAATGGGATAATGATACACTAACTTTTGCTGAAGTATTGCATTATGCCGGCAAAGTGCCGTTGCCACCTTACCTGCACCGCGATGCTGAAATTGGTGATGAGAGCCGCTACCAGACAGTATTTGCCAAAGAGGAAGGCAGCGTTGCAGCCCCAACAGCAGGGCTGCATTTTACCAATGAAGTGATGCAAAGCCTTAGAGCAAAAGGCATAGGTACAGCATTCGTTACGCTGCATGTTGGTGCGGGCACCTTTAAACCTGTGAAGAGTGAGACCATGGCGGCGCATGATATGCATGCCGAATGGATAGAAGTGACGCCTGACGCAATAGACAAATTGATACAACACCTGGATAAAGGAATTGTTGCTGTTGGCACAACATCGCTGCGCACACTGGAAAGCCTTTACTGGATAGGCAACAAACTACTGAACGGAACAGCTATAGACTGGCATGGCATTGCCGTGAGCCAGTGGGAACCTTACGAAACGGAGAAACAACACAACGTAAGAGATGCTTTGCAGGCTATAGCCAATTATTTGTCGGGACAAACGCCAGCTAAGCTCATTACCCGCACACAAATACTAATAGCCCCGGGCTATACATTCAGGATAGTAAACAGGTTGGTTACCAACTTCCATCAGCCACAATCTACATTGCTGTTATTGGTCGCAGCTTTTGTTGGTGCAGACTGGAGAAAAGTGTACGAATATGCTATGAATAATAACTTTCGATTCCTTAGCTATGGCGATGGGTGTTTGTTATATCCCCGAACCAATATTTAATATACAAGCTGTTTCATATTTGCTAATTTTGCACCCTCTAATAAAACCCACATGACCACAAAAGAATTCATTGAAGCTGCATTGCACGAAGATGTGGGCAATGGCGATTACTCTACCCTTGCCAGCATACCCCCGGATGCTAATGGCAAAGCTATACTGAAGATAAAAGAGAATGGCATCATAGCAGGGCTGGATCTTGCAAAGGATATATTTGAGTTCATAGAACCGGGTGCCACTTTTACTTTTTACAAAAAAGATGGCGATACAGTAGCCAATGGTGAACTGGCTTTTGAGGTTACTGCCAAGGTGCATACTATATTAAAGGCCGAACGCCTCTCCCTAAATTGTATGCAGCGTATGAGTGGTATTGCTTCACTCACCAGTCAATATGTTGATCTGATAAAAGGCTATCCTGCCAAAATATTGGATACGCGTAAAACAACACCGTTGTTCCGTATGTACGAGAAAGAGGCGGTGTGCATAGGTGGCGGCGTGAACCACCGCATGGGTTTGTATGATATGGTGATGCTGAAAGACAACCATATAGATTTCTGCGGGGGCATTGAAAAAGCAATAGAGCAAACCAATGCCTATCTTAACGCAAACGGGCTTAACCTGAAAATTGAAGTGGAGACCCGCAGCATAGACGATGTGCAACGTGTGCTGGCTACAGGTAAGGTACACCGCATTATGCTGGACAATTATACACCCGACCAATTGGAAGACGCAGTGAAACTGATAGGCGGCAGGTATGAAACAGAAGCATCGGGCGGTATCAACCTTGATAACATTGTAGCATATGCCCGCACAGGTGTTGATTTTATTTCTGTAGGCGCTATCATTCATCATGCAGTGAGCATGGACCTAAGCCTCAAAGCACAGATACTATGACCAGGAAACACATTGTGTTCATCATAAACCCAAAATCGGGCGTAGAAAGGCAAAAGGAGATAAAGGAAGGTATAGACAAATACCTGGATAAAGAACAATATTCCCACGAACTGATCTATACCGAGTTTGCAAAGCACGGCACTTCTTTAGCCAAAGAAGCGGCGCGCAATGGTGCTCATGCGGTGGTAGCTGTTGGTGGCGATGGTTCTGTGAATGATGTGGTGCAGGGCCTGCTGGGCACCGATACATTGCTTGGCATTATCCCCAAAGGCTCGGGCAATGGCATGGCGCGGACCATGCATATTCCATTAGATACTAACGAAGCCATAAAAGTGCTGAACAAAGGGAATGTTACAGCGATGGATGTTGCATACGCAAACGAGCGCCCTTTCATCAGCAATGCAGGTGTTGCGTTTGATGCGCTGATATCGAAGAAGTTTGCAAAAAGCGAACGTCGCGGGTTGATGGTGTATAGCTGGCTGGTGACCAAGCATCTGTGGTTATATAAAGCGTGGGACTGGCAGATAACCGTGGATGGCAAGCACATAACCGAACGGGCTTTTATGGTGAATGTGGCCAACGGGCAGCAGTTTGGCTACAACTTTCGTATAGCACCCATGGCCAGTTTCACAGATGGCATGCTGGACCTTATCATCATCCGCAAGTTCCCGAAGATACTTGGTGGTATCATTGCCCTGCGCGCGATGACCGGCAACATTGCCGATAGCCGTTATGTAGAACATATCACAGGAAAGGAGATAACCATATCACATCCATCTTTACGGTTAATGCAAACAGACGGCGATGCCCATCCTTGCGAGCATACCATAAAATTCACTATTCAGCCGGGAGCGCAGAAGGTGATCGTGCCTTAGTGTATTGTCCGAAATTAATCCCCGGTCAGGTCGTATATCTTCTGGATGTTCTTCAGGGCTTCGGCAAAGTTTATTTTCAGGTCTTTAAGGACTCCGGTCTTAAGGTCAAACACCCACCCGTGCACTGTGGGATATTTGTTTGCGTTATAGCTCTTCTGCACCACAGCGGTCTTGATGACATTTATTGCCTGCTCCTGTACGTTTAATTCTACAAGTCTTTTGTATCTCTTATCCTCATTTTTTATGGCGTTCAGCTCATCAAAGTGCAGGCGGTACACATCGCGTATGTTGCGCAGCCAGGGATTGAGTATACCCATATCTTTCGGCATCATTGCTGCTTTTACACCACCGCAATTGTAGTGGCCGCAAACTATGATATGCTTTACATGCAGGTTGGCAACGGCATAGTTAATAACCGACATTACGTTCAGGTCGATGGAAGCCACAACATTGGCAATGTTCCTGTGCACAAAAACCTCTCCGGGATCAAGGCCCATTATCTCGTTGGCAGGAACACGGCTGTCGGAACAGCCTATATATAAATATTCGGGTGTCTGGTCTTTTGCCAGCTTCTCAAAAAAATCGGCATCCTTCGCTTTCATAGATGCCACCCACTTCTTGTTGTTCTCAAATAGCTGTTTATACGATGTCATAGTATGGTTTTGTGCATGCAATAATAAACATAATACCCTGAAATAAACATTTCGTAAACGGCTTATATCTGTTAATTTTGCGCCCTAAATCGCTAACTAATGAAATTGGTCTCTTATTCACGCAACGGTTTTCCGCAACTTGCTTTTTATATAAACGATAACCTGTATGACACAAACAAAGCAGATACCAAACTGCCGGCAACAATGGCTGATCTGCTTCAAAACTGGGAGGCAACCATTGATGTAATGAAGCAAACGGATGCAGATATAAAAAGTGGCAAGAATACCGCAAAAGGCATTCCTTATGCTGACGCATGTATCATGGCGCCTGTTCCGCATCCAACGTCATGCCGCGATGGCTATGCATTCAGGCAACACGTGGCAGCCGCACGCCGCAACCGTAAGGTGGATATGATACCGGAATTTGACCAGTACCCTATATGGTACTTTACCAATCACAATGCGATACAAGGCCCGGGTGCTGTAATGTGCATGCCCGACCATTTTAAGAAACTGGACTTTGAGCTGGAGTCTGCAATAGTTATATGCAAAAAAGGAAGGAATATAAAAGCAAAAGATGCAGATAGTTATATTGGCGGCTACATGATCATGAACGACATGAGCGCACGAACCCTGCAAATGGAGGAAATGCTGCTGAACCTGGGCCCGGCAAAGGGCAAAGACTTCAGCACTGTCATAGGCCCGTGGTTGGTTACGCCCGATGAACTGGAGCCGTATAAGATACCTGCCAAACCAGATCATGTTGGCAACAACTACAACCTTAAAATGACCTGCAAGGTAAACGGCAAGCAGGTAAGCGAAGGCAATATGGGCGACATGGACTGGACATTTGCAGAGATAGTAGAACGTTGCGCATATGGCGCAGACATACTGCCCGGCGATGTGATAGGCAGCGGTACTGTGGGCACCGGTTGTTTCCTGGAGCTGAATGGAACCGGGAAATTAAACGATCCCAACTACCAGGAGCAATGGTTACAGGATGGTGATGTAGTGGAAATGGAAATAGATGGCCTTGGCCACCTTACCAACACCATAGTGGCTGAGAAAACCGACTGGAGTATCTTAAACCTGAAAAAGAAATAGTGATGGATAAAAATACGGTAGTAGGTATAATAGGGTCCGGTGCTATGGGTGCCGGTATAGCGCAGGTGGCTGCGATGGCGGGCCATAAGGTTATTGTTTACGACAATAATCAAACAGCGCTTGACCGTGCCAATAAGAATCTTGCCTCCACGCTGCAAAAGCTGCAGGAGAAAGGCAAGATCACATCCGCTGATGAAATTCTGAACCGTTTTACCTTCTCTGACAGCATTGCCGAGTTCGGGCATTGCGGACTGATAATAGAAGCAATAATTGAGAACCTTGATATTAAGCGATCTGTGTTCAACGAGGTGGAGCTTGTAGTGAACAGTGAATGCATTCTTGCCAGCAATACTTCATCTCTGTCTATCACCTCTATTGCAGCAGCCTGCAAACATCCCGGGCGCGTAATGGGGTTACACTTCTTCAATCCTGCGCCGCTCATGGCGTTGGTTGAGGTAATACCTGCAATACAAACAGATGCAACACTCATTCCGGCTGCTAAAACATTGATGCAGCAATGGGGTAAGATACCCGTAATAGCGAAAGATACGCCCGGCTTTATTGTGAACCGTGTGGCACGGCCTTTCTACAGCGAGGCTATCCGTATCATGGAAGAAGGCATTGCCGATATGGCAACCATCGATTGGGCCATGACCGAGATAGGCGGCTTCCGCATGGGGCCGTTTACACTGATGGACTACATAGGCCACGATGTGAACTATGTGGTAACCGAAACTGTGTTCACTTCGTTCTTCTTCGATCCGCGCTACAAACCTTCTTTCTCGCAGAAAAGGTTGCTTGAGGCCGGGTGGCTGGGCCGCAAGAGCGGAAAGGGTTTTTATAATTATGCAGAAGGCGCAACCATGCCTGAACCTGCTAAAGACCCCGAAAAAGGTAAACAGATATTCGAGCGCATACTGGCCATGCTCATCAACGAAGCAGTTGATGCATTGCACCTCAACGTAGCCTCTGCAACCGACCTGGACCTTGCCATGACCAAGGGTGTGAACTACCCCAAGGGCCTGCTGGCATGGTGCACCGAATGGACTGCCGAAAATTGCCTTGCCAAGCTGGATGATCTCTACCACAACTACCATGAGGACAGGTACAGGGCAAGCATATTATTAAGAAAACATGCTATTGGAAACAAAAAATTTGTTTAATTTTCGGATATGAAAAGACTCATACTTGCGGTTTTATTGCCTTTTATCTGCTTCTACGGCTATTCGCAGAATACTATATTTGGTTTTTGGGGTGGCACAGGTGCCAGCATCAACTACAATTATGACATGAGTGTTGCCGGCGGATTTACCTTTATCAAGCATGGCCGTTCGCGTATGGGTATTGGTGCCGATCTTTTTTACCAAAGCCTTCCCTACAAATACGATAAGGAGGCATATGGCATGAAGAACCATACGGGGCCTGCAGGCATGATCCTGCAAGGCAAACCCAGCTACATTTTCGTGACCCCTAAGTTCACGGGTAAGTTCGGGAAGGGCGGCCACTTCGAGTTTTATGTTACTGCCGGTGCAGGGTTTAAAATGGGAGGCAAAGAAACTATGACCAAGTGGGACCACACCAATGGTGTAGTTGCAGGTGATGTGGATAGTTTTATCGACAGCTCTCCAAACCTCAACTCAATGATCATGCGCCTGGGTGTGGGTGCTACACAATACATCTGGGTGAGCAAAAAATGGTTCTTTACGGTAACAGAGGATTTCGGTTTCATCCCTTCCACACTCACAAAATCAAGCAACGTAACAGACCCTTCGCGTACCATTTACAGCCCTGCAGGCAAGATAAGCCCTTATTTTATATCGCTTTATATAGGCTTCCGCCACATGAGCAATGTATATGAGATGACCTATCCCCGCAGGAAGACACGCCTTGGAGGCTATTAACAGCAATGAAACAAATTGCGGCCATAATATTACTCTGTCTGGTTACCGACAGGTCCTTCTCACAAGGCATGTATGGTTTTGAGGCAGGATTTGGCAAAGCTACCATAGGTAAAGCTTATCTTACACCTGTTGTTACCGGCTATTATCTTAAAAAACTAACCCGTAGTTTTTATGTGGGTGGTGCAATAACTCACCAGCGGTATTCTTTCTATTATAACTACAATAAAGCCCGCACATCACTCAATTACGATGATGTCATCAGCATACGCAACAAGAGCTCTTACCTGCTCTTCGCTCCCAAAATAGATTTTGGTATAGGCTACCGTAAATATATTCACCTGTTCACCACTTTTGGGGCAGGCATATTGATGGGTGGCCAACAATATTCTTACAAGCTATCGCCTTACCAAACCACACCAACGGGCACCACAGCTACCGATACCAGTATGGTCTCAACCTCGGGCGATATGCCCAATCTTATCTCCCGCTATTCACTCGGCGCTTCGGGCCGCATACCTACCGGCAGGTATTGGAATATTATGGTATCAGCCGAGTATTGTGTTGTGCCTACCAATCTCACTTCACGCAGTCCGGGTTTAAAGACCAACTATTTCTGTCTCACGGTAGGTATTATGCATAAATACCCGATGACATTTGTAGAGTATTAACTTTGGCATACATTTTGCGCATTATACTATATGAAACCTTATGTCCTTAGTATCCTATGCTCATTAATGAGCTTATCATCGTTTTCCCAAAGTATGCTGGGCGTAGATGCCGGAGCAATCCGGCCGTCGTTTATACAATTACCATTTTCCGAGGTCAATTCCAGTAAGGAGCGAAATGCGTCGGGAGGTGAAAATACCGGTGCTCTTATCGGGATCACATACCTGCGAACCGATTCTATTCACCCGCATTTTTACTGGGGTGCCAAACTATACCTGCAGCAGTATTCCTTCGACCGGAGGACGCGAAGCGGCGGCAATGGCTTTGGTGACCATATAATACATAAGAGCTCTTACATTTTCGCTGCCCCAACCATCGACCTGGCGGCCGGCCGCAAACAGGTAAGGCATTTCCATATTCAGTTAGGAGTTGGTTACCTCATTGATGCTCATGAGCAAACCGATGTTTATCAATATCCTATTGGCAGTGGCCACAGTTTTTCTTCCACAAAAAATGTCAGCCGATTCGTGTTTCAGCCCGGCATGGGTTTCAGTCAGCATGTGCGCGTGCATAAGAGTTGGGATATCGTTTTCACCGAAGGTGGTAACATTATGATAGGCAACCTAACCATGGTAGATGGTGTTGGCCTGCACCCAAGCAGTGTTTACATAACAGCCGGACTGACCAGAGTATTTAACCGCTTGCCGGTACCACCCAAGCCACCGAAAAAGGAGAAGAAGCCTTTTAAAAGCAGGATATATTAAAAGTATTACAATGCACGTTTGTTATATTTAAAGTACTTTTGCCCTATTATTCTCCGCATGGAATTACCACAGGGTAAAAAAGTTTATTTCGCTTCCGATTTTCATCTGGGCATACCCGATCGCACTACCAGCCTGGAGCGCGAAAAACGCATCTGCACTTGGCTGGATGGCATAAAAGCCGATGCGGGCCTGCTATACCTAGTTGGCGACCTTTTTGATACCTGGTTCGAGTATAAGAATGTGATACCCAAGGGCTATATACGCTTCCTGGGCAAACTGGCAGAACTGGCCGACAGCGGCCTGCAGATAGAGGCCTTTACCGGCAACCACGACCTGTGGATGCTGGGTTACTTCGAAAAAGAACTGAATATTCCGGTCCATCACCACCCCATACAACGGGAGATAAACGGCAAAAAGTTCTTCATTGCCCATGGCGATGGGCTTGGGCCCGGCGACCATGGCTATAAAATGCTGAAAAAGGTGTTGCGCAGCCCCGTATCGCAATGGCTCTACCGCCGCGTGCACCCCGATACAGGCGTGGGTGTGGCTTCGTGGTTCAGCCAGTTGGGGCCAAAGCATACCAGTGGCCCAATAAAAGAATTCCAGGGGCCGGAAAAGGAATGGCTGGTGCAATTCTGCCTGGAAACATTAAATAAAGAACATTTCGACTACTTCATATTCGGGCACAGGCACATAGCTATTGAGTACCCCTTGCCGCAAAACAGCCTGTACGTAAACCTCGGCGACTGGATACGGTACGACAGCTATGCCGAATTTGACGGCAACAACCTGAAATTAAAATATTATAAACCTTAAACCCGTTTGCTGCGTATTTTTGCCCTTTGATTTCCTTATGAAGCGCACTTTAGTAATGATCAGGCACGCTAAAAGCAGTTGGGCAAACCCACTGCAAAGCGACTTTGAACGCCCTCTGAACGACCGCGGCAAACACGATGCCCCTGAAATGGGTAAGCGATTAAAGAAGATGGGTGTAACACCGGACCTCATTATATCCAGTACAGCTAAAAGAACAAAGCAAACAGCAAAAAAAATAGCCGAAGAAACCGGTTATAATGAAGATAACATTCGCTGGGAAGAAAAACTGTATCATTGTATACCTTCCGTATTCGAAGAGGTGATATACGAGGTAAGTGACAAGATAAAAACGGTATTCATCGTGGCACACAACCCCGGCATTACCGATTTCGTGAACCAGTTATCACCCGATTTTACCATCGACAATATGCCTACATGCGGCATTGTAGGCGCCCAGGTAGATGCGGATGAATGGAATAATTTCAATATTGCCGACAAAAAAGTTTTCTTGTACGAATACCCCGAAAAATGATAACACCAAATAAATCAGTAGTTCAGATAACGGCCATACTCGAGAAGTTATTTGAAGAACACTTTGAAAAGAAACCTGAAAGCATAGAAGCGCTCGCTGTCTCCGGCTCTGATCGCCGCTATTACCGTATGAAGAACGGTAAGACCACTGCCATAGGTACCTACAACAATAATGTTGCCGAGAATAATACTTACTTCTACTTCACAGAGCTTTTTCGCAAGCACCAGGTGAACATACCTGAAGTGTACCGCACCAGTAAAGACCGCCGCGCCTACCTGCAACAGGATCTTGGAGGCACATCTCTTTTTGACATTGTGCTTAAGGAAGGCTACACAGAGCCGGTAAGAAAATTATATCACAAAGCATTGGCACAACTGGCCAAAGTGCAATGGATAGCCGGGCGAGAAGCAGACTTTAAACAATGTTTTGCATCAAAGCAGTTCGACGAAAAAGCCATCATGTCTGACCTGCTGTATTTTAAATATTATTTCGCCGATCTGCAGGGTATCAATTACGATCGCTCGGGCCTGATAAGTGAAATGGAGTTGCTGAGTAAGGACCTCGGACGTGTGCAGCCTCAAACCCTTATGTACCGAGACTTCCAGAGCCGCAACATTATGGTGAATGATGGGAAGATCTACTTCATCGACTTCCAGGGTTGCATGCAAGGGCCGCCGCAGTATGATATTGCATCGCTGCTATGGCAGGCAAGGGCACAGCTGCCATCTGCATGGAAAGAGGATCTGCTGAACGGCTATATAAAAAGCCTCAGCGACCTGAATGTACCCCGCATGGACGAGATCTACTTCAGGCGTGGTTATGTGCAATTTGTTTTGGTGCGCTTGTTGCAGGTGCTCGGTGCATACGGCTTCCGTGGCCTGCTGCAGCATAAGGCGCACTTCATCACCAGCATTGGCCCTGCGTTAAAAAACCTGGAGGTGTTTTTAGCAGACCACCCGCAAACACCTGCCTATCCCGAACTGCGCTCGTTGCTGGAGAAGATATGCACACCCGAGATGCAGGAGCGCTACACTACAGCGCCAAAAGACGAACAGCCTAAACTCACAGTTCAGATAAACAGCTTCTCTTACAAAGCAGGTATACCCAAGCCGTCCGGCCCGCACGGCGGCGGCTTCGTGTTCGACTGTCGTGGCATACTCAACCCGGGCCGCTATGCTGCTTACAAATTCCTCACCGGTAATGATGACATGGTGCAGCAATTCCTGGAACGTGAATCAAAAATGCCCGACTTCATGAACTATGTTTTTGCACTGGTATCTATTAATGTTGAGGATTACATTGCCCGAGGTTTCGAGCAGCTCAGTGTTTCGTTTGGTTGCACCGGCGGGCAACACCGTTCGGTATATGCTGCCAACCAGCTCGCCAAATACCTGAAGACGCGCTACAATGTTAACAGCACTGTTACACACTGCAACGAAGAAAGGTGGGTATTGCAAAAAGAGGATGCTGAGGCTTAATTATTTGTGTGGTGCAGAGGTATACCCCTCTTCGGCACGGCGTGCAGCCCGGTTCACATAGAACTCCCTGTCTTGCGGCGCCCATGTCGCCAACCCGTCCACATAGCGGTTGAACATGCAGAATGCTGCAGCTATCAATACAGTATCATGTATCTCCATGTCTGTTATACCCAGGCTTTTGGCTTGTGTCACCTGCCCCGTAGTTACATGCTTGCCTCCTTGCTGCACGCAGCCTGCGATGGCCAGCAGCGCCTTCATCTTATCAGTGATAGGCATATTCCCGGGGTCTTGCATCACAGCATCAATATGACCCATATCGCACTGCATATAATGTGCGGCAAGCGCGCCATGGGCATTCTGGCAAAAGAAACAATCGTTTAATGATGATACATAGGTGGCTATTAGTTCACGTTCGCCACGCGTTAAAGTATTGCGGTCATCGCGCATCAACAACTCGGTAAACTCGCCCATCGGCTTAGCTATTTCGGGCCTCAGCATCAGCGGGCCAAGTATACCGGGTACCCCTTCTTCTAATTTAATATGTGCCATGCACTTATGTTTTTTCAGCCCGCTCCTTTGTGAAAAAAGGTCACAACCAGGCCTATTATGAATACCAGCGAAAAGACGAACAGCGCGTTGCTGTATCCCCCCAGCGATGCAACCAGCACACCCACAAACAGCACTGCAATTGCCGTGAATATCCTGCCTATATTAAAACAGAATCCGGTTGCCCGCCCGCGTATATCTGTCGGAAACAATGCGGGAATATAGACTGCCAACACTCCCTGGCTGGCACCAAAGAAGAATGATAGCGCCGCCATCTCTACGTAAATGATCTTACTGAATGAAATATTGGTGGTGAAAAGTATGAGCGATAAAACCAGGCAGGCAGTAAAACATACCATCATCGCCCTGCGTATCCTCAAAACATTCACCATCCAGCCCGAAATAAACCCACCCAGAAGCCCTCCGCCCCCAAGCATCATCATACATATACCTCTTTCCTTCTGCCCGTCTGTTTCTGTAATTAAAGTTTGCACCCATGTTGGCAACCACGAAAATATGGCCCACAGGCCTATCAGCATTGTACCGAATGTTACAGAGCCTACTATCAGGTCCATGCGATGGCTACCCGTAAATAATTGCTCTCTCTTTTCAGATGTAATACTGTCGCGGTTTTTCCACTGCTCCGACTCCTTTACTACCCATACGGCAATAGCTGCAAGTGCAACAGGTGCTATACCCACCAGGAAACCGCTCCTCCATTGCGCAACATTAAAATTGATGGCCCCCGACGAAAAAATACCTACAGGTATCGCTATAGATACAATACCAATAAATACGGCCCTGCTCTTTTCAGGCCACACTTCCGTCATAATGGTTGGTGCAGTCACCAAAATACCGCCAAACCCAATACCGGTCAGGAACCTGCATACCACAACACCCCACCAGCCTGGCATATAGCCGGTTAAGATCGTAGCAACTCCCAGAAAGGCAATAGATAATATCAGCCCCGTTTTCCTCCCTGCCTTATCACTTACCATGCCCGACAAAAACCCTCCCGCAGTAGACCCGAAAATGAAAACAGCATTAATGTAGGCGCTTATGTAATTGAGCTCGTCTGCGCTTTTGTTACCTAAAAGATCCTTCACCGCTATGGGCAGGTACACAGACATAAGCATGGAGGTCGTGCCTGCAAACGCAGTTCCTAAAAAACAAATGGTAAACAGGAACCAGTGGTATAGTGTTATCTTGTTCTCGCCCATGCCCCAGTTTGTAAAATTTTGATGTAGTTGAATTTATGTTATAAAGATACAGCAGGGAGTAGATCCCTGCCGTACTATTATGGTAAACAGCTACTTTATTTATTCCATCGGCCTGCCTTGTAATGGTGGCATGGGCATAGGGTTGCTGACATTAAGGTTACGCTGGTTATTTACTTCGGGCCCTTCCGATTGCGGGCTTGGGCAGCCTTCATAAGGTGCACGAGTGTTTTCCGCTACATTATCGCCAACATAGCAGACTTTTATGCGGCCCCGCTTATTCTTTGGGTAATACCCCTGGTAAGATGACGATGACTGCATGATATATGATTGTGATTGCGGGATACGCATATCCACCACCTGCGTATTTGTTTGCACATAATCGTCATCTGCATTGCGGCGAATGGTAACATTTCCCCTGCGCATAGCTGCTTCGGTTTTTGCGTAGGTTGAGTTAGTATAGCTTGGTGTTTCACAGCATATGTAATAACCCATATCGCCCTTGCAAACTTTGTAATTCTCTGCAAATTTGGTTTTGTAGCAACCTGCAGCTTTTTTACCCGGCGCACTCCTGCATACCTGGTTATGCTTTACACCACAAGCGCTTATTTTTTCTGTTTGCGCATATGCCCCATAATATGCAAAACCGGTTATCATCAGGGCTGTTAATAGCTTTTTCATAACATTGCTTTTTAGGTTTAACTAATAACTTCTTATCCAGAAGTTTTAAAAACAATGCCAAGCCATGTTAACGGAAATAAAAACGTCTCTAATTGATGTTAAATCAATAAGTTACAGAGCCAAAAGAATATTATGAAAAATGCGAATTAGTAAACCCTGCGATAGTAATGTTTCTTATTCTTTATGTAGTACCGCTTTTTAGGCTTGATCTCGATACACGAGCTGATGAACAGCATGATCAGTAAGCAGGCAGCTAGTATTCTCTTACTCATTCCTTGTAGGTTGCAAATAACGCTCCACAATTTATTAATAAAAATCTAAAATACATTGTTTTTACAGTATTATTGATTTAGCCTTTAACTGTATTGCTATAATTAATCAAATAAGCCCTGCATTTTAAGTATTTTTGTACAAATTTAAAGTGATGCTGAAGACAGGAAACACCATAGTGAGTATTTACACCGAGATGACGCCCAACCCCGGTACAATGAAGTTTGTTGCCAACAAGCTTTTGTATCCGGGCAAGAGTATAGATTTCCCTGATGAGTCTACTGCTGGTCCGTCGCCGCTCGCAAAAGAGCTGTTTGCTTTTCCTTTTATAAAGAGCGTATTCATAGCCAGCAATTTTGTTACGCTTACCAAAACACCGGAAACAAATTGGGATGATGTGATACCAACGGTACGCGAATTCCTGAAAACTTTCCTGGAGGAAGGCAAAGCCGTTGTGAACGAAGACCAGGTAGTTACTAAAAAAGATACTTACGTACCCAGTGGCAGTGATACCGATGTGGTAGAGCGCATCAAGGAACTGCTGGAGAATTATGTGAAACCAGCTGTTGAAATGGACGGCGGCGCTATCAGCTTCAAAGGTTATGACAGTGGTACAGTGAAACTCATGTTACAGGGCTCCTGCTCCGGTTGCCCTTCATCCATGATCACGTTGAAATCAGGCATAGAGGGCATGATGAAGCGTATGATACCCGAAGTGAAGGAAGTAGTTGCAGAAGCTGAGTAATAATTCAAAATACTTCATATAAAGCCAATGCATTTCATGCATTGGCTTTTTTATTGCTTGTAATTACTTTAGGTTAATACGAGTGCCATTCCGTTGAAAATTATAGTATTTTTACCCTTACATCCACGGGATAAACATGAGCATCCAGAACAATTATGTAGCCATTATGGCGGGCGGTATCGGCAGCCGGTTTTGGCCGGAAAGCCGCACCAGCTATCCTAAACAATTCCTCGACCTGCTCGGGACAGGAAAATCACTCATACAGTGGACCTACAACCGCTTCAAGCATATCTGTCCGAAGGAGAATATCTACTTTATCACCAACGAGCAGTATATATCTACACTGAAAAAGCAGATCCCGGAACTAAGTGATGCCAACGTCATCAGCGAACCGTCAAGGAAAAATACGGCACCCTGTGCTGCTTACTTCGCACATAAGATATACGCTATGAACAAACGGGCGAATATCATTATGTCGCCCGCCGATCACCTCATCATGGACGAGCATTCGTTTGAACGTACTGCGCATGAGGCACTCGATTTTGTTGCACATCATCCGTCATTGCTTACCCTCGGTATTAAACCAACCCGCCCGGATACCGGTTATGGCTATATACAATACGATGCTGAGCAGGAAATTGACAAAACTTACCGTGTAAAAACATTTACCGAAAAACCATCGCTTGAGCTCGCACAAACTTTCCTGAAAAGTGGCGACTTTCTCTGGAACTCCGGCATTTTCGTATGGAATGTACAAACCATAATGGATGCCCTGGAACACTACTTGCCGGAAATGAATGAAGTATTCTCGCAGGCAACGAATGTATACAATACACCCGCAGAGCACGAAATGATGGCAAAATTGTACCCGCACTGCAATAATATTTCCATTGATTATGGTATCATGGAAAAAGCACGTAATGTGTTTGTGATACCCTCCTATTTCGGATGGTGCGACCTTGGCACATGGGAGTCGGCCTACGACAACTGTGCCAAAGACTACCTGGGCAACGCTGTGTTAGGCAACAATGTAATGGTTATCGACGCAACGGAATGCATGATCAAAGCGCCGAACGACAAGTTAGTGGTGCTGCAGGGGCTGGAGAAATTCATCGTGGTAGATACACCTGATATCCTGCTCATCTGCGAGCGCAACCGCGAGCAGCAGATAAAAGAATATGTGGCAGAGGTGAAAAGAAATAAGGGAGACAAATTCCTTTAATAATATAAGATAATGGCTGGCAATACTGATATAGTTGATAAGAAAGTGCGCGGATTTGAAGTTCTGCCACAGAAACATTCATCAACTGCTACAAGTATTTTTACTATTATGAGTGCATTGGCTCAGCAGCACAATGCGATCAACCTCTCACAGGGCTTCCCTGATTTTCATATTGATGAGCAACTGGCAAACCTGTTGAGCGAAGCGGCACATAAAGGCCACAACCAGTACGCACCTATGCCCGGCCTGCCCGCACTACGGCAGGCAATTGCAGGCGATATAAGAAAACGCTATGGCGTTGATGTTGATGCAGACCACGAGGTAACCGTAACACCCGGCGCCACCTATGCCATCTACACCGCCTTCACAGCCATATTACAACCCGGCGATGAAGTTATTGTGCTGGAACCCGCATACGACAGCTACATACCCAACATAGAAATGAATGGCGCAAAAGCAGTTACTATCCAGCTAACCGCACCACGCTTTCACCCCGATTGGGACAAGATAAAAGATGCTATAACACCGCGCACCCGTGCTATTATTGTGAACACACCGCATAACCCCACAGGGGCTATATGGAGTAAAAAAGACTGGGACCAGCTTGCCGAAATAATACGCGACACCAATATTACTGTGCTTTCTGATGAGGTGTATGAGCAGATAGTATTTGACGGTATGAAACACTACAGCGTACTGCAGCACCCCGAATTGCGCCAACGCAGCTTTGCGCTCTACTCCTTCGGCAAAGTGTATAACAATACCGGCTGGAAGGTAGGATATACTGTCGCGCCGCCCGCTTATACACAAGCTGTGCGCCGCATACACCAGTTCCTGGTGTTTTCTGTGAACACGCCGGCACAATACGCCCTTGCGCTCAATATGGCTAATGATCATGCTGCACCTGTGGGTACGGTAATGCAAAAAAAGCGCGACCTTTTTCTTTCGCTTATAAAAGAAACGTGCTCTACAAAAACAAAAAGGACGATAAGCTCATCCGTTTCTGCTTTGCGAAAAAAGAAGAGACCCTGATCGAAGCAGTGAATAGGCTCAGGCAGCTAAAGCCTTTATAGTCTGCGTTTGTTTTTCTTTATGCTCATGTGGTAAATTTGAAGAACATGGAACTCCTCAAAAAGCTCAGACTAAGCATAGACAAACCACTCTGGCTCATTAACGCGCCGGACAATTGCATTGATTACTTTGCTGGCTACACCATAAAACAAAAACCCGGCAAAGAAAAACCTGTAGGCCAGCTTATCCTATTTGCAAAAAGCGGCGATGAGTTGAATTCATATCTCATTAAACTGGCAGACTATATTGGCCATGATACACTTTTCTGGATATGCTACCCAAAGAAAACCGGTTCTATTCAGAGTGACCTCATACTGATGAAAACATGGGACATTGTTTTCAACTCCGGCTACCGTGGGCAAACATCCGTATCCATTGATGATGACTGGACAGGCATGCGCTTCACCAATGCACCGCGTGCAAAACCATCTGATTGCGACCTGCCCATGGAAGAACGCAAACACGAAGGCATAGACTACGTTAAGCGCACTACCACCTTACCGAAAGATGCATTGGCAGCCGTGAACAAATACAAAGGCCTTGCCGATTATTTCTACGGCCAGTCTTTCACCTGCCAGAAAGAATATGTAATGGCAATAACCGAAGCCAAAAAACCGGAGACGCGCACCAAAAGAATAGAAAAGATGGTGGAAATGCTCTTACCTAAGATGCACGCAAAACAGCAGAAAGACAAAAAATAAAACAGCCCGGGTTTGCCGGGCTGTTACATATATTTCAATTCACGCTTTACGCTTTCAAAGTCAGATGTGAGAAATTTGGTGCCTCCGTATTGTGTATGGAATTGTACGTAGGTATGATGTAGCGTGCGCTGTAATCATTATCCGAAATAAATTTCACTACATACTCCACTGCAAATGCCGGGTCGTTCTTCTTGCCCACCAGCAAATACTCGAGGTAGAACAATGATATACCCGAATCAAATGAACCACCATTATCCTTGCCTATCCACTTCTCTGCAAATGCAACAATGTCGTTCTTGTTGTCCACCAGTCTTTCATGCAGTTGCTTCAGGCTATATACCTTCAGGAAACGCAAACGCTCCACATCACCTTCAATGTCTATATCCGAATTTATTTTTGCACCCGCACGCTCGGCTATCATCTGGTCTATTTCTTTCAGCACCTTGCTATTCATTACATATTCTCTGAGCGTCACATCGGTCATCTGTGCATTTTCATCTGCCTGGGCAACTTTCGTTTGCTTCGCTGTTTCGTTATAGAGTGGTATTGTTTTGTCAACAGTGGTCTCACGTATCACCTCTGTTGCTTTTTCAATGAAACCACTACCATTCACATTCAGGTTGCTCACTGTTGCTGCAACTTGTGGAATAACAGGTGCCTGCGGATCAGGTATAACAGTTTCAACTACAGGTACTATCACCTCTGGCGATGGCGCCTGTTTTAATGTTTCTACAACCTGCTGCGGAGGCGGTATCGGTATCACAATTGCCGGTTGTGGCTGAGGTTCCTGCCTGGCCACCGGTGCCGGAGGCGGTGGTGGCGGTGCAGGCACAGCTATATTGCTCTTCTGTTCTGTTTGGTTGATGCTTTGCGCAAGCTCTTTCAGGTTTTCAATGTTGATATTGGTGCTTGCAGCAATGTTATTTAAAGTTTCAGCAGGTGGCACAACGGCAGGCTTAGGTACAATGCCCGTAGGTGCCTGCGGGCGTTGCGGCACAATTGGTTGCGGCATCGCAATGTTCACCATCTTCGGCGCCTGTGCTTCTGCAGCCACACGGGGCGCTTCAACAACAGGTTGCTGAACCGGTGGCGGTGGTGCTTGAACAACCGGTGGTGCCTGTACTACCACTGGTGGCGGTGGTGCCTGTACTACAGGCGCAGCTACTACCGGCTGAGGTTGTACCGCTGGTGGCGGAGCAACTTCCACTTTCACTTCGGGTATCGCCACCTGCGGCAACTCAACTTTTGGTGCTTCCTGCACCGGCGGATTGAATACAGGGGCGGGCTCTGCAACGGGTGCAGGTGTTTCTTTCACCACCGACTGCAGGTGCTCTGCAAATGTATTTGCAGGTTGCACTGCAACCTGTTGCGGCGCCGCTTGTTGAGCAGGCTCCGTATGTTGATGAGTAACTTCTTCTTGTTTGCCTTCACGCTTGCTGTGCTCCGTGCGTATCTTCAGAAACTCCATGTCTGCCATTTCCAGCAGCGCACCCACGCGGTAAAGGTCTCTCTTGGCTTCATCAGGCAACGATGCACTGTCATACCCCAACTCTTTCTCTATCCCCGACCATGCATCTTGTAACATAGAGCAGATCTGGATCTCGAACTTTTTATCGCCTGCCCTTTTGTATTCTGTTTGTTGTTGCCTGGCAGTATTTAATGTTGCTGTATAATTAATGTTTTTGTAAGCAAAAGTTTCAATGCGTATCTTTTTCTTGTCCATTGATCGCTCAATGTCCACGTTGAATTCATCGTGTAGTATGTGCGAAATTTTATTGACCGTATCTTCAAAATAGGTAATGATACGGATCACCGGCATATAACCTTCCTCCGAACCCTCTGCTGTGCTCAGATCCACTCCCGATTCGATCCTGTAATACGGAATTTCATTCTGTATCACAATTTCTCTAACCAGGTCTTCTATCTTTATGGCGAAAGAATTATTCCTGTCGATCGCCGATGGATGACTTTTATAGTACATACACACTTACATTAATATACAAGGATACGAAAATTTCCTAATTTTCCACATATCCACAGTTTTCGTTAACAACTATTTTACAATGCATTAGCTATCGGTTTAGCATGCATTATTAAATATAATTTAATATTAATGTTATTGGGGTTCGTTTGGCGCGGGGGCCGGTGGGCGCCAAAACTCCCGCCATTGGTTGGGTTCAAGGGCATCTTTCACATCAAAATTGCCAATTTTGGTCCTCCTTAATTCCTGCAGATAGGCACCACAACCCAGTACCTGGCCAAAGTCATTTGCTAAAGAACGTATATATGTGCCCGTACTGCACAACACCCTGAAATGAACCTCCGGGAATTTAATAGCCGTTATCTCAAACTCACCTATTGTCACCGGCCGGGCATCCAACACTACTTCTTTTCCTGCACGGGCAAGATCATACGAGCGTTTACCATCTCTCTTTATTGCCGAATGTGCCGGCGGCACCTGCATAATGTTGCCGGTAAATTGTTTCACCGTTTCATGTATCTGCTCTTCGGTTACGTGGTCCCATGGTTGTTCATTCATAGGCTCACTCTCCAGGTCATATGTTTCAGTTACAGCCCCCAGGTGAAAGATACCTGTGTACTCCTTAGGTAATTGCTGGTAGCCTGATATCTGTTTCGTCATCTCGCCGGTGCAGCAAATAAGCAGCCCGGTAGCCAGCGGGTCCAGTGTACCGCAATGGCCTATTTTAGCGCGCAGTGCAATTTTCAGGCTGTTCACCGCATCAAATGATGTCCATTTGTAGGGTTTATCTATAAGTAATACGCCACCCTTTTTCAGTTCGGCAGCAGTAGGTCTTTTTTGCATTGGTGTAAAGGTAAGCCAATGCGAAAACCTAAGTATTCTTTTTGTACTTTGTAGCAAAATATATTCTTGATCAAACTATATGGCTAACAGTGAACACCTGCAGAAATTACTCGAAGGCGTTGATAGCTGGAATACGTGGAGAAGTACAAACTTATGGGTCGAAATTGACCTGAAGGAGGCAGATCTCACCAAGACTGATTTATCAAAAGCGAATCTGTCAAAAGTCAATTTACATAAGGCGAATCTCTCGGATACAGATCTTTCGGGAGCAGATCTTACAGAAACGCATATGTATGGGGCAAATCTTTCCGGAGCAGATCTTACAGACGCCAATTTATCAAGTACTAACCTTACTAACGCCAACCTATGTGAGGCGAAACTAATTCGCACTAATCTTGCAGATACTTGCTTTGCAGATGCTGACCTTTGTGACGCTGATTTTTCTGGGGCCAATATTTACAACGTTGGCTTTGCAGGTTGTTATCTTTCCGATGCAAATTTCTCAGGACATAATTTTTCCGGGGAATGGACAGAATTTCGCAGCGCAATCTTAGATCACTCTGACTTCTCTTATGCTGGCCTTTCCGGTGTAAATTTTTCAGACGCCAGGCTCCCACGCTCAAATTTTTCCGGGGCAAATCTTTCAAAAGCAGATCTTTCAGGAGCAGATCTTTCGGATACAGATTTTTCCAACGCGAACCTGGTTGGGGCAGATCTATCTGGAGCAAACCTTTCCGATGCCAATTTTTCCGGGGCAAATCTTACTGAGGGCAATTTTTCCGGAACCTCTTTCCTAAGAACTGATCTGACCAATGCTAATATCGAAAATGCCATCGTTTACGGTACATCAGTTTGGGATATAAAATCGGACGGACTGAAGCAAAAAAATTTGATAATTTCAAAACAGGAAGAATCAATATTAACTGTTGACAATATAGAAGTTGGTCAGTTTATTTATTTAATGCTCAATAATAAAAAGATAAGAGATGTTATCGGAACTATAGCGAATAAAGGCGTTTTGATTCTAGGCAGGTTTACACCCGAACGGAAAATCATTCTAGATGCAATCAGGGAAAAACTTCGCGAGTCAGACTATTTGCCGATAATGTTCGATTTCGAGAAAGCGGAAGAAAGAGACTTCACCGAGACGATCAAGATATTGGCAGGTATGGCCAAGTTTGTTGTTGCAGATATCACTAACCCAAGCAGCGCCCCACTTGAATTACAGGCAACCATACCCGATTATAGAATTCCTTTTTTGCCAATTATACAAAGTGGGGAAAAACCTTTTGCAATGTTCCAGAATCTCCAAAGATATCCATGGGTAATGGAATTAGTTGACTACAAAAACCTGGATCAATTATTAAATGGATTTCAGGAAATCATTATAAATAGAGCTAACGAACATATTAATAAGATAAAAGAAGTACCACTACAATCAATTAATATTGAAGATTATTTGAAGCGAAATAAAGTTTAGATAAGAACTACTTCTCTTAACCCTCTTTATAGCTCCTCTGATATATTCAGCAACATTTACAGTCACCATCCTCACCTTGTTGTAAATATATTTACCTCTTGAAATTTGTTCTTAATGTCTCATTTTTAGGGTCGGGGTTACCTACCTTTGCCATATGGCATATAGATCGCTCAGGGCATTTATTGATACATTGGAACAGGCAGGTGAATTAGTGCGTATAAAAACATTCGTTGACCCTGTTCTGGAAATAGCAGAAATAACAGACCGCGTATCAAAAACCCCCGATCGTAACAAGGCTTTATTATTCGAAAATACCGGTACGGGTTTCCCGCTACTCATTAACTCCATGGGCAGCGAACGCCGCATGTGTATTGCCCTCGGGATCGATAAGCTGGATGATGCTACAAAAGATATTGAAGAACTGTTCAAAAAACTATCTGCACCTAAAAACGGCATCATCGAGAAACTCTCCATGCTGCCACAGTTGGGAAAATTTGCATCATGGATGCCAAAAGTTGTTGGCGGCAAGGGCGCCTGCCAGGAGGTGATAATGGAAAACCAAAACCTGGATAAATTACCTATTCTCAAATGCTGGCCTAAAGATGGCGGCAGGTTCATTACACTGCCTGCCATCCATACCAGGGAACCACACACCGGTGTGCGCAACATAGGCATGTACCGCATGCAGGTGTTCGAACCCACCATGACCGGCATGCACTGGCACAAGCACAAAGTATCTGCACGCCACTTTAATGAATATAAAAAGCTGGGCAAGCGCATGCCTGTTGCAGTTGCACTCGGCGGCGATCCTGTTTATTCTTATGCAGCCACAGCACCATTGCCCGAGAATGTAGATGAATATATGCTGGCCGGTTTCCTCCGCAAGAAAAAAGTGGAGCTGGTAAAATGCATCACGCAACCCGAGATAGAGGTACCTGCAGATGCCGACATCATCATAGAAGGTTATGTCGATCCTTCTGAAGACCTCATCTGGGAGGGCCCGTTTGGCGATCATACCGGCTATTATTCGCTACCCGATTTTTATCCCCGTTTTCATGTTACTGCTATCACGCATCGCAAAGATGCAGTGTACCCTGCAACTATTGTGGGCATACCGCCACAGGAAGATGCATGGCTGGGCAAGGCTACCGAGCGCATTTTCCTCACACCTATCAAAATGATGATGGTGCCCGAGATAACAGATATGAACATGCCTGTAGAAGGTGTGTTCCACAACCTGGTTATTACTACCATCAACAAAGAATATGCAGGGCAGGGACAAAAAGTGATGAACGCTATGTGGGGCGCAGGACAAATGATGTTCAACAAGATCCTCGTCCTTTCAGATGGCGTAGAAACAAGCGGCGTAAAAATTGATGACTATAAAAAACTCACGCAATACATCTTCAACAACCTCAACCCGGCCACCGATATTTACTTCAGCAGCGGCCCTATGGATGTGCTCGACCATAGCTGTTCCAAACTTGGCTTTGGCGGCAAAATGTGCATAGATGGCACCCGGAAACAGGAAGAAGAAATTACCACACCATTGCAGCCGTTCAAACTCAACCCCGCTTTTTCAAAAAATACATTACTCACCACGCACCCTGATATTACAGGCATCAACGACCGCCTTGCCAACGATTGGAATATACCCGTACTTTTTGTAGCAGTTGAGAAGAACAGGCCCAACCATGTGCGCGAGCTGCACAACCAACTCTGTTCATCTGGTGGTATAGAAGGTATTAAGATGATACTATATGTGGAACATACTGTTAATGCGGAAGATATAGCAGATGTGCTATGGCGCTTCTGCAATAACCTCGATCCAAAACGCGACCACTTTTATAGCGGCCCAAACAACAACATACTAGGACTGGATGGCACCCGCAAAACCAAAAAACTGGACAATTTCGACCGCCCATGGCCCAATATCATAGCTGCCGATGACCAGACCATAGCCTCCGTAGACAGGAAATGGCCGGAATTAGGACTCGGAAACTTAATTATTTCGCCTTCTTTGCGTTATAAGACCCAACTATATGGGGGTGAAGCATCTGTCTTAGATAATGAATAGCATTTTTTCAGTAAATTTGTAATATCACTAAACATAACCCGATGAAACGCATCTTCTTTGCACTGTTCCTGTTAACTGCTACCTGCACTGTGTGCTTTCACCCGCAGGCAAGTGCACAAAGCACTACAGTGGTAACAGCTTCAGCATTTACCGCAAAGGTGAACGCGCTCGATTCATACATTGCAGCCGGTAATATGGCGTTAGCAAATACTACCTGGACAGAAGTACACGGCATGATGCTCAGTGTTTTAGGCAAAACCAAAGCCAGCATCCGCACAGCTGCAACCCCTGCAGATAAAACTAATTATACTACCATATCCGATAACCAGCAGGCTATCTACTGGGCAGTGTGGGACCTTAAAAGCAACCTTACTGCCAATCGTGCTGCATTGCACACCAAACTCAATGAGTTCGGCGCTACTATTTATTAATGAACTTTTAGATGGTTACATACAGAAAAAGCACTGCATTGCGGTGCTTTTTCTTTTACAGTCTCATCACTAACAATCTTAGTTGCATCGGTTTCTCCATCACCACAATCAGCATCCAGTTCATCAATATACACTCCACCGCAATTAGCGCAGTACATTTATATCCTGCTTGCAATAAGGCCTGTTATTAAGATTAATCGGCGCTCTTAAAAAGCAGAAATTGAAGTAATTTGTGCCTGTATTGTCAAAACTTTTATGCCAAAAAAAGTAACTGCCATAGGCGGCATCTTCTTTAAATGCCAGGATCCTGCAGCCACCCGCGAGTGGTACAATAAACACCTCGGTTTCAATACCGACCAATACGGCACATCCTTCCAGTGGCGCCATGCAGATGATGCCGATAAAAAAGGATATAGTGTCTGGAGCACTTTTGCTAAAGACACTAAATATTTTGAGCCCTCTGGCAAAGACTTCATGATCAACTTCCGGGTAGAGGACCTTGATTGGCTCCTGACCGAATTGAAAAAAGAAGGCATAGAACAAATAGGCGAAACACAGGTATATGAATATGGCAAATTTGCCCACATCATAGACCCCGAAGGCAATAAAATAGAGCTTTGGCAATCAAACGATGACGAATATGAAAAAATGATAGGCGATGTGATCACCAAATGATATGTTTCACCCCGCTTTACATCACATTAACCCACTTTAATGCCGTACTCCATCACATTTTTACTACTTTTATCGCTCAACTAGATTCAAAGTGAAAGCTATTATTCCGGTTGCCGGGGCAGGTACAAAACTCAGGCCCCTTACATATACCCAGCCCAAGGCACTCATCCCTATTGCAGGCAAAACGATCCTCGGGGTTATTATAGACCAATTATTAGATGCAGGCGTCACTGAATTCGTTTTCGTAATTGGCTACCTGGGCGAGAAGATACAGCGATATATAGATAAGGCATACCCGAATCTTAAATATACCATCGTCACACAAAACGACCGCCGCGGCACAGGGCATGCCATCTGGCTAACCCGCGAGGCAGTGAACGATGATGAGGTAATGATCGTACTTGGTGATACCGTCTGCGACTATAACGTAAAAGAAATACTGAAAAGTGATGTTTCACAGATAGGCGTGCGTAAGGTAGATGACCCGCGCAGCTTTGGCGTTGCTGAGCTGGACGACAAGGATATGGTGCTCCGAATGGTTGAGAAGCCCCTGATACCTAAGTCGAACATGGCGATGGTCGGTATCTATTACATTAAAGAAACTGCCGCCATGTACGCTGCCCTGGATATGCACCTGCATAACGCAGCTGATGAAAATGGCGAATACCATCTCACCAATGCCTTACAGCATATGGTAGAAGGTGGCCTCAAGATACACGCATTCCGTGTCAACAATTGGTTTGACTGCGGCAAAAAAGAGACCCTGCTTTCCACCAATGCCACCCTGCTCAGGCAGATGGAAGAAGACCATCCCGAAAAACAAAACCTGTCATTCGATACCACGGTCATCATTCATCCTGTAAGCATAGCCGAAGGTTGCGAAATACGCCACAGCATCATAGGCCCCAATGTAACCATTGGTGAGCACACCAAGATAGATTCTTCTATAATCAAAGATTCTATCATTGGTTCGTATGCCGAGCTGCAGCAGGTGGTACTCAATTCTTCCATAATTGGCAACGATGCTTTTGTACGCGGCCTCAACCAAAGCCTCAACATCGGCGATAATACAGAGATAGACTTAGGGTAATTTATCTTGCTAGCGAGCACTATTCTTAACCCATTTTTTTGGGTCACTACTTTTTGACTTTTAACTTAACTTGCAATATGCCAGAAAAGAAATTGTTTTTACTTGATGCTTTCGCGCTCATATTTCGCGCATATTATGCACTTATCCGTAATCCCCGCGTTACCACCAAAGGAAAAAACACCAATGCACAGTTTGGTTTCACTTCCACCCTGATCGATCTGATCAATAAAGAAAAACCTACCCACCTGGCAGTAGTATTCGATACGTCTGCCCCAACCGAAAGACATACCGATTTTGCCGACTACAAAGCCAACCGCCAGGAAACGCCCGAAGACCTGCTGGCTGCCGTGCCTGATATCAAACGCATTATAAAGGGTTTTAATCTTCCCTGCCTGGAACTGGATGGCTATGAAGCCGATGATATTATAGGCACCCTTGCCTTGGAAGCAGGTGGCTTAGGATATACCGTTTACATGGTAACCCCGGATAAAGATTACGGACAGATAGTACGCGAGAATGTGTATATCTACAAACCTGCATCAGGCTTTAGTAACCAGGAGATATTGGGTGAGAAGGAAGTTTGTGCCAAATGGGGCATTAAGCGGGTTGACCAGGTAGTGGATATGCTTGGCCTCATGGGCGATGCCGTAGATAATATACCCGGCATACCCGGCGTAGGCGAAAAAACAGCCGCCAAGCTCCTTGCCGAATACGATAACATAGAGAATATATTGGCGAATGCCGATAGCCTGAAAGGTGCCCTTGGCGAGAAAGTGCGCAACGGCAGGGACATGGCTTTGCTCTCAAAAAAACTCGCACGGATCATTACCGATGTACCCATTAAGTTTCATGAAGAAGATTTCAGGGTAAAAGACAAAAATGTGGACGCCCTTACGGAAGTGTTCAACGAGCTTGAATTTAAAACACTGGGCAAACGTGTGCTTGGTGACGGTGGACCGGCAGCACCTGTGTCAAGAGACCTGTTTGGCAATGCTGTTGCACAAAAAAGAGGAGCAACTATACCCCAGGTAAATATTGAGGTTAACATTACGCAAACCATTGAAACAACAGAAGCTCCGCAGGAAGCTGACACCGCGCCTGCTAACGTGGTCAATATACACCAGGTACCACATACTTATACCCTTGTGCAAACCGAAGCAGAAATTGAAGACCTCGTAAAAAAATTAGCCGACTATAAAGAAATTTCTTTCGATACGGAAACCACTAACATAGATGCCAACCTTGCCGACCTTGTTGGCATGAGCTTCAGCTATGAGCGCGGCACCGGTTACTTTGTATCTGTTCCTGAAGATAAGGAAGGAGTTATTAAAATACTGGACCGCTTTAAACCATTATTTGATAACCCTGACATTTTATGGGTGGGCCAGAATATCAAGTACGATATGACCATGCTGAAATGGTATGGCTTCGGGCTTGCAGGCAAAATATATGATACAATGCTTGCCAACTATGTGATAGATCCCGATGGTAAGCGTAGCATGGATATGCTTAGTATCAAATACCTGAATTACGAACCGGTATCGATTGAAACACTGATAGGCAAAAAAGGGAAAGGGCAGCTAACTATGCGCGATGCACCGCTTGAAGCTGTAAAAGAATATGCGGCAGAGGATGCAGATGTAACGCTGCAACTGAAGCAGGTATTCAATCCAATGCTTGCTGAAAAAGAGGTGAATCGTGTGTTTGAAGAAGTGGAAAACCCACTTGTCCCGGTACTGATGGACATGGAATACGAAGGCGTGGGGCTGGATGTAGACTTCCTTCAACAGTATTCCAAAGAGCTGGAAAAAGACATTAAGCAATCTGAAGAAAATATATACCGTCACGCAGGTGTGAACTTTAACATCGGTTCACCAAAACAATTGGGTGAGGTGTTGTTCGAAGTAATGAAGATCGATTCCGGGCAAAAGAAGACCAAAACAGGCCAGTATGCTACCGGCGAAGATATATTGCAGAAACTGCGGCACAAGCACCAGGTAGTAGAGGACATACTTGCTTATCGCGAATTGACGAAGCTGAAAAGTACCTATGTTGATTCACTACCCGGTCTTATCAATCCGCGCACCGGGCGCCTGCACACCTCATACAGCCAGGCCGTTGCAGTAACGGGCAGGCTCAGCAGCAACAATCCCAACCTGCAGAATATTCCCATACGCACAGAACGTGGCCGCGAAATTCGCAAAGCATTCATCCCCAGGAATAAAGACTACCGTATCATCTCCGCCGATTACTCGCAGATAGAGCTGCGCATAGTGGCTGCAATAAGCGGCGATGAAGCCATGATCAATGCCTTCAAGGAAAATAAAGACATACACACTGCCACTGCAGCCAAAGTATATGGCGTAGAAGAAAAGGATGTGTCCAAAGATATGAGGCGGGCAGCCAAGGCCGTGAATTTTGGTATCATCTATGGCCAGTCAGCGTTTGGGCTTGCCGAAAATATTGGCGTGAGCAGAACAGAAGCAAAGACCATCATTGATAACTACTTCACACAATACCCCAATATCAAAAAGTACATGGATGGCTCTATCAATTTTGCGAAAGAGCATGGCTATGTGCAAACCGTTATGGGGCGTAAACGCTGGTTGAAAGATATCTACTCTGCAAACTTCACAGTGCGCGGTTATGCCGAGCGAAACGCTATCAATATGCCCATACAGGGCACTGCTGCCGACATGATAAAACTGGCTATGATATCCCTTCACCACGAATTGAAGGCGCAGAAATTCGAAACTAAGATGATATTACAGGTGCATGACGAACTTGTATTTGATGCACCCGTTAGCGAGGTGGAAAGGATACAGCCTGTTATTAAGGCCTGCATGGAAAATGCAATGAAACTCCCCCATGATGTGCCGTCAAGTGTTGAGACCGGTGTGGGCAATAACTGGCTCGAAGCACATTAAAAAGTATAGTTTGATCTTAATGAAATAGAAATGCCCCGCTTGTGCGGGGCATTTCTAATATAGATCACTTAAGATTATTTTTCAACTACAAAGTGGAACACGGTGTTCTGTGTACCTGAGCGCAGGTTGAGCAGGTACATACCATTGGCAACGCTGCTGCCAAGGTCTATCTGCTCCTCTATCCTGCCATTGTTGCTGCTTACTATGCTGTGGTATACAACCTGGCCTATCATATTCACTACTTCTACGGTCA
>JBGAJU010000122.1:0-644 GCA_044224775.1 Flavipsychrobacter sp.
CTGGTGTGTTTGTGCTGCTATGTCATCACCAGCAAAAACATTGGTCTCCGGAACCATCCCAATTTGACCGGCTGTATAGATCAGGTTGCCTGTTCTTATAGCTTGCGAATAAGGTCCTATGGCTTTAGGCGCTGCAGTTGTGCTTATGGATCTCCAGTAAACGCTACGGCACGAAAAAAATAATAAAGAGAAAACCGGAGCAAGTAATAGCAGCTTTTTCATACAGTTGAGTTGACCATTAAAGATAAAACAACCTATCAACAAGTCAACCTGTCAACTAATCAACCTATCAACTGCCCAACATAACCCACCGCAAGCCGCATCCTGCTGCCATACCAGCTCATCATTTCGCCGTCTACTAGTTTCACCTCTGCATTTGGCAGGGCCTCTTTTATCTCAGATATATGCTGGTCTTTAAAAGGGTAGGGCTCAGAAGAGAGTAATACTATATCCACGTTCTTATCTTTTAGTTCCCCAAGCGTTATCTCAGGATACCGCATTTTATCTGCCAGTACATTATGCCAGCCCATGTGGCTGATCATATCACTGATGAAGGTATCGCCGCCCGCACACATCCACGGCTTACGCCAGATGAAATAGGCAACATTTTTAGACTTTGCAGGTTTTTTAAGATTTGAGAAGCC
>JBGAJU010000122.1:676-4007 GCA_044224775.1 Flavipsychrobacter sp.
TGGGTTATTTCTCCTGCAAGGTTGTTAGCTTCTTTTTCCCTGCCCACCAGCACACCCACATCCTGTATCATCTTCAAACCTTCTTCAACAGTCTGTATATTGCTCACCCATGTAGGGTAGAGTGCAGAGAGTTCTTCTATCTGTTCTTTTGTATTCTCTTCCTTATTAGCAATAATAAGGTCGGGTTTCAGAGACTTTACAATATCTATATGCACCGTCTTAGTGCCACCAACCCTTTTCTTACTCCTGAACCATGATTCGGGATGGACACAAAATTTAGTGATGCCCACTACTTCTTCCGCTAGTCCAAGGTCAAATAAAAGTTCCGTCTGCGAGGGCACGAGAGATATGATGCGCTTTGGTGGGTAGTTAACGGTAACTTCCCTGCCCATCATATCTATGAATGCCCGGGCACTCATTATCTGAATCTTTTAAAGTAGTACAGGAGAAAAAAGCTGAACAAGGCATCAATAAGCAGTATGTCGCTTATGTAATCCGTAGCAATGTTGCCGTTAAGCCGGGCAAGGTATAGAGATGAGTTCAGCAAAGTAAGGAACATATAACCCAGTGCGCCCCATTTCCGCAGGTCGCATGCTGCTATCCAGCATACAGTATAACCCATCATCCACGCCACCCCCAGCCATATCAGGTTGGGAAATGGCTCTGCATGGTTGCTCCATATCAGCCAGGCAAGCCACAGCACATGTATCCCGCCCACCATCGGGAACATCATCGGCGGCTTGATCACAACGTCTTTTATAAATTCCTTGAAACTACGCATTCAGGCAAAATTAGCACCCCCTTTAGGGGCTGGGGGTTATCCTTTACTGAAAGCGTTCAAAATGTCATACTTGGTCAGTATGCTGTATTGCCCGCTTTCATCGCGTGTAAGCACTGCACCATTATCTTTATTTATGTAGTGTGTCAAACGCTCCAGCGGTGTTTCCATATCAACCACCGGTAGGGCGGCTTCCTTCACATCGCCAACCAATTGGTCGCGTACATCAGGTATCTCTATCAGTTTCTTAAAGAGGCCTTGCTGCGTCACCGTACCCGTCATTTCGTTGTCCTTCATCACAGGTATCTGTTCAATGTCATACTTTTTCATCAGCTCAAGTGCGTCCATCACCTTGCTGTTCTCGTCTATGGTCACCAGCCTGCGGCGGCCAAGTCCGCCCATCAGGTCGCCCACGGTTTCCACCTCTAGGAAGCCCCGGTCCAGCATCCATTCATCGTTATAAACCTTAGCTACATACCTGCTGCCGTGGTCATGGAATATTACTACCACCAGGTCGTCTTTCTTCAGTTTATCTTTCAGTTGGCGCAGCCCTGCAACAACGCTGCCCGCAGAGTAGCCGATGAATATACCTTCCTCACGGGTAATACGGCGTGCCATCAGCGCCCCATCCTTATCCGTTACTTTCTCAAAATGGTCTATAGCATTCCTGTCGTAATTTTCAGGCAGAAAATCCTCCCCAAACCCTTCCGATACATAAGGATGCACCTCTCCCATATCCAGTTCGCCCGTTTCAAACCACTTTTTCAGCAAGCTTCCGTAAGTGTCTATCGCCCACACCTGGATGTTGGGGTTTTGCTCTTTCAGGTATTTGCCTGTGCCCACAATAGTGCCGCCTGTTCCTGCTGCCACAACAAGGTGGGTTATTTTACCTTCAGTCTGCTTCCATATTTCGGGGCCGGTTTGCTCGTAATGTGCTAGGCGGTTGGCCAGGTTGTCGTACTGGTTCACATACCAGCTGTTAGGTATCTCGCGCTGCAGGCGGCGTGCCACCTGGTAATAGCTCCGCGGGTCTTCAGGGTCCACGTTCGTAGGGCATACGATCACTTCTGCGCCGTGCGCTTTTAGAATGTCCGCCTTCTCCTTGCTTTGCTTGTCTGTAGTAGCGAAAATGCATTTATAGCCTTTTATGATAGCGCCCAATGCTAGTCCCATACCGGTATTGCCGCTGGTGCCTTCTATTATGGTGCCGCCCGGTTTTATTTTCCCTTCTTTCTCGGCTACCTCCAGCATCTTCAGTGCCATACGGTCTTTAATGCTGTTACCGGGGTTAAAGGTTTCCACTTTTGCATACACCTTGCAGGGCAGGTCTGCCACCACACGGTTCAGCCTCACAAGAGGGGTATTGCCTACAGTTTGCAATATATTATCATAAACGCGCTCAGCCATATGTATCGTTATTTGGAATGGCGAAGGTAAAAATTATTAAGCACATGCCCGAATCATAACACATTACGGATATTGCTAGGTCGCAATATCAAAAAGACGAGATTCGCTATTCCGTAATAACAAGCCGTCCACAAGTTTCCCCTGCGATGTATTCGTTGACAATATATAAATACCGGGTGAGTAGGCGAGTCTTAATTGAACCGTTTCATTGGTATTTATTTTAAGTTCATCCAATTTCATACCAACTAGGTCGGTTATAATAATAGTTGCAGTGGTATTAGTAGCAGAAGACAAATTTAGTGTTAGTTCACCCTTATTTGGATTCGGAAAGACCTTCAGCGCTTCACCTTGGTTGATAAATGGTGCAGATAACGAAGGACAAGAATTTACCGTTACAGTTGTGGTAGAGGTACAAGTTCCTCCAATGGTATAAGTAATCGTAGCTGTTCCGGCAGATGCACCCATTACAACACCCGATGAACTTCCAATAGATGCCGTGGACGAACTGCTGGTCCACACGCCTCCCGGCACAGGGTTGGTCAATGTCACCGTGCCGCCAATACATACACTGCTGGGGCCACTGATAGGCGCAGGAACGTTCACTTTTGTATAAAGTGTATCTATGCATCCGTAACCAACGTAAGGAGTTACGATTACTGCATAAGTAGTTGCAACCGTAGGTGTGGCCAGTGCAATAACCTGTGAGGTGCCATAACTTGTGGCAAATGTCGCAGAATCCTTCCATGCATAGCTTTGATATCCATCAGGGGCTGACAACGTTGTTGTGCCTCCCATGCAACTATAGATGGAACTAGTAAAAAGGTTGCAATTCATATCTAAGTACCCATAACCCCAATGATCTCCATGACTGCATGCTGCTGCGGTAAAGTCTATCCTTATAGTATGCCCGCCCCAGCCATAAAATTTCATATTGCCCGTTGTCCATGTTTTGTAATACACAGTTGAAGATACAGACGATGAGAGAAAGCTGGGTATAGAACCGGAAGCTACATAATTATAGTTGATACATGCAACTGGTGCACCTGTTGCTGAGTCTGATGCGTTTACCACAAATCTGGGTTGGTCTGAAGGTGCATGGAAGCCGTCTTGCAACACTGCTGCATAGCGATATACAAGACTGTATGT
>JBGAJU010000053.1:0-29567 GCA_044224775.1 Flavipsychrobacter sp.
ATTATTAACTCCAAGGAAGCGCGTACTATCCATGTATCCAGGCAAAACCGTGCCTGCCGTCTGCGAGTAGTTGAGTGTTACCCGGTTCACCATGGTCAATATATGCCCTACTATCTCCTCTCCCGTCGATAGTTCAGGGGCCTTGCTCCGCCTTAGTTTTCTTGCGGCCTTCCGTTCTGCCTTTTTCTTCTTTTTCTCTGCGGCAATTTTTTCTTTTTCCCTGGCCTTAAGCACTTTCACAAGAGAGTCTATCTGCTTGTCGGTCATATTGGCTGTATTCACATTTTGCAACAGGCCACTATATTTTGATGGTGCAGCGATTTTTGTAGCTGTATCCTTCGAAGGCTGGTCCTTGTCTTTTTTCGGGTCAGACTTGGTTGCGCCTCCTTTATCTTCGTTACCCGACCCACCGGCAACACTCTTATTACCACCCTTATCCTGTAAATTGTCTTTATCCTTATCTTTCTTCCTCAGGTCTTTTTCTCCTTTCTTAGGCTCCCCGGGCTGCATAGTAGGCCCACTTTGCTTGTCCTGCCCCCCGGCCTTGTTTTTGCGCCTTGGGTTGTTCAGTGCTTTTAGCCAACGGTTCTTATTGTAGAGTTGGGTAAGGTTCACTTCACCCGTGATGGTTTTTGTGTTCGTATTACCTATTGTATTACCTAATTCGCGTGCAACGGGGGGCGCAGTGGTCCACACGTACGTAGCAGAATAGCCTAGTCGGCAATTGACCCAATCTGTAAGTGGCAGTTTGGCCAAAGGAACATTATATGAGCTATTGAACGTCTGGTTGTAAGACGTGTTATGCCCGAAAGTACCTACCTGCCGCCATAAAGAATCTCGCTTCTGCTTTGAATCAATGCGGCCATACGGCTCGTCTATACGCGAAATATTGGTCGCATTATAGTCAAGCGACAAAGACCTCATCAGTTCCCAGCGTAGGGTGTAATTCCTGTTCCACGTAAAGTTTTTATAGAATGTAGGAGGTATGCGGTACCCGCTACCATCATTATAATCACGCACCTTGGTCTCTTCCGTCATACGGTTCAGGTCATTCCGCATAGTAAAGGTAGATGGCAACGGGGTTAGGTTTATATCTTTTATCAGCGACAACCACCTCGAACGCGATTTGATCATCCTCTTGAAGGGCTCAATCGGCTTGGTCTTGATGCTGTACATATACCCCAACCCATACCTTTGCGTCTTCAACTCATCTTTTTCAATGGTCGGATTGCGCTTCAATTGGTTATTGTATGAATAACTGAAATCAAAATTCTTAATACTCCACGGCTTACGCGTCTTGGTTGCAGGCGCAGACGGATTACCTTGTATGCGCACGTTAGTAAAGTTGAAGCTCTTTATCGAAGTAAAGTCCTGGGCGACATTCTTTATTGAATCCTTCGCCGCTTTGTTCCTGGCATTGTTTAACTGGTCCTCCAGCTCCACGTCCTGGTTATATGGGTCGTACCTGGGTGTACTGACACTTTGAGTATACCCAGCAAAGAACGGCAATTGCACGCCCCAGTTTCTCGGCATCACTTTCCCAAGATTCAGGTTAGATGAGACATTATACTGAGTATACTTATCCTGCATACGCTGATCTATCTTCTGGTCTATATTGCCATAACCGGGAGAGTGCATACTTCCAGATAAATTCACATTACCGAGGTCAGCGAGCTGGACTGAGACCTTACCGGCTGCAGCATACCCTGCACGATCATAAATACCTGCCATCCTCATCTCGTCAAACCACACCTCTACACACTTAGGTTGCCCGTCATCATTCGGATTTTGAACATCTTTTTTAGGATTGTATAAACCCAGCATCACGTTCTTCGCGGCACCAATATTCGGGTTACCCATTACATAGATTGTGTTACCCTTCGAGTCTCTTACAGAATATTTTTTCGTACTTGGCCAGCCCAGCGCATCACGCTCTTTTTTTGCATTAACAAGATCCTGCAACAACAAATTCACCTGGTTAGCAGCAGGCCACACCTGGTAATCCTGGTTACTGTTCGGAGCAGTCACGGTTAACGGCACCTCGTATTCATAATAGTTGCTGACGAAATCACTGCCTATGCGGATAAACGCATGAACATCCCCATCCCGTATCGCGGGCGAACCCACTTTCGACTCCGCATGTATGAATGTGCGCAGGTAGGTAAACTGGCGCATATCCACGTTCACCTCTTTGTATACACCTCTCCTGTCATTCTCCTGTAATGCACATGCTCTCAACGCCAACGATTGCTCATTCATCTGGAGCGGCTGATTACCCATTTGCCCGGTAGTTATCTGGCGATTCACACCGGGTGGTAACACATAATTCACAGGATCTCTTTTTCCGTTCTCTTCAATACTTACAGAAGTTACTGTAAAATCTGTGCTTGTGTTCTGTTGCGGCAAATTCTCATTTGGGTCATTGAGGCTATAGTTATAGGTGCGCCATTGGTTGCGACCAAGCTCTAAAGTGGCGAAACGCATTACTGTACTATCCTCCCAGCCACTAAGAAACATGCGCAGAAAACGGATGGACCTGAAATCAGAGATACCACCTATTCTGTGCGTAAAATTCCGCACCGGTATCTTGAACTGGTACCAGCGCTCAGGCTCTGTAGCACCGTTAGGTAGCTTAACGCCGGCATTATCCTGTATGCTGATAATATAGTTGGTGCCTACCTGCATGTTAGGTGTGAAGTCGATACGGTACTGAAAATAACTTTCTGACTGGTTCAGCGTGTTATCCCTGTTAATGTCCTCCGATTCGGGTATGGTTGTTGCTGATGTTGTAGTTGACGCTGTAGGTGAGGTTATGGGTGAGTTACCTTGCGGATTATTATATCTTTTGTACCGGTTAGGTATATACAATCCCTCGCCGTTATTCACAGCATCATAATCAGCACCACGGTAGAAATGGTAGTTATCTGTTGCCGGGTCGCTGAGTGCGGCCTGGTATGCTGGACTGCCGGCACCGAGCGTTTGACGAAGGCGGTTTAGATAATCAGCATAGTAATGGAGCTCATCTGTTTGATCCTGGCCCGGCGCTATGGCCGAATCCAACAGGCCGTCGTAACCAATATCCTGCTGCTGGCGGGCGGTCGCATCATTGTCAAATGCACGGGTTATCTGCTGTTCAAATTTCGGCACATAACCAAATGCCGTAGTATCCAGCTTATCCCTGTCGAACGGGGAAGGAATACCATTCTCGAAGAACATACGAGAATCCTTCAAAACATCTTCCGACACATTACCCAGGTTAAAAAATAATGAACCACCCTTTGCGTTGGGATTATGCACAAATGGATCCATCACCCAGAACTGGATATATTCAACATTCGACGCCTCAAAGTCTGTATTATCTATCGGGCGCGTGATACCTCCCCACCTGTCTTCAGGACGCAGCAGGCTACCATTTGCATCTATATTGTCAGCATCAAAGTTGTATGGGCCGCGGTCTTTAGGATAAAAGCCAAGGTCGAACGTGCTCAGTATACTCTGGTATGCGTTCAGGTTTTTATTAGGGAATACCTCACGCTGCTGCACTATCCGGATGAAGTGTTGACGTGGGTCCTTCGTTACATATGCCGGAGAACCTCCGCCTGCATCTATAAGCGTTGGTTCAATGTTATACCACGCAAGACGAGCACGGTTCACATTCACCTTCAGGCTGTTCTGCAAACCGGCCTCCGGAAATAGCTTCCTGTTGTTAACGCCCACGGCGCCAAACGGAGTTGATGCCAGCGACCACGCCTGCGATGGGAACTTCAGGTCATAGGTGCTGCTGGTGCCTTCAAAATTATCAATGTACACTGCCCCTTCAGGGTCTAGTGCCGCTATCTGCCTTGGCTGTCCCGGCAGTAATGCTGCAACCTCCACATTACTATTAAGGAACGAGGGTGAAGTTGTAGAATATATCGGCAGCTTATCCAATGCACGCGTCAATGAAGGGACCTCGGTCTGGTAATTCGCATCAAGGCCCAACACGGTATTCTTGATAGGGTCTTCACCGTAGCTCACCTGCTGGGTAAACGGCCTTTCGGTCAATCGCATGAACGTACCGCCAAGTGTCAGGTTCTTGTTCAGGTAATAATCCAGACGCGAGCCCATAAAGTTTTGCTGCTGAAAACCAAACGCTGCATTATCCTCATACTGTATGTTTATCGGAACGCCTGAAGCAAGGATACCGGTGTTCAATATCTTTATCCTTCCAAGGCTGTAATCCATGGTATAATCCTGGTTTTCTACCAGCCTTGTGCCTCCGGCAGATACCGAAACAGATCCCGGAGGTATGTTAAATCCTCCGAGGAAGATATCCGAAGAAGAAGAGGACTTATAGCTACCCCGCATTATATACCTGTCAGTTTGCTGGTATTGTTGAGCAACTACTTTAGTGGAATCGTACAATACCTGGTAAATGTATTTCTTATACAGCTGCGGGTCGGCGGGATTGCCCAATGCTGTAGCAGACAGGTCACTGCCAAATGGTTCCAGAACCGGGAAGATGATCTTACCCTGCTGTGTATTGATTGTCGTCCCCTCTACGAAGTCGAATATACCATCGGGTGAAGGCTCGTTCTGCGCATTAAGGCGATCAAGATTCAGTAGCGTAAGCAACGGAACTCCTTTTTTCGGTCCGTCAGGTATATACCTGATATCGCCACCAGCAGGTTGTTGATAAAGTATATTGAGCACAAAGTTATCCTTGGATACGCCCAGACCGCCCAGTGCATATACGTTCTTCATCATCAGGTCCCATACGGGCAACACAGGCCGTGCTGACGTTCCCTTCAGCAACTTCAGGAAGATCACCTTTGAATTGCTGGTATCAGGCGGTAGGTCTTCCGCAAACTCACCCACCTGGTAAACCTTGCCCTTATAAGTATATCTGTACGCAACACCCAAAACATCTTCCGCATTCATTTGGGTATTTAACATGATATAACCAAGTTGGGCATTGTAAGAAAATTCTGATGGCGAAAGCTGGCGGGCAGTTGTTGCTTCAAAATCCTGGCCTTGCAACAAACCAAGTGTCACCAGCGTATTTACCGCCGAGCTCTGTGTGCGGCTGTATTGGTTTTGTGTTATTTGCTGGTACAGGTAGTTCGACTGGTTATCGGGCAACCCGCCGCGAACAGAAGTAGCAGGATTAGTCAATGATTGATTGTAAGGCTTTGCTTCGCCGAGGTCCATAAAGCACTCCACGTTACGCACACCGTTCACTACACCATTCTTATTGGTGATCCATACCTGTATCTTGCTGATGTTGATGTTGGAATGCAGCTTAGGGAAATCACGGAGCGCGTAGTTGTACTGGTCGCGGAAATACTGCGCCAGCAGGAAGTTCTTATTTTCTTCGTAACCGCTTGCCTTGATGGATATCTGCTGCGACTGCGCACCGCCCTGTATGGTAAGACTCTTGCGCTGCGACTTCTGCTGAGACAACACAGCTGTAACCCACAACTTGCCAAACTGCAGCTGTGTCTTTAAACCGAACAACGATTGCACCCCGTTGATCAGGTTACTCTTTAACGGAAAGCTTACGTTACCGGCCTCAATTTTCTTGAGCATCTCATCTTCCTTACCGCTGTAGTCTAGCTTTTGTATGTTCTGGTAATCGAACGTAGCCTTGGTATTGTTGCTGATGTTCAGTTTCAGTTTATCACCCACTGTTGCCAGAAGGTTGATGTTCATCTGCATGTCAAAATCAAAAATGCCATACTTCTGTGCCTTTTGCGTCAGCGTCGGATTTTTGATATTCTGCCAGACACCACCAAACGTCACATCCACATTACCCTGTGGTTTCACCTGTATGGAGTTGCCGCCAAATATGCGGTCGAACAAACCCTCTTTATACATCGTGGGCAATTCCGGCTTTTTGTTGAACAGCATAAGCCCATCCATACGGCGTTGCCAATAAGCATCTTCATCGGCCTTAGCCCTGTACTTCGAATACTCGTCAAGGGTCAGGTAAGTGGGGTTACGCAAAAATTCGTTGCCCAACCTGTCGTTGTAATTGTACTGCCTTCCTTTCGAATCGTATTCAAAACCTCGCTGCTCTCCTTTGGGGTCGTTAAGGTCAATGCTCCTGGGATTGTTGTAATCCTGCACCGGGTCGCCTGTTCTGTCATAGATCGGGAACCTCAATCTCCGGGCACTGTCGTTTTTAGCAAGACTGTCTTTGTTGGAAGTTGTATCAGGTTCGGGAGAGAATATAAAGCGGGGCCTATAGCCACGTGCAGCGGTATTAGCAATTACCGCCACAAGAACTATAAACAATAAAACAATATATCCTAAATTACTCTTCCGCTCCAATCGTTGTTCTTTAGTGATTTTTACAAAGCGCGCAACGCTTGCTTGATCAGTTCTTCAACTGATAGTGAAGACACATTATCGATCTTTTTAATTGCACTTTCAGCTACCCCTCGGTTGATGCCTAAATTCACTAATGCTATTAACGCATCTTCCTGCGTTGTATTGTGCATTACAGCCGATTTTGGCGACGTATTTTTACGTACCGAGAGCTTACCTTTTAGCTCTAAAATGATACGCTGAGCAGTCTTGCCGCCAATACCCTTCACCTTCTCCAGCGTTTTACTGTCCTCCAACGCAACGGCACGCTCCAGTTCTTCCGGCGTCAGTGAGGACAAAATTATCCGCGCAGTTGCAGCGCCAACACCGTTTATATTTAATAATTGCCTAAATGTAGTTCGTTCATCCTCATCAGCAAAACCATACAAAACCCATGCATCCTCTCTTACCTGGAGATGCGTATATAATCTGCATTTTCCCTGGTCCTGTATCTTGCCGTAGGTCTGCAAAGTGATGTTTAGTTCATACCCTACTCCACCCACTGCCAGGGTCAGCAATGATGGTGATTTGTACGTGAGTTCTCCTTCTATGTATGCGAACATTTTTTACAAAAGTTTTCAGCTCGCATGGAACACATGCGATAAAAAAAGGTATGATTGCTCATACCGCCCGAAAGATACGAACTTTATGCGAGTACAATCCACTGAAATGAAAGACTTTGCGATATAAAAGCAATCAATCGACAACCGGGTGCTCTACCTGCTTCAAATATGCGGAAAGACGCAACATAACTCCGCTATTGCACAGGTATAACAACATTAATGGGAACATCTTAAAAAGGCCGCGCTTAGTGGTGTTAACAAGGTCCATCACAGGAAATAAATAGCCCAGTAATGGCAACCCGAGGTAAACCACCAGTATTCCATACAAAGCAATGCGGCTTTCGCGATTGAATTTTCTTATCCAGAAAACATCAGCTATCAGTACAATAATGAACAGCACAATAAAGTACCCATATGCCATAATACTCTCTTTCGAGAAAAGAAGTATGTCGTTAAAAGCAACAAACCGCTGAAAGAAAACTGAAACATCTCCAAGGTGCCGATTCAACTGACCTGTTGAGTCGAACGGAATAGGAACAAATTTCTTAATAAAAACATAGATACACAGGTAAAAGAACAATGCCGGGACAAGGATAAAAATACCGGAATTCAGCAATACCCATTTCGCCTTTGTTTGTGATCTCAGCAAATGCACAAACAATATCGGCAGCGTCATCACAACGAGCACTAGTGTCTCCGTACGTATGTATGTTGCAAACCCGAATAATACTGTAGAAAAAAAGAATTCGTTTATTTTCTTATTGTCCATATACCTGGCAAGAAAATAAAACCCTGCAAAGAAGAAGATCATATTGCTGTAGTCATACAAGGCCATGTAGGTGTAGCCATATAGCTCAGATATGCCCATAAAAAACAACATCAGGATCCCTGCCAGCAAAGGATGCAGCCGATTCCGGGTCAATGTGTATAGCCATACGGTAAAAGAAACAAACAAGACGCTTAGCCACGTCTGGCCGAACTCCATCACCAGAAACTTGTAAATGATCTGCAGGCCGGTTATGTACGGCGATTTAAAAATATTGTTTGTAGTACTCAGGTCAATTGAGAATACAGAGTTGATCATAGTCCCTTCCCGAACGGTATATTCTGCTATCAGCTCGGGGCCTGTCAAAAGGTCCCGGGGGGTAGGTGGAAAGAAAAAGCACCGCCATACACTCGCGGCCACAAGCAAAGCGAGTATGCCAATATATGACCATTCATATGAGGCCGGCATCCGTGGCATTTTGAACTGTGGCTTCCTGAACTTTATCAGTATTGGCAAGCTGAATACGCCTGTAAAAATCACAATTGCAATTACGACAGACTTTTCAGTGATCGGAATGTGGAGCAACTGCAAAATGCAGGGAACAAAGGAGAGCAAAGCTATACCCGTCATCGTAGAAATACACAGCTCGCAGACAGGCGTCAAACCTATCCTGAACAACTTCAGCAATCCCCTGCCGGAGAAATAATGTGCAATGAGCAGGAATATAAGTCCAAATATGTTCATCTCGGAAGGTATTGTCGGTAAAACGTCAACAAAGTATCAATATCCGCCTGGCTGTTTATACCCCTGAACACCAGTTCATCGGTATTACCTTTTCTCACTATAGCACAATTTGCGCGTTCAGCGCCCGGGCTGTTTGCCCATACTGCCCTATAACCGGTATAGTAATAGAATTCCGCGGGTTCCGCAACTGAAAACTTTATACCTACAGCACTTACATATTCCCGCGGCGGCAATAATAACACAACAGAATCTTTAGGTACCCTTGAGAGAAATGAAGCCAGCTTCATATAGTACTCATACGACTCACCATAGCGCAACATTCTTCTGTCAACAGGGTCCAGATATTGCAGTTGATCGGCATAGCTTACAGGTGGCTGCATTAAATTGAAAAACCACTCTCTGTTGCGGGGCAGGCAAAAGAAAAGAATTATCGCAACAACGGCAGTTAGAAAAAAATGTTTCCTGCTATACTTCATGAGACGCGATAAAGATAAGAATACGCGCCTATTTTTTTGCTTTCTCTTTAGCCTCAAGCATGCTCATCTCCTTTGCTTTCACCAGGAAGTCGGAGGCAAAGATGAATGAGTTGAGCCGTTCATTATTGCTAAAAATAATGTCTTTATTAGACCCCTCCCATTCCTTGTTACCCTTATAGAGGTATACTATATGGTCACCACTTTCCATCACGGTATTCATATCGTGGGTGTTGATGACGGTAGTAATTTTGTATTCGAGCGTTATCTCCTTAACCAGCTTATCAATAACCAGCGATGTCTGCGGGTCGAGACCGGAGTTAGGCTCATCGCAGAAAAGATATTTGGGATTGAGAACAATGGCCCGTGCCAGTGCAACGCGCTTTTTCATACCGCCGCTTATCTCAGCCGGGTATTTCTTATTGGTATCTACCAGGTTCACGCGCTCCAGCACTTCATTTACACGCTTTAGTTTGTCCCGATAGGTCATATTGGTAAACATATCAAGCGGGAAACGTACATTGGCCTCAACTGTCTTACTGTCAAATAACGCTCCACCCTGGAACAGCATGCCTATTTGTTTGCGTATATCCTTCAGCTCTTTGGTATTCATTTTGGTTATGTCTTTCCCCTCGTAGATGACCGACCCCGATGTTACCGGTAATAATCCTATCATTATTTTCATCAATACAGTCTTTCCACTGCCGCTCGAACCAATAATGAGGCTTGTTTTGCCTGCCTCCATTTGTGCGGAAACATCGTGCAAAACCACTTTGTCATCAAAACTCTTCTGTACGTTCCTTACCTCGATCATATCGCAAACCCTGAAGAGGGTTCATTATTTTTTCATTCGTTTACAAAGTACACACCAAGATTGAGCCCCTTAGGGGTTTAGAGCATTATACCTGGAAAACACCCATCTTAAAATCCTTATTCACCTGCGAGTGATTTGCCGCATTAATGCCCTCCGAAATTACAGACCTTGTTTGCGCAGGGTCTATTATTTCATCCACCCAAAGCCTGGCAGCCGCATAGTATGGCGTGGTTTGCTCATTGTACTTGTCGGTTATCACCTTCAGCATTTCTTTTTCCTTTTCGGGGTCTATAACCTCACCTTTTGCCTTCAATGCCGCAACCTGTATCTGTAGCAATACCTTTGCTGCCTGCTCGCCACCCATCACCGCAATTTTCGCATTTGGCCATGCATAAATAAAGCGTGGATCGTATGCCTTGCCACACATAGCATAATTACCGGCACCATATGAGTTACCAATGATGATAGTGATCTTGGGCACCACCGAGTTCGCAACTGCATTCACCAGCTTAGCACCATCTTTAATGATTCCCGAATGCTCACTACGACTGCCCACCATAAAACCCGTCACATCCTGCAAAAACACCAATGGTATTTTTTTCTGGTTACAATTCATGATGAAACGAGCAGCCTTATCGGCACTATCGTTGTATATCACACCACCCATCTGCATCTCACCCTTACCGCTCTTCACAATTTTGCGTTGGTTAGCTACAATACCCACAGCCCAACCATCAATGCGTGCATAACCGCATACAATGGTTTTACCATAATCTTCCTTGAATTGGTCAAATTCAGAATCATCCACTATACACTTGATCACATCCACCACATCAAAGTTCTTATTGTTCAGCGGCGATACCAGCCCGTAAATATCATTCGGGTCTTTCTTGGGCTGTTTCGCTTTCACCCTGTCGTAACCCATACGTGGCTGCTCACCCAGCTTATCAATTATGCGGCGCACCTGGTCAAGGCACTCTTGTTCAGTCTCAAATTTGTAATCTGCTATGCCGCTTATTTCCGTATGCGTTTTGGCACCACCTAATGTTTGTATATCCACATCCTCTCCAATGGCCGCCTTCACCAGGTATGGACCTGCTAAAAATATAGAACCATTGCCTTCCACCATCAGCGTTTCATCACTCATTATAGGCAAATAAGCCCCGCCAGCCACACAACTGCCCATAACGGCAGCTATCTGGGGTATGCCCATTGCGCTCATCTGCGCATTGTTCCTGAAGATCCTGCCAAAGTGCTCTTTGTCAGGAAATATCTCATCCTGCATAGGCAGGTACACACCCGCACTATCCACAATATAAACCACAGGCAGGTGGTTTTCCATGGCTATCTCCTGCATACGCAGGTTCTTCTTGCCTGTTATCGGGAACCATGCCCCCGCTTTCACCGTATTATCATTCGCAACTATCACGCACTGTCTGCCGCATATGTAGCCAAGCCCTGCCACGGTGCCGCCCGCCGGACAGCCACCATGCTCCTTATACATCTCATATCCCACAAATGAACCGATCTCCGTAAAAACGCTACCTTTATCTATAAGATATTGTATGCGCTCACGCGGAGGCATTTTACCTTTTTCACGGTTTTTATCAATGGTCTTCTTCCCACCACCCAGGTTTATCACAGCCTGTTTTTGCTTCATTTGGCTAACCGCCAACTTCATCCCGTCTTCATTTTTATTGAACTCCAGGTCCATTCGGTATATTTTATTTTAGTGTGCAAAAATAGGGGGATAAGTTGATAGATGCTAATAATATATTAATTACAGTAATAAATATTATATTCTTGATATTATGCCAGGTTCCTGCCTATCCCTGAGCCACGATTTACATTACCTTTGTTATATGTCATCCCACAAAATAATCATAGCTATAGATGGGTATTCAAGCTGCGGAAAAAGTACGCTCGCAAAAGAATTGGGCAAAAGGTTGGGCTACAATTACATTGATAGTGGGGCCATGTACCGCGCCATAACACTTTACTTCTTGCGCAACAGCATCAACTTCACAGATCCCGAGGCCGTTTTGGCTGCTATAGCCAATATTAATTTGGGATTTGTGTTTAATGAGCAAACCCAGCGGTCGGATATAGAACTTAACGGCGAAGACGTTGAACCCTACATAAGGGACATGATCGTTTCCGAAAAGGTAAGCGAGGTTGCTGCTATACGAGAGGTGCGCGCATTTGCCGTTGCCCAGCAAAAACGTATGGGTAAAAAGAAGGGCATTGTGATGGACGGCAGGGATATCGGCACCACCGTTTTCCCGGATGCAGAATTGAAAATATTCATGACTGCCGACCCTGACGTTCGTGTAATGCGGCGTTTCCAGGAAATGTACGCCACCAATCCACAAATTACTATAGATGAAGTGAGACATAACCTGGAATTACGCGACTATATAGACAGCACACGCGAAGAGAGCCCCCTCCACCGTGCTGATGATGCCCTGTTGCTTGACAATAGTAATTTAAGTAGAGAAGAACAATTGGAGGTGGTGCTGGAATGGGTTAAGGATCGCGCAACCAATCCCCGGGTGCCCCAACAATCATAGCGACTTCAGCCACTTTATTGTTTTGTCACGTGTTTTGCCCAGCTTTTGCTGTATCCTGCCTACCAACTCATCATCTTTTCCTTCTTCATATTGCAGGTCATCATCTGTAAGATCGCCACTGGCTTGTTTTATGTTGCCTTTCCACTCATTCCACTTGCCCTTGAATTCTAACTTATCCATATACTTTTTACAGGTAAGCATAAAATTTCGTGCCAGGCTTAAACAGAATACCTATACCAATTTGCTTAACTTCGCCCCTTAATAAAAAACATCATGTATCAAAAAATTCCACTCTGTTTATTTGCTGTAATTATATTCGCATCGTGTTCCAAATCGCGCATCAAAGAGCACAAAGAATGGGAGAAATTTTACACACAGTATGGCATAAAAAATGCTTGCTTTATGCTGCGCGATAATAATCATGAGTCTATACATTACTATAATAAAGACCGGAACGTACAGCGCTTCACCCCCGCTTCCACTTTTAAGATATTCCTTTCGCTGGCAGCATTGGAATCAGCAGTTGCCCCCGACGACCAACTGGTGATAAAATGGGACAGCGTACAGCGCAAACCGGAATGGGATAAGGACATGAACCTGCGGGAAGCACTCACCAGCAGCTCAGAACCTTACTTTAAAGAACTTGCACGCCGCATAGGCCCAACCCGGCTGCAGCAATACCTGGATACCGTGAAATATGGCAACATGAAGCTGGCAGGAAAAATAGACGAAGTATGGACAAACTATTCGTTGCAGATATCGGCCGATGAACAAACCGGCTTCCTGAAAAAGCTCTATTTTGCCGAACTGCCTTTTGCAGAGCGCACGCAGCGCATTGTAAAGACCATGATGTTGCGCGAGCAAACACCAGGCTATAACCTTTACTACAAAACCGGCACATGGCATACCGCCGACACCGCAAATTTTATTTATTGGATAGTAGGTTTTGCAGAGCGCATAGAGCACGTTAAAGAACCGGAGGGTTCTATGAACAAAAGCGATGAACGTAATTACCCCTACTTCTTTGCACAGAACTTCGAAATGCCTATCGCTGACACGTCCAGAGATTGGTCCAAGACCAGGCTGGAGATCCTGCACAACGTATTGAAAGAATATGGTGCTATACCCAACAAATGACGGGATTTCATTAATTTAGGCAGCAAACACAACTTAAAACAACCATTATGGAATTTTCAGCGCAGCAAATAGCAGGCATACTCAATGGAAAGATAGAAGGCAACCCCGATGTTAAGATCACCAAACTTGCCCGCATAGAGGAAGGTGTGCCGGGGTCTATTTCGTTCCTGGCTAATCCTGCTTATACCCAGTACATCTATAACACCAACGCATCGCTGGTTATAGTCAATAATGATTTTGCACCAACAGCCCCGGTATCAGCTACGCTTATTCGCGTAGAGAGTGCTGCAGCCGCATTTGCCAAACTACTGGAAATGTATAACCAGGTGAAGCTGAATAAAGTTGGCATATCCAAGCTTGCCTACATTTCAGAAAAAGCAGCGGTAGGCAGCAATATCTATGCAGGTGAATTCGCGGTTGTAAGCGACGGTGCTAAAATTGGCAACAATGTAAAGATGTACCCGCACGTATTCATTGGCGAGAATGCCGTAATAGGTGATAATACTACTCTTTTTGCCGGCGTGAAGATCTATTCAGATACCGTTATAGGGAAAGACTGCATCATCCACTCCGGCACTGTAATAGGCAGCGATGGCTTCCGTTTCGAACCCTCGCCTGAGGGCACTAAGAAAGTGCCGCAGATAGGCAATGTGGTCATTGAGGATGATGTGGAAATAGGCGCCAATTGTGCTATAGACCGCGCAACCATTGGCTCTACAATCTTAAGGAAAGGTGTTAAGTTCGATAACCTGGTGCACATAGCACATAATGTAGAGATAGGCGAGAACAGTTTCCTCACAGCATGCAATGTGGTTGCCGGCTCCACCAAGATCGGCAAGAACTGTATGTTCAGCGGACAGGTGGGCATAGTAGGTCATCTGGATATTGCAGACAATACAATTGTTACGGCGCAGTCAGGCATCTCCAAAAGCATCAAAAAACCGGGCGGCGTTTACATGGGGTCCCCTGCTTTCGATGCAAACGTGTACCGCAAAGCCTTCGTGCACTTCCGCAACCTCGATGCTATAGTAGAGCGTATAAACAAGCTGGAGAAAGAAAGTAAAGCACAGGCTGAAAAGTAAACCTCTATGCACATATCCCCGGCTCAGAAAAGTTTTGCCAATACGTTCCTGCTTGTGGTACTGTATGCCATAGGTTTCTATGGGCTGCAGTTCTTCCTGTTCGAAACAGGGCTGGTGAAATTCATACCTGATGCGCTTAATTTACGCAAATGGGATGCAGGCTGGTACCATACACTCTCAGAAACGGGCTACACTTACGATGTTGGCGCACCCAACAACCTTGTATTCTTTCCCCTATTCCCGCTTATTTGGCATGCAGCCCATGTCGGTGTATGGGGCATGTCTGTTTTGAACACCCTCTTTTTTGCCACCGGGTTCTCCATCTTGTGCAGCATGTATAAGCCCGACACGCAAAACAAAGTACTGTGGCTGTCGCTGCCATGCGTGTATTTTGTATTCATCCCCTATACTGAGGCATTATTTTTTCTGCTTGGCACCATTGCATTCTATGGTATCAAAAACAAGAAAAAGCTCATAGTGTGGGTAGCTCTTTTCCTTCTGTCCCTAACAAGGCCTACAGGGGTGCTGCTTGGCCCTGCCTTCCTTGCTATGTCGTTGCTATCCAACAGCAATAAAATATGGCACAAAAGTCTGCTCACTTATCTCACCTATTTGCTGCCAATGGCATTGGGCATGTTCCTGTTCTTCTGGTACGAATACACCGTATCGGGAAAGTGGTTCGTATTCTTCGAGATAGAAAAAATATGGTGGGGGCATACTTTCAATTGGCCGGTACTGCCATTCGGCAACCACTACAATTATACGTTAACATGGATAAGCGGCGCAGCTATGTTCGTTAGCTTTTTTAGCCTGCTGTTCCTCTTTTACAGGTTCATCAGGTGGCTGGTGAAAAATGAAACTATTGATGAAGTTCTTGCGTTATCCTGTGGTTATCTCATCATGTCGATGATGGTCATCATTTTGTATAATCCTGCATGGGGCGCTCCAACTACCAACATAGCAGGCATTTTCCGTTACACCTTAATGACACCGTTCTTCTTTGTATTCCTGGATCATTTCACCAACAAAGTTCAGTACACCTGGAAGAATTACCTGCTCATATTTTTCATTGCAACCACAGTATGGCTTTCCTTCGGGGCATATGTTCATATTCAGCATTTCCTGTATTTCCAGTGTGTAACGCTGCTCATCTTTGCATATATGCTGCACGCAAACAAGAAACTACATTGGCCAATATTGATACTGGCAGCCCTTAACCTCTTTTTCCAGGTGCAGTATTTCCAGCAATTTATCGGTGATATTTTCCCGGACTAGTAAACTATCAAGCAGCCTGGTAGGCTTCCAGTTCCTCAAAACCGATCATTTTGTTCTGCTCTGTATCCCAAACTTTCAGGCGAAGACAGGCAGCAATATCTGAAGGCATGAGGGTTGTTACCTTAGCATCCTGCAATTCAGGGATTGCAGCCATTGCCTCGGGCAAACGATAGAACGGGATCTTTGAATTAAGATGATGAATGTGATGGAAACCAATGTTCGCAGTAACCCACTGCATGAATGGATTCAGGTCCATAAAGCTTGAAGATTCAAGCGCTGCATGTGTATAACTCCACTCAACATTTTTCTTGAACGTTACGCCCGGGAAGTTGTGCTGTGCATAGAAGAGGTAAGCACCCAGCATATGAGACAGGAAGAACGGCAGGAAGAATCCTAACAGGCACGTTAGCCAGCCAAATTTGATAAAAATAAACGTGCCAATTGAAAAATGCAGTGCCAATACTACCAATGAATCCCAGTGCCTGCGCGGGCTACTGAGGAATGATGAAACACACATACCATAAATGAAGGTAGTAAAATAGGCGAAAAGCATATTTATGGGGCTCCTGATGGCCAGGTAAGCAAACCGCTCACTCTTCGATGCCTCCATAAACTTTTGTTTGGTCATGATCGGGTATGAACCAATGCTTGCGCTGAATAACTTGGCGTTGTGGTTGTGATGATGATCGTGCGACCGCTTCCAGATATTGGGCGGTGTGATCATATAAATGCCGTACAAAGTAAAAATAGCATTCGCAACCCAGGAATTACGCAATATGGTATGATGCTGATAGTCGTGGAATATCATGAAAAAACGAGACAGCATCATAGCTGTAAATACACTGCAAGCTATGCGGAGGAGTATGAACCCGAAACTATTGAGCCCGCTCATATATAAGCTCCCCACAATAGATCCTACAAGCAATAATAAAGAAGTAAGCATATAATACCAGCTCTTCCACCGTATTTCTTTTGCAAACGGCTTGGTTGCCAATATCAATTCTTTTCCTGTCAGCATGAATAAAATTATGGTGCAAATTTACGTAACATTCAGAACAATAAAAACCCAAAAATGAATATGTATTAGAAATGATTGTTAATCATTTAGTAAATATTCAGCTACCTGATTACCAATCTCTTTTAAGCAGCAGGAGCTTTGAGGAGAAATAATAAATTATGCACCATATAACGGTAATGCAAGCATAGGTGGGCATAGATATTGCAGGTCCTCCTTTTATCAGTGTTTTGGCCATAGCCATTAACGGGAATGGCAGCAATTCATCACTTGATTGTAATGGCAATAAATTTCCTACGGGAACATCAGACATATAATTAATAATTCCACGGGCAATATTTTCAATTATCATGCTGTACAAAAGGAACAATCCTATTGCAAGACCACTCCTTTTTATCCATATGGCAATGAATAATGCAAGACCCATATAATTCACACACAGCAAAAAGAAGTAACCAACCTGCTCAATTTCTGAGAAAATCCCATCAAGTGAACCTGAAGTAATGCTGCCGAATATTACTCCCAGGATAAATAGAAACAGAGTTGCAACAATGCTCAGCGACAATACAACTAATACTTTTGCATGGAAGAACTGTTCCCTCTGCCAGCCATCTATCACGTTTTGCCGATGTGTGCGGTAGGCATATTCATTAGTAGTAATAATGATGACCAATATGGAAAGAAAAAGAACAAATACACTGCCCCAAAAACCAAGATTGCCCCACACACCGGGAAATGAATAAGCAGTATCTAAAAAGTTGATGCCGTTCTTACCACTGCCCCCGATCTTCAGATAACCATTGGCTACTTCTATATTCCACACGGGCAGCAATAGCACAAATAACCCCACCAGCACCCAAAAGGTGCGGTAACGTTTTACTTTCAGCCATTCTATTGCCAGTAGTGTTTTCATGTTCAGATCAATTGGTCAGCTCCATGAATTTAGACTCAAGGCTTCGTTTCTTCAGCTGCAGGTGAGATAAGACTATCCCGTTCTTCATGCAAAGCTCATTCACCTGCTGTGGCTCCAAACCTTCGCAGGTCAATTGCAACATACCATCAGCTGCTCTTACTTTCTTTATACCATTCATTGACTGCAGTACCCGCTCCAACTGAACCATATCGGTAGCCTTCACTTCCAGTTGGTCTTCGCTGCGCAACACATCATTCACCGGGCCGTTAAGTAACAACTCCCCCTTCTTCAATATTGCCACATGCGTGCATACCTTCTCAACTTCATCCAGCAGGTGGCTTGCTATAATTATGGTAATTCCTTCCCCGTTCAGCTTTCGTATCAACTCCCTTATCTCGGCAATGCCTGCCGGGTCGAGGCCATTTGTGGGCTCATCTAACACCAGCACTTTCGGGCTGCCCAACAACGCTGCACCAATAGCGAGCCGCTGCTTCATGCCCAAAGAATAGGTCTGGAACTTACTGTGCTGCCGCTCGCTTAGCCCAACAATTTTCAATACACGCTCACGGTCGACTAAGCCATTCTGCCTTATGGCAGCGGTGATCTCAAGATTATTATAAGCAGAGAGGTAATGATAAAAATTCGGTGTCTCCAACAACGAGCCGATCTGCCTGCGGGCATTTTCATGCTTCATGCCGCCGAACCAACTATAGGTGCCTGCATTGGCTTTGAGTACATCCAGTATGATACCCAGCAATGTGGTCTTACCACTTCCGTTAGGTCCTAACACTCCAAACACACTTCCTTCGGGCACATCGAACGATACGCCGTTCAATGCCCGTACCGGGCCGTAAGATTTAGCGATGTTCTGTATAGCAAGTATTGGTCCCAAACTGATGCAATGTATTGCAAGATTGCAATAATAGTGTTAAGAGATATACAAATCTCGCTGCAGCTCACTGCCGGGTACAACTGCATATTGGCTAAGGTCCGTTATCCCTTCGCTTTTCAGTACATCTTCGTCAACAAACAAGTTGCCTGTACACTCATTTACCGGGCGCTTCAGAATATGATACGCGCAATCTGCCAGTATATCGGGCTTGCGGCTGCGATTCATGAGGTAATCGCCGCCGAGCAGGTTCTTTACTGCTGCGGTAGCAATTGTGGTCACCGGCCACAGAGAGTTGGCAGCTATCTTCCCTTTGAATTCCAGCGCCCAGCCCATGGTCATCATGCTCATGCTGTATTTGCTGATGGTGTAACCGATATAAGGCTCTATCCAGCGCGGGTCCATATTTATGGGTGGCGAGAGCGTGAGGATATGCGGGTTGCCCCCTTTTTTCAGGAACGGGACGCAATGTTTCGTTACCAGGAAAGTGCCGCGGACGTTTATGCTGTGAATGAGATCGAAACGTTTTGTTTCTGTTTCTTCCGTTCTGCTTAACGATATTGCCGAGGCATTGTTGATGAGTATATCAATACCACCAAATGTTGCAGCGGTTTGTTGTACGGCCTTTATTATCTGCTCCTCATCGCGTATGTCGCATTGTATGGCGAGCCCTCTACCACCGGCGGCATTTATTTTTTCAACCGCGGAGTAAATAGTGCCCCCCAGGCGCGGATCCTCGTTCACCGACTTAGCCACTACAGCAATATTCGCCCCTTCACTTGCCAACTTTAAAGCTATGGCCTCGCCAATTCCCCTGCTGGCGCCTGTTATGAATACGGTCTTGTTCTTAAACAGCATTATATATGCATTAGTTCCCGAAGGTAAGTATTGCCGCGTGAAAGGTATAATTTCGGGCATAGGCCGATTTTCGGTTAATAATTCTCAAAGAGCGTGATCGAAATGCGCCATGGACAATCATCTTGCTTTTTATTTTAAGGTATAAAGGGGTATAAAAGGGTATATTTATACCCCCTAAAGGTATAATTATACCCTGTTTAGGTATATTTTGGGTATAATAGGTGTATGAACATCAATACAAAATGTCAAAGAACTACGGGTGCCCCAGGTATATTCTTTCGTCGAAAGTTGGGAATAACAATAACCCCATTCTTAGGCGAACGAATGATGTTTGCCTAAAGAAGTTCGCAATGCAATCTATCAAAGAGCTTACCCGGTATTTTAGCGGGTATGCAATAAAGTTACGAAATCAGCATAGGGGTCTCCAAATCTATTTTGCATGATGGTACAGTAACAGTACCATCATGGTGTTGTAACTTTTTGAAAGCCGCCTTGGTGGATGGTTTGAGTGATGAAAATTTATTTTTTTAACGCATCAACTCCATAATGTTGCAGTCAGGAATAAGACCACCAACGGCAAGACCAAAAGGCAAGAGCAACTCAAAACGATTACTCTCCTTCCACCATGCCAAAATGCATGGGCTCTTTAGTGCCTGTCCAGCACTGCCCACAGAAGATGCCGTACACTTTCATTATGTCAATAAACGCGTCACTCCACCTGCCCATACTCCCTAAGGGGTTGATCTCTGCATTCAGGTCTATTGCTGCACCCCAGCTATGCACGGAAAGTACCGGGCTATCGTGCAGATGGAACAACTCGTAGCCCCTGAAAAAGGTCTTTATCTCATCATGCAGGGCGAGCTGTTCCAGCTTTGTAAATGCAACATCCAGCATTGGCCAGAAGTGCTTATGTATCCTTATTTCCTGCAAGGGGAACCACGGGTGCCTATTGCCCACTTTCCAGTTCGTGATCCATCTATTCTCCCATCCTGCACTGCGTGGGTCTCCGTAGCGAGTGTACAGCAGCAACTGCGCCGGCCCCGAAAAAACAGGGGGTATCTTCAAGTCTTTTTCCTCAGTTCTCATACCACTATCCTCCTTTTCAATAAGATAAGCAATTAACCCGGAGCACCAGACTGTTTAACACTATATTAAACAGCTTATCTTAGTATAGTAGAATTAAAGTCAGCTTATTAACCTTTGCCTTAGCGATTCATAAAGAATCATGCCAGCAGCTACGGAGACATTGAGGGAATCGAAATTATTAACCATAGGAATTCTTATAAGCTGATCGGCACGCTTTAACACCTCTTTGCTAATGCCCGTATCTTCAGCTCCCATTACTATGGCGGTGGGAATTGTCATATCACATTCATAAACGGGAATGCTACCTTTCATTTGTGTACCCAGTATCTGTATGCCATTCAGTCGCAATACATCCATAGCCTGCTGCACAGAGGGTATTCGGCACAGCAAAATCTTATGCAATGCGCCGGCAGATGTTTTAATAGCTTCTTCTGTTAAAGATGCGGCATGAGAAGTGGGCAGTATTATTCCCTGCGCACCGCAGCACAATGCACTTCGAGCGATGGCACCTACATTGCGCACATCGGTTATACCATCCAGCAACAGGAATAGAGGTACTTCGCCTTTTTCTACAACGTAAGAGATCCCTGCCTGCAGGTCTACATATTGCAGCAGTGATGTCCATGCTACCACACCTTGGTGCTGTACCTTGGTCAGGTAATCAAGCTTCTCTACCGGCACCTGACTTACAGGGATATTCTGCTCTTTTGCCTTATGCTTGATGGTATTTATCTCAGGCCCGGTTGCACTGCGCAATAAGAATATTTTCTCTATAGTAACACCCTGCTCCAATGCCTCCAGCACCGGCTTTCTGCCAACAAGTAATGGTAATGAACGGGTGTGTTTCATAGTTTAAACCTACAATAAAAAAGCGATATGGTTCCCATACCGCTTAAGTTTTAAATTCCTTATTTCTTGCCCAAAAAAACCAAACCTTATCCCATATTATGGAACACCTGCTGCACATCATCATCTTCTTCAACACGCGCTATCAGTTTGAATACGTCCTCTGATTGTGCCTCACTTATTTCAACGGTATTCAACGGCAGCCATTCAATTTCTGATGATATAGGTGTAATTCCCTTCTCTTCCAATGCCTTTTGCATGCTGCCAAAATCCTGGAAACTGCACCTTACTATGATGTTACCTTCGCTGTCCTCGCCCACTTCATCCAGTCCGTAGTCTATCAGTTCCAGCTCCATATCTTCCATGTTCAACCCTTCCGGCTTGAGTTTGAATACACCAGTTTGCTTGAACAGGAAGCTCACCGAGCCGCTATTACCGAGCGCACCACCACCTTTTGTGAAATGCGAACGGACATTAGCAACTGTGCGCGTTGTATTATCTGTTGCTGTTACCACCAATATGGCAATACCATGGGGTGCATAACCTTCATAAATAACCTCATCGTAGTTGCTGGTATCCTTGCCTAATGCGTTCTTTATTGCCGCTTCTATCCTGTCCTTAGGCATATTGAAACCTTTGGCATTCTGTATGACGCGGCGCAGCATAGGGTTGGTGTTGGGATCGGGGCCACCCTTTTTTACGGCAATTGCAATTTCTTTGCCTGCGCGACTGAATTGTTTCGCCATGCGGTCGTAGCGCGCAAACATGCTTGACTTTCTTACTTCAAATATCCTACCCATATAAATATTTATCTATTTCTGTATGAGGGCGCCCGCCCGAATGTACCTGTTTGGTATGCCCTAGTTTGTTTTTTCGGTACGGGCGCGCAAAAATAAGGATTGTTTTGTTTTTGCTGTAAAGAAAAAGCAGAAAGCTGTGCTTTCTGTCAATAAAATAAAAATTAACCGATATGAATACTGTCAGATGCGGAAACTTACTTAGGCACATAGATCACATACTTCTCCTCAAACGCCGGTTCCGGAAAAATATCATGTACGCTCCAGGCCCGGGTTATCTTTTTCAACCCTGATTCCTCTATTTCTTTGGCCAGGTCGCCACCTTTAAGGCAAACGAGGCCATTGGGCAACTCTTCGCTTTTCTGCCCCTTCCTGATAACGGGGTTGATCCACTTCCACAGCTCCCCTAATGGTGCCACTGCCCGGGAAACCGCAAAATCGAACGTTTTACCCTTTATCTCCTCTACTCTGCCATGCACTGTTTTGACATTTTTCAGACCGATGCCTTCAGCAACTTCATTGACCACCTTTATTTTTTTGCCTATACTATCCGCAAGTAAGAACTTAACCTTGGGGAAAAATATGGCCAGCGGTATGCCCGGAAAACCACCACCCGTTCCAATATCCACAACCTCTGCGCCGTCGTCGAAATTGCAAATAGCTGCTATTGCCAACGAGTGCAGTACGTGCCGTTCATACAATGTATCTATGTCCTTGCGGGATATCACATTTATCTTCTCGTTCCATTCTTTATACAGGCCTTCCAGCTTCCTGAACTGTTCCGTTTGCTCATCCGTAAAATCCGCAAAGTATTTGAGTATTATGTCCACTGCTGCTTGTTTTTCCAGGTTATATACGGCAAAAATACAAAGTTATACACCGCCCACGCGGGGTCAAAGATGGGGAACAAAAAGATAAGGTTCTTCTCAAATATTTTACCGGATGTAGCAGACCATATAAGCCAGTACCCCTTACACCGTATGCCGGCCAGGAACATAGCCAGTTTCCAGTCGACGATGAACATGATAAGGAAACACAGCCACATGAGCGCATGAGAAAAGCCGTATGCTCCCAGCAATACCTTTATATGCGGCTTATAGTACTTGCCGGTTGAGAGATGGCGCCGCTTCTGCGCCGCCCATTCTTTCCAGGTTGTTTTGGCATCAGAATAGGTAAATGAGTCCTTAAAACCTACCACTGCCACATTATGGGCATTACCGGCTATGCGCACCAGCATATCGTCATCGCCGGAGGCTGTTACATTCCAGAGCGGGTCTTGCTGCGCCCTTGATAAAACACTTTTGGTGCATGCCATATTGCGGCCAACGGCCATATAGGGCACGCCAGCCAATGCATAGGTGCTGTACTGCAGGAATGTGTGCAGCGTCTCCCACCGGGTGAATGCGTTAAGCAATCCCGGCTTGCGATTATAGCCACCATAGCCTGCTACTATTTCTTTACCCTTGCTCAGCGGAGTGGCCATCAGCTCCAGCCAGTTTTCGCCGGCGGGTTTACAGTCGGCATCGGTCAGTAGCAGCCACTCATATTTCGCTGCTGCAATGCCCCGGCTCAATGTGTGCTTTTTGCCTTTAAGCTCACGCTTTTCGTCGGGTAAAACGATCACATCCCAAAGGTTATTATATTGCTGTTCCAGTTCCTTCAGCACCGCGGCAGAATCATCCGTTGAGGCATCATTCACTACTATCACCTCAAAAGGGGCATCATATTGCTGGGATAAAATAACGGGGAGGTTCTTGCGTAGGTTCTCAGCCTCGTTCTTTGCGCAGATGATCACACTTACTCCCTGCAATCCCTGCTCAGGCACATGCGCACGTTTGAACAAGGCTATTATACGTATAAAGAAATACAACGCATAAAAACCCTGGATGACGATAGCCGATATGAACAACCAGTAAAGCAGCATCCCTGAAACAAAAATGGAGTACCAATATAGTACTCCATTTACAAAAAGAACAAATTTAAACTTAAAGGTTCTTTACAATAAGGTCATCGAACTCAACCATCTCAGAGTTCTCTATATACAATTTAACCGAGGTATTTTCAGGAATTTCTATTTCTTTCTTGTACATCATATTGCCATTGGCATAGAATGCGGCTTTGCCATCCTGGTACCTTATCTCCCATGTATTGGTCTTGTCTCCCTTCTTGTTGATAGCAGATTGAACACCCCAGTCAACGATGGTCTCATACTTTTTCTCAACTGTATTATATTTCAAAAGCCTGCGATCGCCGTCGGCATACATCATAAAGTAATAATCTCCCAGGATTATGCCGTATGGGTTATACTTACCTTCTTCCTTCACATTCTTTATCCATTTTGTGGTAACGCTCACAGAATAGTTTGTGGGCGGCAGCTTGAAGTCGGGGCACTTTATCCAGTACCCACCACCTTTCTCCAGCAGGTATTTTTTGCACTCCAATATCATTTTTCCATTTTCTATTTTCCGCACTACATTATTGTCTTCTCCCAGATTCCAGCCGCGGTCGTTTTCCAGAAAATGTTCTTCAAGCAAAACCTTTCCGGATTGCGCAAGTGTGCTTGCTACCGGCAGCATAAACAGTAATAAAACAAACAGTATCGCTTTCCTTTTCATACTATATATTTTTTGGTTATTTACGTTATCAACAAAATACTGAACGAAAGTAAGCATCGATCGGGCTTTAAACAATACCACTAAATACTGATTTTTTTATCCAGAGCACACTTAACGATTTTTACAATCTGGCACGAAAATTGCTTTAGGTGTAATACACACATTGTTTACCCTTTTATACCTAACCTTTGCTTTATAGAAAAATATTACCCTTAATTCTCTTCATGGCATTACACATCAATGCCAAATGCCAATCGTCTAACCCTAACATTGACTTTGAGGCGGGCAATACGTCTGTCTGGTATTATTTTACGGGCTCATGCTGTCCTATAGTTACGTCTTTCAGCACGCCTGCCATTACAAACAGGCACACGCTTACCAGCGGCAGTGCGCTCGACCCCTATGGATTTTTTCCGATCGTTGCCCCTGACGGAGGTAGTTATTCACTGAGGCTTGGCAATGACATTAATGGTTCCCAGGCGGAAAAGGCCCGTTATTACATACATGTTCCGAGTGGATCTTCGGATTTCATGCTGATCTATCGCTATGCGGTTGTTTTCCAGGACCCCGGTCACATACCTGCTGAACAGCCTCGTTTTGAAGTGACCGCATATGACTCGATAACCAATAACCCAATACCCTGCGCGCAATTTCTTTATGTGTCCGATTCCAACCTGCCGGGCTTCACCAGATCTACTGTTGATACGCAAGTATATTACAGGAACTGGTCCAGCGGAAGCATTAACCTGTCGGGCCTTGGCGGCTCGACTATTATTATTGACTTTGCTACGGCGGACTGTGGCTACGGCGGGCACTTTGGTTATGGCTACCTTGATATGACCTATGGCTTGTTTGCTATTACAGCTGTTGCCTGCGACACAGATTCAATTACCCTTACTGCGCCACCGGGCTATAATTTGTATGCCTGGTACGATTCCACCACCGGTACCTTTATAGATACCTCCAGATTATTGAGGGTACCTAACCCATCTGTATCTGCCACCTACAAGATCGTAATGCAGCCGTATGCCGGGTATGGCTGCCCGGATTCGATATACACTAAGGTTGTTCACTCAAACCTGACCATAAACCCGTCAAATGACACTGTTATCTGCCCCGGAGACACGATCAGTTTGCATATGGGAGCAAACGACACCGCACGACCGCTCAGGTACTCGTGGGTACCTAATGCGTGGATAAGCTGCCTGACGTGTGATACGATATCTGTCGCCCCGTCTGTGAATACAACGTATATAGCTACGGTAACAAATTCCATGGGATGCAGCAAAAAAGATACGTTCAATGTGGTAATGGCGATGTCGGTTGGTATAAATAATGACACAATTCTTTGCAAAGGGCGTACTATGACATTGAGTACTATTGCAACCGGGGCGCTGCCGCTAAGCTATGCATGGTCTCCGGCATCCGGCTTGAGTTGCACCGGATGCCCGTCGCCGGTAGCAAACCCTTCAGCAACGACGACATATGTCGTTACTGTGTCGGATGCAAACGGATGTACTGTAAAAGACACCATAAACATAACCCGTGATGATATTGGCATAATCCCGATGAAAGACACAGCTATATGCCTTGGCAACAGCACCATCCTGCAATCTGTTATTACCGGAACGGCATTACCATTCATATACAATTGGCAGCCATTACCAGGACTAAGCTGTTATAATTGCAGCACCCCTGTCGCCAGCCCCTCCGTAAAAACTACCTTTCTAATGACAGCCACGGATGCATTTGGTTGTGTAGTGGGCGATACTGTTACTGTATCTGTCGGCGGTATAAATTTAAGCCCTACACCTTCCACAATCATTTGTGGGGGTACAGGTACTACACTTACAGCAGGAGCTATTTCTGATGCACTGCCACTTTCTTACAAATGGTCGCCGTCAACCAGCCTGAGCTGCGATAATTGTGCAACGCCGTTTGCAAGCCCCCTGGAAACAATTAACTATACAGTTACCGTTGAAGATACCCTTGGTTGCACAGTACAAGCAACAATAAATATCAATGTCGACACACTTATCCTCGAAAAGATGAACGACACGATCATTTGCCGTGGTTTTCCAAAAGCGCTTTTTGCAAAAGCCATCAGCAATGCGTATCCATTAAGCTATTCGTGGACCCCGGCATACGGCCTCAATTGCACCGACTGTCCGTCTCCCATAGCAACGCCAAAAAACACAACCACTTTTACAGTAACAGTAACAGACAGTAACTCCTGTACGGCAACAGATACAGTAATGATAACTACAGACCCGTGTGACATAACCCTCCCCAATGCCTTTACCCCTAACGGAGATGGCCTGAATGACCTATACCGCGTATATGGCCACCTTGACTATTTCAAAGACTTTTCATTCAGTATATACAATCGCTGGGGCGAGCGGGTATATTACTCGGAGAACATTCTTGGCGGCTGGGATGGCGTATATAATGGCGTAGACCAGGAGTTGGGCACCTACTTCTACATGGTGCTTTATACGCTATATGATGAAAAACATATGCTGAAAGGCGACTTTCATTTAATTAGATAAGATTTTTTCTTATCCGTTACCTATATTTGCAGCCCCATTTCATGAATACCATTGAGCAGATACGAAAATGGTGCAACGGCACATGGCTTGCAAAAGCGGATAGTGAAGCAAGCATTGAGACCCTTGCCATAGACAGCCGCCATATAGAGCATCCCGAAAGCGCACTGTTCGTGGCCCTTAAAACCTCACTGCGCGATGGCCACAGCTATATACCTGAAGCATGGCAGAAAGGCGTGCGCAATTTCCTGGTATCCAACGATATGGATACTACGGGTATCAGCGGGGCCAATTTCATACAGATAAAAGATACGCTGGCTGCACTGCAACAGATCGCAACCAACCATCGTAAGCAATTTAAGATACCCGTTATTGGTATTACAGGCAGCAATGGTAAGACCATGATAAAAGAATGGCTGCATCAGTTGCTGAGTAGCGAATACCATATTGTACGGAGCCCCAAAAGCTATAACTCGCAGATAGGTGTGCCGCTCTCAGTATGGCAAATGGAGGAGGAGCACCAGCTGGCCATTTTCGAAGCAGGTATTTCTCAGCCGGGCGAAATGGAGCAACTGGAGAAAATGATACTACCTACTATGGGCATTTTCACCAACATTGGCGAAGCCCATAGCGAAGGTTTCATGAACAACCGGCAGAAGATCAATGAAAAGTTGATACTGTTCCGTCACACGGCACAACTTATTTATTGCCTTGACCATACCGAGCTGAACCAATGCATCATCCAGTTCATGCACCAGGTGCGCAGCGCTAATACCGACAACCCGCTACAGCTATTCACCTGGTCGCTGAAGCAGGATGCCGACCTGCGGATCAGCGACGTTGCCAAGTCCGGGAATAAAACAACTATATCGGCCCGCTATAAAGGCAAAGAAACAAGCATTACCATTCCATTTACGGACGATGTATCGGTTGAGAATGCAATACACTGCTGGTGCACTATGCTGCTGCTGGGCATAAGCGCAAAAGACATTAAAGCGCAGATGCTTTTGCTGCAACCTGTTTCCATGCGACTGGAATTAAGGCACGGCATTAATGACAGCACAGTCATCAACGACAGCTATAACTCAGACCTCACGTCCCTTCAGCACGCACTGAACTACCTGGACCAGCAAAAGCAGCATAGCCAGCATACAGTCATCATGTCTGACATGCTGGAAATAGGCCGCCGCGACCTGGACCTGTATGATGAGGTTGCAGCGCTTGTGAGCCGCAGGAATATAAACAGATTTATAGGCATAGGTCCGGCGCTATACAAGAACAAAGCTTCTTTCAGGAAGTATAAAAAGTTGCGCAGTATATTCTTTAAGTCAACAGAAGATTTTTTAAAGAACTTCCACCTCCTCACTTTCAATAAAGAAGCGATATTGCTGAAGGGAGCACGTGTATTTGCTTTTGAAAAAATAGGCTTATTGCTGGAACAAAAGGTGCACCAGACGGTAATGTCCATAGACCTGTCAGCCCTTACCCATAACCTTAACGTTTTCCGTGCAGAACTTTCTCCCGGTGTGAAGACCATGGCAATGGTAAAAGCATTTGCCTATGGCAGTGGCAGTTTTGAAATAGCTAACCTGCTGCAATATGCAGGGGTTGACTACCTGAGTGTAGCTTATACCGATGAAGGCATAACCCTGCGCAAGGCTGGCATCAAGATGCCTATAATGGTGATGAGTCCGGACATGTCCTCCTTCGACCGCATGATAGCGTGGCGGCTGGAACCGGAAATATTCAACTTCCGTTCGCTTACAGAATTTATGGGTATCGCCCAAACGCTGGAAGTAAAGAAATATCCTGTACACCTGAAGCTGGATACCGGCATGCACCGCCTTGGCTTCAACCCCGGCGATATGGAACAGCTTGCCATACAATTAAAGGAAAGTGGCGGCATACATGTAGCCAGTATATTCAGCCACCTTGCGGCAAGCGATGACCCTAATGAGGATGCATTCACTAACAAACAAGGTGAGTTATTCAAACAAATGAGTAACACCCTCGTTGAAGCATTGGGCTACAAACCCATGCTGCACCTGTGTAACTCAGCAGGTATCATACGCCACCACGGCTTACATTTTGATATGGTGCGCCTCGGACTTGGTTTGTACGGAGTGGATAGCAGCAATGTGCTGCAAAACAAGTTGAAACAGATAAGCACCTTAAAGACCAACATTGCCCAGGTGCGCAGCATACCTGCCGGCGATAATATTGGTTACGG
>JBGAJU010000123.1:0-3794 GCA_044224775.1 Flavipsychrobacter sp.
GCTGCATAGCGATATACAAGACTGTATGTGCCGGTAGCGGGCACATGCACAAAATAGCTTGCCCTTTCAGCACAACTATTTGCTGAATCGTGTCCTAGTTTCAGGGAATGGAGCCCGCCTCCCGGAGATACTACAGGGAATCCGCCATACATATCGGTTCCGCTTCCGCTGGTTTGCGTGTGCAAACCAGTAACTGCCACAGTTGGGGTTAATGAATAAACCGGGCCGGCAGCTACAGTGCCCCTGTAAAATTGCCAACTACTGAGCCCTGTTTCAAAATCAATATCCGGCGGGCATTGAGCATATGTATGGAAATGGGTGACAGTGATTAATGTGAAGAATAGGAGTTTGAGTTTGGTAGCCATTTAATAAGATTTAAAGTTTTTTTATAGGAATTAGTCAAAGTTAATACACAGACAGACACAAATTTGATTTCCATTGTAATTTCTTTAACAATTATTGGCACAGTTTTGAATTTGTTGGTTGTCAAACCAAAACGCAACAATATGAAAAACCTACTGATCGCAACAATGGGATTATTAGCAGGTACGCTTGCCAATGCACAAACAACAGTATCGGCACAAGCAAACCCAACTCAGTTTATGTCTATAGGTCCGGTGGCAGGTATAGGCGGCAACTGGGTGGATAACCTCGGGGGCATTACACACTTTATGCCATCTGTCAATACTGGTGTCAGCCTTATCTATGGCCGTTGGGAACACTGGAGCTGGGGTGGACAACTGCTCCTTTCTTCCGAAGGGTATGACATAGAATATAACGGCAGCCGCTCTGCAGTTGTGCCCGTTTACCTGCGTATGCCAATGCGCGGCTACTATTTCTTTAATAGCTATAAAGATAAAGTGCGCCCCAAATTATTTGCTGGTCCTGTTATTGGTGTGAACCTTGGCGAGTGGGACTATATTGACAACGGTCCCGGAGATATGGCACTTACCCAGCACACAGGTTCATTCCGTGCTGTAGATGTGGGGTTCAATACAGGTGGTGGTGTAAATATAGAGCTGCGCAGATCCGTTTGGCTTAACCTTGATCTTAGCTACTACCAAGGGTTGACCGATGCCGTTAATGACCCGGCTGGCCGCCAAAATCTGAACCATAACCTTAATGCACAGGCAGGTATCCTGTTCGGCATCAATTAAATTTATCTTTAACGCATCGATGGCCCCTGCACCGCAGGGGCTTTTTTTACAGGGGCATACTCGGGGGGATTTTTAGCTGCAAAACCTAACAATGCTTAAAGTGCTTGCGCAATGTAGGTTTCTGTAGAACTTTGCAAAAAATGCGAATTATGAAAAGAATATACTTGTTACTGGTAGTAATATTTATGTTTTGTGCAGCCAGGGCTCAGCTTACAACACCTGCTGATGGTGGTAGCGCAAAAGCATCAGTAAGCGAGCGTATAGGTATTACGGAAGTAACTATAAATTATGGCCGCCCGGCAGTGAAGGGTAGGGAAGGAAAGATATGGGCCGAGGTAGTGCATGAAGGTTTCCAGGATCAGGGTTTCGGGAATAGGAAACCTGCCCCATGGCGTGCAGGCGCTAATGAGAATACCACGATAGAATTTAGCACGGATGTATCAGTAAATGGCCTCCCACTAAAGGCTGGCAAATATGGGTTCTTTGTTGCGTATAGTCCCGCCGTATGTACCCTTATTTTTTCAACGAATGCCACAAGCTGGGGCAGTTTTTTTTACGAGGAGAGCGAGGATGCACTGCGAGTGGCCGTGAGCGCTGTGCCGCAATCCCAAAGTAGGGAGCGCCTTACGTATGAGTTTAGTAGTGAAACAGATAGTAGTGCAATCATTAGCCTGGTGTGGGAAAAATTGGCTATACCTTTCCTTGTATCTACAAGCCTGCAACAACAGCAAATGGCATCATACGAGCGCGAGTTGCGAGGAGAAAAGGGGTTTGATCCACATGCCCTCCAGCAGGTGGCCGATTACATGGCAGAGAATAACATCAGGCTCAATGATGCACTCGGTTATGCCACCAGGGCAGCCAACGCCATGCCTACATTTTCGGCATTTATGACAAAAAGCAAAGTATTGGAAAAAATGAACAAAGTAGCGCAGGCTGATAGCATGACCCAGGTAGCCTTAAGCAGGGGTACGGTACAGGAGGTGCATGGCTATGCTCGTTCTTTGCTGCGCGAAAAGAAATTTCAGAAGGCATTTGATGCATTCCAGACCAATTACAAACATTATCCCAATACATTCACCACCAACATGGGTATGGCTCGTGGGTACTCAGCCATCGGCAAGCCGAAAGATGCATTGAAATATGCTACACAGGCACTGCCGCAAGCTCCGGATCCTGTAAATAAAAAATCTGTAGAGAATATCATCGGTGCGCTGAAAGAGGGTAAGGAACTCAGCATTATGTAGGATGCGTTACCTTTGTGCTACAGCATCGGTATATGACCTTCTACAAATACCACGGCACTGGCAACGATTTTATCTTGTTTGATAACCGTGATGGCAAATTGAGTTTTACAAAAGAACAGGTGGAGCACCTGTGTCACAGGCGCTTTGGTATTGGTGCAGATGGCCTCATGTTCCTGGAGACGGCGGCCGGTTACGATTTTAAGATGGTATATTACAATTCCGATGGCAAGCAAAGCTCCATGTGCGGTAACGGTGGCAGGTGTATTACTGCTTTTGCAAAACAACTGGGCGTAATAGATAATGCTGCCAATTTCATTGCAACAGATGGCCCACATACGTCAACGGTAAACAGCGACGGTACCATCAACCTGCAAATGAATGATGTTGCAGAGATGGACATCAACAACGGCTACACTATTCTTAATACCGGCTCCCCGCACTATGTCCTTTGGGTGCCTGATATCCGCACGGCAGAAGTATTTATTGCCGGGCGTTCCATTCGCAACCAGATGCCATTTCAGCCTGATGGCATTAATGTGAATTTTGTGCAGCGTGAGGAAGGTAAGCTGCTCGTACGCACTTACGAGCGTGGCGTTGAGGATGAAACCTACAGTTGTGGCACGGGTGTTACCGCTGCTGCCATTGCGGCCACCGGCCGGGAAACAGGCTCCTTTGTCACCAATATAGAGACCCGTGGTGGCAACCTGAAAGTATCTTTTACTAAGGATACTCCCTTATCTGCTAAGAATGTCACGCTCATCGGGCCAACTGCCTTCGTATATCGAGGAGAGTTCGACCTATAGATATTCAATATGCACGTAGACTATCTCATAATAGGGCAGGGTATAAGTGGCACGCTGCTTAGTCGTTCTTTATTGAGAGAGGGAAGAAAAGTAGTAGTTGTTGATGATGGTAATGATGCCGTATCAAGTAAAGTAGCTTCTGGTGTCATTAACCCGGTAACCGGCAAAAGGCTTGTACGTACATGGATGATAGAACAATTGCTGCCTTTCGCCCTGGATACATACACTACCTTAGGTGAAGAACTTCGTACGCAGCTTGTGCAGCAATGTGATATTCTGGATTTTCACAATACTCAGGATAACGGTGCCGCCTTCAGCGATAAGCTGGTAACAGAAAAAGATTACCTGTCTGTTGCAAAAGATGAAGATTGGAGCAGCTACTTCCGGTTTAACTATGGCATAGGTAAAATTGCGCCCTGCCTTCTGGTTGATATCAAGAAAATGTTGTCGGAATGGAGGAAGAAACTGGTTGCCGGTAATTGTTTGCTGGAAGAAAATTTCAACTGGGATGACTTTGTTACCTCAAAAGAGCATGTGATTTATAAGAGTGTCATCGCCGGCAAGATTATATTCTGTAATGGGGCAGG
>JBGAJU010000054.1:0-28722 GCA_044224775.1 Flavipsychrobacter sp.
CACTAAGATCATGAAAACTTTCTCTGAGGATATGGGCATGTACTGCTATCCTAAAATAGTTGCCGCCGATGCCGCCGATGGTATGGAATACCCCATGCTGACCCTCGATGGTGGTAGCGATCCCGGTTATCGTGGTCTGCTGGTGCACGAGATCGGCCATAACTGGTTCTACGGTCAGGTGGGTAGTAACGAAACCTACCGCGCAGCCCTTGATGAAGGCTTCACACAATTCCTCACGGCATGGGGCCTCAAACGCATTGACGGCGAGTACATGGTAGCGGATGCGCCAAAGTCAAAATACAGGCAAAAATTCAATGAGCCTGCACGCCCGGTCGACCGTAACGTCCTCAATCGCTATACAACGGAAGCGCTAAATGGTATGGAGAGTACGCTCAACACCCATTCTGATGATTTTAATAATGCATTGAATCACGGCGGTGGCTATGGGCAGGTGTATTTCAAGACCGCCACCATGCTCTACAACCTGCAGTATGTGTTGGGCGATTCACTCTTTCTCGCAGCCATGCAGCACTACTTCGATCAGTGGAAAATAGCGCACCCTTATTATGAAGATTTCCGTGCCTCAATAATAAATTTCACAAAAGTTGACCTCTCCTGGTTCTTCGATGAGTGGTTCGAAACGGCTAAGACTTTAGATTATGGCATTTGTGGCATTAAAAAGATAAATGGTGCAGACAGCTTCGCTATAAAATTCCACCGCGGCAGCGAGATGCAGATGCCGCTCGATTTTACGGTAACTGCGAAAGATGGTAGCAAGCACGATTTCTACATTCCCAATACCTGGTTCGAAAAACAGACCACCGCAACAAAATTGCCGAAGTGGACGGGCTGGGGTGGCTTTAATCGCAAATACACTGCCCATGTGCAGGTGCCATCTGGTATAAGTAGCGTTCGCATTGATACCAGTTACCGCCTTGCTGATGTGGATATGATAGATAACTACAAAAAGAAGGGATTCAGTTTGAACCCGAGGGGCATAAAGGTAAAATTTGATGGAGGCCCTGTGCCTGCCACCGATCGCAGGAATTACCGCTTGTTTGTTCGTCCCGACATTTGGTGGAATCCGGTTGATGGTGTTAAAGCAGGTGTTCATTTTGAAGGCGACTACCTGGGTATTCTCAACCGGGTTGATGCAACCATATGGTGGAACACACACCTTTTCCAGGAGGACGCATACAAGCCATGGTCTTCTGAGGGTATGTATGCATACTTCCCACCGGTACATTACACGTTCAATTACAATTCTCCGCTTATGCGCCATATGCCCAAGCTGCAGTTGCAACTGAACAGCCGTTTCCTCGATGGCTTGTGGTATCACAGGGGAGGATTCAACTGGCGTATGAACGACAAAAACCTCATCCAGTTATACGCGCAAAGTATGTGGCAGGATGTGAACGACTTTTTCTACACATATCCATTTACAAAGTATAATCCATTCCCCTATCTGCTTGATCCCAACGAATGGAGCAGCACAAAAAACATGATCAATACTTCCCTGAACCTTGCATGGACGCATAATTATAATTACATGCATGGTAACGGCAGGTACACATTTAGCTTCCGTGCACCTTTCCTCAACGGAACGAATGGTGGCTTCGATTATTCATACGCACAGCTCGAATCAGTTAATAGCAACTATCTCGGCAAGCTCGAAGTGCGTACGCGTTTGTTTGGCCGCTATGGTGTGGGCAATAACATACCCAGTGAAAGTGCCCTCTTTATGGCAGGTGCTAATCCCGAGGAGTTGATGGAGAATAAGTACACACGCAGTCGCGGTATTGTACCCAACGATTGGCTGGGCATTTCACAGTATGATGTCAATCATTTCCATCAGGGTGGTGGACTCAACCTCAGAGGTTATTCGGGCTACTTTGCCCGCGATGAGCGCAACGGCATATACTATATGGGTTATAAAGGCCGTAGTGGTGCGTCTGCCAACGTTGAGGTGGGTTTCGAGAATTATATGCCATGGCATCCGCGAGTGCTCCGCTGGCTGCATGCTAACCTCTATGCTTTTGGTGATGCAGGCGTAATGGAGATGTTCTCTTCAATGTCAGGTGTCAACAAATTGATACCCACCAACTATTGGAGCGACTTGCGTGTAGATGCCGGTCTGGGTGTAGCGTTCACCATAAAAAGCTGGGGCGTATTTGAAAAAGCAAAACCACTCACCCTGCGTTTCGATATGCCGTTCTTCCTCAACCGTCCGCCGTTCAGCAACAACCAGTACGCAACGTTCAGGTATGTGGTAGGTATCAACAGGGCGTTTTAAGTGAGTGAGGTAAGATAGAGGGAATTTGAAATAATGTGTGATAAGCGATTTACTTACTCAAAATCCGTATCTCCACCCGGCGGTTCTTTTGTCGGTCGGCCTCGGTCATTTCAGTTCTTACTATTGGATTGTTATTACCCAACCCCACAAATTTCATGCGTTCCTTGCTGATGCCTTTTTCAGCAAGGTAGTTGTAAACTGCCTCGGCCCTGCATTCAGACAAGTTGCGGCCCTTGTACTTGCTGTCCACGCCCTCTGTCGGGCCCATGCAGCATACATGCCCTTCCACCTGTATCTTCACACTCGGGAAGCGCTGCAAAAAATCAAGCAGCTTTTGCAGGTCGCCTTCAGAAGTAGGCAACAAAACCGGCTGGTTCAGCTTGAAGTAGATATTATTCAGCAAGAAAACTTGGTTCACCTTTACCTTTGCCCAATCACCTCCCGGCACAAACGAAAAAGTATCAGTAGTAGTTTCTGGGGGCACTTGTTTCATTGCTTCCCTGTCTATTATTATCTGCACCTTTCTGTCTGGGGCGTATCCATCCTTTGTGGTCATTTGACGCGCTATCTTGCCCTTGCCGATACAAAGCTTAATATTCTGTTCATCAAACCCCGATGCTATAAGATAATTCCGCACGCGCGTTGCCCTCGCCTTCGACAGCGTGTCGTTATAACCACTGCCGCCCACAAAATCAGCATAACCCAGTACTATCAGCTTATCGCTATGCAGCAGCTTGTTGTTAAAAATAAGCTTATCTATATAGCCGTGCGTTTCTTTACTAAGCTTTGATACATTGAATGGAAAATATACCTCAAAAGTGTCCTTGCTTTGACCGTAATTCGCTGAGGTATAAAGTAAGCAGGTAAGAAACAGTATGCTTCTCATAAAAAGTTATCTGCTTACGAAGATAATATTTAATATCGGTTGATCTCGTGATAAGTTCTTCCATTGCCCACTATCACAGATCGTACAGATGCCGGAAGCCGTTTCATGCATGTGCTTATATCATCTACCGTGGCCAGCGCATATACCGGTATATTCTTGTAGGGCTTGTAAGCCGGAAATGTTTTCAGTACCCAGTCACCGGGTATTTCGCCAACAATATCCCCGCAACCTGTATTGGTGTATTGTTTGGGGTAGAACATATCAGTTGCTGCAATTTTAGTGTGAGGAAAGTTGTGCGTCTTCTGGTCCGGGAAGGCTATATCGGGGGTGATAAATATCGGTATCTTTTTTTCCTGCGCCAGTATAATAGCATCTTCAGTATTCTCGTAGATATCCAGTGCCCTGCTGTATTCGTTTCCCAGCAACTTATGAGCAGACGAAGTATATACATGCCCTGCTGCTCCGGCGAAAAGTACTACCGACAGTGCAACGGCTATTTTCCTGCTCCGTGTCGTGCGCATCTGCTGTATAACTGCAATGATGATCAGCGCAATCGCCGGGAGTGTAAAAACATTCAGGCGTGGCTCTCCTATAGGTAGTTTGCCGGCGACAAACAATGCCATTGTCGCAGCTATGATCAATATGCTGTAGCATAAGAGGTAATCCATTACTTCCCATTTCTTCTTTTGGCAACATTTTATGCATGCATAAATAGTACCCGATATGCCCATTAGACCAAATATTGCCTGGAATATCAATCCCGATCCAGCTTCGGCAAAAAGCAGGTAAAAGTGTTTCACGAAGGTGAATGCATCAAACCCGCCATTCATCATCAGGTAGCCCCAATACTGGTGCATGCCATTATCCTTCATTACCTGCGATACGTCTGTGATGTAGGATGTTATTATGCCGTAGGTGCATAATACTAAAGGAAACAAGAGCATAAATAATGTTTCCATTTTTTCACGCTTGGGACCATTACTCTTTAAAAGCTGTATGATCTTCGGGAACATTATGAGGAAAACCGGCAAAACAGCAATAGGATAAGTATAACTGAAGAAGGGTGCCGCAAAAAAGCTGATGCTCAGGAAGATGTATCTTTTCTTTGTGAGTGAGTCGCCATTTGCTATTTTCAGCAGCTCCAGCAATTGCCATATGGCTGCAAGACTCAATAGTATATCCATGGTGTATTGCTTTACCTGTATAAAGTACGATGTGAAAGTGTGTGACGATACGATCATCAACACGAACAGGTAGCCTGCCAATTGTTGAGCGGGATATATTTTCTTCATCAGCCGGTATGCAAGAAATATAGCACAACTGCCGGCGATGAATGAGGGCAGGCGTAAGGTAAAATAGCTGTAATCGAAGGGTGCGGTAAATGCTTTCACCAGTTGCAGGTACAATCGCGGGAACTGCTGCACAAATTCCAACTGCCCCCAGAGCTCTGCCGGGCTTTTATACTTAAGATTGTAAATAAGCCGCCATTCGTCTATCCAGAAGGGTTTTATCTGCGCTAAAACCAACGCAAAGCTATAACAAACAAGAAACCATAATGTGAAAATGAAAATACGCCGGGATGCTTTTCCCGTATCTTGAATTCGGAAGAACATAGGTATAGCTTTAGGTTTATAATAAAACAGCAAAAGCTATGCCAAAACTCCTGATCAAAAGAATTGCTGCGTTATTTCCTCTTATATAAGAATGACTGGAAGTCCTCACTTCGCTTTTTTACCCATCTGTCATAATCCCCAAGAAAGTACTTATTGCATTCCAGTCCTTCAATGCTGGGGATTTTCGAAATCAGTTCAAATTCTAAAGTGTGATTATTGATTGTTTTTATAGACGAACGGACTATGCCATAATTATTGTTCAGAACATAGAAAGCATATGAAACACCAAACTTTGATTTGCTGACAGCCTTAACTGTATAGCAAAATAGTTCGCCAAACTTCGTATTTATGGTTGCCGTATCCTTTACGGCATAGTTTATCTGAAAATTTTCAAGGGATACTATTGGATATAAATCTGCTATTGCCCAATTAGCACCAATATCAAAACTCCAGTTCCAGGTATGTACTATCGGGTTATTTTTGAAATATGGATAAGGGCAGAATTGGAGTATCCGGTAAATATCGCGTGCAGGATGTATAAACAACTCAGTGTCGCAGGCTTCTATTCCTTCGTAACTGTTGTGGCTTTGGTTTTCTGCAATCGTGTACTTAAAGCTATCGTCGAGCGTCAATATTTGCCATTGGCAATAGTTTTGTCCTTTATTCGTGGAGAATGGGATGTCTGAGCAAAACAAACCAATGGTATCAATGTGTTGTATTGTATTATTTGAATCCGACTGACTTACCCGGAAAATAAACAAGCCTGGCTTATCGTAACCCATGCTGGCAAAAGACAAAACAGTATCTTTTTGAGTATCTGTGTTACATGCGGAGCAAAGAAGTAAAACAAATATTGGCAACCATTTCAACATTGGTAATGACAATATAGTGTAATCTTGCGAATACCACTAATACCCCCTGCCTTCTTGTTTTTCCATATACTTCATAAAGGCACGGTTGGCAACACGGTTGCCGCCCGGGGTGGGGTAGTTGCCTGTAAAGTACCAGTCTCCTTTGTTATGCGGACAGGCTTCGTGCAATCCTTCTATAGATTGGTAAATAACATCCACATCAGCCGTTACATCGTCACGATGCAGCATTTTAGCGATCTTTTTACTTACTTCATCAGCTTCAAACGGATGGTATATCTGCTTTACGAAGTTTTGCTCGTGCAGTGTGCCGTTAGCTTCTGCTTGTTTACATTGTTCGTAAACATCCTGAATCAATTGTGCTCTTCCCGTATCATGAAGTAACTCTATGGCAGCCTGGAAGGCAATGAAATCGCCCATACGGCTCATATCTATGCCGTAGCAATCAGGGTAGCGTATCTGTGGTGCCGATGAAACAATGATGATGCGCTTTGGCCCCAGCCTGTCCAGCATCCTGATGATGCTCTCTTTTAGCGTAGTGCCACGCACTATAGAGTCATCTATTACCACAAGTGTATCTACGCCTTTTTCAACAGTGCCATATGTAATATCATACACGTGCTGCACCATCTCGTTGCGCGCTGCATCTTCAGTAATGAAGGTGCGCAGCTTCGCATCCTTAATGGCTATCTTTTCTATGCGCACCCTGCGGCTTATCAGCTCGTTCATCTCCTCCATAGGCATGTCGGGCCGGGCATGAATGCGTTCCAGTTTTATTTTGGTCAGGTAGTCTTCCAGTCCTTTTATCAGCCCATAGAAAGCTATTTCTGCTGTATTAGGTATAAAAGAAACTATTGTGTGTTTAAGGTGGTTGTCGAGCGCTTTCAATACAGTCCCGGCAAGGTTGCGGCCAAGTGCCATACGCTCCCGGTATATATCCGGGTCACTGCCGCGGCTGAAGTAGATACGTTCAAAACTACATGCGGTATGTGCCTTAGGTGCCAATATCTCTGCATTCTTAAACTCTCCGTTTGCGCGCACTATAATGGCATGGCCGGGTTCCAGTTTTTTTATCTGGTCTTGTGGCAGGTTGAATGTGGTCATTATTGCTGCCCGCTCAGAGGCAGCCACCACTACTTCATCATCAGCATGGTAGTAACAGGGGCGTATGCCATTAGCATCACGCATCACAAAGCTGTCGCCATTGCCTATCAGTCCGCAAAAAACAAAGCCACCGTCAAAGTGTGATGTAGCCTGTTTCAGTATGCCCTCAATATTAAGATTGGCAGGGTTAGTGTCATCGGCCATGCACAGGTAGTAGTGTATGGTCTCTATCATTGCACCCAGGTCACTTTCACGTATCATGCTGGTAGGATGTGCATCCAGCAACTGGAATAGCTCATCTGTATTCACCAGGTTGAAGTTACCGGCCATGGTAAGATGGCGGGTAGGGTTGATGTGCGGCTTCATGAAAGGGTGGCAAAACTCCACATTGTTCTTGCCTTGTGTGCCATACCGCAGGTGACCCAGCATTGCCTCGCCAATGAACTTCATATAGCCTTTCAGCAATCCGGGATGCTGGCGTATACCCGGATACATTTTCTCCAGGTCGGCAACTTCCTCATTTACATTCTGAAATATCTTCGATATCGCCTGTGCACCACTTATCCTTAACCGGTGCATGAACTGGTGCCCTGGTTCGGTGTTCAATTTCACGGTTGCAATACCTGCACCATCCTGGCCGCGGTTGTGCTGCTTTTCCATAAGCAGGTACAACTTATTCAGGCCATAAAAGGCAGTCCCGTATTTTCTGTGGTAGTATGAGAGTGGTTTGAGTAGCCGGATGTAGGCAAGGCCACATTCGTGCTTTATCGCGTCAGACATTCTGGGCGCAAAGATACACCTTTGGCGGATAAGTTAAAAAGCAGGGATATATGTGCATCGGCAAAACTTATTGCACCCGTGGCTGGCTTTGGTATGATAATATCCTATTAATAGATCTGTCGTCCTTGCCACTGCCCGATGCCTTGCCAAATATGGTAGTAATTAATAAAGTAAGCCCGATCAGAAAAATACATGCGGCTGAAAAACGCTGCATGTATATCACCCTCCTTACAGTAAGCAGCCCCTTTATCTTATCTGCAAGGAAAACTTTGATGAAGTCGATACCCAAAATGATCACCAGCGCAATCCCAAACAGCATAAATCGGTAAGAGCCTGGCCTGTTGGCAATAATGGTTACCGCACCTAGCCAGGTTATCAATACACCCGGATTAAGAGTATTGACCAGAAACCCGCCCAGCCATATTCTCATATAGTCGCTACGGGAAATATCCATTGGTATGGATGATGGCCTTTTGGGTTTATGTTTTTTCAAAATACCTCCTAACCCTATGATCATTAATGCAATGGCACCGCCTGTAGCTATGTATTTTTCGTAAGGGGCAAGCGAACGCAACCAGTTTGCTGCAACATTGGCAAGTGTCACATACATTATGTCGCTGACAGATACGCCAAGTACGAATGCGATTCCCGCCTTATGGCTGTAGTGCAGGCTATATTTTATAATTACAAATAAGGTAGGCCCGACAGATATCGCCATGAATAAACCTACCAGTGTTCCTTTGATTATTGCATCCGTCATAAGTGCCAGACCCGATACGGGGCTTATTCTTACGTAATAGTATTTTTAATGTTATGTAACACCGTTACGAAGGTACTAATCAACCTATCACTTATCAACTTATCTTTGCACTCCTTATTCAAAATCCCAAATAATAACTATTCATTATGCAATTCCCAGGACAAACTAATTTTTACAAAGGCAAAGTGAGAGACGTTTACACCATCAACGATAAATACCTGTTGATGATAGTGAGTGACCGTATATCGGCGTTTGATGTGGTGCTGCCAAAGCCTATTCCCTACAAAGGCCAGGTGCTGAACCAGATAGCTGCACAGTTCCTGGATGCTACGCAAGACATTGTACCTAACTGGAAGCTATGTGTACCATCGCCGAATGCTACTATCGGGCTTAAATGTGAAACTTACCCCGTTGAGATGGTCGTTCGTGGTAACCTTACAGGCCATGCGTGGCGCACCTACAAAACAGGCAAGCGGGAACTGTGCGGAGTGGCAATGCCTGATGGCATGAAGGAGAACGATTTCTTTGAAAGGCCGATCATCACACCAACAACCAAAGCACACGAAGGGCACGATGAAGATATCTCCCGTGATGAAATAATCAGTAGTGGACTTGTATCAAAAGAAGAATACGAGCAGTTGGAAAAATATACTATGGCATTGTTCGAGCGTGGTCGTGAGATGGCAAAAGAGCGTGGGCTGATACTGGTAGATACCAAGTACGAGTTTGGTAAGATAGGCGATAAGATCTACCTGATCGATGAGATACACACACCGGACTCTTCAAGATATTTCTATCTCGAAGGCTATGAAGAGCTCCAGAAGAAGGGCGAGCAACAGCGCCAGCTTTCCAAAGAGTTTGTGCGTGAGTGGCTGATGGAAAATGGCTTCCAGGGTAAAGAAGGGCAAACTATCCCTGAGATGACCGAGGAAGTAGTGGGCTCCATATCTGAGCGTTACATAGAGCTGTATGAAGTAGTGACTGGCAAAACTTTCGTAAAGCATGATGTGAACCATGCTGACGAAGAAAGGAAATTAGTAGAGGCTTTAAAGCAGATGAATTAATATGTCAGAAGCAGTTACATCAAAAAGGGTGATCCACGCTCCTAAAGGTGCACAACTTACCTGTAAGAATTGGGTAACGGAGGCGGCTTACCGCATGATACAAAACAACCTGGACCCGGAGGTTGCTGAACGCCCGGAAGACCTGGTTGTGTATGGAGGCATAGGCAAGGCTGCGCGAAACTGGGAGAGCTACGATAAAATATTGAAGTGCCTGAAAGAGCTGAACGAGGACGAAACTCTGATGGTGCAGTCTGGCAAGCCTGTTGGTGTACTGCGCTCGCATAAAAACGCGCCGCGCGTGCTCATCGCTAATTCTAATTTAGTAGGCAAGTGGGCGAACTGGGAGCACTTCCGTGAACTGGAAGCAAAGGGCCTGATGATGTATGGCCAGATGACTGCAGGTAGCTGGATCTACATCGGCTCGCAAGGCATCGTACAAGGTACGTATGAAACATATCTTTCTCTTGCCAATAAGCACTATAACGGTTCGCTGAGAGGTACTTTGAACGTTACTGCCGGTCTAGGTGGTATGGGTGGCGCTCAGCCGCTTGCTATTACTATGAATGAGGGCGTTTGCCTTGCGGCGGAGATGGAAGAGTGGCGAATAAAAAAGCGTATTGAAACCCGCTACCTTGATAAATATACTTCAGACATTGATGAGGCTATTGCATGGTCGCTGGATGCTAAAGCAAACGGTGAACGCATATCTATTGGTGTTTGTTGCAATGTTGTAGATCTGTTACAGCGCCTCATCGATAAAAATATTACACCCGATACGCTTACCGATCAGACATCAGCACACGATGAACTGATAGGTTACTTCCCCGAAGGGCTGAGTGTAGAAGAGGCAAACGTTTTGCGTAGCTCTGATCCTGAGGAGTACAAACGTCGCTCACTCGATACAATGGCACGCCACGTGCGCCAGATGTTGGAGTTACAGAAACGTGGCGCCATCACTTTCGACTATGGCAACAACCTGCGCGGGCAGGCACATGATAAGCGCGGTGTAGCAAATGCATTTGATTTTCCCGGTTTTGTGCCGGCATATATACGGCCATTGTTCTGCGAGGGTAAGGGGCCATTCCGCTGGGTGGCATTGAGCGGTGATCCTGAAGATATTTATACTACAGATAAGGCCATGATGGAGCTGTTCCCGGATAATAAAGGACTACACCGCTGGCTGACAATGGCGCGCGATCGCATTGCTTTCCAGGGCCTCCCGGCGCGCATATGCTGGCTGGGCATGGGCGACCGCGAAAAAGCGGGATTGCTATTTAATGAATTAGTAAGAACAGGCAAGGTAAAAGCGCCAATAGTTATAGGTCGTGACCATTTGGATACCGGCTCTGTAGCATCACCAAATCGTGAGACAGAGGCTATGAAGGACGGCAGCGATGCTGTAGCCGATTGGCCGATACTGAATGCGTTGATAAATACAGCAGGCGGAGCCAGCTGGGTGTCATTCCATCATGGTGGTGGGGTAGGTATGGGTTACTCGCTGCATGCGGGTATGGTGGTAGTAGCTGATGGTACGCAAGATGCAGAAGAGCGCCTGAAGCGTGTGCTGTTCAATGATCCTGCAATGGGGGTCATCCGACACGCTGATGCGGGCTATGATGAGGCTATAGATACGGGCAATAAGTTTGGTTTGATCATTTAAAAGCGATTATGTTCCGCATAGGGCAAGGTATAGATTTTCACAAGCTGGTTGAAGGCAGGGAGTTTTGGCTGGGTGGTATCCTTATACCGCACAGCAAAGGTGCTCTCGGTCATTCAGATGCCGATGTGTTGTTACATGCTATATGCGATGCACTGCTCGGTGCATTATCACTTGGCGATATTGGCCAGCACTTCCCCGATACAGACGCAGCATATAAAGGCATAGACAGCAAAGTGTTGCTGCAAAAATGCTATCAGCTTGTTGGTGAAAAAGGATATACACTCGTAAATGTAGATAGCACCATTTTACTCCAGGCGCCTAAGATCAGGAAGTACGTGGACGAAATGAGAACAACAATAGCCGGTATCCTCAATACTACACCCGATGCTGTTTCCATCAAAGCTACCACCACAGAACAAATGAGTTTTGTTGGCAGAGAAGAGGGTATCGTAGCAACTGCGAACATCTTATTACGGAAAATTGGCAATTAATTAACTGTTGGGCGTATAGCTACATTTCTGTATACGCCTACTTTTGAAGTCTAAAGCTGATTTTTATGAATAAGAACTCAATTGTACTTCTTGTTTTTTCCCTTGTTATAATAGTTGTTGTATCCTGCAAAAAACGTGGTAATCCGGCCCGTGGTTTTCTCGTTGGCACATGGAAGCAAAATGGAGTGGCGATCGATTCTAACACGAATAATGTTATAGATTCAGACGAATTAATAATGTTTAATCCAGTGACCGATTTTAAAAGGCTTGTACTTAATAATGATGGAACCGGTGAGATGATTTACCTGGGAACTATGAAAACAGAAATTTCCTGGGCGGTAGAAAATAATGACACTTATCTTAAAATAGGCTATCCAGGGCAGGCCGTACTCCCCACTTATCATCGCCTTGATGCAATTACAGCATCAAATATGACCTATGCGGATAATTCATACACTCCAATGCGTTGGGCGCTTTATGTAAAACAATAGAATGCTTATTCAATGCTCTATATGAATAGTACAGTATTGTGTATCTCCCCCCTTCGCTAAAGTATCATTGATGCTCATCCTGTATAAGGTGCCTGCATCTTTAGCATATGTGCCGCTACCCCAAATGGTATAACCTCCTGCATATTGTATAGGTACAGTAATTGTCTTCGATAGCCATGCCCTTATCTTAACTCCGGCTCCCATGTTTTTGATGTTGCTGATCCTGATGAGGTATGGCGTATCTGTAACGGTTGATACAACCGAACTGTAATAAAAGAAACTATCAGGCTGGCAAAAGTCGTAGCAGCTATCGTATGTGCCTGCCAGTATCGGGCCATAATCCTTGGGCGGATTTACGTTCAGTATCAGCTTGTGCGTTTGCGTGCCGATGGAAGAATTGCTGATGATAATATTGGCAGTATAAGTGCCCACTGCAACATCACCCAGCATTATAGTAAATGCACCGCCCAACACCCCTCTGACGGTTTGTGAGGTTGGTATAACTGCAACTCCCGACGGCAAACCTGTAACAGAATAAGTTACGGGGTTGTCGTTAATATCTCCGTTCTGCACATTTATTGAAAAGGAAAGGGTTGTGTTGCTGTTGGCATAGCAAGTGTAAACTGAATCGTATGTAGTGGTAAATGAAAAAGGTGCCGCCGGCTTTTTTACTGTTTCATCACCCTTATTACAGCTCCAAAACAATACTGCCACCAGCAAAGCCGCTAAACGAAAGTTCATAACCTCAAATTTACATTTAAAATTTGAGGAATTTACTGAGGATATGCTCCGCACATCCTTTATTAACAGTTGGTTTAAGTAATTGGGGTTGATATTCAATTTATACTCTGCCGTTTTTAATATCTTCTACAACTGCGGGGTCAAGTAAAGTAGTTGTGTCGCCTATTGCACTCATTTCGCCTTCTGCAATTTTGCGCAGTATGCGCCGCATTATTTTGCCGCTCCGTGTTTTGGGTAGTCCTGTAACGAATTGTATTTTATCGGGTCGGGCTATGGGGCCTATTATCCTGGTCACAGTTTGTATAATGTCTGCACGCATGTTTTTAGGGTCAGCGGGCAGTTCCTCCATGATCACAAACGCGTAGATGCCTTGCCCTTTCAGGTCGTGCGGATAGCCGACCACTGCACTTTCAAGCACACCTGTATGCATATTGATAGCGTTCTCTACTTCTGCTGTTCCTATGCGGTGGCCGCTCACGTTCAGCACATCATCCACCCGGCCTGTTATGCGGTAGTTGCCGTCTTTATCGCGATAGCAGCCATCTCCGGTAAAATATAAGTTGTTGTAGGTGGCAAAGTAATTCAGCCTGCACCGCTCATGGTCGCCATAGGTGGTACGTATTATGGATGGCCATGGGAAACGGATGCATAAATTACCACTCACATCGTTGCCCGTTATTTCTTTTCCCTGTTCATCTACCAGCATCGGTTGTATACCGGGCAGAGGTAGTGTTGCATAGCTTGGTTTAGACGGCGTTACTCCTGCCAGGTTCGATATCATGATGCCGCCTGTTTCCGTTTGCCACCAGGTATCCACTATCGGGCAACGTTTTTTTCCAATGTGCTCATCATACCAGTGCCATGCTTCTTCGTTTATAGGTTCACCTACTGTTCCCAGTATTTTCAGTGTATCCAGTTGCTTCCCTTCTATCGGGTGCGCCCCATACGCCATCAGGCTGCGGATTGCTGTTGGTGCGGTGTACAGGATGTTTACCTTGTGTTTATCTACTATGTCCCACAATCTACCTGCATCAGGCCATGTGGGCAGGCCCTCGTACATCAATGATGTGCCACCCGCGCACAACACACTATATACAATATAGGTGTGCCCGGTTATCCAGCCTATGTCTGCGGTGCAAAAATGAATATCTCCCGGCTGGTATTGAAAAACATTTACGAAAGAGTAGGTGGCGTATACCATATACCCCGCCGATGAATGCACCACGCCCTTGGGCTTGCCTGTAGAGCCTGATGTATATAAAATGAACAACGGATCCTCTGCATCCATCTCCTCTACATGCACAATGGGGTTGCCCCGACCCTCAACCTTTTCAATTTCTTCATGCCACCATTTGTCGCGGCCTTTTATCATGCTCACAGGAATATTTGTGCGGTTATATACAATTACCGTTTTTACAAAGTTGCAGACAACCAATGCATCGTCAATAATTGCTTTCAGCGCAATATCCTTGCCGCCGCGATATGCCCCATCGCAGGTAATAATAAATTCAGCCCCGGCATCTTTCAGCCTGTCTGCTATACTTTGTGCGCTGAACCCGCCAAATATTACCGAGTGTATAGCGCCTATGCGTGCGCAGGCAAGCATGGCCACCGGCAACTCAGGCACCATGCCCATATAGATGCAGATACGGTCACCTTTTTTCACTCCATTATTTATCAGCACATTGGCGAACTGATTTACCTTGTAGTGAAGCTCGTTATAAGTAATTACTTTGTGTTGCTCTGCCGGGTCATTGGGTTCCCAGATGATGGCGGGTTGCTCGCCGTGTTTGGCAAGGTGCCGGTCCAGGCAATTCTCTGTAATATTCAGTTTGCCGTTAAGGAACCATTTAACATCGGGTTGTGCAAAATTCCACTCCAGTATCCTGTCCCATTTTTTCCGCCATACAAATTCCTCTGCAACATCGCTCCAGAATTGTTCAGGGTTGGCAACACTTTTTTCATAAGCCGTTTTGTACTCTTCATAATTTTTTACCTGGAATGCGAATGACATAAATTGTTTTTTAAGTGCTTACTCAAAAATAATAAAGTATAGCATTGCTCACTTTTTTTAAATTCAGCCTGGTAAAACTATAAATGATTGTTCTTCAATTATTTAAGCCATTTTCGGCTGCTCAGTTATTGCTCACTATTGCTCATTTTCAGTTCATTTCCTGCCCAGACCGCTACTCATTTTTGTCTGGCCCCGTACCTATATATTGGCATATCCTGATCAGATAATGCTTACCATAAAGGTTAGCATACTGGGATGTAACTATGTAAAGTTCCGCAAGGTTTTTGGTGTGGTAAAATTTATTTTCCATGATGGTACAGTAACGGTACCATCATGTTTTTTGAGTTTTTGAAAGCCGCTATGATGGCGGTTTTGAGTGGTGTAAATTTATTTTTTTAACACATTGAACAGGATCTAAGGATTTGGGAATTATTCTTCTTTTTTGTGTTTTTCCCGTATTCTATTAGTGAAGTATGGATAAATGTATACGAGGAAAACGAATAACGAACAAATGAAAAACGCGAACGCTGCAAGTTTCATTATTTTTTCCAGAGCTTTTTGTAGGTGCAGCGAGTAGATGAACATTTCAAGCGCTAAATACAAAGCAAACGCTATAAGTCCACCAACGATAAAAATACGCTTAAGCTTTTTTTGAAGTTGCGGATCATCCATAGCAGCTTTTTACGCACTCTTCAATGTAGGGTCTACCACCTTAGTTGCCCGCATTGCAGGGTACCACGCTATCAGCACACCCACCACGGTAACGGTTGCAAATACAAGTAGAATATCGGTGCCATGTATTTCCACCGGGAAGGCGCTTATCACAAATGATTCCCCCATTTTTATCAGTTCGAATTTCAGTTGCAATAAGCAGACAGTAATACCTAGTAGCAGGCCGGTAATGCCGCCCATCAGTGCCCACAAAATACCCTCCAGCAGAAATACTTTTTTTATAGCGCCCGGCAATGTGCCCATCGCTTTAAGTATGGCTATATCTTTCTGCTTCTCCAGCACCAGCATAGAGAGGGCGCCTATCATGTTGAACGATGCAATGAGCATCACCATCATCAGTATGGCATACATCACCCATTTTTCTGCACCCATAGCCATGAACATGGTCTTGTTCTGCTCATACCTGGTCTCTACTTTATAGCCATTGCCAAACAGTTTCTCCAGGTCTTGCTGGACTTCTTTGTCCTTACCGGGAGCAACTTTTATTTCTATAGATGTGCATTTGCCGGGTTGGTTAAAGAGGTCTTGTACCACCCCGAACGGCGCGAGAATATACTTACTGTCGAAATCATCCTGTATATGAAATACGCCGGCAGGTTGCACTTTTACAGACCTCAATGCAGATAAGGGGTCGGCACCGGGATTGGTTACAGATGCGTCCGGAGCGTTCAACGTAAAGTAGCTGAGTGAATTAATGTCTGTACCCAGTTCGTTAAGGATACGTGCACCTAATATGGCTGTATTCGGGTTGCCCGGGTTGGTCTCCGCCTGTGGCTGACTGGTCATTACAAACGTGTCGCCCTGTATAATGTATGGGCTCACATCGTTTACCCGCATGTAGTTGTTGTCAATACCCTTAAGCAGCACCGGCTTTTGTTCGTTGAAATGCACGGCAAATGCAAAGTCTTCTATCACAGTAGAGATGCTTTGCACATTGCGGGTCATTTCTATATGTCTTATCTTCTCTTGGTCGAACGGGAAGAATTTGCCTTTTGCAATGCTTATTTTAATATCGGGATAAAAAGCAACATAGCCCTGTTTGGCAACGGTCTCCAAACCATTAAAAACAGAGAAGATAATGATCATTGCCGCGCTGCTTACGGCAATGGCTATCATGCTTATACGGGATAGTATCGGCACAGCGTTGGCCGAGCGCTTGCCGCGCAGGTACCTTGATGCCAGTTGCCATACGAGCCGGTTATTCATAAAGCCCCCAACCCCTGAAGGGGCTTAATTTTTTCTATTTGCGTTTGGTTGTTGTGCATGGTTACGCCACTTTAGGGGTTTGGGGTTGTTGGTGTTTGGTTGTTGCGCTCTTCGTTTATCTTCCTGAACAGTTCCTCCATTTTGAATACATGGTCAAGGGTGTCGTCTGTGAAGAACTGCAGTTCGGGTACGCGGCGAAGCTGGTTCTTTATTCTTTGCCCCAGCGCTTTGCGCAGTTCCCATCCACGGTCCTTTATCTTTTGCAGCAATGCATTTTTGTCCGCTATCTGGAAAAAACTCAGGTAAACCCGTGCTTCCAGCAGGTCGGGGGTAACGGAAACCTTAGATATGGATACCATGCCGCCGTGTACGATATTGAGCCCCTCTCGTTGAAATATATCGCTTAGCTCTTCCATCAGCAGCTTGCCTACCTGTTTTTGCCTTTTACTCTCTTCCATAGTATTTGCTTTAACCCCCTAAAGTTAGCAATTCTGCCGGCTTTAGGGGGGCTATGGTGTGCCGGCGCTAAATTTGGGTATTATTTAGTAAATTCGTGCTTTACTTTAATTATGAATAAAATAATATTAGCATTCGTGTGTGGTGCTGCCATCTTCTTTGAAAGCTGCAGTGGCTGTAAGGAAAATGTTCCACCGGTAAAGATCGATAATGCAAATTTTGTAGCCCAGGGCGATACCAGCTATATTGTAACAACAGTGCCCGCTGTGCAACTGCACAATGTGCTGGTTGAGGAGTTTACCGGGCAAAGTTGTTCTAACTGCCCTGCTGCGCATGATGCACTTAAGGCTGAGGTTGTAAAGAGTGGTGGACACGTTAATGTACTGGGTTTATATTATTTTGGTTCTCTTCAAAGCAACCCTGTTAAAGGTTATGTTCACGATCTGAGGGATTCTATGGCATTGCAGATAAACCAACTTATATATGGTGGTGATCTTACCCTGCCTGGCGGTGGTGTAGATCGGGTATCTGTTGGAGGAACCAGATTTTTAGGACAATCCTCATGGGGTGGTGAAATAGCGAAAAGGCTTGCAGTTCCCAGCGATATGAATATTGACATTGCCACACGCGCCAACGTAGCTGACAGCCTTGATACCATAATTGTCAAAGTAACGTACACTAAAGCCGTGAGTGATACACATTATTTGTCCGTAGCTATTTTAGAGGATTCTATTGTAGACAAACAAGAGAAAGGTAGTACGCATGTGGATGACTATGATTTTGAGAATGTGTTCCGTGGTTTAGTTACCCCTGTTCCCAATGGCGTTGAGCTGAAGGATTCAGCTAAAGTTGCCGGCAGGGTATTTCAGAAAGTGTTTGTATACAGGCCTAAAAAGATAATTCCACGCATTATACAGAAGAACTGCAGGGTGGTGGCTTTTGTGCATGGCGCTCCGCCGCCTATAGGTGATTATCGTATACATCAATCTATGCAGGCACCTTTACGCCCATAGCCGTGCTACCCCGATGAGATATCTTAAGCTAATAACATTAGTCAGCTTTGCGCTGTTTGTTGCCGCTTGTGGCGATAATACAACCCAAAAACAGGACGAAGCAACGGCAACAGCAACTGCCGCTGAGCCTGTTGTTAATGCGCCACTGTTTGATGCGGACAGCGCCTACGATCATATAGCAAAGCAGGTGGCATTTGGCCCCCGCACACCGGGTTCGCAGGCGCAGGTGCAGTGTGCCAAATGGATGCAGGTGAAACTGCACGAGTATTGCGATACTGTTTACCGCCAGGATGTGAAAGTTACGGGTGGCGACGGCAAATCGTTACCATGTATCAACCTGATCGGTGTTATCAACCCGGGGGCAACAAAGCGTATTCTTTTCCTCACGCATTGGGACAGTCGCCCATGGGCCGACCAGGATGTGAAAGATAAAGACAAGCCCATACTTGCCGCAGATGACGGTGGCAGCGGTGTAGGTGTGCTGCTGGAGATGGCAAGGCAAATAAAGTCGCGTGGCTTATCGAATGGGATAGGAATAGACATTTTGTTCACTGATGTGGAGGACTACGGGCAAACAGCCTGGGGCGAAGAGTCTTATTGCCTGGGTACACAATACTGGGCTCGCCATCCGCACATACCCGGCTATGCGGCAAGTTTCGGTATATTACTGGATATGGTAGGCGCTGCGGGAGCGCAATTTCCTTTGGAGGGGATCTCCACGCATTTTGCAGGCGATGTGCAACAGAAAGTATGGCGCGCAGCATCAGAGGCGGGGTATGGTTCCTACTTCCCCTATACGGCTGCCATGGAGATAACCGACGACCACGTGCCCATCAACGAAATGACCGGCATCAAAACTATTGATATCATCAACCTGTCGCAAGACAGGCAAAAGGTATTCCCGGCTCACTGGCATACCCATGCCGATGCGATGCCTGTGATAGACCGAGCCACATTGAAGGCTGTGGGCCAGACACTGCTGCATTTTATTTACGGGCTGCCGGAAGTTATTAATGCATAGAAAAGTTAAGAATCAGAGGAAGTACCTTTTATATAGTTTTTTCCTTGTTTTTATTGGCATTACCTTGTGCTGTTTGCAGTATATTTGCGGACATTAAAACTGTATCTTGAAATACCGTAATGCATTACTTATAGTTCTGTTGATCATTCTTGCTGACCAGCTGGTGAAGATCTATATAAAGACTCATTTTGCTAATGGCGATGAGGTGAAAATTCTGGGTAACTGGTTCAGGTTGCATTTTATTGAGAACGAAGGCATGGCCTATGGTATGAAGCTGAGTGAATCTGTTACCGGTAAGATAATCCTGTCTTCGTTCAGGCTGGTGGCGGTTATATTCGGGTTTTTCCTGCTGAAGCGGTTGGTGAACAAAGAATACAGCAGGGGAGCCATTATCTGCGGATCACTGATATTGGCCGGTGCGTTGGGCAACCTTATTGACAGTATGTTTTACGGTATGATCTTTACCGAGAGCTACTATTCTTACCACATGGAGCATTCCTACAACAGCATTAATGCCATGCTGCAGGGGCATGCCCAGGATGCCGTAGCAAAGTTTGTTAGTTTTGGGCATGGGTATGGTAAATTCCTGCAGGGTAAGGTTGTAGATATGCTTTACTTCCCGATCGTGGATACACAGATGCCCAAGTGGGTGCCCTTCCTTGGCGGAAAGAACTTTATTTTCTTTGAACCGGTATTCAATATTGCAGATGCTGCTATTTCTGTAGGTGTGCTCACACTGGTGTTTTTCCAGAAAACGCTCATACATAAAGTGAAGAAGGAGGAAACTGATAACCTTGTAACACAATAATTATGTCTGACGAAACTATTTCGATAAAAGTATGGCTTGCCGGGCGCAGCTACCCGATTAGGATAAAGCCTGAAGAAGAATCTGCAGTGCGCAAAGCGGTGAAGCTTGCTGACGAAAAGATACACGAGATGAAAGCGCAATACGCAGGCAAAGACGACCAGGATTTTATGGCTATGTGCCTGCTTAGCTATGCTGCAGATAGCGCCATAGAGTCTTACAACAACCCGGTATTACAAGAAGAGCTGGATAAGCTATCCCGGAGAATTGATAAAGTAATAATGCCCGGTATATAAGATGTGCATATAGCACCACCCATATAATAAAAGAGCGCCCCACATTGAAAATGTGGGGCGCTCTTTTATTATAGCAGTACTTTTACCTTTAGCTCAAACCTTCTATCTCTCCGTTCACCAGTTTAATGTGCAGTGCCTGTGGGTCTTTTGGTAATCCCGGCATACGCATTATTTCACCGGCCACGGCTACTATGAATCCCGCACCCGCATTGATAACAAGGTCACGTATATTGATGGTAAATCCTTCCGGTGCGCATATTTTCTTTTCGTCATCAGAGAAGGAATACTGTGTCTTTGCGATACAAACCGGCAGGTTGCCCCAGCCATTCGCTTCAAATTGTTTCAGCTTGTTAAACGCGCTGCCATTGAACACTACTTCACTGGCGCGGTATATCTTCTTCGCTATCTTTTCTATTTTGGTCTTAATGTGGTCTTCCAGTTCGTAAGTGAAGTTGATGTCTTTCGATGGAGTGTTTTCTATTACGTTCACCACTTTCTGTGCAAGGTCAGCTGCACCTGCGCCTCCGCGGGCAAAACCTTCATTGATGGCAAATACCACGCCTTGCTGCTCACAGAAGTTTGCCAGGTGTGCTATTTCTTCCTCAGTGTCATGTTTGAACTTGTTGAAAGATACAATAACGCTTTGCCCGAAGTTCTTCATGTTCTGCACGTGCCTTTGCAGGTTTGGCAGGCCAGCGATCAGGGCTTCCATATTTGGTTTGGTAATTTCTTTGGCATCAACGCCACCGTGCAGCTTCAGGGCCGCTGTAGTAGCCACGATAACCGTAGCCTTTGGACGCAGGCCCGATAAGCGGCACTTAATGTCCAGGAACTTCTCGGCGCCAAGGTCGCTGCCAAACCCTGATTCTGTTACTACATAGTCCGTAGTGCTCATTGCCATTTTGGTGGCAAGCACGGTATTGCAACCATGTGCAATGTTGGCAAACGGGCCACCATGCACAAAGGCTGTTGTTTGTTCTGTTGTTTGCACCAGGTTGGGCAGCAGTGCATCTTTCAGCAGCACGGTAATAGCCTCGGCAACGCCCAGGTCTTTTACGGTAAACGGTTTTTTATCAACCCTGTATCCCAATACTATGCGTTCTATCCTTGCCTGAAGGTCATCTACATCTGTAGCAAGACAAAACAGCGCCATTATCTCAGATGCCGGTGTAATATCAAAACCTGCTTCAGTAGGTATGCCATTTGCGCTGCCGCCTAATCCCGTTACTATGCTCCTGAGTGAGCGGTCGTTCACATCTGCTACACGGCGCCAAACTATGCGCTCCAATGCTTTGTCGGTATGCCTGTTCTGGTATTGATAGTTATCCAGCAGCGCAGAGATCATATTGTTAGCGCATGTAATTGCGTGGAAGTCACCGGTAAAGTGCAGGTTGATATCTTCCATCGGCAGCACCTGCGAATAACCACCGCCTGCAGCGCCACCCTTCATGCCAAAGCATGGGCCCAGGCTGGGCTCGCGCAATGCCACCGCGGCTTTCTTGCCTATGTGGTTAAGGCCCAGTGAAAGGGCAACGCTGGTCACCGTTTTACCCACACCTGCTTTGTTGGGCGTTATGGCGGTAACCAATATCAGGTTGCTGTTCTTTATGCTCTTTTCGTTGATGTATGTAAGCGGAACTTTTGCCTTGTATTTTCCGTATGGTATAATATCATCGGGGTTTATGCCAATGTGCTCTGCAATTTTTGCAATTGGTTTTAAAACTGCCGATCTTGATATCTCAATATCAGAAGGAAATGGTTTGGTTGCTGTGTCAGACATAATATACTTTTAAGTGAATGAATCAATTTTTTGTGAGTTTCAAATATAACAAAAACAGTGTCTTGTAGGCGTTTTATATATTACTTTTATAATGCAAATGAGCCGCATCATTAAAGAATACGGCTCATTTGCAGATATTTTTCAGAATTCTCCTACCTCGTTATCAGTATCTTCTCATGCACGTTGCCTAATGGCGTAACAACAATTGCATAATACAATCCTGCAGGCAGCGATTGTGGCAGGCTTACCACCGGTTGCGTGAGCAAGGTGCTGAATACCTCCTGGCCATACAGATTAACTATGCGCAGCACATCGGTCTTTTCAGCACCATTGATCTGCAGGTAATCTTTTGCCGGGTTAGGGATAATGGTTATTTGCGGTGTAGTGAAATTCTCTACACCTGCACGCACCGGCCTGGTTACTGTCTTGCAAAAGGAATCTACACAGGTAATACCATTTTTCCTTTTTACCGTAACATACAGGCATACAGTATAAGTGCCTGCATTATTATAAGTATGATTTGGATTTGCTGAAGTAGAGGTATCATTCACGCCTGATGATGGGTCGCCGAATTTCCAAAGCTTCGTAACGGTATCGCCCGATGAAGTAACAGATTTATTGGTGAAGTAGATCTTTTTGCCCGTTGTTGGTAAACTGTCTGTGAAAGTGGCGTCAAGCAATCCGCAAACGGGATTGTCCAAAGCTATATCGCTTACCAGCACAGCACCCGCAGCAGATTTGTTGAACAAGAACTTTATCTGCCTGACTTTTGCAAGGTCTATATTCTTGAAGCTGTCTAACCTGATCTTAATAGTGTTAAGTATTATTTTAGGCAGTGTGGAGCTTTCGGTGCCGGGTGGGTAGAAAAGTGCGTGGCTGAAATTATTCACAAGTTGAGTAGCCTTGCTACCTGCAGAATCGATGAGCTGGACAGCAAAGTAATTATATGAACCTGGTACGGTTTCGCTGAAATTAACTCCTGCCCTGAACGAAAGGCTTTGGTAGCTGGAAAAGTTTTGATAGGCCTGCGGCACATTATTTGTATAAGAACCGGTTGTATCTGTCCATTTTATACGCATCTGGTTCAGGCCTTTTATTGTCGTTGTTCCCCTGTGCGGTTTCTGGTCGTTGCCAAGGCCTGCATCGCATACCGGAACCGCAAGGCCACCGCCACATATTGCCGGTGATGTAAGGCCCGAGTTTGCAACAGTTCCGCCAACGTTATTGTTAGTCAGATTATATACGGAATCCACACGATTCACATCCAGTCTGTCGCTTTTGCCTGCATGGTAGGAAACATAAATGTGGTTTGTATCCATCAGCGATGATGCCGGCGGGATAATGTCATTCACCTCAAGGATAGGTGCAAATTTTGTTTCACCACCTACATATAAACGATAGAACGCTGCCGCGTAGGTATTGTACATTGCCTTTTGCTTAGTGGTGTCAAGTCTGTTTGCCATTGTTGTGCCACAGTGTGGGTCGGTAGGACTGTAGCCATAATCTTCCCAATCATCGGCACCTCCGGCTATCCACGATCCGGGTGTCCATACTGTGTTGTAAAAATTGTGGTTGGCGCCCATCACCTGTATATTATGTTTGGGTGCTTCGTCTGTAAGTACTTTATACCGTGCATCATCATAAAAATGTATGCCTTGCAGGTCAGATACGTCGCCATCGCAGTAGGGCGCAATGTTCATCAAAGGAATATCGTTCAATACGTGCCTGTAAAAATCCACAGGTGCAAGGGTAAGTACTGCCTTAATGCCATAAGGGCTGCCCAGCGATTTATTATATTCCGCATTGAACACTACACCCTCGCCTCCACGTGAGTGGCCCATGGTGCCCACCTTCTGAAGGTTCAACCGTCCTTTGAATAAAGAACCAAAAGGAGTAGTTGCGCCTGTATCTGTAGTATTCCATCCGTTCCACAGGTCAAGATGGTGCTGCACCAATACGCCGCGAGCATTCATGCCTGCATCCGGAAGGCTGCCATCGTGTGCATTAATAGAGTTTGCAGATATAGAGATCACAATGTATCCATGGCTGGCCATGGTCTTGGCAGCGTAATCGTAGCCCTCGTAGCTTAAGATGGGTAGCCTGCCTGAAGGGCACGGCCATGCTGAACTTGACGAAAGCGTGCTCGTATTGTAGCATGTAGAATGCCTGCCGTGCAACCACAACAGCACCGGGTACGGCCCGTTATTCAGGTCTGACGGATAATGAACAGATCCGCGAACTTCCATTGCCCAGGCAAAGGCTGCAGCTGACGGTGGTGTATAGGCAGCATCGCCAAGGTTGTATTGTGCCTTAACAACTGTATGTGGTCCCGTTACACCGGGGTCCGGTGTTTGCGCACCGGCTTTATTAACTGCAAGCAGTGCACAAAGAACGAGCACAATATTTTTTAAGGATACAATTCTGTTATTCATCAGTATTGATTTTCTTTTCATTAAAGGAATAATAAATTATTTGGTCAGCATGCTGCCTGAGAATTTTCCCAGTGCCCAGCACTTATGGCTTTTCTGTGCATAAGCCGCCATGTCTTGTTCCTCCGTGTTTACATGGCCATAGGTAACATAAATATCAGCTCCTTCATTAAGCGCACTGAATTCATTCTGTGTAAGCAGGAAGGTTATGGTTTTATTGTTCTCGTCGCCGGGCACTTCACTTTTTGTGAATTCTTTATTCCCGATATACAACACATAACGGTTATCGCCAAAGATCAGCGGCTTTGATGAAGTGAATGTGAAACGAATATTTTCATCGGTTTTTTTTACAGAAGTGATGCTTGCGGCAGCCTTTTGCTGTGCTGTTAAGTTATTGGCATACAATACCATAACCGCCATACTAAAAAATAAAGCAATTATTTTTCTCATGTCCTGTTTTTAGTTCCCAAATGTACCTAAAAATGGGTTACTTGCCTTAAAAACAGGCGAAATAATGGGGTAAAGTCACCCTTTTCTGACGCAGAACAGGAAACTAGTAACCGGGTGTTAATAGGCGCTTCCGGAAATCGGGTCACTGCTTTATCCTCTTAAAATCCTTTTCGTTCACCGCCTTATTTTTAAAGGTGATATTGGTGGCGCCCACCGTAATTTAACAGTAAACCCGGATGCCCGGTTTTGCCGGGCATCAACACGCTGCAGCGATCACCTGTTGTTGGCCATTTCCTGCACCTTTGGAAAAAGAACATTGTTTTCCAGGTGAATGTGCGTGAACAAGTCATCAGCAAACTCGTTCAATTTCATGTATGCTACTCTGTAGGTCGTGCATGCGTCTTCAGGAGGTGTAAAATTGTTGCTCAGCTGTGCCATTCTTGCAAAACGGGCACCCTCTATTGAGTGTTCCTCTTCCATTGAGCCAATGGGATTGCTTAATGGGCCAAAGAAGAATGATGGCACCTGCCGTCCGTTTTGAGTACATTCGGCAACTTTCATAACTGCCGGGAAGAGGATCGTTTCTTCTTTTATCATGTGGTGCATTAATTCATCTGCGCTTTGCGAGAATTCTTCCAGTATTTCTGCAAGTTCGGGATGCCTGCCACCGTGCACCTGGTTTATTTTGTTAAGATAAGCCAACAAAACGGGAATGCTTTCCCTCACATACTTGTGATGGGTAGCTTGTATGTGCTCAGCTAATTGATCAATTGGCAGGTTATTATAGGTGTCTTCCGCCAGTTTTATATTGCCGGCGAATTTTTCCATCAACTCATTTTCTATTTGTGTTATATCCAGGTTTTTTTCACGGCATACATCTTCCAACAGTTTTCCGCCTTTACAGCAAAAGTCTATACCGTACTTTTTGAACACTTCTGCAGCCCTGAAATTTTGCGCCACTAACTGGCCCACCGTTACTTTGTTTTCTACTAATATGGTTTCCATAATTTATTCTTTTCTGCAAAAAAACAGATGTTTTGAGTGATGGAATATGTCGCCAATCATATGAAGTATGATATGTAGAAAACGCAAATCAAGTGGAAAAAGCATGGCGTACCAATCACCTATTAATAGAGGTGACTTTTTATCTTATTTCAAACGAATAACGGCACCCGTAAGGTGCCGTTGTCTTGTAGCTTCGTCAGGAATCGAACCTGAATCTGGAGCCCGTCCGAACGGCAATGGCCGGGCGGGCTTCGGAAACTCTTATACTATCCCCGTCCGAACGGCGTTTAGCCGGGCGGGCATTGTACTACGAGGCCAATAACTTGTTTTTGAGAAATCGTCTACCTGCGGAAGATTTGAAATATTGTTTAATTGATCAGGCGAATGATTAAACAAAATTGATAGCCAATGATCCATTTTAAAGAAGAAAGTGCAGCTTTTGTAAAGCATAGATTTTTTTCAACAGGCGGGAAAAGCTTAATTAGATACTATAAAACAAGGTCTTAATATTATCGCACAAAACCGCAAAGACCCACACATGCGAGCCTTTATTTATTTTGTATATAGATTCCATCTATTTTTGTAATATCACTTCACTGTTTATACGATTGGTTAATGACTACTGCTGATAATTTGTTCTTTTTGATTTTATCTATTGTCAACGTTCCCAACAACTCAATAAGGGATGCTCCTTTTGTTAATTTCAACCCAAATATATTTGTAGAAATATTTGCAAAAGGCTGTAGGCATAATAATTTTGCGCGGATTAATTGCCTAATTTTGTAAACTTACAATTAACATGTATGCAATTTCTTGATTTTGAAAAACCACTGGAGGATCTTTATACCCAGATCCATAAATTGAAGGAAATGTCTGCTAAAAATAAGGTAGATGTTTCCAATAGCATACGTGAACTTGATGCATCAGTTGCAACTACACGCGCAAGGTTATACGAAAACCTCACTCCCTGGCAGCGCGTTCAGTTAAGCCGCCACCCTGACAGACCTTATACTTTATATTATATTGAAAAAATATTCACCGACTTCACTGAGCTATATGGAGACCGGCAGGTGAAAGATGATAAAGCGATGGTTGGTGGTATGGCATTGTTGAATGGAGAACCGGTGATGGTGATGGGCCACCAAAAGGGAGTAAATACAAAAATGCGGCAATTGCGCAACTTTGGTATGGCAAACCCTGAAGGATACCGAAAAGCGCTGAGGCTGATGAAGATGGCCGAAAAATTTAACCGCCCGGTCATTACTTTTATAGATACCCCGGGAGCATTTCCCGGTTTGGAGGCGGAAGAACGGGGACAGGCCGAGGCAATAGCCCGTAACCTGTTTGAAATGGTGAATATGAAGGTTCCGGTTATATGTGTGATCATCGGAGAAGGTGCTTCAGGTGGAGCACTGGGTATTGGCGTTGGCGACCGTGTAGCGATGATGGAAAACACTTGGTATTCGGTTATTTCACCGGAATCTTGCTCGTCCATTTTATGGCGCAGCTGGAATTATAAAGAAAAAGCAGCCGAACAACTTAAACTAACCTACAAAGACATGAGTAGCTTTGGCCTTGTAGATGATATTATTCCTGAACCTGTTGGCGGTGCCCACTCTGACCCAGAGAAAACAGCCGAAACCCTGAAAACATACCTTACTGACGCCATATCTGCTTTAAAGATGATCAGCCCTGATGACCGGATCGCACAGCGAATAGAGAAGTTATCAAAAATGGGCTTTTACGACGAAACTGTTATTGCAGACAACGGAACACCCGCACAAATAGAGGCTTAACTAACCTTAAGCATACTATGATATAAACTTGTGAAACCCTTCTTTTTACACCTTGCCCACTTTTTACTTATTGTTTAAAAACTTACGGTCCGATGGCGTATCAGCAACTCAAAGGCACGGGTGTAGCCTTAATTACACCCTTCCAGAAAAACGGGAATATTGATTTTCCGGCACTTGAAAAATTAGTGCATAATGTAATCAAAGGCGGGGTAGATTTTCTTGTAGCTTTAGGTACTACCGCGGAAACGCCAACACTCTCTTCTGACGAAAAGCAAGAAGTTCTTAGTGCAGTAGTAAAATATGCTGATGGTAAAGTTCCGGTGGTGTGTGGTATTGGCGGCAATAACACTGAGGAAGTGATCCACCAGCTAAAGACGATGAACCTGCAGGGTGTAGATGGTATTCTTAGCGTGGCACCTTATTACAACAAACCAACGCAGGAAGGTATGTACCAGCATTTTAAAGCTGTTGCAGCCGCTACCAATAAGCCTATCATTCTTTACAACGTACCCGGGCGCACAGGTAGCAATCTATTGCCTGCAACCGCTATCCGACTTGCAACCGACTGCATGAACATTGTAGGCATTAAAGAAGCGAGCGGCAATATTGTGCAGAACATGGAGCTTATCCAAAATAAGCCCGACAATTTTATTGTCCTCTCAGGCGACGACAATTTAGTGCTTGCACAGATGGCAATAGGTATGGAAGGTATTATCTCTGTGGCAGCTAATTGCTTTACAAAAGATATGACAGACATTATCAACCTATCCATAGTGGGCAAGTTTGATAAGGCGCGCAAAGTGCATTATAAATTGCTCACCGGCCTCGACTTGCTGTTTGTTGATGGCAATCCGCCCGGAGTGAAGTATGTACTCAGCAAGCAAGGCGTTTGTGGCAATTACTTCAGGTTGCCGGTAGTGCCTGTTAGCGAGAACACAGCGAAAAAATTTGATGCCTTCCTGAAAGG
>JBGAJU010000055.1:0-27950 GCA_044224775.1 Flavipsychrobacter sp.
ATCTTTCAGCCACTGTTTAAAACCATCTTTGGGCATTTCATGTACTATAGGCATACGTAGTGCCATGTCTTTATGGCGCTTGGCCTCGTAGTCTGAATTGATCGCCTGTAGCGATTTGTCAAGCAGGTAAGTAAAGGTGGCTAAAGGCACAGGCAGGTGTTCAAACTCTATCACCCATTCGTGTGCGCCGGTCTCTGCGCCGGTCATATACACAGGTGCAGCAGAATAATCTACAACAACTGCGCCGGTCTCAGCACAGGCAATGGCAATGGCATTGTCAGCATTGTCTACAATTACTTCCTCGCCAAATGCATTGATAAAGTGTTTCAGCCTGCCCGTCACTTTAATACGGAAAGGGGATGTAGATGTGAATTGTATGGTATCGCCCACCAGGTAGCGCCACAGGCCGCCATTAGTGCTGATGACTATAGCATAGTTTTTATAAAGTTCAACCTCTTTCAAGGTAATTGTGCGTGGGTGCTCTTTGCCATACTCTTCCATTGGCATGAACTCATAGAATATGCCGTGGTTCAGGAATAGCAGCATGCCTTCTTCATCTTCCCTGTCCTGCGCAGCAAAGAAACCTTCCGAAGCATTGTAGGTTTCACGGTAGAACATTTTATTGCTGGGTATGAACTGCTCGAACTGCCTGCGGTAGGGGGTGAAGTTTACTCCGCCATGTATGTATAGCTCCAGGTTGGGCCATATATCCAGCAGGTTGTTGGTGCCGGTTATTTCAAATATCCTTTTTATCAGCACTATCGTCCACGTAGGCACACCCGCTATGTAGGTAACATTCTCGTTAATAGTGCTGTGCGCCATGCGTTCTATCTTCTCTTCCCACTCATTCATCAGTGCAATGGAAAGCTCGGGCAGGCGGAACAACTGGCCCGCAAACGGCATGTTCTGCAGCATCACCGCAGATATATCTCCGAAGAACGACGCGGCATTCATCTGGTTGATCTGGTGACTGCCACCCAGCACAAGGCATTTGCCCGATGTGAGGTTGGATTGTTTCTCGCGCAGGTATAGCGCAAGCACATCTTTGCCACCGCGGAAGTGAGTATCGTCAAGCGATTCTTTACTCACAGGGATGAACTTACTTTTATCGCTGGTCGTGCCGCTCGACTTTGCAAACCACGTGATGGGCGATGGCCACAATATATTCTGGTTGCCTTCAAAGATCCGCTGAATGTAGGGCTTCAAAGACTCGTAGTCGTTGATAGGCACTGCCTGCTGAAAGTCGGCAATGCTGTTTATATGTTCAAAGTCATATTTCTTTCCGTACTCCGTGAATTGCGCCGAGCCGATAAGATGGTTGAATACCTGTTGTTGTGTGTCAATAGGGTTGTGCATAAAGTTATCAATTGCGCTCTGGCGCAATTTGATAAAACCTTTGAATGCCGGGCTGATAATGCTCATTACGCTGTTTTCTGGTGTAAATAATCTTTTCTCCTCAACACAAAATTCTGTCCCAGGTACACTTTGCGCACCTGCTCGTCGGCGGCAAGTTCTTCAGCAGAGCCGGCTTTTAATATACGGCCTTCAAACAGCAGGTAGGCACGGTCGGTAATAGAAAGGGTTTCCTGCACATTGTGGTCTGTTATCAGGATGCCTATATTTTTATACTTCAGTGTTGCCACTATACTTTGGATGTCTTCAACTGCTATCGGGTCTATGCCGGCAAATGGTTCATCCAGCAGAATGAACTTCGGGTTCACTGCCAGCGCGCGTGCAATTTCGGTACGCCGTCTTTCGCCACCGCTCAATACGTCGCCATTGCTTTTACGCACGTGCGTCAGTCTGAATTCATCCAGCAATGCTTCCAGCTTATTGCGTTGCTCGGCACGGGTAAGTTTTGTCATTTCCAGCACCGACGAGATATTATCTTCCACAGAAAGTTTGCGGAAAATGGATGCCTCCTGCGGCAGATAGCCTATGCCCATCTGGGCACGTTTATACATAGGGAGCTTGGTGATGTTCTCGTTCTCCAGGAAAACCTCTCCTTCATCGGGTTTCACCAGGCCCACCACCATATAGAAGGATGTGGTTTTGCCGGCACCGTTCGGGCCCAGTAGCCCAACTATCTCACCCTGCGCCACGTCAAAAGAAACGTGGTTCACCACGGTGCGTTTACCATATTGTTTTACAAGCCCTTGCGTAGTGATCTTCAACTGACCGGTTTTAATCTTAGAATATGCAAAAATAACAAAGATATTCCACTTGGCAGGTTCAGTAACAGGGCGTAGGCCGTGTTTTCAGGCCCGGTATGGCCTGGCAGCTGTTATTGTTTTGATAAAAAACTTATTGCTATCTGCACAAAGAGCAAAGACACTAATTATACCCGTAATTAATCGATGGGCCATATTGGCCCTTTCGTCGCTCAATACAACACCTGTTCTATGGCCGGAACTCTGTTTTTTGGCCGTTTTAAGGCAAAAAAGTGCTATTTTTAAAAATAAAATCAATTATCTTAGCGCAAATATCGCTTTATGCAAAAAAGCCTGTTTTCTGTATTTATTGCTGTGTGTTGTATTGTTGCCGTAGTGGGGTGCAATAAAAATACTCCTTATGTAACTACACTCGAGCCCTATATGACCGCCAATATAGGCACCTATAATTTTACGGCTAAAACGGTGGTGCCTGCAATAATTGACACACAAAGCCAGATCGGCAAAACCGATTCCGGGTCCATATTGCGCATAACCGGCAATACATCCGACCTCGTATATGTTAACGATAAAATAGAACTTTACATCAATCATTTTCATGGGCAAACCGGCACTTTCTCAATTGTTCAGGGCCAGGCCGGTGCTGCATATTATCATAACGGATCGGTGCTTTGGTCGCCCGGTGGCATAGTAGCTATCACCAGGATCACTGATAACAGCCTCATAGGTTACTTCCAGTTCACGGCTACAGATCCAACTAACCCTTCCAACACTATGCTGGTGTCAAATGGCACTTTTAGCGTGGGTAATCCCTGGTACTTTTACTAAGCATACGAAATAGCCGCTGTTTTGCGTTAATTTAGCTGTATGACAAGGTTGGCCTTTGTTTCGGTATTCCTGTTTTTTGCATTTGTTGCCTGCAGAAAGGCAAAGGGGCCCCCTAATGCGCGTAGTGTGGAACCTAAAAAGCTGGATTCTACCGTTGTCATGAAAGCAACCGTTAACGGTGCCGGCTGGCAAACAGATTCTGCATATGGCTACCGGGTAAAATATTCAGGTAACGATACCGGTATTGCAAACCTGTTGATAACAGCGACCAGGAAAGATGCAAACGGAAACCTTACCACTATCAAATTCAATATTACCCGTTTCGAAGGCCCCGATACCTATCCCGTCAATCCGCCGGTAAATACTGCCACTTACTACGATGCCAACAACATCCGCCATTATGCAACATCAGGCACCATCGTAGTGGCTACCGATACCGCATACGCATTAAGGGGCACGTTCACCTTCACTGCCGATACAGTTAGCATTGCCAATGGTTATTTTGATGTGGCGCTGCCATAGATTCGATGAGAACGACCCTGTTATATACATCCTTTTTCCTGTTGTTTATATCATGCGATACCCCTGGTGCTGATACTGAAGGTAATGCAACCGGTAAGCAGCCTGCTGATACAACAGCAACTGTTGCCAAAGAGCATGAGGTATCTCCGCAAACAGATACTGCCGAATTGTATACGAAAGCTATAGCCTTATATATTAAAGAGGCTTACAAAGGCAAACCGCTGCCCGATACTTTGTTTATCGGGCGGCACATTGAATTTCCGGATATTACGCTGCCAACGATCATTGAGCAGGGTAATATAATGTTGCTGACCGGCAAGGAAGCACAAAAGAAACTAGTACACCGAAAGTCGCTGGTTTTCCTCAATGTAATGGGGTGGATAAGTAAAGAAGACGCAGAGTTCCTTATTGTCAGGTTCAACGAATTCAAGCCGCAGCACAATTGCCACATATACTTTAAGCGCCAGGGTGGTGAACAGGTTTTAGATAGTTTGGGTTTCGAATATCCTTATGGGAAACAGCAAAAGCGCGAAGGGGATTTTCATCACTGATGTTGTCGTAAATCGCGAGGATTGGCAGGCGACGGGGAGTTAGTCAACAAATAAGTTCCCTGTGGCATATTCATCGAAATCAATTTCGAGATTCAACTGAGCTAACCGTGAAATGGTTGATTTGTCGAGATGGTGCCCACCCAACATCGTATTGCCATTGTGGAAGACTGTTGCAACTTGTATATAGCCATCTGCTAAAGTCACGAGCTGCTCAACTCCCTTCTTGTCCGTTTCCAATAGATCAAGTAGCTGACTTAACTTAGTTTCAAAGTTGTTAGGACCTGGGTCAGGTTCAAAGTTTAACCTGCTATTTTTCGCTGTAATGTTCCTAAATATTTTCGGATCGCCTTTATTCCAACCATCAGTTGGGAGCAATGTTGTTAGTTTGCATAACTCATTATAGCTCATCTCATCAGACACTGCTCTGAAATAAACACGATGAAATGCTTGAATATCGACCCAGCGTACGGCTATATCGGGTAATATATCAAGATATATAGCAAGGTAAAATGCCTCGTCTTTTATTTGGAAATAGACAATCGCTTCATTTCTGCTATCTTCAAATTTCACTCGCAAAACCTTCGGCATGCCATCCTCATAGATTATCTCATGTATTTTTTAGTATCTGCTCAGTCATGGCAAATTCCTGAGCGTTGATCTCTTCGATAGCTTTCCGAATTACCAGATCAGTATTCATGATATTCAAATTCTATTTCATGTTTTGCGATGTTCCGAAGATACAAATTAGTTTCCGTCCCCCAGCGAGTCTCTGTCTCAGGCGAGTCTCATAGCTGAGCTATGCGCGGGCAGCATGGACTCGCCGCCATCGGGGCGATGTAGTTGATGGTATAACCTGCAGTGGCAAATCATTTCATCCACAGCAAAAAAGCCCGGATGATGTGTTATAAAAATAAATTTTCGCCTTTGTTGGTCTTATTTTCTGACCAACAAAGCATCAGGGTACGAAAGCTGATTCCTGTCCCGGCCATCTGTTGCTTCATCTCGATCTCCGGTTATCCGCTCAGGGATATTAGATATTCTTGGAAATCGTATATTTGTGATAAGTGTTTGCGATATGCTCACTTACGACCATTAAAAAAATGCAATATGGGTTTTTTCAGGAGTACCATAGTGCCTGTACTGGCGGCCACAGTCTGGATCAGCATTTCGGAATTTGTGAGAAACCAGTACCTGCTTTTGTCCTACTGGAGCACACACTATCGGGGGCTCGGGCTCACTTTTCCTTCGCAGCCGGTCAATGGGGCTGTGTGGGGGCTGTGGTCACTCTGTTTTGCTATCGTGGTCTTTATTCTCTCTAAGAGGTTTTCGCTCATGCACACGGTGGCCCTGTGCTGGTTCATTGCTTTTGTGCTCATGTGGCTGGTGATCGGCAATCTCGGTGTTTTGCCGTTCGGTATATTATTTTGGGCGGTGCCCCTTAGTATGCTTGAAACTTTTGTGGCAGCACTCATCATAAGAAAAATGTCAGCAAAATGATTTCCGCTACCGCACAAAAAGCACTCAACTACTACGGAGGCGCCGAACTGTGGCAGAACTCCAGGTATATAGCTGCTGAGGTTAGCGTCACAGGCCTCGCATTTATTCTGAAACGACAGCCTTTCTTTAAGCATGCCCGTATCGTAATGGAAACCGACAGACCAAGGTCGCAACTGACACCCGTCGGAAGACAGAAAAACCTGACAGGGGTACTGGATGGCCACAATGTGTGGCTTGAAGATGAGCGTGGCAATATTGTAGCTAAAAGAGAGAATGCACGGACGTTCTTTCCCTACGGCCGCAGGTTGCTGTACTGGGACGACCTGGACATGGCATACTTTGCCAATTACGCTTTCTGGAATTATTTTACCTTTCCCCGGTTACTCATTAATGAGCAGATAACCTGGCAGGAGAAACGCCCCGGTTTGCTGCTGGCTGAGTTCCCCGATTCTTTACCTACCCATTGCCGCTCACAGGAGTTTCTGATCGACGAGGTATCCGGAAGGCTGCTGCAGCACAACTATACCGCCGATGTTATCAGTAAGCTTGCAAAAGTAGGGCATGTTGTTACAGCCCATGCCCAAACTAATGGCCTTCAGTATCCATCGGCCAGGAAGGTGACCCCGCGCAGCCGTTCAGGCAATGCTCTTGCCGCTCCGGTTATGATCAACATTAACGTGCATAATTACGAGCTCATTAGCCAACTCCATTTATGATGGCTCAGGGCAACTCTGGTGCCTGATTTTCCCCTTTGGTCTTATTTTCTGACAAACAAAGCATCAGGGTACTGAAGCTGATTGCTCTGTCCCTAAACTCGCGTAAAGTAATTTCTGTCCCCGACCAGTCTTCTGTCTCAGGCGAGTCTCATAGCCGAGCTATGCGGGCAGCATGGACTCGCCGCCATCGGAGCGATGCAGTTCAAGTAATGTGTTACAAAAATAAATTTTCAAAACTCAACCCCACCACCACAGCGGCTTTCAAAAAGTAAAAATACCATCATGGTACAGTAACAGTACCATCATGCAAAATAGATTTGGAGACCCCTGTCCTCATTTCGTAACTTTACTTCATACCCGCCCCAAATCCGGGTAAGCTCTTTGAAACATTGTATCGTGAACCTCGGCACTTTTGACCCTTCTCCGGAATTTGCCGAAGAGGCAGTTATTTGCCCTCCCAACCCGGAAAAGCAGGGTATAATTATACCTAAACAGGGTATAAATATACCTTTAGGGGGTATAATTATACCCTTTTATACCCTTTTATACCTTAAAATAAAAAGCAAGATGATTGCCTGTAGCACATTTCACCCACCCCCGCTAAATTTTTTTTACCGAAACAGGCCTATCAGGGTATAATATACCCTCCACCGGCAGCAGGGCACAAAAAAAGAGAGGCCATCCGACCTCCCCTTTTATAAAAACGATCACATTATTTTATCTCCGGGTGTGGAGGTGGCACATTAGAATCTCCCTGCTCGTTGCGGTCTGCAGAGCGGTAGGTAACAATGTTCTCATCACCTTCCTGGCCATACTTAAAAATGAACCTGTCGCGGCTGATGCCTTTCTTGTCCATCATGTATTCTATCACCGCATTCACATGCTCCCATGAGTGTTGTTCTTTTGCCTTGCTGCCGCTGCCGCCACCCAGTATCACTACCTTGCAATCCGGGTTAGCCTGCATCTGCGAAGCCAGCACGCCAAGCTGCGACTCCATTCCCTTGCCTATGCTGTTGTTATTGTTGAACAGTAGTGTACCTGCGCCTATCTTGCCACATGGGCCATTAGGGCCTCCGGGGCGGCCGCTGCTGCCATCGCTGTCCATATTCTTACAGTCATCAGGGCATGGACATTTGCCAACACCATCAGCATCTACCGGCTGGCATTCTGTTGGGGTTATGTGTTGTTTGTCTTTGTAATCAGGTACGCCATCACCATCCGTGTCTATCGGGCAGCCATGCTCGTCAACAGCCACACCGGCAGGTGTTTTCGGACACTTATCGAACTGGTCTGTTACACCATCCAGGTCGTCATCAGGCAATACTGGGTTTGGCAATGTCATGTGGCGTGGGTATGACAGTTCGCTGTATGCATGGTCCAGCGGGTTGATCCAGTACAGTGGCTCAACGGCTTTTTTCTTCAGGCCGATGTTGTAGTTCAGGCCAATGGAGAAGTAGTTAGTGCCACCTGCGCGGCCCGATGTAACGCTGTTACCCAATGTTTGCCCGAACGCAGAACCGCCAAGGTGTTTATCGCTGGTAAATGTGTAGCGCTCTTCGATCTGCACATTCCATGTCTTGTTTATTTTGTAGGCAACGCCCGCTCCTATGCTTGGCGCAAAATCCAGGTACTTGCCTTTAACCAGCTTCGATGGCTTTGCAGCATTATCGACATCGTTTTCAAACGTCTTATCCATGCCCTTCTGCAATGCTTTCCTGATCTTGCTGTTCTTATCGTTAGGGTTCTTGACGATCGTGCCGAATTGGTAAGGCTCATATTTGTCGTTAAGCGAGTTTACGCGGGTTTTGTAGGCAATTGCACCCAGGCCAAAGTAGCCGAATAAAGATATCTTATTACGCGCCTGGTGAAAGTTGATGTTGTATGCATTGAATACAAGGTCCATGCTCAGTTGCATAGCCTCAGTGCGGGTGTAGCGGTATACCGGTGTCGGCAGTTGCCCTGAGGCGCCGTAGTAAAACACAGGTATGTAGCCGAATTTAGTATATGGCCCATCGAAAGATGATGTAGGCTGCCTGTCAAGATTACGCGCCGCGCCATATATGAACTGGCTGCGGAGGGAGAATATATAGCCCAGCGATTTGCGCACGTGCACATGCACCGCGCCTCCGCCTTTTTGCCAAAGCATAAGGGTAGGGATGTTGCCCATAACATTATACAAACCAAGGCCTGCACCTATCTCCCATTTGTTGCGCGGCTTTGGTGGAAATATTTCCTGGTGCTCCATGAACCTGTGGAATTGCTTACTCCTTTTACCCTTGGGGTAGTAGGAGGAATCCAATACGTCATAGTTTTTGCCGCGGTAGGTCATATCCCGGTTCGACCATTGCATAGAGGTGGTTGGTGCCGGCGTAGTGGTAGCAGTTTGCGCCGGCTGCGGACTTTCCTGCCCGAAAACCGATTGACCAATAAGCACCAAAAACAACCCTGTAAGCAACAAGTACCTCTTATGGAACATGATATACGTATTTATATTTTATCTTCTAAGTTAATGCCGTAGGTATATTAGCAAAGGTATAGAGGTGGTACCCAAAAAACAAACTGCCATATAAAATAAACAACTATTTTATGGTTTTATTGTGGATAACTATTGTGTCAATAAATTATTTTCGGTGAATACAAATCTAATATCGATTTTTACGGCTCCGTATCGCGTTTCCAGATGGACCAGGTCAAGAAAGTTATTGGTAACGAATTGTCATTATTTGAGAAAAAATTCTCAGATAGTGTAAAGAGTTCTAATGCCTTGTTAGACCGTATCATGCGCTTCATCATTAAGCGCAAGGGAAAGCAGATGCGCCCTATGTTCGTGTTCCTGAGTGCAAAAATTGCGGGTGAGATAGGAGATGCAACCTACCGCGCAGCCGGGCTTATAGAATTGCTGCATACCGCAACGCTGGTACATGACGATGTGGTAGATAACTCTATGAAGCGCAGGGACTTCTTCTCTATAAATGCGCTGTGGAAGAATAAGATAGCCGTGTTGGTGGGCGACTACCTGCTTTCCAAAGGGCTGCTGATGTCTATAGAGCACGACGACTATAAGATATTGAAGATTACGTCGCGCGCGGTGAAGGAAATGAGTGAAGGCGAATTGCTGCAAATGGAAAAAGCACGCAAGCTGGATATTGATGAAGCTGTTTATTTCGAGATTATACGTGCAAAAACTGCATCGCTGCTATCATCAGCGTGCGCTGCAGGTGCATACTCTGCAACTAACGATGAAACTGCATCAGAGCATTTCCGTTTGTTTGGGGAAAAGATAGGTATCGCCTTCCAAATCAAAGATGACCTTTTTGACTACGGACAGGACAACATAGGCAAACCCACCGGCATAGACATAAAGGAAAAGAAAATGACGCTGCCGCTTATCTATACGTTGAATAATGTAGATATTGCCACCAAGCGAAAGATCATTTACATAGTGAAGAATAACAGCACAGACAGGGCTAAAGTGAATGAGGTGATCAGTATTGTTCAACGATCTGGAGGTATTGCTTATGCGCAGCAAAAAATGAAACAGTATATAGATGAGGCATTGCAACTACTGAATAAATATCCCGATACACCCGCAAGGCAAGCTATGCAGCAGCTCGTCAATTACGTGATAGAGCGGAAATATTAAAACCGATGTGACGAATGCGAAAGAAATGTGGTGCAATGCATTTCCTCAATTCTCATATTGTCGCATTAGCTCCAACTTACCCTCGCATTGCTTTACCTGATCTTTATTTTCAGATTATCCAAAGTGCGTGTGGCGCAATCAGGACAGGTGGCCATGATGTTGACGATCTCGAACGAAGTGCCATCGGGTGCGGCGGCTATTTCCTTAATGACATCGTTTATGAGGAAAAAACCTCTTACAGGAATAGTGGCGCTGCCTTTGTCGTGGCTTATTTTGAAGGTATAGCCCTTTATGTTGTATGGATAGGCGTAGAGCGAGCCGGGAAACACTATGTTCAGCTTTACCTGTGCAACAATATCTTTTTTCTTTGCTTCGTTGTTTTTTAAGTTACCGAATGTAGCAACAGGTTCGGGAATAGTATCGGCGATAAAGTTCACCACTTTTATTTGTTTGGATGTTTTTGCATCCAGCACAGCAAACCTCATTTTTTCTCCTTTTGCCGGAAAGGGCATTGCCAATACATTCAGCGTATCTCCTTTTACTTCTGGCTTGCCTATGCGCAGGCTTTTGTCAAGGCTTTTCACTTTTATGTCGGCAGGTTTCTGCGTTTTGCTGTAAACCTGTATCATGTTATTGCCCGCTATGAACAGTAGCAAGCTATCTTTCTTAGCACACCATTTGTTCACTACATGGATACTATCTGCCTGTGCGAAAGAATAGATAGAAGAGATACAAAAAATTATAAAAGCGACCAGTCTTTTCATCACTTATCCAAAGAGTCAATAGTAATTTAAATAGCTTTTCGTATCACAAGATAAGCAACAACGACCAACATAAGGATAATAACAATTGCTATCCATGATGTATAGTTGTTGTTTGCGGGCCTGCGCTTACGTTTTTTATTGTGTAATGTTTGCCGCAGGTCGTGGTTAAGCCTGCTTACGGTGTGTTTTGTTTCGTCGGCATTTTGCCCGTACAGCCCTTCCAGCGCATCGCTCTCCATACCTTCTTCAGCAAGCCATTGCTCCACCTCGTGTTGCTCGGCAGGCGACAGCTTACCGGCCATGTATGCCATGAGCTTTTCTTCAGAAAGTTTTTTCTTTCCTCCGCCAAAGGGTGATATGTTGTCCTGTTCGCTCATTGCCGGCCGCTGCCTAATTTCTTTAATAATATAGTTTTTAAATTTCTTTTGCCGTTCTGTATATAGCTCTTTACCTGCATAAAGGTATAGCCCGTTTGTGCTATTATCTGCTCGTAGCTGTATTTTTTGAGGTAGAAAAGCACAACTGTTTTGCGTTGTTCTTCGTTCAGCTCTTCTATAGCTTCACTCATTTGTTGCAGGGTATGTTCCTGCCATTTTATTTCCTCATTGTCGCTGACGTTGTCCTGCACATATTTCAAAGCGTCTTCGCCGGTATTGTAGGTTTTGTCGCGCAGTTGCTGCAGGCAGTGGTTGCGCATCAGTACGTACAGCCAACCTTTGAAGTTCAGTATCTGTTCTTTGGGCAGGTTAGTGAGCACTTTGATGAATACTTGCTGCACGGCATCTTCTGCCTGTGGTTTGTCTTTAAGGTATTTTAATGCCACACCCAGCAACAGTGTAGTGTAGCGTTGCAACAGGTAGCCCAGCCATTGGTTGTCGTCATCGCGGCGGTAGGCGAGGATGAGTTCTTCATCGGTGAGGTTGGTATGTTGGTTACTGCCCGGCAAATGTGTTGTTTAATGTTACTGCAATTTAGTGTTTGTATGATAGATGCAGAAAAGTGGAAAATCCATATGGTACGCCGAAACAGGGTATAATATACCCTGATAAGCCCGTTTCGGTAAATAGCCCTTAGCGGGGGTGGGTGAAATGTGCTACAGGCAATCATCTTGCTTTTTATTTTAAGGTATAAAGGGGTATAAAAGGGTATAAAAAACAGGGTAAAAGGTATAAAAAACGTGGTTTTGGGTATAATTTATACCCTGCTTTTCCGGGCACGGAGAGAACATCACTATCCTTTTGGCAAACCCGGGAGGGGGCCAAAAGAGCCAAAGTTCACAATACAATCTATCAAAGAGCTTACCCAAATTTTTTGGGTACAACGTAAAGTTACGAAATGAGGGCAGGGGTCTCCAAATCTATTTTGCATGATGGTACTGTTACTGTACCATGATGGTATTTATACTTTTTGAAAGCTGCTATGGTAGCGGACTTGAGTAATTGATATTTGTTTTTGTAACGCATTATGTAGACGAACTTTTTCTGGATGAAATAATCTGCAGGTCAAGCTGTCAACTGCATCGCTCTGATGCGGAAGCTATGCTGCCTGCATAGCTATGCTATGAGAGGCGCCTTGGAAGGAAAAAATCAGCAAAAACAAATAGGGGCGAGCATAATAATTTTATAAATTAGCCCTGAAGGGCAAAATATATTTAAATGGAAATTTGGCAATATATAGAGGTTTTAAAACAACCGAGAAGGTCCTGGCTTTTTTATAAGAATTATAAGGAAGAAAAGCTGAATGCGTTGATGGGAATTGCAAATGAGGGCCATCCCGGCCTTATTTGCGCTTTAACTAGGTTCATCAAAGACGAAAACAAAGAAATCAGAGAAGAAACTTGTAAGACAATCATTTGCTTGTTTAAAAAGATTGACAGCAAAAAAGGTTATTACGACACGCTAAAACATTGTGAGATTCTAAAAACCGACATTGACTATTACGAAGCAAATTTCCCCATAGAGCAATATGTTGAATTGTTAGCAATAGGCTCTCTGAATGGTAACGGTTATGTTCGGGAAAAAGCTATTGAAAAACTTTCACAAATAGAAAATCCAAGAGCGATTCAGTTTTTAATTTATCGCCTGGCTGATTGGGTTTTCCCTGTTCGACAAGCTGCACTGAAGGGAATAGAAAATTATAAAAGTATAAAATACATTGACAATCTGATTGAGTATCTGCCAATGTTAGAATGGCTTCAAGAAGTTGAAAGGGTAGATTTAACCGGAGCTTATAAGAGTATCATTGAATTTATAGTTTTGAAAAACCGAAATTATGTAATCGCAAATTTCAAAAAGTACCCGGATAAATTAAGATTACTGTTAGCAAAGCACATCTCAAGTTCACTTACTGGCTACAACGCAGAGTTAACCCTTTTTATATCTGACAAACATTTTTTAATTAGAAATTTAGCGATTGACCACTTTAGTAAATTGAAGCAAAGTGATATAGACCATTTACTCAATGATAAATCCGCAAAAGTGCGACTACAAATACTTTATTGTCTAAAAAATCAGGGCGATTTTAAAACGACAATACAGAAATATCTAGCTGATAATTCAGCCTCAATTAGATATTTAGCAAGATTTACATTACAACAATCGAAGATCAACTTTGCCGACTATTACAATCAAAATTTACAAAATGACAAGCAGGTTGCTGGTTCTCTTATGGGAATTGCAGAGGTTGAAGCAAAGCAGTATTCAGGAACAGTAAAAATATATTTACATGATAATCGAACCAAAATCAAAAAGGTGGCTTTTTTAGCTTTACGTGAACTTGATAAAGAAAATGCCTACGAATATGCTTTGTTGAATCTTAATACGTCGTTTGTGGGGCTTAGGAACGCCATTATTGACTTCTTATCACATGTCCCGACACAGGAAGTATTGATGGAAGCAAGGAAAATATATAAAACAGAGAATTACGAACTAAGAAAATCAATGCTAAAGCTTTTTAATAAAATCGGTGGTTGGATTGGAATTTCTGACCTGCTTATTGCAACTATTGACGAGAATGAAAATATTAGGCAGATGGCTTTGAGGTATTTGCAAATATGGAAAACAAAAGCTGTGCGTCTATTTACAATTCCTAAGAAAGAAGAAATAGAAAAAGTTAAGTTGGTTTTCAATTTTGTACACGCTACGCACGAGAATAAAAAATATTTTAAACCAAATCCATTAGATGGACTTGATTTTTACTTCAACGATACTGATTGTTAAAACAATTATCTAAATGTGGCAAAATTCTTAAATAGATAAATCCTGATTACCTTTGCAATCCAATTACAAATTCCTGATATAATGAATAACGCATATTTCGATTTCGCTGAACCTAAGAATGAACCGGTATTAAGTTATGCGCCGGGTAGTGCAGAACGCAAAGCCTTGCAGAAGGCCCTTGCTGAAATGAAAGGTACGCAGCGTGATATACCTATGTATATAAACGGCGAAGAAGTGCGTAGTGGCAATAAGAAAGAGATCCGTCCGCCGCATGAGACAGGGCATTTACTGGGACATTTTCATGCATCTACCGAACAACATGTGCATGATGCTATAGATGCGGCGCTTAATGCGCGTGAGAGCTGGGCGGCCACAAGCTGGGAGCACAGGGCATCGATATTTATGAAAGCGGCAGAGCTGCTGGCAACAAAATACCGTTACCGCATGAATGCTGCAACCATGCTGGGGCAAAGCAAAAATGCTTTCCAGGCAGAGATAGACAGTGCATGTGAGTTGATAGATTTCCTTAGGTTCAATGTTCACTTCCTGAGCCAGATATATAAGCAACAGCCTATATCGCCGCAGGGTATGGATAACAGGATGGAGTACAGGCCATTGGAAGGGTTTGTATTGGCAGTTACTCCATTCAACTTTACGGCTATTGGTGGCAACCTGCCTACAGCGCCTGCTATGTGTGGTAATGTATGTGTATGGAAACCTGCTAATACACAGATATATTCTGCAAGTGTGTTCATGGAGATATTGATAGAGGCCGGATTACCGAAGGGCGTGATTAACCTTATCTATCCATCGGGCCCGGTTGTGGGTGAGATATGCTATGCGCACCCATACTTTGCAGGGGTGCACTTTACCGGTTCTACGGGTGTATTCCAGAGCATGTGGAAGAGTATAGGAGAGAATATAGCACGTTACAAATCTTACCCACGCATTGTTGGTGAAACAGGTGGTAAGGACTTTGTGTTCGTGCATCCAACGGCTAATGTGGATGCAGTGGTTGCGGGCCTTGCAAGGGGGGCGTTCGAGTTCCAGGGGCAGAAGTGTTCGGCTGCATCGCGTGCATACCTGCCGGCTAACCTTGCAGATGAAATAAAAACAAAACTGGTTGCAGAACTGAAGACCATGAAGATGGGGCCGGTAGATGATTTTACTAACTTCATCAACGCGGTGATAGACGAGAAAGCATTTGACAGCATTTCGAAATACATATCGAACGTTGCCAACAGCAATGGCGCGGCTAAAATATTAGTTGGTGGCAAATGCGATAAAACGAAAGGTTGGTTCATTGAGCCGACTGTAATTGAAACCACAGACTCATCGTATGTGACGATGTGTGAAGAGATATTTGGCCCGGTGCTTACTATCTATACCTACGAAGCTGACAACTGGATACAGGAACTGGATGTGCTGGATAATACTTCGCCATACGCACTGACAGGTGCCATATTTGCACAGGACAGGCATGCGATAGAATTTATGACCAAGGCATTGGTGAACAGCGCAGGCAACTTCTATATTAACGACAAACCAACGGGTGCCGTAGTAGGCCAGCAGCCATTTGGTGGTGCACGTGCATCAGGCACTAACGATAAAGCAGGTTCTGTATTGAATCTATATCGCTGGCTGAGCCCAAGGACGATAAAGGAAACTTATGTATCTCCTGTGGATTACAGGTATCCTTTCCACCAGGCGGATTAACCCCCGCCCCCTAAAGGGGAGTCAAGTATTGAGCTGTTGTTAAGGAATCAACTACCCATTTCTTTTGGGCAATGTTATTTACAAAACATGGGGAAGCACCTTTAGGGGTTTGGGGTTTTACTTATTGAACTCCGTCATTGCTTTGCCGATGCCTTGTGTGGCAAAACACTCTATTGCATGTACACTTTTGAGGAGCATGTCTTTTACTGCGGGTACCTCTGAAGGTTTCCATTTGCCAAGCACAAACTCTACCTGCCTGCCCTTGGGGAAATCGTTGCCGATACCAAAGCGGAGGCGCGGGTATTTGTCGGTGGTGAGGACGAGGTTAAGGTTTTTGAGTCCGTTATGTCCAGCATCGCTACCCGATGCGCGCAGGCGTAGTGTGCCTAACGGCAGTGCGAGGTCATCGACAATAACCAGCATATTTTCTAACGGGATCTTTTCTTTGTCGAGCCAGAATTTTGCTGCTTTGCCACTAAGGTTCATATAGGTGGTAGGCTTTATGACAATGAAGGTTTTGCCTTTCCATTTTACTTCGGCTTTAAATGCATGGCGATCTAACGAATAGTTACCGCCATTCTTTAATACGAATGTATCTGCTACTTCGAAGCCGATGTTGTGGCGTGTTGCATCATATTCTGCACCTATATTTCCTAATCCTACTATAAGGAACTTCATAGGCGCGAAGATAAATGGCAGACTACTATATGCGTTCGTATTTACAGATAAATTATTTAGTTATTCACATTTAATGCATAGTGGGCTGCATCTTTTTTGCCATCACGGCAGCAATGCGTACCTTGGGCGCCATAAAAACAAAAGAAACAACATTATGGTATTAGAAATGGAAACTGTTTCCATAAAAAATCAAAACATAGGTATGTCATTGGGAATTAAAACTGTTACAGTAATCGGCTCGGGTACCATGGGAAATGGTATCTGCCACGTGTTTGCGCAGAATGGCTTCAGTGTGCACATGATGGACATTAACCAGGCTGCCATGGATAAGGCGTTAGCTACCATTGGCAAAAACATGGACAGGCAGATAGCTAAAGGTGCTTTTACAGAAGAGGCAAAGACAAACGCACTTGGTTGTATCAAAACGTATACTTCACTGGAAGAAGCTGTGAAGGGTTGTGACCTTGTGGTAGAAGCGGCTACGGAGAACATTGACCTGAAGATCAACATCTTTAAACAACTTGACCAACTTTGCGAGCCACATTGCATATTGGCAACCAATACATCTTCAATATCTATTACCCGCATTGGCTCGCATACTAAACGTGCAGGCCAGGTGATAGGTATGCACTTCTTTAACCCGGTGCCTGTGATGAAACTGGTGGAAGTGATAAACGGTTATGCTACAAGCAAAGAAGTGACCGAGAAAGTTATCACATTGTCTAAATCGTTAGGCAAGGTGCCTTGCGCTGTGAATGATTACCCGGGCTTCATCTCTAACCGTATCCTTATGCCGATGATCAACGAAGCAATACTGGCATTGCAGGAAGGTGTGGCAGACATTACCGAAATAGACAACATTATGAAGCTGGGCATGGCGCACCCGATGGGGCCATTGCAACTGGCTGACTTTATAGGCCTTGATACCTGCTATTCTATTATGAATGTGCTGCACATGGGCTTCGGTAACCAGAAGTATGCACCTGCAACGTTGCTTGCCAACATGGTACAGGCTGGCTACCTTGGTGTGAAGTCGGGAGAAGGCTTTTATAAGTACACTGCCGGTAGCAAAGAGCTGGTTGTGAGCGAAAGGTTCAAGAAATAGTTATTGCCAGATAAATTTGAGTGAGGCAGGCGGTTTGTCTGCCTCATTTGTTTTAGATAAATGCTAACGTAAGTGTTTGTATTTTTATGCCATGCAACAGTTGGTCATAGCGTCGAATAATGCGGGAAAAATAAGAGAGATCAGTGAACTGGTGGAGGATGTTGAATTGTTGTCGTTGAAAGACATTGGGTTTACGCAGGAGATAGAAGAGCCATTCCATACTTTTGAGGAGAATGCGTTGGCGAAGGCATCGGCGATCTATCAGTTCTGCGGGAAGAATGTTTTTGCTGACGATAGCGGCATTTGTGTGAATGCATTGCATGGCGCGCCGGGAGTGGATAGCGCACACTACAGCGGAGCCAGAGATGATGAACAGAATTTACAAAAGGTGCTGAGCGAATTAAGAGGTGCCGCGGACAGGAGTGCATTTTATAAAGCGGTCATTTGCCTGATATGGGAAGGTGAGGTTTATTATTTTGAGGGTATTTGTGAAGGGACAATATTTGAAGAGAAAAGAGGTGATGGTGGTTTTGGTTACGACCCGATATTTATTCCGAATAGGTATGATATGACGTTTGGTGAGTTGCCGCTGAATATTAAGAACCAGATAAGCCATAGAGGTAAAGCAGTAAAAAAAATGGTGAACTTTTTAGCAGAACGAATAAGTCGGACATGAAATTTTCGATAGGGGACAGGATATTATTGAAGCAGACCGGGGATGAAGGTCATGTCACGGCTTACATCAACAAACAGATGATGGAAGTGGAGGTGAATGGTGTTACTTTTCCGGTGCATGTGGACGACATAGACCATCCCTACCTGAAGTGGTTCACTGAGAAAACGAAAAAGAAGAAAACAAGTCTGCCGGAGCAATTGCCGGTTGAGAGAATGGCCGAGCGCACGCAACGGTTGGCTAAGGGTGTTTATCTATCGTTCATGCCGGTGTTCAAGTTTGATGGGATAGAGGATGTGGTGGACCAGCTTAAACTATACCTGCTGAACGAGATGCCCGTGCACATAAAATATGTTTATGATGTGCGGTATGCACAGCAAAGCGAATTCAGGCATGAGGGAGCACTGCACAGTTTTGGCAATGTGTACCTGCACAGCATATCTTATGCTGATATGAATGACCAGCCACGTTTTAACTGGCGGCTGACCAATGCAGCGGATGCGGATATGGAAGTGGCAGAAGGCGTGCTGCGGATAAAGCCCGCGAAGTTGTTTGAACACATCAGCAAACTGATGCAGAAGAATGAACCTACGTTCGGTTATTTGCTGATAGATGATTTTAAAGTGAAGCAGGAGCCCGAACCGGCTGAAAGGTTTGTGCCACCAACAAGTAAGATCACAACAGTTACCCATCATAATATAGAGAAGCCCAAGCAGGAGATAGACCTGCACATAGAGGCGCTGACCAGCAGCCGGAAGGGGCTATCTAATGCAGAAATTGTGAAGCTGCAGCTGGACACTTTGCAGCATTACCTGAACCTGGCGATAGTGCACAGGCAGGAGCGGATGATAGTGATACACGGGCTGGGGAAAGGCAAGTTGCGGGAAGAAGTACATGCCGTTTTGAAGCAAACTCCGGAAGTGAGCCGCTTTAAGAATGAATGGAGCGGTAAGTATGGTTTTGGCGCTACGGAAGTGTGGTTTAAATATTATTAATATTATATGTTTATTTACCCCAGAATGGGGGTAACTTACCCCAACAATATAGTCGTATATAAGGCATAAGCGTATATTTGCGGCGTTCAAAAATATTTATAGTGAGGAGTTTTTTATTAGGTCTGTTTGTTGTTGTTTCATTGGTTTCTTTTGGGAAGTCTGTTGATGAAAATACCGCTAAAATTGTAGGGAGTAATTTTTATAAAAGCAGGGATCTGAATGTTCCCGGACAATTTTCTGTAATATACAAAGGCACTTCTGTTGTTGATGGAAAGGAAGTAACCGATTTCTACGTACTGAGTCCCGGCGCAGGATTCATTATTGTTTCGGGTGATGACCAGGTGACACCTGTGCTGGCTTTCTCGGCTGATGCGCCATTTGCAGCAGCGAATATACCACCGCATGTGGCCGCGTGGCTGGATGGCTATACCGAGCAGATCAATAAGGTCATCAAGAACAATATTGCTCCATCAAAAGCTACTGTTAATGAGTGGAGTGAGTTGCTGACAGCAAAGCCTATCCGCTCGTCGGCCAAAACAACCGTAGTTGCACCACTGGTGAAAACAAGGTGGGGGCAGCAGCCTTTCTATAACGAGCTTTGCCCGTATGATGCTTCTGCAGGAGAGGACGCCTTAACCGGTTGCGTTGCAACCGCTATGGCACAGTTAATGAGGTACTGGAACTGGCCACGCAGGGGAGAAGGCAGCCATTCTTATTACAGCCCGTATGGTTTACTTGAAGCTAACTTCGGGGAGCATACCTATAAATGGGATTCGATGCCGGTAGCACTTTTCAGAACTAATGAGCATGTGGCTACACTTATGTCGGACGCGGGTATAAGCGTGAATATGAATTACGGGGTGGATGCAAGTGGCGCTTGGGTTGTTGGCGGTGGTGACTGCACGCAAACTGCCATGCAGCATTATTTCCATTACAAATCTACCATCAGCGATGAGTACCGTTCGGCACATAATGATTCTGATTGGGTGCACCTGATAAAGGAAGAAATTGATGCAAAACGCCCTATCATTTACACAGGGTATGGCCCCCAGGGCGGACATTGTTTCCTTGCTGATGGCTACCTGGACAACAATTTCATCCACTTTAACTGGGGCTGGGGGTATACTTACGACGGTTTTTATATTGTATCGCAGTTAACACCCGGAGGCAGTAATTTCACTAACAGGCAGGAGATATTGGTGAGCATTGAGCCAGACAGCGCAGCGTTCCTGGATGTGACAAATGTTGCTGTGAACAGCAGCAATACGTTCAGTGTTTATCCAAACCCTGCTACAGAAGTTATCAATATCAACTTACAGGGAATTAAAGCAAAGACTATTCGTGTGATAGATATAGCGGGCCGCGAGGTGAAATCTGTAATACCTGCCGGGAATGAAACAATAGTTACTATTCCTGTGAATGGCCTTGGTGCAGGCATCTATCTTGTAGAGCTGCATAGTACGGAAGGAATTGAAAGAAAGAAAATAACGGTATCTGAATAAGATTCCTCAAACAAATATCCTCAGAAGAGAGCGCCTGCAAGGGCGCTTTTTTAATGTGCTATAAGCAACTTCTCATTATGGCGGCTGCCAGTTTCGTCTGCGATGGATATGTTATAAACACCGGCGGGAAGATCACTTACATTGATTGTCTCCTGTTGTTTTGTGGCATGTTGTTTTAGTACTGTTTGCCCGAGCATATTTTGCAGGGTTATTGTGTAGGGTTGGGTGCTGTTCGTTTTTATTGTTAGTTCATCGGAGGCAGGGTTGGGTAAGAGGGTAAATGATGGTTTGTTGAATTCATTTATGCCGGCTATATAATTTATCGGGGATGGGTATGTGTAGTGACCGCAAGGAATACCTCTTTTGACGCAATATATTAGGGTAGTGTCTTCTAATTTTGGTGGGTAGCCACCTAAAAAATCCCAGTGATAATTTAGTAGGCCAAGCCCTGTCTTATATGTTCTGCTAATATCGCATCCTTCGGTATGATAGCTAAAACCATAGTCTTGGATATTAGACCGATAAAGTATGTATTTATTAGCTTGACCACAAAATGTAGTGTCATTAGGTAGATAATGTAGCATATAATAGTGTTCTTTTTCTTCCGACATTTTTGACGTATCAATCAATAGGTTATCAAAGACTGTAAATACACCACCAATTATACTAAGTGTATCATAAGGAAAAGAAGAAGAAGGTGAAAATGTGCCTCTGATTATTGCAAGGGGATGTATATGTGCCTCAGCTTTCCAACCAGAATAACTATATTGAACACCTCCCGGTATGATTGTTTTTGCTGTTATTGAATCAAAATAATAACCATGAGGATAATTTCCTTCACTTGGAATGTGTTGAGTGAAGGTTTGGAATTCAAATACTTCGCCTACGTTCCAATCATATAGTTGACTATATGTTGGATTTACAAGTAATACAAGCGAGAATATTGAATTTGAAGTTCCATGTGCAGGTGCTGAAAATCCACATAACCAAGGGTGTATTAGATAATCCAGATAGTAATCAACTCCAAAATAAAAGCTTGTGTCCGGAGCATGATATGGGAAAGTGTGCAAATCAAACATCTTCACAAAGCCATTATTCTTGCTGAGTATTATCTGGAAATTATTTAGAGAGTCTGTTAGGTCAAGCACGGAACCATTGTAAGCATTAATGCGAATTGTTTTTATTGAATCTAAGCTGCCTAAAACAGTCATTGTATCTTCTGAGGTGACTGTTGCTATATAATGATGGCTTGTCGTGTCGGTATAAAATGCCCATATATCACCAGTGTGTGCCTGTGTTTTGACGATTACTGTATCGTTCCAAATATTATCAAACAAAAAAGTACCGTCAGTCTTTTGTATCACTTTTTTACCCAACCAGCTTCCTCCGTTTGAGTCCAATGTGCTGCCAGATAGATAGTTGCCCCTGGCAGTATGAAAAGGGTAGTATATAACATCACTTCCGCTTGTGCGCACAGAATCTATTCTCATTCCTCTTAAGTATCCGTTACTGTTTATAAAATACCGCTTAACACCACTTTGCAGGCATTGGTAGTTCTGTGCATGAGAAGAGAACAATGAATTGAGTATGAGGATAATGAGTATTAGTTTCTTCACAGGCAGGTATTATATTATAAAATTAAAACAATTTTTAGTTAAATGCCAAAAACATTTCGTGCCTTGCGCAACGTTAAAGAAGTTCTAATTCTCCGTTTGCTCCTGCGCTAAGGGCATAGATTTTTATCTGTTTTGGCGGAGTAAGGTCATATGAAACGGATATTACGAATAGCAACAATTGTGCTCTCGCTGGGCTCACAAATCATTTACGCACGGGAGCGGCCCAAGGCCAAGATACCTGCGGGATATTTTGGCCCGATAGGCGGAATAGGTAATAGCTGGGTACATAACCTTCCCGGATCAACCAGTTTTCAGAACAAGAAGTCGTTTGGGGTAAGGTATTTTGGCCTGCTTACCAAACACTGGGGAGTAGGCGCAAACCTGGTTGTTTCTGCTGAAGGTTACCAGGTGAATTACCTGAACACCATGCAATCGTTTACGCCAATATACCTGCGCATGCCCTTGCGGTTCTACTATTTTTTTGGTAAGCCGGGTAACATTGTAAGGCCCAACATTTATATTGGGCCATCTGTGGCTGTGAAACTGGATGAACAGGTGAGTGTGAGCAATGCATACCGGGAACTTTACAAGGTGAGCAATTCGGACAATTTCAATTTGTTTGATGCCGGGGTGAATGGCGGAGCCGGCCTGAATATCAGGTTGACACACAACGTGTGGCTGAATATGGATATGGGATTTTATACAGGTTTTACGGATGCCTTGAATGATGTGGGCGATACATACAACCCGCAAAGTGATGTGGACTTTAACCTGGGCCTGTTGTTTGGCCTACGATAATAAAAGAGTATTTCATCAGTAGTGTCTTTAAACGAAAAGCCCCCGGAATATCGCGGGGGCTTTTCGTTTTTGTGTAAGGTATTTTAGCGTTCCACAACGAAGCGGAAAATCTTGCTGTCGCCGTCCTTATTAACGCGCAGCAGGTATATGCCATTCGCAGTTTTAGGCATTGCTATAGTATGGTTCAATGTTGTGTTTTGTACAACAGCATTGTCGGAATAAACAACTTGTCCCAGCATATTGGTAACTTCCAGTTCAACTATACCAGCGCTTTCCAGTTCGCCCTTAATATTGAAAGAGCCGTTGTTCGGGTTAGGGAACAGGCTGACGTCACTAAGTGCTGCAGAAAGGTTAGTAACGCCAACGTTCGTCATAACCACCAGTTGATTGCTGGTATTGATGGGGTTAGCCACACAAGCCATTGTGCTGGTGACAGTAAGTGCAATTGTATCCACTTTTGTCACACCAACTAATGTGTAGGTATCATTGGTTGCACCGGGTATAACAACGCCGTTCTTTGTCCACTGATATGTAGGAGCTATGCCTCCATTGTATACATATGATGTGAAAGTGATGTTAGAACCCGGAGTAACATGTAATCCCGGGCTAGCTGAAATGTAAACGGTTGGCGTGTTGGAAATAACATTCATCTTAATGCCATTGCTGGTTGCCGTAACAGGCGAGGGGCAGGGCACGCTGCTGTTCAAAGTGCAGAACACGGTTTGGCCCTCGAGCAAGGTAGAAGAGGACCACGTGCTGCTGATGGCACCAATAACGGGCGAACCTACACCGGTATACCATTGGAACGAAGGCGCCGCGCCACCATTAACGGGGAAGGCATTGAAGTTAACCGTTTGGCCCGCGCAGATGGTATCGCCCGGACGGCCAGGAATGTATGGACTGTTAGCTGCTATTGTTATTGATACGGGAACAACAGGGCTAACAGTAACGTAAACAAAAGTATCGGCAGAAGGGCATCCGTTAAGTATGTCATGCACGAAGTAGTAACCTGTATTAGTAGTTGTAGCACCGACAATAGAAGGATTCTGCAGCGTTGAAGTGAAGCCGGCCGGGCCTACCCAACTATAGTAGATCGGATCGGTGGTAACTGTATCCGGATCTGAGGTTAATGCAAGTGTATAGCCTGCGCAACCGTTAGCACCGGAGATGTTAGGTGTTGGTGGTATCACATCGTTAATAACGACAGTAGTGGTAGCAGTGTTAGGAGGGCAACCATTATGCACGGTCGTAACGGTGTAAACGCCGGCATGAGCCAAAGTGACAAGCGGCCTGGATGGATTCTGCAAAGCAGATATAAAGCCTGCAGGGCCTGTCCAGCTCCAGCTCATTATTATGTAATCGGCAGTATCGTTAAGGTTCAGGGTGCCGTTCACACATATGGGTGAGTTAGAGTAGGGTACCGTGCTGGCTATAGATGATACCACCCTGATGTCGTAGTAGCTATCAGGAGAAACATATACGGGGTTTGTAGCCACCAGACGTATCCTGTAGCCAATGCCAACCGGAGTACCCGCCGGAATTGTGCAGGTGATGATGCCACCTGTTGTGGTAGTTGCGGAGCCGATAACTGTTGGTGAAGCAAAGCTGCCGGTCACGTCAGACAGTTCGATAGAGAATACATTGCCCGGGTTGAAGGTTGATGTAGCGGGGTAAACACTGTATGGCACTTGTAGTGTTCCGCCTGCACATACTAAAGTGTCTGTGAATGGCTGGTCAAGTGTTCCAAACGTATGACACTCAAATTTTGATATGAATGCGTCATAAGTGCCGCCTCCATATGTTGTTTGAGCAGCACCTGCTGATACTATGCCTCCAGCACCGTAAAAACCTAAGCTGGTGGTATGGCCTGAAATAAATATTTGCCCAGCAGAACGGTCAACAGCAATGCCTGTAGCATAGTCGTAAAATGTTCCGCCGAAGTAAGTGCCTGCCAGCCTTTGCCCCAACGGGTTCAAAAGAGCTATGTAGGCGTCATAATCGCCGCCAATGGCAGGTTGCGAACTGAAAGTGCTTGCAATGCCCGAAGGGCTGAATGTGCCACCTGTTACAGCGACGTTGCTGAAGGGGTCAAAAGACACATCTTCGCCATAATCGAACTGTGTTCCGCCGTAATAGGTGCTCCAGAGCCTGTTACCTGTTTGGTCGAAGCTGGCGACGAATGCATCCTGTATGCCGCCAAAAGCAGTTTGATGAACATTTGAGCTGGCGATGAAGTTAACACTGGAAGTGTTACCTACAATAGCAAGTGCGCCTGAAACAGGATCGCAGGCAACACCGTTGGCAATTTCCAAACCTGTGCCGCCAAAATAAGTTCCCCAGGTTCTTGTTCCGCCTGCGTCAAACATAGCAAGAAATGCATCGTTAGTGCCGCGCAGAGAAGGCTGAAAAGATGTACCTGTTGCCATATCGGTAACGCTGCTTGTTTGACCACTGGACAGTGCCTGCAGCGTCAAACTTCGCAAGGAACGCATCGCTGGCACCGTTACGGCCAGGCTGATAGACGGTAGCTGATGAAGCAATGCTAGCAGTGCTGGTGGTTTGCCCACCGATGATCACATTGTTAGCGCCATCAACAGTAACGCAGGTGACACTATCCGTACCCGGGCCGCCATAGAATGTGCACCACTGCCGCGCGCCAACGCTATTGAATTTGATCAGGAAGCCATCCACGCCGCCCATGTTTGCAGTATGATAGGCACCGGGTGTAGATAAAACCCCGAAAGCGGGATTAGATGTTGTAGAACCTGCGAGGTATACGTTGGCGCCAAGGCTTTCGATAGCTATTGAATGGCCACGGTCTGCACCGGCACCGCCTACGTAAGTTGCATATTGCAGTACGCCTGTGGCGCTATACTGTGCCATGAAGGCATCCACACCCCCCTGGTTAGTACTCATGAAGGGGGCGCCGGGGAAAGTAAGACCAACGCTTGAAGTGTATCCGCCAACGTATGTAAGGCCGCCGGGGCTTATCGTGATGCACGTAGCCACATCAAGACCTGTTCCGCCGAAGTAAGTGCTCCAAAGCAGTGTCGGGTCAATTATAAGTGTACCGTCACATTTGCCGGCTTCGAAAGTCACTGTATTATTTTTCAACCTGAAGTTGGCAGCTACTTGCCTACCGGTACCGGCTTCAAAAGCATAAGGGGCTTTTTCACTAACGCTACCTAACGGTGTTTTTGCACCTAACGAGCCATCCTTATTGATCTTAAGGGAAGTAGAACCGCCATATACCAGCTTGATGTCGCTTATTTTTCCGCCCGGACGAACATTGAAGTCATATTCAACCTTGCCATCTTTTACATACAGCACCCAGTCGATGTTTGGGTAAATATCCTTGTAGGTTATCTTGTTCCATGAGTGAGCCGTAAAGCCACTGCTGTTATAGCCATCCATGTAATAGTTCTCATAATAGTCCTGCTTTTCGGTAGCTTCCGGTTGAGCGTTTAGATTAGCCCCGGCAAGCGTTACGTCCATATGATAAGCAGTAACCTTTGGAGCAGCCGAACCTGTACCCTCGGCTTTTACGAACTGGTATTGTAATTGCCCGGCTCCTACGTACAAAAACATACCGGGAGTAGATAACTTGTAATCTATATCTTTACGGAACTGACGTTTTTCGTCAACAACTTCTCCTTTATTTTCTACGAAACAAAGTGGTTTTGTCAAACCACGGCTTTCGGTCAGTGATTTAGCATTTTTTGCCATTAACGAAAATGACAAAAGACAACATAAAGCAAGGGAACCGCACTTTGTACCATTCAAATACATATGCAAAATATTTATCGGTTATTTATCAAACTGCAAAATAAGCATAATATTTGTAAACCCCAACCCCAATTTAGCTGAAAATAAGGCAGTTCGGGCTTATGCGGGGATGATCTCTGCGGTCATCCTGCGTTCGGTATTGCTTAAGGTTTGAATGTTGATGTTGATGTATGGCGATTTCAGCAGCTCGGATGCTTTTTCCGGCCATTCAATAAAACACCGGGCAGTTTTGTTTTGGGCTTGCAGCATGCAATCTTCCATGCCGGCATTAATTGCTTCGGCGGCATTTTTCAGGCGGTACCAGTCGAGGTGGTAAATGACATTATCCTTTCCTCCATCTGTGAAATGGTATTCGTTAATGAGGGCAAATGTTGGACTGCTTACTGTATCCTCTACTGCGAGGTGATCGCAGAGTGTGTGTATGAAGGTTGTTTTACCTGCGCCCATTTCGCCGTTAAAGGCGAATGTGTGGTAACCTTTAAAATGTTCCCAGAACTGTTTTGCAGCCATGCTGATAGTGTCCAGTGTATAATTGAGTTCCAAAAGGCGTTGTTTGTTTTGAAGGATGCAAAGGTATTTGAATTATTTTTAGGTGGGTACCCGGCCCCTTGTGTTTAGTGATGCTCATACAGGTAATTTTATTAACTTTATTGCGTTGTTTTATTTGCTAACCTGACAATTACCAATAATATACCAGATTCTTTTACCTGCGATGAGAAGAAATATCGTTTTAATTAGCCTAATAGCCGCAATTTTTTGTTCATTTAATGTTGTAGGTGCTGTTGTTTGGAAAAAGGTGCGTTCGTCGGATGTACCTGCAACAGTACAGAAAGCAAATGCGTCGCGGTATGAAGTATACAAAGTGGATGAATCGACATTAAAAACATTCCTGTTCTCATTACCTATAAACGAAAACGCAGCACAGGTGATATCCATTCCAATGCCGGATGGTACTACGAGAGATTTTAAGGTTTGGGATACGCCAATGATGCCCGGTGAACTTGCTGCCCGATATCCCGACCTAAGGACGTTTACAGGTGTGGCGGTAGACAACCCTTTAGTTACGGCAAAACTGGACATTACCGTTTATGGGTTTCATGCAATGGTATTTGGTGAAAGTGAAGTTTCGTTTGTGAACCCTGTCGGCGACCTGCTTGGGGGTTATTATAGT
>JBGAJU010000056.1:0-27388 GCA_044224775.1 Flavipsychrobacter sp.
AAGTGTGTAACCTGCTATTATTCCATGAGCCCGCTTACGGGCACCCACCTGAATTACAGCTACAGCATACAACTGGAAATGGCAGAGGATTCGAAGACCTATATGAAGAAGGCAAAACGGGATGACAGCCTGAACAAAGAATTGATGTCGGCATTCAGTGGCAAGAGAAACGCAAACAATAATGATAAACAGGTGCAGGATGCCATGCTGGAGTACCAGCGCGAGGTAGAGAAAATGGCAGCAAGTGGTAAAATAGATGAAGCCAAGCTAGCCGCACTGGAAAAGAAAGCCAATAGCGTAAATGCAAAGGCTGATGCCAATGAGAAAGCACAAAGCCTTGACAAAGACTACCAGCGAATATTGATGATGACCTCATACGCCCAACTGATCAAATTGATGGTAACGACCAATGACCCCATTTTTGCACCCCAGAAAAAAATAATTGCCGGCATGAAAAACAACCCGGATTACTATTATAAAGAAGTGCAGTTGCCGGGCTGCAGCTACGCCTGCATATATTTCGATAAGCACAACAAAGCTGATGACAGTTATTTTCCATACAGTGAAAACTACACACTACTGGCCTACGCCGGCAGCATGTATGAAAACAAAGCATCGCTGCCTAAAGCATGGGTAAAACCATTCTGCGTGAAGCTAACCGCCAACGGCAGCATGGAGCAACTGAATGAGCTGATGGCCAAAATAGACTTCGCAAAACTGGCCGACGTGGCAAAATAACCTGACCACAGCCCGTATTTTCTATGTCTTTGCAGCAACTACCGGTAAACCATCACAAAAATGTCATTTTCCCTCATGATGTTTATCAACCCTGGTATAAATAGCCCGTTTACTTAGTTTCTTTGCACCTCATTATCAGAAATGAAAAAACGCGGCTATATATTAATGAATCTCGGCTCGCCCGAATCAAAAAGTGTTCAGGACGTAAGGACCTATCTCAACGAATTCCTTATGGACGAGCGGGTAATTGATAAACCATACCTGCTGCGTGCCATGCTGGTAAAAGGCATCATCACGCCATTTCGTGCACCAAAATCAGCAGAAGCCTATGAAACCATCTGGACCAAAGAGGGCTCACCGCTTGTAAACATCACCTATCAGCAGCAAAAAGCGCTGCAACAGATCGTCAGCGAACCGGTAGAGGTGGCCATGCGCTATGGCAACCCCAACATGAAATCCGCCTACGATAAATTACTGCGCGAGAACCCTGGCGTTGAGGAGGTGGTATTGCTGCCATTATACCCGCATTATGCCATGTCAAGCTATGAGACAGCGGTAGAACATGCTAAAACAATACATGCAAAAGGCAATTACCCGTTCACCATCCGCTTTGTAGAACCATTCTATAACCACCCCGCTTTCATTGATGCGCTTGCCGAAAGCATTAAACCATACCTCACGGATAACAATACCCACCTGCTGTTCAGCTATCACAGCATACCCGAGGGCCACGTCACCAAGCGCGACCCCACAGGCACACACTGCCTCACCACCAAAGATTGCTGCACCGTTGCATCACCCGCACACAAATTCTGCTATCGCCATCAATGCTATGTCACCACTCAACTGGTGGTAGAGCGGCTCGGCATCCCTGCAGGTAAATACAGTGTGGCATTCCAGTCCAAGCTTGGCCGCGCCGAATGGCTGAAACCCGCCACTACCAACCGCATGGAACAAATGCCTTCAGAAGGAATAAAGAACATCGCCGTAGTTTGCCCCGCCTTTGTCAGCGATTGCCTCGAGACACTGGAGGAGATCAATGTGCGCGAGAAAGAAAATTTCCTCAAAGCCGGTGGCGAAAACTATACCTTTATCCCCTGCATGAACGAACAACCAAAATGGATTGATGCAATGAAAACTTTATTGCAAGAAACAAGCGATCATAAATCTAGTATCTAGCATCCGGTATCCAGAATGTATCTCTATTTAAAAGCGCTGCATATCATCTTCATCGTCACCTGGTTCAGCGGTATGTTCTATATCGTGCGGCTCTTTATATACAATACCGAAGCCAACGATAAGCCGGAACCCGAAAAAACCATTCTGCAAAACCAGTTCACCATAATGATAAAGCGCCTTTGGCTGGGCATCACCTGGCCATCAGCCATTATCACCCTTATACTTGGGCCCACACTCTGGTATCAATTGCTGCAATGGCACCTGGATAATTGGCTGGCGGTTAAGCTCTGTTTTGTTGTAGGCCTCTATGCTTATCACTTTACTTTGCACGCTATTTACAAGCAGGAATCGAAGGGCGTTTTCAAATACACCTCAACCCAACTCCGCATCTGGAACGAAGTTGCCACCATATTCTTAATTGCCGTAGTTATGCTGGCCGTTGTCAAGCAAACGCTCAGCTTTGCCTGGGGCCTTCTTGGCCTTGTGCTGCTCATGATACTACTGATGAGCGCAATAAAGATCTATAAACTGCTGCGCAATAAGGCAGCAAAAAACTAACCACCGGTTAAAGCCCATTCTCACCTATAATTCAATATATTGAGTATTTTTTTCTACAAAAACCGTGGAATTCTTAACAAATATTTTTTTATTCATTATAAATATTGTTGTTTGTTGCCTGACCAGAATACTTTAACAACACTATTTTAATACTGATCTTCAACATCTTATACTGCATCTATTCAAATTTATGCCCAAAAACACGCATATTTTTATCGTGCCATGAAAGTTTTGCGCGGTTTTTGATATACCTAATCCAAAAGATCAGAAAATGTATCAGTTTAAGATTGTAAAGTTGGACGAAGGAGGGTACAGATTTGAATTAGGAGCTATCAAGATCTATGCTGATGGGTTTAGCATTAAAGACGGTAAACACCTGTTTAATACCCCTACAAAAGCTATTGGTTACTTTAACATAGATGGTAACATCTACGGCGTATCGAACGATCTTCAGAACGCCGATAGTGCAGAAGATTTCTACGATTCCATGACCACGCAATACCTGGTTTTTGCCAAAACAAATAACTTCAACAACCTGCGCCAATCGGCATAGGGTTACTGGGAGTTTCTCGGCGAAAAACGCGAACGGAAAGTGTTCACGGTACTTTTGATGTACAGGTAGAACGTATAATCGTTCATCATACGCAACTGCTCATACGATGGCCTGAAACGCCTTATGTAAGCCTGCAAGCTGTCTCCCCGCAACCCCGTAGTTTTCGCTATCAGCGCCGCATTGAACGTCCTGTCCACATATTTCTGCTCCTCAAACTCCATATATCGGTCCTGGAAACGCCACTTCTGCTGGTTCACCCTGCTCATAGCAGTAAAAGGGTGAGCTATGGTCTGCACCGCCGACATCTTCGGGAAATCAAGTATGTTCTTGTAAAGCTCATAATAGCGCAAGCTGTCTTTCTTGTAGTCATACCTGCCCCCCGCAATCGCACTCTGGTTCAGTTCTGCAATGCCTTTCTTCATAATGATGCGGAAATACGGCGGCACATATCCCTTGGGCACCCTCACCCGGGTAGTTTTGTAGCCTGTTTTCTTGAACTCAAGCAATTGGTCGCTCGTCGCAGCTATTATAAATGCCCCCTGCTCCCCGCTCTGCACTGCCAGCGATGTGTAAATGTTCTCAACATGCACACCGCTCACCGGCTGTTTATCCTCGTCCAGCACCTCGCCCTTTATCGCCTGTGCATACACATTCGTACCGCACAGCAGCAGCATAAATATTACAAATAAAGATCTCACAGGCATTCACCCGCTAAATTACACGTAAACCCTATTCATCCTGTAGTTAATTTGTTAAAATGGCTACCCACAAATCACCACATTATACACATTAGCGCATTCACCCACATCCCATCACATTTCTCCGCATTATCTTTGCGCCCAATGTACGCACTCATACGTTCCCTCCTTTTTAAGATAGAAGCCGAAAAGGTCCATTACATGGTCATGCGCAGGCTTTCCTTTTTGTGTTCCATAGGTTTCATCCGCAGCATCATCAAAGGCCTTTTCGTTAAAAAGCATCCCGACCTCGAGACCACCGTTTTTGGCATCACTTTCCCTAACCCTGTAGGCCTTGCCGCCGGGTTTGACAAGGATGCAAAATACACCGACTCCCTCGCCTGCCTCGGCTTTGGGTTTATAGAGATAGGCACCGTAACGCCGCGCGCGCAGCCCGGCAACCCGCAGCCACGCCTCTTCCGCCTCCCGGCCGACAAAGCCCTCATCAACCGCATGGGGTTCAATAACCACGGCGCCGCAAATGCAGCCAACAACCTGCGCAACCGTCGCGAGCGCATCATTATTGGCGGCAACATAGGCAAGAACAAAGACACCCCCAACGAGCAGGCAACCGAAGACTACGAAAAATCATTCATGGAGCTGCACCCGGTGGTAGATTACTTTGTGGTGAACGTGAGCAGCCCCAACACACCCGGCCTGCGCGCCCTGCAGGATAAAGCCCCGCTTACCGAGCTGCTGCGCCGCCTTAAAGAACTGAACCGCCACCAGCGCGCCAACAAACCAATACTCCTGAAAATAGCACCAGACCTCACCAACGAGCAACTGGACGACATTATAGACATTGTGCGCACCACAGGCATAGAGGGCATTGTGGCAACCAACACCACCATCAGCCGTGACGGCCTTGCAACCCCACAGGCACAGGTGGAGGCAATAGGTGCCGGCGGGCTCAGCGGCAAACCGGTAACCAACCGCTCTACAGAGGTAGTAAGGTATATACACACCAACAGCCAGGGTAAGATACCCATCATCGCCTCAGGGGGCATCTTCACCGCTGCCGATGCCAGAGAAAAGCTGGATGCGGGTGCTAAGCTGGTACAGGTGTACACAGGATTTATTTACGAAGGCCCGGGCATTGCGAAGAAGATCTGCAACGGCCTTTTAGGTAACTAAGCGCTTACTTATTTTTCTTTGCTGCAGCATCTATCATGCCCTTCAGCACTTTCATGTCCACATCGGCAAGCTTGTTGATGTACAGGCAGCCGCCACCGGTTTTATGCTTGCCCAGTTTTTCAAGAGCTGCATCATACTGTCCGAGGCCAACGGTGAGGTATAGCGAGAGGTTTGCTTTGCGTGGTGCAAAGCCTATGCGGAACCAGTCAACCTCCCTGCCTGTTGCAGGGCTTTTGTAGCGTTTATTACCAAAACCTATTATCGAACTGCTCCACAGGGTTGGCTCCTCGCCCGTAGCCTTCTTCATCATTTCCAGCAGCGCAAAGCTGTCTTCACGCTTCTGTTCGCCATCAATACTATTGATGTAGTCCTCCACACTTAAGGTGGTGGGTTTTGTTTTTATTTCAACCGGCTTCGATTTTTTCTCTGTTGCAGGTTTTGGTTTTGTTGTAGCCGGTTTTGGTTTATTCTCCGCCATTTTTGTTGATTGTGGTCTGTTTACGAAAATACCAAATTGAGATGGTATTTAACAACATACCTGCGGAGAAATTTGTTCGGAATGGGGCTATATTAAATAACCTCATTCCGAACAGGACCATAAAAAATATACCATGCGCAGGCATGTTGTTTCATCTGGATGAAACTGTTGTTCGGTATCAGTTAGTTATCTTTTCTAAAAAAATCAGGATCGAATGACTTTAGGATTACCAGGATATGGGCATATTTGTAGCACAAGTAGACTTACGTCCAATGGGGACATCAAGATACTGAATTTTAGTATTTATCCGGCTACACTACTCTTTCAAAAACCGCCTCACTTCAGTACCGTTTATTCTCACGAAATAAATACCTGTGGGCAGTGTTGAAACATCAACGGTAGCCTTATTTGTGGCATATTCATTACTATACAATACCTTACCCGGCACACTAATTACATCGATGGTACGGATATTGTCTTTAGACGTGATGGTCAACTCGCTATTAGCGGGATTAGGATAGATTTCAAGGAATTCGTTCTCCATAGTATTTTGTACACCTAACGAGACATCTGCAAGTTTCACCACCCATACATCTCCACTACCATGGTTACCACTTGCATCTCCACTGTTTGACAGGCTTGCACCTGCCATAATGAATCCCCCATCCGCTGTTACAACCGTTGCTGTACAATTGTCATTAGCACTGCCACCAAATGTTTTTTGCCATAACAGTGTGCCTCCGGGAGATAATTTAACCATCCAGAAATCGTCAGATCCATGATTAAAAGAAACGTCTCCGTCGGCAGACTGCGCAAATCCGGTAATCACATAACCTGAATCAGGTGTTTGTAATACAGAATACGCATATTCATCTATACTGCCGCCTAAAGACTTCTGCCAGGTAATCGCACCCAAACTGTTTAGTTTTACGGTCCATATATCAGCATAGTACATAGTCATGCCATGGTGTCCGGTAACATCACTATCGTTTGAAAAACTTAATCCTGTCACAATATACCCGCTGTCATATGTTTGTTTAATGCTCATTGCTATATCTTTTTCGGAGCCACCAAGCGACTTTTGCCATACAATACTTCCGGTTGGCGATAGTTTTACGACCCAATAATCCAAACCGCCGTTATTTCCCGTAACATCTCCACCCCATGAATTGCTGGCGCCGGCAACAATATATCCGCCATCAAATGTTTGTTCAATAGCATATGCATAATCATCTGTGCCTCCGCCAAGTGATTTCTGCCACTGCACAATGCCTGAAGATGATAACTTTACGACCCAATAATCAGAACCTCCATGATTACCTGTGATATCGCCATCGGCGGACCGACTAAAGCCAGCAAGGATGAAACCACTGTCAGATGTTTGATGCATGGCATTGCATTGTTCAATATTGGCACCGCCCAACGACCTTTGCCAGGTAATACTGCCGGTTGATGATAATTTTGCGATCCAATAATCATTATAACCAGTAATCCCGTGATGACCGGTCACATCGCCATCATCAGAGTAGCTGGACCCGGATACAATATAACCACCATCAAATGTTTGTTGAATGCTGGTTGCGTTTTCATCGAGAGATCCACCTAAGGCTTTTTGCCAGACAATACTGCCTGCGGGCGACAATTTTGTGATCCAGTAGTCATAACTGCCCGGATATGCACTGGTTACATCGCCGTCATTCGATCTGCTTTGCCCGCAAACTATATAACCTCCATCCGAGGTTTGATTTATAGCTGAGGCATTATCGGCATCGCTGCCGCCATAACATTTTGCCCATTGTATAGAAGGGATCTGGGCATGTGTGCAAATACTAATCACTGAAAGCGATAAAGAGATCAGAAGGCATTTCATATGAATACGGTTTAAGAGTAAGGGGATATTGTTTACAATATAAAAATAACAAAAAAATATATTCTAACCCAAATATTTTCCCCGCCTCATAAAATTTCCTGCTTCGCCGAAATTATATGTTTCTCCGGTCTTCTTGCCCGGCCTTTGCAAACAGCCAGGGCACTTGCCAGCATTAAAGTGGTGCAGTTGAAAATCCCGTTTCTCGCCGTTGTTGGTGTTGAGGCGCAAGCCGTGCGCGTAGCCCACCAACAACCTTCACGCGCCAGGCACCGCTACATAAGTAAAGATGCTTCGTTCTTCAGCATCACAAAGCAATTATCCTGCTCAGATCATGCGTTAAAAAAATAAATTTTCGTCACGCGGGCCCGCCACCACAGCGGCTTTCAAAATACCCAAACACCATCATGGTACTGTTACTGTACCATCATGCAAAATAAATTTCTTCACCCCCAAAACCCTCCCGAACTTTACATAGTAACAACCCCATTGCTATGCCACATATAATACAACCTTGCCGCTCGCTGCGCTCCTTCATAGCCTGGCCCGCCTTTGCGGGGGCCTCTGCGTTTAGACCCATAAGGGGGTATAGATCCCTGCTGGCAGGGTATAATTATACCTTTTGGCGGTATAATTATACCCTTTTATACCCTTTTATACCTGAAGATAAAACACATAAGATAAGCCCACAGCAATTTTCGATCACATAAAATAAAAAATATGTACCAAATACAGGCTATGCTCCAAATAATACCTTAAAAAATCCTTAAATCAATAAAATCCGTAAATAACTGGTAAACTTTTTGCTTTACATTTATGGTCTGTTTAAAAAAATTAAAATGAAGAAATTACTAGCTACTCTGGCCCTGTCAGTGGCCGTTATCTGTTCTGCAAGTGCACAGTACGAGAACACCAAGATAAAGATCGGCCAAAAAGCCCCCAATCTGTCGTTCAACAGCCCCGAAGGCAAAAAAATTACCTTGTCAGAAGTCAACAAAGGCCGCTATGTGCTGGTAGATTTCTGGGCATCGTGGTGTGGCCCGTGCCGCCGCTCAAACCCCGGCCTGGTGCGCATGTACAACGATTTCTCCAAAAAGAAATTCAAGGGCGCAAAGAACGGCTTCACCGTTGTTAGCGTGTCAATGGACAAGAACAAAGATGCCTGGATGCAGGCCATCAAACAAGACGGCCTCTCGTGGCCCTACCACATGAGCGACCTCGTAGACTGGAACACCGGCAAGTGCGAACCCGCAAACGCCTACGGCATCCAATACATACCCCAGGCATTCCTCCTCGATCCTTCAGGCAACGTCCTCGGCAAATACATGACCGCCGAAGAAGCTGAAAAGGACATCATGAAGTATGCACAATAATTAAATGTATTATTTGGCTGTATAGGTAAAAACACTTACCTTTGCGCCCTTAATTCACGCATGGCAAAACCCATGCATTAAAAATAAAAACAATGAAAAAAGGCATCCATCCGGAACAATACCGCCTCGTAGTATTCAAAGATACTTCAAACGAGACCACATTCCTTACCCGCTCTACAGCCTCTACAAAGGAAAAGATCGTTTGGGAAGACGGTAACGAATACCCACTGGTAAAAGTGGAAATTTCAAACACTTCTCACCCGTTCTATACCGGTAAGTCTATGTTCATCGACACAGCAGGCCGTATCGAGAAGTTCAAAAAGCGTTACGAGAAAAAAGCATAAGCTTTTTCACAAATCATATGCGATCAAACATCCCGGCTTTGGCCGGGATGTTTTACTTTTAACCCCGTATATGAACTACATCCTCTTTGATGATGCTGCCAGGCCCCGGCTGCTGCCCTTCGCCCACACCCGCCCCTTGGCCGATATCCGCTGTGGTATCCTGACCATGCGCGAGCGGTGGGAGCGTTTGATGGGCGCACAAACCGGCACCCTCACCGAGGCTTATATGCAACCGGTCTTCCCGCTTCTCTCCGGCGATGATAACATCTACATCAATGGCGCGGTGTTCGGCACTGCTGCTTTGGCAAAAGCCATAGGTAACCTGCAGCCCGGTCAGGCGCTGGTTGGCAACAAGATCATTGTTGCGGCCCGCACCAATGCGGGCAATATAGACATTGCCACCTTCCGCGAGCATGTTGACGGACTGACCAATGTTGAGTTTGATGGCGAAGTTCTTGCCCTCAAAAGTTTATGGGACATCTTCTCCCTCAACGACCGCGCACTGCGAGATGATTTTGCATTAATAACTAACGGAAGAAAGAGTGCCCCGATACCAGAGGGCGTGACCGTTGCCGGCAAAGAGAACCTGTTTATTGAAGAAGGTGCGCACATCTATGCGGGCTGCATTATTAATGCGGCAACAGGCCCCATCTACATTGCCAAAGACACCGAAGTACTGGAAGGCACCATGATGCGCGGGCCCATAGCCATTTGCGAGCATGGCGTTGTGAAGATGGGCGCCAAACTATACGGTGCCACTACCATTGGCCCGGGCAGCAAGGTGGGCGGCGAGATAAACAATGCAGTTTTCTTTGCCAACAGTAACAAAGCGCACGATGGCTACCTTGGCAATGCCGTAATAGGCGAATGGTGCAACCTTGGCGCAGATACCAACTGCTCTAACCTTAAAAACAACTACGCAGAAGTGAAGATATGGGACGAGGCCATGAATAAATCGGTTAGTACCGGCCTCACCTTCTGCGGCCTACTTATGGGCGACCATTCTAAATGTGGCATCAATACTATGTTCAATACGGGTACGATAGTGGGCGTATCGTGCAATATATTCGGAGGTAACTTCCCGGAGAAGTTCATCAGGTCATTTAGCTGGGGCGGCACGGAAGAAACCACCCATTACGACTTCAACCGCGCCATGGAAACCGCTAACCGTATGATGGGCAGAAGGGGCAAAAGCCTGTCACCCTCCGAGTTGGCAATGTACCGCCACATATATGACCATTGCAAAAAGTAGGAATTAGTATCTTTGCGCCCTCTAAATCAAACACATGCGAAAAAAAATAGTAGCCGGCAACTGGAAAATGAACCTGGATATTACCGAAGGTGCCCAGTTGGTAAACGATATTTTCAACGGATCGCCACAACTGGATGAAAATAAGATAGTTGTTATTGCCCCACCCTACATACACCTCACCCAAACAGCATCGCAATTGGCAGGTATGGACTTCATCTATCTTGGCGCCCAGAACTGCCATCATGAGGCATCCGGGGCATATACAGGCGAGGTATCCGCAGCAATGCTGAAAAGTGCTGAAGTGGGCTACGTAATTATCGGGCATTCTGAGCGAAGGGAATACCAAAGGGAAGATAATGCCATGCTGGCTAAAAAGGTGAACCAGGCCCTGGTGAACGGCATGCAGGTGATCTTCTGTTGCGGCGAGCCCCTGGAAATTCGGGATGCGAATACCCAAAACGCATTTGTAGAAAAACAAATAAAAGAAGGATTATTTCACCTGAGTGCGGAACAATTTAAAAATATTGTATTAGCCTATGAGCCAATATGGGCGATCGGCACAGGGCGCACGGCAACAGCCGCGCAAGCACAGGATATGCATGCGCATATCCGCAGTGTGGTTTCCGCCCAATATGGTGCGCAAACGGCTGATAATACATCGATATTATATGGAGGTAGCTGCAAACCATCTAATGCGGGGGAATTGTTTGCCAATGCAGATGTAGACGGTGGCTTGATAGGCGGGGCAGCACTAAAAGCAGCAGATTTCCTGGGTATTATTGCGGCAATGGGCTAAAAAAGCATCTTAAATTTTGAGGGTATCAAAAACTTCATTATTTTTGCACTCCCAAAACGCAATTTGGGATGTCAAAATGCCGCGTTGGTCAATCGGCTAAGACGCCTCCCTTTCACGGAGGAATGACGGGTTCGATTCCCGTACGTGGTACTAAGATCTACTCAGATGAGTAGATCTTTTGTTTTTATACGATGTGGAGTGTCCGTTTCCAGACGTTTTTTCGCGCCTGCTGCCCAATCGGGTTGAATTGCCGACTTTGTTATTATTGAGACTCAAACGAGGAAACCCAAGTGCTACTGTTCTCTAACAACTCGTATCTTAACAGCACTGTTGCCATGAAATTGTGCGGCGCAAAGTGACCTGCCATTGTACACATGTTAATGCTGTCAATAGTTGGCATATTATCTTTTTTCCTGCAAATAAAGCACGATATGATGCGAACAAAATATTTTTGAAATCATACACTGAAACATGACCGAAATCATCGTTGATTTATGATTGCACGCATAAAATCAGGTTGGTGCGGGATATACCTTTATTTCATTATTAACTTAATTCATTGATTATGAAAAAAATATCATTAGCATTTGTTGTTCTTATGAGCTTATTAGCTTCTTGTGGTGATAACGGCGGTACCACCAATGAACAAGCGACAGCTGCCTCTGAGAGTCAACCAGCATCTGTCCAGGTAGGCCAATCTGGCGTTCAGGATGATGTCTCGCAAAAAAATGTTGTACAGGTAGCGATCGGAAGTAAGGATCACACTACATTGGTAAAAGCTGTTCAGGCTGCAGAACTTGTTGATGCTTTAAGCAATGCCGGCCCCTTTACTGTATTTGCCCCTACAAATGCTGCTTTTGACAAACTACCCGCAGGTACAGTAGATGGCCTGCTGAAACCTGAAAAGAAAGAAGACCTTGCAGACATTCTTCAGTATCATGTATCTGTTGGTGTTTATAATGCAGACCAATTGCAGGATGGACAAACATTAGGACAGGTGAATGGAAGCAATATTACCATCAGTAAAAAAGACGGGAAGATAATGGTGAATGGCACCGCAACTGTTGTGGCGTCAATAACCGCTTCAAACGGTGTTATACATGTTATCGATGGTGTTTTGTTACCGCCCAAAAAGTGATGATGATAGTTTGACTTAAATAAAGCAAGGCTGCACTACACTGCGGCCTTGCTTTATTAGATACCGTTATATCACAGTATTTTTATCTGCATAACTGTAGAAATACTAAATGCCCGTTGTTTTGCAAGCTCCGCTTTTTCGCCTGAAAATAATTCATCTACAGTGGCAATGAACAATTCCTGCCACCTCTGAAAATGAACTGGATTTAGCGGGTTTCTTTGATGTAAAGCCTGGTGAGATTTTATCGGGTTACCGGTGTAACCGCCATCGAAGAATAATGTGTTCTCCCAAAAGGCATACATAATCGGCAAATGACGTTCCCAATTGACATGTGCGAATAACGGACCGAGCAAAGTATCTGCTTTCGCCTTCTCATAAAAACTATTCACCAAGGTCTCCAGTTCACATCGCCCTAAAATATCTGTTTTCATATGAATCTCTTTAGCATCATTAATTGATCATTACAAATCTTTATGCTTAAATTTCTTCAGAGAATATAATAAGGGTATTATCACCCACAGAAACATTGCTGCTACAGATAATGATATGCCTTTTGTTGTTCCAAAGAAGTCTTTAAAAATTGCGCCTGTATATCCCATAAGTGCCGATATATCCATCTTCAACAGAATCAGTATTCTGCCGAGGTCCAGGGGATTCAGCATGCTAACGCCAATCATTGGCTTTTCCAACGGGTAATCGGCAAACTGGAATAGCAGAAATAATACCAGGCCATCGAACAACAGGGAGAAATATATCCACAGCAATATTGTAATACCAATTCCTTTTGCTTTGTCTCTTGTGGTTACAGAAGCAAGCATAGCGAGTACAACAAAAATAACAGAGATAAATACGCCCATTCCTGTCATCATGAAACTAACCGCCGAGTGTTCGATAAGGAGAAGCGGGATGCCAACCCCTAAAAGGAATGCAATAGTTAGTGCGGAGGACAAGCCAATAAAAATACTCAGCCAAATACTTTTTCTACGAATCGGCTGGCTTATTAAGAGTTCTATAAACTCCGAACTGTTGTATATGTAAATGGTAGAGAAAATAATGCTTACAAGCGGTACGATAAATAATACAAGATTAAGCAGAGTAAGCATGCCCTTCTGCGAGTTGTCTTCAAGACTGAAGACACTTAAAGAGATAGCGAGGAGAAATACAGTATAAGCAATGACGATCTTATTCTTCACTATATCCAGTAATATATATTTTATGATCTTACCCATATTATTTCTTTGATATGAAATGTGCTATAGCTCGCGATAATTTAGTCTCCCCGGTATCAGCCCTTAATACCTCTATCGAATCATTGAACAAAATATTTCCATCATTCATATATACGACCCGAGATACTAGTTCATCCAACTCGCTAAGGATATGCGATGTGATCATGAACAACTTGCCATTTTGTTTTTCGGCAATGATCTTTTCCTTTAGTATCTCAGACGCTACCGGGTCAAGCCCGGCAGTAGGTTCGTCAAGAATCAGTATTTGTGGTTTGAATAGAAAAGCAATTGCAGCGCTTACCTTTTGCATAGTGCCGCCAGATAACGTGCCCATTCTTTTGTGGTATAATTGCTGGAGAGCAAAAGCGTTGATAAGATCTTCATCCGGCGTTTGCTCCATTGGGCGTATATCCATCAGCATCTCCAAAACCTGGCCTATTTTCATATTCTCGGGATATTTGCCTATCTGTGGCATGTACCCTATAGCAGATCGGTATTGCCAACCCTCCGCAATATCAGAACCAAGTACCCTTATCGTTCCTGAGTTGGGGACAACCATTCCCAATATGCTTTTTATCAGTGTGGTCTTACCGCATCCGTTCGGACCAATGAGTGCTATGCATTCTGCTGCATTAAAGTTTGCAGAAATACCTTTAAGCACCTGTAGTTTTCCGAACTTCTTTGTGATGTCTGTTATTTCGATCATAGAGGTAGGGCTTTCATTAATGGGTGTTGATCAACAAGATCGGCTGGTGTAAGGCTAGGCATCACTTTTTCAGATCTATCCAACAGCGTGGTAATCAGGCTATGAAACAGCATCATAGCGGGCGGATTCTTTTCTATTACCATGCTATACATACTCACTGGCCGGTATGGAATATCACCAATTTTGTCCCGGTTTATATCATAGCCTTCGTATTTATCCCAATAGTTGTTTTCAAACTTATTAAGCACCAATGAGCCATTTGTGCCCACATCGAAAGTGTTGCCGGTAAAGTTGTTATTGTGCAGAGTTATATCCATGCAACTAGCCTGTATCTTCAATGCCCATCCGTTCTCTTTGAAGGAATTTTTGTTCACTTCTATCCTGCTTGCACCTTCCATATATATCCCACTGGTATTTGATGCGAAAATATTTCCTTCTATATGGCTGTCTGATATTTCCTTCAATAGAATGCCGTAAGCTGCATCACCCCAGTTTTTAATGAAAAAGTTGTGATACATCTGTACATGGTTTGAGAACATTACGGCTACCCCTGCACCATTGTTTTCAAAAGAATTGTCTGAGTATGTGTCGTTATTGGAGAACATGAAGTGAAGACCATAACGCAGGTTTTTTATTGATGTATTTTTTTTGATAAGAGAATTAGTAACAAACTCAAAATATATGCCGTCCCTATGTCCGGATATTTTGTTACCCACAATTTGCATACTGTCGCTTTTCCAGCAATGTATACCATTTCCGCTTTGTTGCTCCTGCACTTGGTGAGCATAGAGTGTGTTGTTTTTTATGATGCAGTTGATGCCACGCTGAGTATAAATGCCAAAAAAACAGTCTTGTATCACGTTGTTTATTATGGTAACGTTACGACGGTTGTATATTTTAATACCGCCATAGTCTACGATGCTTGATATACCTGAATTGATCACTTTAAATCCATCAACAACTACTCCGTCAGCTTTTACAGATATATTCTCATATTTCCGCTCTCCATCTAGTACCGGGAGCCCCCTCCCGATAAGTACAACTGGTTTTGAAATGACCAAGTTGCGTTCCCGGTAAAGCCCTGCCTCAACAAATATTGTGTCATTATTTCCTACAGAACTAAGGGCTTGTGTGATGCTTTTTACTGCATAAGATCTTCCAACTTGCAATGTCCTGGCTGCCACAGTATTGAATACGAAGGCAAAAAAAAAGAAAAGTATGTAGCAACGGATGATCATTGCAATGCCCAGCTTGTTTTTTCGCCACCGTAAGCGCCCATAGCCAGGTCCAAGCTATCCAGGCTGCTGAATGCGATCAGATGGCCTTGCATAGGCGCTTTTAGATCGGCGCTGTTTAAGAGAATGCTATTGACTGATGGAATAAGCCTGTGAGTTCCGCAGAAATCAGTAAAGTATATTGTAGCCGCTTCTTTTGTTTCAATATGAAGTTTCAGGTAGTCTGTCATACACCGTATGTCGTCAAACTTATATACACGTCCTTGCCTGGTAACCAGTTCAGCTCCAAATCGGGGGTCAGCTATTGCCATTTTGCAGTAGGCACAAATGTCTTTTCCTACTCTTATCGGTTCCGGGTTCGTGTTGCAGCCACTAAATCCCGTAAGTGCAATAATTGCGAAAATCATAGTTAAAGCCATTTTTTTCATCTTGGCAGCTTTTTTCCATTCAATAACTGAGGTTAATAGCAGAAGTACTCCGCAACCGATAAATATCCATCCCCCGATGTCCGGAATAGAATATGCACCAAAATTCAATAGCTGTTTAAATCCGATCAATGGAGGTTGATAAGCCATGCCCGGTACTATTATCGCAGCATTTGGGTCCAGGTTGTGGCCATAGTTATACTCCCATCGCCAAAAATCTGCCATTGCCACAATTCCAAAGATCACAAAAAGCAACAGGCAGCCATACAGCCAAGCCCTTTTATTAACAATACCAACAGCTATGAATAATACTACGAAAAAAACTATACAAAATGGTAGTATCTGAAACTCCGGGAAGTCCTCTTTATGAAGTGTTCGCATTCCTATATAGTGATTCAAACCATTAATAATAGCTACGTGAAAATACAAAACACCCAACAGGCAAAGCCCGCACAACCATAATGTTATCCGCGATAATATATTTAATCTGTTATCTTTCATTACTCATCATTTTATTCCTTTCTTAAAATTAAGATCCGGCCTGCATGCTACACTTTTCAACGCCTTCTTAGGCCGGATCATTAATTATAACCACCTATTTAGTTTCTGCGGCATCAGCAGGCGAATTTTTGCCGGTGCTGAATGCCAGCGGCACATTGCTTCCTGCCGGAGAAATCCTTATATAGCCTTGCATTTCCTGGTGTAGTGCGCTACAGAAGTCTGTACAATACATCGGGTAAACTCCAACTTTTTCCGGCACCCATTTTAATGTCTGTGTTTCTCCTGGCATGATCAGCAACTCTGAATTTACTGCACCCTTAACCGCAAAGCCGTGCGGCACATCCCAATCCTGTTCCAGGTTTGTAACGTGGAAGTAAACTTCATCACCCATTTTCACACCTTCAATATTGTCCGGTGCAAAGTGTGAACGTATTGCAGTCATATACACGTGTATCTTGTTTCCTTCGCGCACCACTTTGGTTTGTCCTTCGCCTTTGGCGAGGTATTGGTGTTGGTTTTCATCTATCTTATAGAATTTTACGGAATTGCCTTTAATCACATCAGCAGCTACGGCTTGTGCATAGTGAGGCTCGCCAATTGTCGGGAAATCAAGGATAACCTGCATCTTGTCACCGGTAATGTCTATCAGCTGTGCGCTTTGGGAAAGTTCAGGGCCAGTAGGCAGGTAGCGGTCTTTGGTGATTTTATTGTAAGCGATCACGTATTTCGGGTTCGGTTTGCGTGTATTTCCACCGGGCACGCATAAGTGTCCAACAGAGTAATAAGTCTGAACCCTGTCAAGTACTTTCAGGTCCTTGATGTTCCATTTAACCACTTCGCTGGATACAAAGAAAGAGGTGAAGGCATTTCCTTTGCCATCAAATTCGGTATGCAATGGGCCCAGGCCGGGTTTCTTTACTTCGCCATATAGTGCAGCGTCATATTTTATAACCGGAATACCATCATAATCTCCTTCGTAAGCTTTGTCGGCAATGGCTTTCTGAATTTTATCAAAGCTGAATACAGGTATCAATGCAGCTAGTTTACCACTACCCACTATAAACTCTCCGGTCGGATCCACATCGCAACCATGCGGTGATTTTGGACATGGGATGAAGTAGCATATATCTGCCAGGTTTTTTGCATCAAGCACAGTTACTTCGGTCCTGATTTCAGAGGTAGCTGTATGTGTCTTCTCGTTGTAAACGTTGTGTGCATACTTTGCTGGAACCTTTTTGCCTTTTCCCGCCTTCAGGTATTCTTCGGCTTTTTTCCAGTTCACGGCCATAATAAAGTCCTTATCCTTTTGCGATGCGTTAACTTCGAGTAGTGTATTCGCCTGCTCGGTATTATAGCAGCTGAAGAAGAACCATCCATGAGATTTTGCTTTACCTGCGCGTGCAAGATCAAAATTTATACCGGGGCACTCTATTTGGAATGCTATATCCATCTGCCCTTCTTTGGCTACGCTAATGAAGCTGATATGGCCTTTGAAATTCTGCTTGTATGTGTTGATTGGCACATCGCCATTCTCATAATCCGGTGGAACACTGAAGCGTGTACCAGCTACTACATACTCTGTATTCTCAGTGGCAAATGGTGAGCTGTGGTTACCACCGCTGTTGGGTAATTCTATAATTTCTGCAGTGCGGAAGGTCGATAGGTCGATCCTTGCCACCCTGGGTGTGTTATTTGCATTGCCAAACACCCACCTGCCATCTATTTCACCATTTGTTTGAGATAATTCCGGGTGATGCAGGTCATCCCATGGTACAAATCCGTGAGATGTATTTAACATCGGTTTGCTTTCCTCACTGTATCCATATCCCTTTTCCGGATCAACTGAGAATACGGGTATCACCCTCAGCAGGCGTCCACTGGGCAGGCCATACACTGCCATCTGGCCGCTAAAGCCACCCGAAACAAAGTTGTAAAACTCGTCGTATTTACCGGGAGCTACATACGCTTTTGATGCGGCATCGCCGGTTACTGCGTTTCCTGCGTTTTTGGGTTTGCAGGCATTTACCCCAATAACGAGCGCCACTACGCTTATTACCGATAGATACTTTGTGTATGTCATATAGATATATTGTTTTGTGTGTTTATAAATTATTTTACTCCGTCATTTTTTCTCATGAACTCATATAATGACCTTGCATCATCGTCAGTCAGGTTCTGATTGGGCATTCTAACAAGGCATATCTCTAATTGAGCCTGAGCTGCCGGATCCTTATCAAGCATTTTATCCGTGTTGGTAACAAAATTCATGATCCATTCCGGCTTGCGGCGGGTGGTTACACCCTTCCATCCCGGACCCACCAATTTCTCGTCGGTCAGCTTATGACAGCTATTACACTTCACGTCATAAACTTTCTGCCCTTTGTCTGCCATACCAGCATCCAAAGAGGGGCTGATATCAACCTTAGTGAATTTTCCCTCGCCCCTTTCCGGATCATAGGACGGATTTTCGTTGGCTGCAGCCTTTGCTTCCGGCGATCCACCTTCCATTACATATGGATTTTCTTTAGGTTGACTATCTCCGCCACAAGCAGCTATTGTTGCCCATATAGCAGTTAAAAAAAGGACTCTTTTCATATTTTCTTTTTTATTGTTAGAAATGTTACAGCAATATTAGAATAGGCCAGAGCCGGGTTTTATGCGTGCAATCATAAAAGCAAGATTACCTGCAGATCCTTAAATAAAGAATAATTTATTTACTTTTTAACTTACTGATTTTCAGATTATTAATTTACAAAATCATAAACTGATTTTAATCACCTTGACTGATGTTCTATGTCACCCTCTGGGGTGCGGGCTCATTTTAAATTGCACCGATATGTCACAAAACATGATCGATATTGACCTCCTATTAGCGATGGGCGCCACCTATAAAAAAGTGGCACAGGGTGACATAATTTTTATGGAGGGTAGCCGTTGCAACTTTTATTACCAACTTGTCAGCGGCAGCGTGAAATGGATAAATATAAATGACGACGGTAAAGAATACTTGCAAACAGTAGTGGAACCGGGAGAGAGTTTTGGGGAATTACCGTTGTTTGATGACCAACCCTATGCGGCCACTGCTATAGCAGAAGAAGATTCGCTGCTGATCAGGTTACATCAGTCTACGTTTCATCAGTTGATTCAGGAACACCCCGAGATACACCTTGAGTTCTCAAAGTTGTTGGTACAGCGATTACGTTTTAAATTTTTCTTACTCAGAGAGTTACTCAACAATCAACCTGGTGAGCGCGTTTCATCGCTCATCAATTACTTAAAAGATACGAAGCATAATATATGCCCACAGTGTGGTAAGGTAAAACTCACGCGTCAGCAAATAGCGAACATGACATGCCTGCGTGTAGAAACCGTCATCAGAACCATCAGGCAAATGCACGACAAAGGTGAGGTTACGATCAGGAAAGGGAAAGTGTTTTGTGCGATATGACCTCAGTCATATCGGGTCGTGTTAGCAATTAGTTGATTTGCAGCCGTAAATCACTCAATAGATGAAATTTAAAAAATGGCTACAGATTGCACTTTTCAATGTAGTTCTTGTTGCTGCTCTGGGGGTCATTCTTCGATACAAAATAGCTTTTTCACTCCCTTTTATAGAACAAAAGAAAATACTCCACGCACATTCTCACTTTGCTTTTGGTGGATGGATATCCCAGGCACTAATGGCAATTATCGTTCTGCGATTGTCTGTGGCCAGGTACACTGATCTTTTCAAACGCTATAATAGGATTTTGTGGGCAAACCTTATATGTTCATACGGCATGCTTGTGGGTTTTATAGTTCAGGGATATGGCTTTTATTCTATACTGTTTTCAACCTGCTCTATATTCACTGCTTATATCTTTATGTATTATGTATGGCAGGATGTCAACCGCTGTACACAAAAAAATATTGGGCTCTCGTGGTTCAAGGCGGCAACTTTTTTTAATTCTTTGTCTTCAATCGGTGCATTTGCACTTGCTTATATGATGGTGAAGAAAAGCATGAACCAAGACCTGCACCTGGCGTCTATATACTTCTTCTTGCATTTTCAGTATAATGGATGGTTCTCGTTCACTATTCTCGGACTTCTTTCTGAAAAATTACTTGAATCAGGTGTTGCCTATAAACAGTTGCGTTCGTTATTTGTTGTGTTTACAGTAGTATGTGTACCTGCATATTTTCTGTCAGCATTGTGGATGCCGATCCCTGTATTCGTTTATGTTTTAGTTGTGATCGCTGCTATTGCACAAGCAGTTGGCTGGTTTTGGATGCTAGTAAATGTGCGGCAAGTGAACAACAAGCTTCGTTCGGGCCTGCTAAAGCCTGCTTACATTATCATCATGTTATCGCTTATTGCGTTTACGATAAAGTTCGCACTGCAGCTTGGCTCAACCATACCGGCACTAAGTACCATTGCATTTGGCTTCAGGCCGATTGTTATCGGATACCTACACCTGGTGCTGCTTGGTTGCATCAGTTTGTTCATTATCGGCTACTCAATACAGGAGGGCGTTATTGTCATGAGCGCACAATACAAAACAGCACTTGTGATCTTTCTTACAGGTATCATCCTGAATGAACTCGTGCTGATGGTGCAGGGAGTCGCTGCTATGAGCTATATAGCCGTACCCTACAGTAATGAAATATTATTTGGCGTGGCTTTGATAATTTTTGCTGGTGTGACGTTGCTCAATATCCGCATAAAAAAAGGAGAAGAAAAACCGTTTATACCAAATTTGGTTCAACAATAAATGCATAAGAACATTTATGGGAAAAGCAGTAACCATAACCATCCTGTTAAGCCTGTATATTGTATATAGTTGCTGGGTATACTTATCGGGTACATCAAAAAGTACTGCCATGACGGAGCAGGCAATATACGGTAAGGTACTATGGCACAAAAAGAACTGCCAGAATTGTCACCAAGTTTTTGGTTTGGGTGGTTATATGGGGCCTGACCTGACGACTGTAACTACAGACAAGACCAGGGGCAGAATATATACGAAAGGTATGCTAATGAATGGAGGGAACAGGATGCCGAATTTCCATTTTACCGAAAACGAAGCAGAGCAACTTGTTGCCTATCTGGATTATATAAACAACGTTTCCGGTCTACAACAGCAATGACATGAGACAGCACAACATCGGGTATCGTTTTATCATAGCAGGATTTCTGTGCCTTTTACTTAGCATCACGTTCGGTTTGATCGCAAGCCTGCAATATATATTCCCGGGTCTGCTTGCAGACCGGTTATCATTCCAGCAAACACGCCCGCTTCATGTATTCCTGGCGGTTAACTGGATATTCGCGTGTGTAACAGGTATAATATATCAATACATTCCTCGTGTTTCCGGTAACCAATTATACGCACCAATGCTTGCCAGGCTACACTTTTTGCTCATGTCTGCTACCGTATTTATTGCTATTGCAGGTTTTTGCTTGGGTCATTTCTCCGGACGTGAATACCTGGAATTTCCTCCGTGGTTAACAATAGTTATCATCGCTTACTGGATACTATTTTGCGTTAATATAGTCGGTACTGTTAGTCTGAACTTGAAAACTGCTCCTGTTTATATATGGAGTTGGTGTGCAGGGCTGTTGTTTTTCCTTATCACGATAATTGAGGCACATCTTTGGCTACTCCCGTTTTTTAATAATAACCTAGTGCGCGACGTAACGGTGCAATGGAAAGCTAATGGAAGTATGGTCGGGGCGTGGAATATGCTCATATATGGCTCTGCTATGTTTGCTATGGAACAGATAAGCGGCAAAAAAGAGGTTGGCTACCAGAAGACATCTTTTGTATTCTTCTTCCTCGGGCTTACTAACCTGATGTTCAATTGGGGGCACCATACTTATGTTGTACCTGCTAACCCGCTTATTAAACAGGTGTCCTATATCATAAGCATGACCGAATTAATACTGCTTGTCAATATTATCATGAAATGGAAACGTGGTTTGCTTAACAATGCCAACAATGGCTACCCAATGTCAGTAAGATTCTTTACCTCCGCCGACAGGTGGATACTGCTCAACCTGGTTCTTGCCATTGTAATTTCTGTCCCTTATGTCAATCAGTATACGCATGGCACGCAGATTACTGTCGCACATGCAATGGGGGCCACAATAGGCATCAATACTACTTTGCTGCTTGCCTCAGTAACTTACATTTTTGAGAATCGGCTAAAAGCTAGTGCTAAAAGAGCAGTAATGATTGGGATGAGGTTGACAAACATTTCTTTGTTTTTTTTCTGGACGTCACTATTAGCGGCAGGCATAACCAGAAGTGTCGCAATGCAGCACAACGATCACTTTAGTATCATCGCTGCCAGGCTACTCCCGTATTTAAAGTTGTTTTCAGTTTTTGGGGTATTGCTGGTTATTGGTCTCACGATCATCTCCTTCGCTTATCTCCGGGTTATAATTCGTACAATTCTGAAGGAGAGCCAAAGTTTACATCAAACTGCAACAATAGCCCAATAATGATGCAATATTTATTTTATGACACATTCATTCGACAATACGGAAGTTGCATTTAAAAGCAAAGGTAATAATGAGCTAAAAAGGGCAAATTTTCTTTTTTCATTTATGTCATCAGCTGTGCTCACTAAAATCGGGATAAAATTGGTGCAGTTATCTTTGTTTGCTCACCTTCCCGTAAAATGGCTGCTGAAAGAAACGATCTTCCGGCAATTTTGCGGAGGAGAGACTCTTGGGGAAACAGAAGAGTTGACCAAGCGGCTGGGTCAGTATAATGTTGGTACGATACTTGATTATGGCATCGAGGGTAAAGACGATGAAGCAACCTTTGATAGCGCTGTACCCGAATTTCAAAAGGCGATCAGGTTCGCGGCATCTCATCCGCATGTACCTTTTATTAGCCTTAAGATTACCGGGTTTTCCCGATGTGCATTGTTGGAGAAGCTTCATGATGGAATTATCCTTACCGCAACTGAACAGAATGAGTGGCAGCGAGTGTTTGATCGTATAGATGCTATCTGTGGCTGTGCAGCACAACATAAAGTAATGGTGTTGGTAGATGCTGAAGAGACATGGATAATCAATCCCTGCAATGAACTGATCGAAGCTATGATGGAACGGTATAATAAAACCGCGCCAGTTGTCTTCAATACTTTCCAATTATACTGTACAGGTTCGTTACCGTTCCTGCGTACTTCTATCCGGAAGGCGCAAAAACTGGGATATGTGCTCGGTGCAAAATTAGTGAGAGGTGCATACATGGAGAAAGAACGTGCACGTGCAGCCGAGAAGGGCTATCCCGATCCGATCCAACCTGATAAAGCTTCAACGGACCGTGATTTTGATGAAGCAGTGGAGCTATGCCTTCAAGATCTGGATAAACTGGCCGTTTTCATAGGCACACATAACGAGCTAAGCAACCTCAAAGCCATTGAGGTAATGGAACGGCTGAACATTCCGCATGATCATAAAAACGTATACTTTTCGCAATTGCTGGGTATGAGTGATAATATATCCTTCAACCTTGCCGCGAACAATTACAACGTCTCGAAGTATGTTCCTTATGGGCCGGTCAAGGATGTTATTCCATACCTCATGAGGCGGGCACAGGAAAACACCTCGGTAGGCGGCCAGACAAGTCGTGAATTACTACTGATAAGAGCTGAAATGAACAGGAGGAAAAATGCATGACCAGACTTTCAATCTGATTGCAGGAGTGCTTAAAGTATTTTACAGTAGACCGCGCACATTAGCGGCTCAGCTTTATGGAGAATAGGAAACGGTATGATCTGCTCTTACTTGCTAACTAATATTTTATTAACGAGCAAGATTCTATAAACCATTTATTTAAACAGATAAAAAAATTAATGCGTAATATTACTTTTTACTATAGTAGTATTACTATCTATTAAGATTATATCGCTTTCTTTGTGAAAAATACTTAAGATGAAGTATGATTTACTCGCGAAAAATCTTACTAATCCGGCCTTCTCTTCTCGATTGGCTTCAAAGGTGGGCAGCAGTTGGCCGACATTGTGGATTGTGCTATACTGGCTTATAATAAGTAGCTAAAAAAGTAACGAATGATGAAACCAGTACAATATTATGTTTTGGCAATGCTGTTAATGCAGATTACAAATAGTTCAGTGGCTCAAATTCAGCTCGGTTACAGGCAAGGTAATAGCTATTGGGTAACAAAATCGGGTCATGGTCAGGGTAGTTTCTCAGACTCCCGTTTGCAAAAAATAACTTACGACCGCGAGATATTTTTCAGGTTCCCGTTAAGAAAAAAAATTTTTGTTGAGTGCGGGTCTCAATACTATTCTTTCGCTGCTGGCAAAAAATATGAATATGCCGACAAAGAATCAATCCTCCAGCTTAACACTCATATACAGTTTGATATTACCAATCCTTTACTGGGATATTTATATCCGCAGTTGACCAATATACGTGCATTTGCTGGTCTGAATTTATCTCCGAGAATTCATCTTGCAAACAATTTCCAATATCATACACTAATGTTGGGATTAAGTTATACACACATATTTCCAGTAAACGACAAAATATGCATTGGGTCGCAGTTCTCTTACCATGCAGTCATTTTAGACCATCTAAAGGTATATGTTGGCGAAGCGCCATCTTTGAACAGGAGATTTTCATGGCAAACATCTATAATGTATCGGTTGTAAAAAGTGTAGTTTAACACTATTTTATAGTAGTGTAAATAACATTTATGATAGTTTTGCTATTGCACTTTTTTAATTAGTTATTTGCACGACTTTAAAGAAATGGAGCGGAAAAACAGAAACGTATTAGCAAAATTCATAGACCTTTTGAGACTGGAAAAGTCTGAAATATATTCTATATACTTCTATGCCATTCTTAGTGGGGCTATACAGCTTTCACTTCCTCTAGGAATACAATCAATTATCAGTTTTGTTTTGGGCGGGGCAATCTCCACATCGCTCGTCTTGTTGATCATCGTTGTGATCGCAGGTGTTTTCGTAGCAGGCTTACTGAAAGTGAATCAAATGAAGATCATTGAAAAAATACAGCAGCAGCTGTTTGTAAGATATTCTTTTCAATATGCAAACAATATCCCGAAACTGAATTTAAACGATGTTGATCAATATTATTTACCAGAACTGACTAACCGCTTTTTTGATACTATATCGTTGCAAAAAGGAATATCTAAATTATTACTTGATGTACCAGCAGCTACTATACAGATATTGTTTGGACTTGTTCTATTATCTTTTTATCATCCGGCTTTTATTTTTTTCGGTGTTTTGCTCTTATTTATTGTGTACATAATATTGCGGATCACCGGTAACAAAGGTATCGAGACAAGTGTTCTGGAGAGTGACTATAAATATAGAGTTGCAGGCCACCTCCAGGAGCTAGCACGAGTTGTTAAGACCCTTAAGTTCACTCGCGATAATAAATTACACATTGTAAAAGCAGACAATTATGTGAGCGGCTATTTAACAGCTCGCACTTCCCATTTTAAAATACTCTTATTCCAGTATTGGACGTTGATCGCATTTAAGGTGTTGGTAACAACCGCTATGTTGGTAGTGGGCGCATTCCTGTTGGTTGATCAGCAACTTAATATAGGCCAGTTCATCGCCGCGGAAATAGTGATCATCATGATCATAGATTCAGTGGAGAAACTCATTGTCAATCTGGATAAAGTATATGATGTATTGACTTCCGTTGAGAAAATAACAAAGGTTACTGAAAAACCATTGGAGCACAATGGGTCTGTAAAACTCATGGGAGATGCCGCGATCTCGATAAAAGCGCAAAATCTGTCTTTTGGCTATCCAGATACACGTAAAATACTGAATGATATCAATTTCTCCATAGATCCTGGTGAAAGAGTCTGCATACAGGGCGGCTACAGTTCCGGTAAATCTACATTATTGCGCCTGTTAAGTGGTGCTTATCAAGACTTTAATGGAACAATCCTTATCAATAATATTCCTGCAGGCAATTATGATACTGGATCTTTACGACCAGCTATTGGTATTCTGTTAACTATACAAGACATCTTCCAGGGTACTATTCGCGAGAATATATGCCTTGCCCACGACAATATTGATTTTCATATGTTAGATGCGGTGGCAGAACTTACAGGGTTGAAACCATATATTGACAGCTTAAAGAACGGCTATGAAACGGAAATTCAGCCGGCCGGCCAGCATCTGTCGGGGCGCGTTATCAAAAAAATACTCTTATGCCGGGCCATCGTTCACAAGCCGCGACTACTTCTTTTAGAAGAGCCATGGTTAGGACTCGAAGAGCCATATGTTGAAAATATTAAACACTATTTATTACACGAGCTAGGAAATACTTCTGTGGTTGTAGTAACTAATGATACTGCTTTTGCACAGCAATGTAACAAGGTTTTCAAGCTGTCATCAGGCAAGCTCGACGTTGTTAATATTATCGAATGAAAGAGATCAAGGAGATATTAGAAAATCAATATGCTGCTGGTGACTTTAGGTCGTTTTCCAAGGTATACCTGTCAGGCTCTAAGAGTAGGATACGTTACTGGGTATATGGGCTGCTAATATCAGGAGTGGTTATTATGCTACTACCCTGGACGCAGAACATTAGGTCAAGAGGTTACATTACCACGCTCAAGCAGGAACATCGTCCACAGGAGCTGAATGCGATAATACCCGGCCGAATTGTAAAGTGGTATGTGAAAGAGGGAGATCACGTCAACGCCGGCGATACAATAGCTCAGCTTGCAGAAATAAAAGACAGCTACCTTGACCCTGAACTATTGCAGAGGACACAGGAGCAGATAATGGCAAAGAAAAGTGGCATAGGTCTGTACAATACAAAAGTTACTGCAATAGATGCGCAGTTGAGTGCGATGAAGCAGTCGCTTACATTAAAGATGAAGCAAGTTACAGCGAAACTATTAAGTGATAGTATGGAAACTGTAGCAGCAGCCAATGACCTAAAGATCGCTGAAGCCCAGTATAAGAGGCAGCAGGTGATGCGAGACAGCGGGCTTTCTTCCCTGCTTCAGCTTGAACAGCGCAACCAGTATTATCAATCTGCATTGGCAAAAAAAATGAGTGCAGATGTCAAGTTCATCAATACCAGAACTGAACTTGGACAGGTCAAGCAGGAATATGCTGAAAAGA
>JBGAJU010000124.1:0-3419 GCA_044224775.1 Flavipsychrobacter sp.
GCAACATTTTTGCATCATACTGCGTCAAAGGAGAATTAAAGCCTGCTACAATGAAAAGTGGTATTGAGTACATGGTGTGGCTTACAGATTGGTACCGGAAGAATTCATCTGGTAAAGGAGTTGGCTTCTTCCAGATAGGTGGTGGTATTGCGGGCGACTTCCCGATATGTGTTGTGCCTATGATGTACCAGGACCTGGAGTGGCATGATGTGCCGTTCTGGAGCTATTTCTGCCAGATAAGCGATAGTACTACATCTTATGGTTCATACAGCGGTGCTGTTCCTAATGAGAAGATAACCTGGGGCAAGCTGGATATTGATACACCTAAATTTATTGTTGAAAGCGATGCTACGATTGTGGCGCCGTTGATATTTGCTTATTTATTAGGTTGGTAGGTAAAGTATTTGTGAGAAAAGGAAAGGTGGTAGGTGTGTACCGCCTTTCCTTTTTATCTGATTGCCTTTAGCAGTTATTCCGCCTTCATCAGCATCATCTCCTTTATATCCGCCATAATGCGTTTGGCGATATTGTTGGCTGTAGTTTCAGAGCCGCTTTCGGAATAGATGCGTATGATGGGCTCCGTATTTGATGTGCGCAGGTGCACCCAGTCATTATCGAAGTCTATACGCAACCCATCTTCGGTATTAATAGGCTGCTTTTTATATTTCTTTTTTATCTCGTTAAAGATGTTCTTCACGTTCACATCTTCACTTAACTCTATCTTGTTCTTAGATATAAAGTAGCTCGGGTATGTACTCCGCAATGCTTTAGCAGATTTGCCCGATTTAGCTAAATGGGTAAGGAATAATGCTATGCCAATAAGCGCATCCCGTCCGTAGTGCAATTCAGGCACTATTACGCCACCGTTGCCTTCACCGCCTATTACTGCATTCACCTCTTTCATTTTCTTTACAACGTTCACTTCTCCTACGGCGCTTGGGAAGTATTCGCCACCATGTTTTTCAGTCACATCACGCAAGGCACGCGTAGACGAGAGGTTGGACACTGTATTTCCCTTTTTATGGCCAAGTATGTAGTCGGCTATAGCCACCAACGTATACTCTTCACCAAACAGGCTACCATCTTCACAAACAAAACAGAGCCTGTCCACATCCGGGTCAACTGCTATGCCCAATGAAGCATTGCCCTTTTCCACTACGGAGCAAAGCTCTCGGAGGTTTTCAGGCAGAGGCTCGGGGTTGTGAGCAAAATGACCGGTGACTTCCTCATTAATTACTGTTACATCACTTACACCCAAGGCATTCAACAGCGGTGGTACAGAGATTGCTCCCGTGGAGTTCACGGCATCAACTACCACCTTAAATTTCATTTTTTTAATAGCAGCAACATCAACCAGAGGATGGGCGAGTATCGCTTCAATGTGTTTCTGTATATAAGTGTCGTTCTTTGTTAAAGTGCCTAATTTATTGATCTCAGCATATGCAGGTTCTGTATTTTCCGCATAGTCCAATATCCATTGGCCTTCCGCAGCATTCAGGAATTCACCGTCCATATTCAATAATTTCAATGCATTCCACTCTTTTGGGTTATGACTGGCTGTGAGTATAATGCCTCCGCCTGCATTTTCCATTTTTACAGCCATTTCAACAGTTGGAGTGGTGCTGTGCCCTAGGTCTAACACCTCGCAACCCATGCCCTGCAGCGTAGCCGCAACAAGGTCTCTTACAAGTCCTCCGGATATACGCCCATCGCGACCAATAATTATCTTTTTATTACTTCCTTGTTTGGCAACCCACGCTCCGTAGGCAGTCGTGAATTTTACAATGTCTATTGGTGTGAGGCTTTTCCCCGGTGTTCCGCCAATTGTTCCCCTGATCCCTGAAATTGATTTAATAAGAGCCATATGCTGTTCTCGTGCGAAGGTTTGTTATTCGTTTACCCGGCGAAGCTAAAAAAAAGTAGCCTAATTCTTGATGAAAAACAACTATAGACGAATTAAATTTTTTCTATAATAAAAATGGTGCCATAATCAATGAAAGTACAACTACACATGCCGATGCAATATTAATCTATGGTTTTTTCTTGTGTATATTTGTCTATGCCATCAGGAAAGCCATCAATAACTTATTATTACAGGGAACCGCGGCCGACAGGACAATCAATTGAGGGCATTTTTACATTAGTAAAAAACTGTTTAAAGGATAGGGCTGATATTAAGGAGTTTTATTGCACGCCCGGATCAAGGGTAAAAAATATTGTTGAAGCAGGTAAGTTTGCCGGTGAGATTAATCATATTACCGGCGATGTAAATTTTCTTACGCTTGGCCTTAGAAATAGAAAAGTTGTGCTCACCATACATGACTTTGGATTTTATGAAAACCCTGTTCATTCCAAACTGGTAAAACTTATTTATAGGATATTCTGGTTCTATCTTCCGTTGAAGTATGTGGATATAGTTACTGTGGTTTCGGAATTTACAAAGCAAAAACTGATACAGTATTTTAATTTCCCGGTTGGACGTATCAGGGTTATCCATGATCCGTTAAAGCCCGTTTTTACCTACACCAGAAGAGAAGCGCCGAATAATGCGTTGCGTGTTTTGATGATTGGTACCGGTAAGCACAAAAACCTTGATAACCTTATAGAAGCCGTTAATGGAACCGATTACCAGGTAGATATTATTGGTTGGCCCGCACAGGATGAGCTTGACCGGCTTAATAGATATGGTATTCAGTATACAGTTTACAATAAACTATCTGATGTGGAAGTTTACCAACGATATGTGGCTTGTGATGTAATGTACAATGCGTCCTTTTATGAAGGGTTTGGTATGCCTGTTATTGAAGCACAGGCAGTGGGCAGGCCGGTAATTGCCAGTACAAAGCCTATGTGCTTAAAATACCTCATCCTGTAAAGGGTGTACTTAGCTTTTCGCAATCGTCCTTTCAAGCCTGCGTCATCATAGGGTTCCGTCATTATTCCAATCCTGCATTTATTCTTTATACACGCATCGAATGCTTTTGCTATCATTCTACCTATCCTAATACCGCCCATTACATGGACTGCATGCTTTTTTTCGAATACGATATCAGTCACTTGCCTATCTGATGGCGACATCACTACTTCAACTCCGTTAAGTTCGGGTGTTTCCCAACCCATGCTTTTTCGTACTGGTGTAAGCTCGTGCTCCACCACCAGCATTACTTTGCCGACACCCTGCTGCTTCGCTAGCGCTTCGAGAAAGGCACTTTGATGTATGCTGATAATATTTTGCCAAAAAACAAAATCCATATTATTTGCCTGCCAGTTCTTTATATACTTCAAGATATTGTTCCGCTATCTTCCTATAGTCATATTTTGCTGCATTCTCTAACCCTTTCGCTACAACCTTATCATAATATCCCTGATCCTTCAGTGAAATCAACGCGGTGCGTATTTCATCCGGTTTGGCGGGGTCA
>JBGAJU010000057.1:0-26877 GCA_044224775.1 Flavipsychrobacter sp.
TCATACACAGCGACCACGAGTGGTAATTACACAGTTATCGTTACGCAGGGTGCGTGTGTCGTAACCTCCGCTGCAATTACAGTTACAGCAATAGCAACTTCTGCTGGTGCCATAGTAGGTCCGACCGGCGTATGCATCGGGCAGACCATTATTTTATCAAGCACTGTATCGGGTGGTTCATGGGCGAGTAGTAACCCGTCGTTGGCTACCGTTGGTTCAACGGGTGATGTGACAGGCATAGCAGCAGGCAGTGTGCTCATCTCTTATACTGTGTCCAATGCGTGTGGTATGGTAACTTCCACAACAACGATCGGTGTGAGTGCTGGCATAACTGTTGCAGCTATCAGTGGAGCGACCTCAGTTTGTCCCGGTGGCAATACTCTACTTACCGATGCTACCCCCGGCGGCACATGGACCAGCAGCAATAGTTCTATAGCGACGGCAGGCAGTACAACGGGGCTTGTGTCGGGCATTGCAACGGGTACTGTTACTATCTCCTATAATGTTACCAGTGCGCTGGGATGTATATCGAGCGCAACTATGGTTATGAATGTTGTTTCACCGTTCACTGCAACGATCACTCCGGCCGGGCCAACAACATTCTGTACAGGTGCTTATGTAATATTGAATTCATCGACAGGAAGCGGCATGCGCTACCAATGGAAAAAGAATGGTGCTAATATCCCCGGCGCGACAACGGCTTCGTTTATGGCAAATACAACGGGCAGTTATACAGTGGTGATGACCGCGACAAGTGGTTGCAACTCCACTTCTGCCGCCATTGCCATAACGGTGAACCCGGGTACAATCGTGGTGCCGGGCGTAGTTATTGCTGCTACACCGGGTACACTGTTTTGCACGGCTACATCGCCGACAACCTTTACTGCTTCGCCAACGCTTGCCGAGCCATCTCCAACCTACCAATGGTATGTGAACAGCACGTCCGTTGGTACAGGTGCTACATACAGTTATACGCCTACAGCCGGCGACGTGGTGAGATGTGTACTTACTAGCAGCATGGCATGTGCTTTTCCTGCTACGGCGACCGCGCGTGATACGATAAAAGTTACTACACCACGCACACCTGCAGTCAGTATCACATCTGGTAAGCCTGCAGTTTGCACAGGTGATACCGTGACCTATTCAGCTGTGCCTGTTTATGGAGGTACAGCTCCGTCATACACCTGGGCGGAAAATGGCATTTTTGTTGGTGGCGGGCCTTCATATAGATATAGGCCTAGCAATGGTGATAGGTTGGTTGTGACGATGACAAGTAATTATCCATGTGTAACTACTTCTGTAGTGAATAGCACAAGTTATACAGTAAATGTGCAATCTATATTGCCAAATACAATAAGCATACATGTTACCAAGGCGAGTATAACAAGTGGTATGGTGGATACTTTTATAGCTATTGCACCTTATGCAGGCAGCTCCCCGGTTTACCAATGGTACATTAATGGCTTGCCGATAGCCGGAGCAACAAGCTCGATGTATATAGCTTATGCATTAGTTAACGGACAGGAGATCAGTTGTCGAGTAACAAGCAGCAATCCATGCGTTTACCCGGCTACCGTGCATAGCGCAGGCGTGAAAGTGCAGGTGTTTGGTGTGGGTGTTCAAGAAATGAGCCAAGAAGGTGTTGGTTTTACTTTAGTGCCTAATCCCAACAACGGTACATTTATTGTAGATGGTACCGTTGCCAATTATAGCGGTAAGGTAACGATCGCGGTTACAAATATTACAGGGCAAACGGTCTATCATGAAATAGTTGAGGCTAATAATGGTGTGGTGCATCAGTGTGTAACCCTTAATCAAGGCCTTTCAAATGGGACTTACCTCGTGAGTGTTACAACTGAAACAGAGCATGCAGTCTTTCACATTACACTGAATAAATAGGCTTCATATTGAAGACTTTGATAAAGGCACCCTTTGTGGTGCCTTTATCATTTTATTGTTTAAGCCAATATAGATTTAAGAAACTGTAATTAACCAGGCGAGTAAGTAGATTTTTTTTGCCTTGAAAAAGGAATTGAGTTATCTTTGAAACAAATCTCATATATAATGAACAGATTTTTATTTTATTCATTCATTGTTGTTTCCCTATTGCTATTAAATGTATCGTATTCTCAGACCGTGCAGCATGGCAGGGAATCGGTGAAGGCAGACATGAATTTTACAGCGTTGGCTTACTATTATTCAACGCATCCCGAGCCATTAGTGCTTCGCGAGGTCCAGAACGAGGAAGAGGAAGAGCGACCTCGCCCTGCACCGGCCGTTGATCCAACGATGATATTTGGAAGAATAAGAGGCCCAAGGGCATATACGCCCACTACGGCACTATTACCTGTTTCTCCGGCGCCAGTTGATACTTTTGAAGCAACGCTTGATAACGGCACATCTATACCACCTGACACGCACGGTGCTGTGGATTCGAATTATTGTGTCACAACCATTAATACATCGGTTCATATACAAACCCGTGCCGGTGCAAATGTATCCAGTGTTTCCCTGAATGGGTTCTGGTCGTCGCTGGTAAGCAGCGGGACATTTGATCCAAGGGTGCATTATGACCCTTATTATCACCGTTGGACGGTAGTTACAGTTGCAGGAGCCCACTCATCAACTTCCTGTATATTGATAGCAGTGTCTAAAACAAGCAATCCTACAGCGGGATGGTGGATGTATAAAGTGCCTATTGCAGCGCCTACATACTGGCTTGATTACCCGAATGTTGGTTTCAATAAAAAATGGCTTGTTGTTACCGGTAATCTTTTCCCAATATCCACTGGTAGTTATGGCGGATGTAAAGTATATGCGTTCAATTATGCTGACCTGATGTCGGGAGCCGGTGCCCCTTTCACTGCATTTACCCATGCTTCTTCTGGTACTATCCAACCCACTGCCACTTATAGCCCAACATTGGAAAATATATTTGCTGTTGAATCATGGAGTGGTTTGGCATTTGGCGGCGGACAGCTGAAAATGTGGAAGATCACCGGAGCCGTGGGTTCTGAGTCGATGACATCGATAGGTTTTCCGCAGGCAACTGGGTTCAACTGGCAGAACGATGGAGCCAGCGGTGCTGATTTTGCCCCGCAATCGGGCACATCCAATAAAATACAGACAAATGATGACCGGATCTTCTCCGCGGTTTTCATGAATAACAAGGTATGGTGTACGCATGCAATATTTCTTCCTTTTTCCGGTTCACCAACACGCAGCTCGGTGTTGTGGTGGCAGATAGATACCTTTGGAACACCTGTACAGACAGGGGTGATAGATGATCCGACAGCCACAAATTTCCTTGGTTTCCCGTCTATAGCTGTTAATTCAAGTGATGACGCACTCATAGGATTTTCGCAGTTTTCGGCATCTACCCATCCCAATGCCGCGTATGCATTGCGAATGCATACCGACCCGGTAGATTCCACACGTCCATGGGTGGTGTTTAGACATGGACAAAATACTTACTACAAAATTTTCAGCGGAACCGACAACAGATGGGGTGACTACTCGAACACGATGGTGGACCCGGTCAACCTTAACGATTTCTGGACAATACAGGAGGCTAGTGCGAGTGCCGTGAATACATGGGATACGTGGTGGGCACATATCAGCATGTGCAACATAACAGCAACTGTAACACCTGCCAGCTCTGCCGCATTTTGTTCAGGCGGTAGCGTGGTGCTGAATGCAACCACTGGTGCGGGTTATACCTATCAGTGGAAAGTTGGTGGAACAGATATTACAGGCGCGACAACTTCTTCGTATACTGCGTCGGTTGGAGGCAATTATGCTGTTGTAATTACCAATAGTACCTGCAGCGCCACATCACCCGCACTTGTGGTTACCGTTAATCCTCTACCGACATCCATAACCGGTACGCGAACAGCATGCCCGGGAACGACTACGTCGCTTGGTTCAACGCCATCCGGTGGTACCTGGACAAGTGGAACGACATCAGTAGCAACAATTGGTAGTTCATCGGGTACTGTGACAGGTGCGGGGATCGGTGTTACGACCATTGTTTACACATTGTCTACCGGGTGTAGTACGAGTGCTGTGGTTTCTATTAACCCGGCTCCCACTGCGAGCATTACGGCAAGTGGGCCGACAACGTTCTGTTCAGGTGGTAGTGTGACACTGAATGGCAACCCTGGTACCGGGTTCACTTACCAGTGGATACAGGGAGGCACCCCAATATCCGGTGCGACTGGTATTGCGTATACTGCAACTGCTGCCGGCACATATAGTGTAACAGTTACTAATGCTTCGGGGTGTAGTGTGACCTCTACGGGTACTACTGTTACAGTAACACCGGGCCCCGGCGCTACGATCACTCCTGCCGGTCCGACGACATTTTGCTCGCCCGGAAGTGTGGTGCTTAATGCTAATACCGGTGCCGGCCTAACTTACCAATGGCAACTAGGTGGCACAAATATACCTGGGGCTACAGCTTCATCTTTTACCGCATCAGCTGCGGGCAATTATACCGTAATTGTTACATCCGGCGCGTGCGTTGTGACATCTGCTGCGGTCGCGGTGACCGTTTTATCTGCAACACCCGCCCCCATCGCCGGGCCATCGGCGGTATGCATAGGCCAGACCATAACACTTACTAATAGCGTTCCGGGTGGAACTTGGACCAGCAGCACCCCGTCAGTTGGCGTCATTAACTCTCTTGGTGTTGTTACCGGCCTGTCAACAGGCGTTACAACCATTACGTACTCCGTGACGAATATGTGCGGTACCGGATTTACGACACTGAACGTTACTGTGAGTCCCGGTATGGCTATATCGCCTATTACCGGTACACTGAGTGTTTGCGCTGGTGGAACTACCACATTATCAAATGCTACACCTGGCGGCACATGGAGCAGCAGCAATACTTCAATAGCTACTATAGGCAGTACGTCGGGAATTGCGGCAGGCGTTAGTGTTGGTATAGCAACCATCACTTATAGTGTCAGCACATCGGGCTGTATCTCCAGGAGCCTCGCAACATTGAATGTTACATCGCCTTATTCGGCAGTTATAGTACCGGGAGGCCCAACCACGTTTTGTACAGGCGCCAGTGTGACGCTTAGTGTTGCATCGGGTGCAGGATATACTTATGTGTGGAAAAGAAACGGAGTGACCATCACCGGTGCAGTATCTTCTACTTATGTGGCTAACGTAAGCGGCAACTATACTGTGGTTGTTACACATCCCGGGGGATGCACTGCTACTTCGGCTGTTGAAACTGTAACTGTGCTTTCTACATCGGTGTTTACACCGGTGGTTAACATCTCTGCGTCTCCGGGAATCGTATTCTGCTTGTCGTCATCTCCAGCAACATATACCGCGGTTCCTATGATGGGAACCCCAAGTGGCTACCAATGGTATGTTAATGGTATCATGGTAGGTACGGGGGCATCGTACTCTTATACGCCTACGGGAGGAGATGTAATACGTGTGGTGATGACCACCGGTGATGTATGTGCGTTCCCCACAACTGCTGTGCACACAGATACAATAATAGTAAGCCCGAGAAGGACACCAACAGTTACAGTTTCAGCTGATAAGAGCGCGTTGTGCAATGGTGATACTGTTGTTTTCTCGCCTGTGCCTACTTATGGTGGCACTGTACCAACCTACGCCTGGTATCTGAATGGTGTATTTGTTCCAGGTACGGGATCGACGTATAAATACACGCCATCTAATGGGGATCGCATTACTGTGGTGATGACAAGTAATTATGTGTGCCTTGATACGAATAAAGCATCGGGCACTTATACGGCAGTTGTGCAGCCGATATTGCCTAATACGATCTCTATTTACGCAACCAAGTTGGGATTCGCTCTTGGCACCCCCGATACGTTCGTTGCAGTTGCTCCTAATGCCGGGTCTTCACCATCTTACCAATGGCGTGTGAATGGTTTTGCGATAGCGGGAGCCACTAATTCAATGTATATAACAACTGCTTTGCCTGATAAAGCGATCATTAGTTGTGAGGTGACGAGCAGCCTGCCATGTGTTTATCCCCGTACGGTTCATAGCTCGGGTGTGCAGATAAGTGTATGGGCGCTGGATGTTAAGCCAGATCCGTATACAGGCAACAGGTTTACATTGGTGCCTAACCCTAATCGAGGAACTTTTGTAATAAAAGGTAGTGTCGGAACCTATTCGGGTAAGGCAACAATTATTGTTGCCAATGAGCTTGGACAAACGGTTTATAATGCAGAAGCTGAAGTATCTAATGGGGCTCTTGGCCATAGTATTACACTGGATGCGGGCCTTGCAAACGGTACTTACCACGTAATTGTGACGATAGAAAGCGAAAATTCTGTATTCCAGATGACACTGAACAGATAGTTTCGCTACTGGGTCAAAAAGGAACAGGCACCAATCGTTGGTGCCTGTTCCTTTTTGAATATCCTCCACTACGTTATATATGGTCAGGTCATTTAATGTTTAGACGGTTACTTTGTCGTATAAGCACTTTTTTGGATTACCTTTGAACAAATCTCCCGTATAATGAAGAATTTATTATTTTATTCATTTGCTTTATTGGCGATGGTCACCTTCGTGAATAATGGGTATAGTCAGTTGGTGCATAAGTCGATATACTTTAATGCAAATGAAAATTGGCGTGAGGACCAGGCGCAAGAAATATTCAGAAAGTACCTCGATATAGACGGCATCGATAATGTGATGGTTCTCACGTCAAATACTACAACCAAACAGGGAATAATCGTAAAAAGATATACACAATATTACAAAGGGGTGAAAGTTGCACATGGTACCTATACGCTTACGTGTAAGAGCGGGAAGGTGGTATTTATCAACGGCGATTTTTACGAGGTCACTCCATCTACGCCAGCAGTACCAGCGATTTCTGAAAGAGGTGCCCTGGCATATGCGCTAAAATTTGTTGGAGCAGAAAAATACATATGGGAAGACCCGAAAGAGGAGCAACGAATCAAGGCTATCTATCATAAACCGGATACATCTTTCTACCCTAAAGGGGTATTGAGGTTAATAGATGATCACAGAACGACCCAAAGGGACAGGAAAGTGCGCCTTGCATGGATGTTTACTATTTACGCGCAGCAACCATTGAGCAAACAGGAAGTTTACGTGGATGCGATGACAGGGAAAGTATTGTTCTCTAATCCATTGATAAAACATACCGCTGCAAATGGTGCAACTAAATATAGCGGGACGGTGAATTTTGTTACCAGCGATATAGGTCCGACTTATGAATTGTTTGACTCTACGCGTGGTAGCGGAGTCCATACCCTTGACATGAATAATGGCACCAGCTATGGGGCAGCAACAGAGTATACCAGCGCTACCAACACGTGGCCAGTGGCGGGCGATAACGTAGCATTGGATGCGCATTGGGGGGCGGAAGCGGTATACGATTACTGGCTTTCAGAACAAGGACGCCACAGTTACGACGATGGTGACGGGATATTGTTGCAATATGTGCACTATGGTACGAGTTTCAATAATGCGTTCTGGAATGGTTCCGAGATGACCTATGGTGATGGATCGGGCTGTAGTTCCGGGTTTGATGCACTGGTGAGCCTGGATGTTACGGCGCATGAGATAGGACATGGTGTTTGCCAGTTCACTTCGGATCTTGTTTACGAATTGGAATCGGGCGCTATGAATGAGGCGTTTAGCGATTGTTGGGGAGCAACCATAGAGGCATGGGCAGCAGTTGGCGAGGTTGATGCTGTAGCTAAAAGTACATGGGCTATGGGAGAAGAAATTGATTGTGGAACACCGTTGCGCAGGATGGACTTCCCAAACCTGAGGAGCGACCCTGATACATATGGTGGCACTTATTGGGTGAACCAGGTGGGTTGCGTGCCTGATGGTACGAACGACAATTGTGGTGTGCATACGAACAGCGGAGTGATGAATAAGTGGTACTATATAGTGGTGAATGGTGAGGCCGGTACCAACGATCTCTCGAATGTATATAATGTTACGGGTATTGGATTTACAGATGCAGCAAAAATCCTTTATCAGACCGAGCTCGTGCTGACCCCAACCGCTGATTACAATGAGATGCGAACGGAGTCTATCAACACTGCGACCCTACTTTTTGGTGCCTGCTCTCAGCAAGTGATCACTGTTACCGATGCGTGGTATGCCGTTGGCGTTGGCTCAGCATATGTGCCTTTCCCGGCTTATATTACCGGTGTTACCGGTATATGTATCGGCGGTACAACGCTTCTTTCTAATGCTACGCCGGGTGGGACATGGACGAGCACCTTTCCTGGTATTGCAACTGTAAGCAGCGGAGGTCTAGTTACCGGTATTGCCCCAGGCATTGATACCATAAAGTACTCAGTTGGCAGCGGTTGCGATGCAAAAAAGATAGTTACAGTGAATGCAATACCTGCCGCAGCCATCACGCCATTCCCTATGGCCTCTATATGTGCGGGCGGTACAACCACGCTTACAGCAAGCCCTGCGGGAATGAATTACCAGTGGATGCTGGGCGGCAGTAATATTGCGGGTGCAACAAACCTTACGCACACAACCGGTGTAGTAGGAAATTATACAGTGCGCGTAACCAGCTCTATAGGTTGTACAGCGGTTTCCCCGATTACCGCAGTAGCACTTTCCTCGTCACCGACGGCCACCATTACACCGGCAGGTTCTACAACGTTTTGTATAGGTGGTAATGTAGTGCTGAATGCGAACCCCGGGTCGGGGTTCACTTACCAGTGGCTTTCAGGCGGTGGGCCCATATCAGGGGCAACAAGTATTTCTTATACAGCTGCTGTGTCAGGTAGTTATAGTGTAGCCGTTACAAATGGCGCAGGATGCAGTACAACCTCTACAGGTACTACTGTAACTGTTATGCCCAGCCCTGGTGCTACCATCACACCTGCCGGGCCTACCACATTCTGTTCCCCGGGCAGTGTTGTGCTTAATGCTAATACAGGTGCGGGTTTTATTTATCAATGGCTATTGGGTGGGGTGGCTGTATCCGGTGCAACTACATCATCCTTCACTGCATCATCAAACGGCAGTTATTCGGTTATTGTAACCTCCGGGCCCTGCGCGGCCACTTCATCGGTAGTAGCGGTTTCCGTCATGACGGCTACACCAGGACCAATAACAGGGTCTCCTGCAGTTTGCATTGGGTTTACAACGCCATTGGCGAATTCTATGCCAGGTGGTACCTGGACTAGCAGTAATCCTTCTGTAGGTGTGGTCAACTCTCTTGGAGTTGTGACAGGACTTTCTGCAGGTACTACAAATATTACTTATACTATCACTAACATGTGTGGTACTGGCTTTGCAACGCTGACGGTTACCGTTGGTGTGGGTTCTGCAATTACTCCCATTACCGGTTCATTAAGTATTTGTGCGGGTGGTACCACCGTATTGGCGAATGCCACACCCGGTGGTACATGGAGCAGCAGCATCCCAGCCGTGGCTACCATAGGCAGCAGTTCAGGTGTTGCTACAGGGGTAAGCCTTGGATCGACTACGATAACATATAGTGTAAATGCTTCAGGTTGCATATCAAGGAGTTTTGCGACTCTGAACGTGACGTCGCCTTCGGCGGTAAGCATTACTCCGAGCGGGCCTACGAGTTTCTGTTCGGGCGGCAGTGTTGTTTTGGGCGCATCGACCGGAACGGGCTATATCTACCAATGGAAGAAAGGAGGAGTAAATATACCGGGTGCTATTACCTCAACATATACTGCGACCGCTACGGGTAATTATACAGTGGTGGTCTCTTATCCGGGTGGCTGCAGTGCGACATCTGCAGCTGTCGCCGTAACGGTGGGTACATCGGGCAGGCCGTCGGTGGCAATTTCGCCGAGCAAAAGCGCATTGTGTGCAGGTGACTCTGTTTCATTTACGGCCATGCCGACATTGGGTGGAACTGCGCCAACTTATTTATGGTATGTGAACGGGACCTTCATACCCGGCGTAGGTGCGGTGTATAAATATCCTCCCACAAACGGAGACAGGATAACTGTGGTGATGACCAGCAATTATCTTTGTGCCGATACTAACAAAGCGAGCGCTACTTATACTGCAATGGTTCAGCCTAAGTTGCCCAACACTATTACTGTTTATGCTACCAAGCTTGGTTTTGCACTGGGCACACCGGATACATTTATTGCAGTGGCACCTTATCCAGGATTAACCCCCTCTTACCAATGGCGTGTGAATGGTTTTGCGTTGGCAGGTGCTACAAACTCAATGTATATTACTACTGCCTTGCCGGATAATGCGATTGTGAGCTGTGAACTGACCAGCAGTGAATCTTGTGTTTATCCACGTACGGTTCATAGCTCAGGTATACAGGTGAGTGTATGGAACCTGGAGGTGAAGGCGGATCCTAATACAGGCCGTAAGTTTACACTTGTGCCTAATCCTAATAAAGGTGAGTTTACAATAGAAGGCAGCCTAGGATTGATGGTTGATGGCAATGTTGCCATAGTGATGATGAATGCACTGGGTCAAACAGTGTACAATGAGCAGGTTGAGGTGCCCAAAGGCAGACTTAATAAGCACGTGGTACTGAATAACAGCATAGTTAATGGTACCTACCTTGTGGTGGTGTCATCGAGTGCCGAGCGCATGATATATCATGTAGTTGTGGATAGATGATAGTTGTAAAAATTATTTAGCTGATGTGCTGCAATGAAAGTTGCGGCACATTGTTTTATAAAATGTCTGATACTTTATTCCAGATGTCGCTTGCGATTGCATCGATGTCGCGATTGCCATCAACAATGAAGATGTTTTCTTCGTTCTTCAGCTTGTCGAATGCTTCGAAGTATTTATTGCGTACTTTGGTGAGTATGTCTGTTTTTTCGAACAATTCGGTGGTGCCACGGTTGATGTTGATGCGTTGCATGCAAACCTCGGGTGGGACATCGATGAAGATATTCAGGTCGGCACGACGTACCTGTGCGGCCATTTTGTTTAGTTCTATTACCCAGTCCATGTCGGAATGTGCGCCGTTGTATGCATAGGAGGAAAAATAGTAGCGGTCTGTGATGACGGTGTAACCTTCCTCCAGTTTTTTTACAATGCCTGTTTCTTCATTCAGCAGATGCTCCAGCCTGTCGGCAGCAAAGAGTGCTGCTATTGTGCGGTGATCGCTTTTTATTTTCTTCTTCAGTATGTCTAGTAAAATGGAGCCTATGTGCCCGGTGGTAGGCTCTAGGGTAAGGTGTATTTTATGCCCCGCCTGTTGCAGCTTTTCCGCCAACAATCGTGCCTGGCTGCTTTTGCCGCTGCCGTCTATGCCTTCGAGGGCTATGAAGAGTGGTTTGGTCATTTATCGGGTGAAGTTACGGTTTAGGGTAGAATCTTCAAATAGTCTAGTCCCTCCAATCACGGAGTCGTATATCATACAAGAAATCTTTATCAGAAAGTGTCTTCAGGAATTCGATGATGTCTTTCTTATCCTGTGGGGAGAGTGCCATTGGTTTTTTGAACTCTTTGGCAAGAGTGGGGGATTGGATAATGTTGTTGGTATAATGGTCCAGCACCTGGATGATGCTGCGGAACCTGCCATCGTGCATATACGGGTATGACATGGCTACATTGCGCAAGGAGGGTACTTTGAATTTGAGCGAATCTTTAGGATTGTGTGTTATAGCCATGCGGCCGTAGTCTTTCAGTCCGGTGTCCACAGCCAAGCCCGTGTTCTGAAATGAATAGTTGGTGAAAAGTGGCTCTGTATGACAGGAGTTGCAATGTTTGCGGAACAAGACGAGGCCGTTCAATTCCTGTTCGGTCATTTCGCCACCGGGTTCTTTACGCATGTATTTGTCGTATTTGGAGTTGTAGGACTGGAACATAATTAGGAACTGTGAGAGCGCTTTTAGTACCCGCTGCCCGGTAATAGTGCTGTCGCCAAAGGCAAGGTAGAAACGGGCGCGGTATCCGCGTGCGGTATCCAGGGCCTTAACGATGTTCTCAAGCGAGTTGGCCATTTCTACCTCATTACTGATGGGAGCAAGCGGTTGAACTTCAAGATGATTCACGCCACCATCCCACATGAATGACTTGTTCCAGGCAAGGTTGAAGATGGTAAGCGAGTTGCGTTTGCCTTTAAGCCCGTTGATGCCATGGCTGAGGCCATGATCTACGTGCGTGAATGCAGACCATTGCGTGTGGCAATTAGCGCAGGAGGTAGAACCATCGCGGGACAGGATGGGGTCGTAGAATAGTTTGCGGCCGAGTTTAAAACCTTCGGGTGTGAGCTTGTTTTTGGAGAAGTCGTATACTGGCTTAGGCCAGCCTTCGGGAATGATGAACTTTATTTCTTCAGTCTTTGTATCGAAAGCGGAAGAAATAAAGAGTATGAAAATACCCAACGATATGGATACTGCATACTTTTTCATCGGTTAAGCGGGGTGTAGGATACTTCGTCAATAAAAAACATTTTTGCGTAATTGTCTGCCATCATGCAAGCGTTTTTACCGGGTATCATGATACTGTTGGTTCTGGAGAGGTCGAGTTTATCGGCGAACCATGCAGCAACATCGGCAGTTAATGAAATGCCGGGCATGCTTTGCCTGCCCACCCGGAATTCTTCCGGTATCTTAAGCGTTACAGTTCTTGCTGCATTATATGGAGTCATATACCCGCCGATATGAAACTCAAAAGCGTTATGTAGTGTTTTGCAAACATTAGAATGGCCTTCAAACTTTGCCATAATGTAGCCACTGTTCCATGCCCAATACATACCGTTAACTGGGTCAAGGTCACCACTGTTGGCGCCCGATACATTTGCTATGCTATCTACACCTACAATAAAACGTACAGAGTGGTAAACACCCGGCGGCACATTCTTTACTAAGAAAGAATAAGAGTTAGTATCGGCCACATCAAATAGGTGGCTGTTGGTTAATGTTACGGAACGTTCGCCAAGGAAACTGATATTGGTGATATAAAAACGGAATATATCCACATAAAACGTATCGCCATGAGGAGAGACGTAGGGTTTGTCGCCAGTTCTTAATATCCTGTTTTTGAAGACAGCCCTCAAGTCTATTTCCACTTTATCGGTGTCTTTGGCAGATAACACCCATTCTGTTGCGCCCTCCTGGCTATAGGTGGGTAGAGGTGTAGCCAGCAGATACGGGAACAGCACAACAATAAAACGGTTCATTTTGCTAAGTTAAGGATTTACGTGCCATCCGGTGGTGGTGGAGGCCCACCGGGCGGAGGTGGGCCGTGGCCATCCCCGGGAGGGTGCGGTGGCCTGCCATTCATCTTCTTGATCACATCGCCAATAATATTGTCAAATTCCGGTTTCTGTGCATCAGTACAAATCGTTCTCACCTGTGCAAAATGGTTGTACGTGATCACTTCTATTTGTTTCTGCACATTGGCAATGAGTGTTGTGAGTGAATCAGTGATCGCAGCGGATTGCTGTTCATTTTTCAGGTTAGCAAAGAGTGTTGTGCGGTATTCGTTGGCTTCGTCCCGTAGCTCGTGCATGGATCGCTGGTGGTCTTTTATAAGTACATCGTATTTAGCTACCTGATCGGCAGAGAATTTGAGATTACGTATCACATAATCTCGCGGTGTTTCGTGGCGTTGCAGACCATCGTTATGTGGTTTTAGCCATATGGTGAGTATTAGCCCTACATTACATAATACCAGTAGTGCTATGATCCATTGTAATATTCTCATCCTCTTATTGTCCATGATTAGTAGTTATAAGATGATGATTGGAATTGCAAGGCAAGCGGATTCTCGCTTGAGGTGTTACTGCTTACCCGGACATTGCTTTTATAATAGATTGCCGAACCGATGTTCAACGCAAGCAGCAATATAGCGGCTGCAGCCCAACGCATAACAGGAAATGGGTGCGTAACGGTGCGTGGCTTGCCCAGGTTCGCCATGGCATTGTCATATACACCCTGAGGATGAATACGGGACATGCCCTGAACACTGTTCAGAACATCATCTATCCACTTTTCTTTACCTGTGTTATTTGTCATAACGATTATTTAGACGTTCATTGGATATTTTTCCTTCGTAGATGTCGGATAATTTCTTTCTAAGGTTCATTTTGGCACGCTGCAGCAGGGATTCCACTGCTTTTACCGACAAATTCATGATTTCTGCAATGTCTTTCTGCGGTAATTCCTCTATATGTGCTAAAACAAATACGGTTTTTTGGTTATGCTGGAGGGTGTCGATGGCCTCGAACAGGTAGCGGGCATTTTCGCGTTGCTCCAGTTTCACACCCGGATGGTCGAAATTGGGTTTATCTATCAGAGGCTCACCGGAATCTTTATAAAATACAGAGCTGAAAATGCCGGTTCGTTTTTGCCTTTTTTGTGCACGCAAGTGGTCGAGGCATTTGTTTACTGTGATGCGGTAGATCCAGGTGGATATTGACGATCGTGCATTAAAGGAAAGTACCGACCGGAATACGGTTACAAAAACCTCCTGTGTAATATCTTCAGCAATACCATGATCCTGGACCATGCTGATAGCAGTATTAAACACTTTAGCCTGGTATTCTTCTACCAGTTGTTTAAATGCTTTTTGGTCGCCAGACCTTAACTGCGTGATGAGGATGCTGCTGATAAGAAACGCTTTTACAGCTAATATAATGATTTGTGCAAAAGCGGTATTTTATTTTGGGGTATTCCTTTGAAAACTAGTGGCTACCTTATGGTAGCCACTAGTTTTCAAAGGACAGATTATTTCTTTTCAGACTCAGTAGCAGCGTCTGCCGGAAGGTTTGGTTTAAATATGCTTTCGTCAACCGGCTTGTTGATGTCTATTGATGAGAATACCACGTCCACGCCCTCAGCATTTATGATCATTGGGAAAACAATACCGTCATCAAATTTTTTATAGTTTTTAAAGATCACGGCCACCTCTTGCTCTTCATCGTCTTTCTTGATCTTTGTCTCGCTACGCATCAGGTAGTAGTTCTCGCAATCGATATATGCGAAAGATTCGTCGCCGTTCTTGTCGATGAACTTAAGTTTGTGGCAAGCAAAAGAACTTACGGTGTCTTTGCCTATATACTCAATCTTTATGCCTTTTGCTTTATAGTCCATCATTTGTTGCTCTTTAATGCTGAGCTGCTTTTGGGATTTTGCCACCATATCGGGCTTCATAGTGTCCAGTTTCGCAGCACCCATAAATGGCAGGTATTGCCAGCCCTCGGTAGTAGTCAGGATGCGGAAGCCTGATTTGCCCATGAAGGTGATATCGGTTCTCATAGCCTTGCCTATCATAATAGTTTGTACGATAGGGATGTCCATGCCTGATTGGGAAATGTTACCCTTTAATACCATGGTGTTTATTTTATCCCAACTTTTTGCTCCGCCAATCGCCTGCTCGTGTTTTTTCATTATTTCGTCGGCATCTTGCGCTATTACATTGGTTGTGGCAAACATCACAGCACAGGCTATGATCGAGTTTAAAAGTTTCATTTTTTATGTGATTTTTAAAGTCTACAAAAATAACCGAAATACAGTTATGAAAAGTTGTTTATGTAAATATTAACGGTTATTGGATATACTCGCTGAGCTCCAGCCAGCGCATTTCTTTCTCTTCGAGTTGCTGGGTAATGAATAATATGCGATTGCTCAACTGTTGCATTTGGTCGTAATTGAGGCCGGGTTCTATCATTTTTTCAGTAATGGTTGTTTTCTCGGCTTCAAGGTAGGCAATGTCTTTACCCAGTTGGTCGAATTCGCGTTTTTCTTTGAAAGAGAATTTCTTGCTTGTTTGTGGTTTAGAATTTGTTGCCTGTGATGGGATTTCAGTTACCTGAGGCTTGCTAACTTCTTCTTTTTTTACTTCTTTCTCCTTGGCCTTTTCTTCAATTCGGTAGTTGCTGTAGTTGCCGGGGAAGTCGCGGACCACACCATTGCCTTCGAATACAAACAAATGGTCTACCAGGCGATCCATGAAGTAGCGATCGTGGGAAACTATGAGGAGGCATCCGGGGAATTCGCTAAGGAAGTTCTCTAGCACAGAAAGGGTAGGGAGGTCGAGGTCGTTGGTGGGCTCGTCGAGTATCAGGAAGTTTGGGTTGCGGAAAAGAACCGATAGCAGTTGCAGTCTTTTCTTTTCTCCACCGCTGAGTTTTGAGATGTAGGTGTACTGTTGTTCAGGTGGAAAAAGGAACAGGGTAAGGAACTGAGATGCGCTGATGGTGCTGCCATCAGCCAAAGGGAAATTCTCGGCGATGTTTTTTACATATTCTATGAGGCGCATGTCTTCCTTTATCTCTAAACCTGTTTGAGAGAAGTTGCCGAAGACAACCGTATCGCCGATATTTATCTTGCCGCTGTCCTGCGGCTCCAGCCCCTGGAGCATATGCAGGAAGGTACTTTTACCTGCGCCGTTCTCACCGATCACGCCAACACGCTCGCCTTTTTTGAAAGTGTAATCGAACCCTTTGAGGATCACTTTATCGCCAAAGCTTTTGTAGACCTTCTTCAGTTCTGCCACTTTGCCACCCAGGCGGTTCATTTTCATCTGCAGTTCTACCTGTTGGTCTACTACTTTTTGTTTGGCTTTCTTTTCTATCTCGTAGAAATTATCTTCTCGGCTGCGCGATTTAGTGGTGCGTGCGCGTGGTTGCTTGCGCATCCATTCCAGTTCTTTACGGTAGAGGTTGCGTGCTTTGTCTATGTTGGCAACCGTGTTCTCAATGCGTGCAGCTTTTTTCTCGAGGTAGTCGGCATAGTCGCCTTTGTAGGTGTAGAGGTTCTCGCCGTCTATTTCCCATATCTCGTCACATACATCCTCAAGGAAGTAGCGGTCGTGGGTGACCATCATGAGGGTGACGTTCTCATGGTTCAGATAGCTTTCCAGCCATTCTACCATTGCTACGTCGAGGTGGTTGGTGGGTTCGTCCATTATGAGCAGTACATGTTTGTGCTCAAACCCTATATCTATAAGTACCTGTGCTAATGCTACTCTTTTGCGTTGCCCGCCGGAGAGTGTTTTTACCTTTTGGTTGAGGAAGTTGATGTTCAGCTTTGCCAGTATCTGGTGCACTTTAGCTTCAAAATCCCAGGCGCCGAGTTCATCAATACGTGCGAGGGCAGCAGAAAGTTCAACAGGGTCTTTTGATTCTGCCGCTAATATCTTTTCATAATTCCGCATGGCTTCGGCAACCGGGTGGCGGTAGTGGAAGATGTTATCTGCCACTGAACCTTCTTCATCGAATTTCGGGTCTTGTTCGAAAAGGGCGACAGTAACGTCTTTGTGCACCCACAGGTTACCTTCATCTACCGTGTCTTTGCCGGCCAGTATTTTGAGCAGGGTACTTTTGCCGGTGCCATTGCGGGCAATAAGGGCGATCTTATCTCCCTCGCTGATATGGAAGGTGATATTGGTGAATAAAGGCTTTATTCCATATGATTTACTGATCTTATCGGCTGAAACGTAGTGCATAAAGGGCTGCAAAGGTAGGTTGATTAGTTGTAGTTCGAGGCTCGCTATGACAAATAGTTGATTGGTTGACGGGTTGAAAGGTATAATTTCGGGGATAGGCTTGTTTTGGGTGGATAATTTTTTTTGGTATGGGTGAAATGCGCCATGGGCAATCATCTTGTTTTTTATTGTAAGGTATAAAGGGGTATAAAAGGGTATATTTATACCCCCAAAAGGTATAATTATACCCGAAAAAGGTATAATTTAGGTATAATAGGTGTATATACAGTAATATAAAATTTCAAAGAACTTCAGCAGTTAAATGTGGCAAAATCTGTGCCAATTCAGCTTTCGTAATTGTTAATCTTTTACAGTTTACTGACAATTCAGCCGGTGCTGTCAGGTTTAATGTATTGGGGTTGAGCTAGTTTTGCGGCTTATATTTTTATATGACTGCAAGAGTACTCACTACATTTTTTCTATCTATATCTATACTGTCAAAGGCGCAGGATACTGCCAAACTGATCTATGATGATGAAAAGCATTTTAAAAATATGCGCCAATTGACCTTTGGGGGTGATAATGCGGAGGCATATTTTGGTTTTGATAATGAACATATCACGTTTCAACGGACGGATGCGAAAGATGGTGTGCCATGTGACCAGATATTTTACGGCGCTATACCCAAATCGGCTAAGAATAAGTTCAAATTCAGGCTGGTGAGCACGGGCAAGGGGCGAACTACCTGCGCTTACCTTATGCCGGATAAGAAACATTTTTTGTATGCATCTACGCATAAGGCGGCTGATACCTGCCCGCCAACGCCGGACAGGACTAAGATAAAGAAGTATGTGTGGCCGATATATGAAGGGTATGACATTTTTGTTGCAGATTTTAATGGTAAGATAACCAAGCAGTTGACCAATACTCCGGGCTATGATGCGGAGGGTGTGGTGTCGCCAAAGGGAGATAAGATAATCTTCACCAGTATGAGGAATGGAGATATTGACCTGTACACCATGAACATAGACGGCACGAATGTGAAGCAGATAACCAATACCGTGGGTTATGATGGTGGCGCGTGCTTCTCGCCCGATGGGAAGAAAATAGTGTGGCGTGCGAGCCGCCCACAGACGGAGGCGGAAGTAAAAGAATACAAAGATCTATTGGCGCAAGGTCTGGTGATGCCAACCAAGATGGAAGTATTTGTAGCCAATGCTGATGGCAGTGATGCCCACCAGGTGACACGGTTGGGCAAAGCCAACTGGGCGCCATCATTTATGCCGGATGGGAAGCGTATCATCTTTGCATCGAACCATGAATATGAGCGCGGGTTCCCTTTTAACCTGTATATGACCAACCTGGAAGGAACATGGCTGGAGCGCATATCTCACGACAACGGGTTTGATGCCTTCCCGATGTTCTCGCCTGATGGCAAGAAGCTCATCTTCAGCTCTAACCGCAACAACAAAGGCGGGCACGATACGAATGTGTTTGTGTGTGATTGGGTGGATTAAATATTACGATTGATAAAGGTTCCAAGCTTCATGCGCGTATTGCCATAGCAGAAATAATCCTATATACAACAAGACAGAAAAGGTAATTTTGACCGCAAAGTCTTTGCCTTGTTGTTTGCCATAATATGGTTTCCAAATAATAAGGGTAAACATAGCAGCAGAGAGGAAAGGGAAACTTAGACCTTGTTTGTCGCGAACCTCTCCGTAATAAAAAGTTGAGCCATAGTATAATTCAAACCACTGCAAAAAACCAATTATAAATGCAGAAATTAAATACACCACATTAATAAAATAGTTCTTTTTTTCTTTAAATGCAAGCAATAAAAAAGTTACAATAAACAGGGCTCGCGTAAAAAGTGTAAAGACAAATATTATCCTAATCCAGTAGTTTGAGTAATATTCTTTGAAAGGGTTATTTTTTGTTGTAGGTGAAAGAAGGTCAAATTGTACGAAGATGAATAAAAGCAGGCTTAAAAAGGTAAATATTGCCAGACAGGTTTCAAAAGTATTTGCTTTAAATTTATTTCTAAGCATTATACAGGCGGTTTCCAGAATTGATTTTTGATGAAGCCACTTCAGTAAAAATAATCAATTGATTGATATTAGTGTGTTATAAACATTACTAAACAATTTCTTTTTTCAATTCCATCGGGAAACATACATTCGCAGTCCGAATAAAAAGAGTATGATGGAGTATGCAGGCAGTGTATCTGCCAAATTGAACTTAAGACAACAGGATGTAAATGCGGTGCTGGAATTACTGGCAGAAGGTGCTACGATTCCCTTCATTGCCCGTTACCGTAAGGATAAAACAGGTGCGCTGGATGAGGTGCAGGTGCAGCAGATACAGGATGAAGCAAACTTCCAGAAAGAGTTCGGGGAGCGGAGAGCGTTTATTGAGAAGACCATTACCGAGCAGGGTAAGATGACGGAGGAGCTGCAGGCTAAAATAAATGCAGCCACCACTATTGCCACACTGGAGGATATTTACCTGCCCTACAAACCCAAGCGCAAAACCAAGGCGCAGACCGCAAGAGAGAACGGACTGGAGCCACTGGCATTGCTGCTGCTGGAACAGCGCAATATTGATGTGGCGGGGGAAGCAGGTGGCTATATAAATGAGCAGGTGAAAAGCGCTGATGATGCGTTGCAGGGCGCACGCGATATTATTGCCGAAATGGTGAATGAGCATGCCGAAGTGCGCGCAAGGATGCGTAACCTGTTTGAGAAAAAGGCGACCATACAAAGCAAGGTGCTGGCAGATAAGGAACAGGAAGCCATTAAGTACAAAGACTATTACGATTTCTCGGAGCCTATATCCAAGATACCATCGCACAGGATGCTGGCTATTATGCGCGGGTTTATGGAGGGTATGCTGAGGATGGCGATATCGCCTGAAGAAGATGATGCGCTGATGATGGTGGAAGAGTTGTTTGTGAAAGCAAACAATGATGAAAGTGCACAGGTGAAGAAGGCGATAAAAGATTCGTGGAGGCGATTGCTGCAGCCGGGGCTGGAGAGTGAGTTTCGCACGGCGCTGAAAACAAAAGCAGACGAAGAGGCAATAAATGTGTTTGCAGAGAACCTGAGGCAGTTGTTGTTGAGTTCGCCATTGGGCAGTAAGCGGATACTGGCTATAGATCCCGGCTATCGTACCGGTTGTAAGACAGTATGCCTGGATGAGAAGGGTGCGCTGCTGAAAACAGGATTGATATACATACATGAACCGGGCAGGCTGATTGATGCGGAGCATAAAGTGCGGGCGCTGGTGCAGGAGTATAAGTTGCAGGCAATATCGGTAGGAGATGGTACTGCGGGTAGGGAAACGGAGCAATTCATCAAGAAGCTGAATTTGGGCTTGCCGATATTTTTGGTGAACGAGGATGGTGCCTCTATTTATTCGGCATCGGAAATAGCGCGGGAGGAGTTTCCGAACGAGGATATTACGGTGCGTGGAGCGGTGAGCATTGGTCGCAGGCTGATGGACCCGCTGGCAGAACTGGTGAAGATAGACCCCAAGAGCATAGGAGTAGGCCAGTACCAGCATGATGTGAACCAGGTGCGATTGAAGGAGCGCCTTGACCAGACGGTGATAAGCTGTGTGAACACCGTGGGCGTGAACCTGAACACTGCCAGCAAGCATTTGCTGAGCTATGTGAGCGGTATAGGGTCATCGATAGCGGAGAATATTGTGAACTACAGGAACGAGCTGGGCAGGTTCACATCGCGCAAGCAATTATTGAAAGTGCCGAGGTTAGGCAATAAAGCGTTTGAGCAATGTGCCGGGTTCTTGCGGATAAAAGACGGAGATGATCCACTGGATGCGAGTGCGGTGCACCCTGAGGCATATGCGGTAGTGTCGGCGATGGCGGCGGATATTGGTGCTGATGTAAAGTCTATGATAGGCAACGAGGAGTTGGTGAAGAAACTGGATATTAAAAAGTATATCACCAAGGAAACGGGTGAGCATACACTGAAAGATATAGTAAATGAATTGAAGAAGCCCGGCCTTGACCCGCGCAGCGAGGTGCAGCAATTTGAATTTGCAGCCATTTACAGCATAGAAGATGTGAAGGTGGGCATGGTGGTGCCGGGTGCTGTTACCAACATTACCCGTTTTGGCGCTTTTGTGGACATAGGCGTGAAGCAGGACGGGCTGGTGCATGTATCGGAGATCGCTCACAAGTACATTACAGATCCCAATGAGGTGCTGAAGCTGAACCAGAAAGTAATGGTGATGGTGACCGAGGTGGATATTGCGAGGAAGCGTATTGCGCTATCGATAAAACAAGCGCAGGAGCCACCTGGCCAAGGAGCTAAACCACAACAGCGGAAGGACTTCAGTAAACCTAAGCCACAAGAAACTAAAGAAGTGAGCATGAGCGATGCGCTAAGCGCACTGAAAAATAAGTTTGGCAAGTAACAATTTTGTAACTTGTGGGGTATAATTATGCTCCGTTCTCTTTTATTAGTTGGTGCCGGTGGCGCGGTGGGTAGTATGCTGCGGTATGCGGTGACCTATGCTGTGGGTAAGTACACGCAGCATCCATTTCCGTTTGGTACATTTCTTATCAATATTGTTGGCTCGTTGCTTATAGGGTTGCTGTTTGGCCTGGCAATACGCAATCAATGGTTGCAGGAAGGCGGCATGTTGTTGCTTGCTACAGGTTTCTGTGGCGGGTTCACTACGTTCTCAGCATTTGCGCTGGAGAATGTGAACCTGATGGAGAAAGGTCAGTCTGTTACTGCAGTTATATATATTGGATTAAGCGTAATTGTTGGCCTGTTGCTGTGCAGGCTTGGTGTGTGGCTTACGAGTTAGTATTTTCCTTTCTTTTTGATTTATACTCTACACTTTGGTAATTTTGCAGCCCATAGTACAGATATATGATAGATATAGTTGTTCCAACCGTAGGTGAATCCATAAGTGAGGTCTCTTTAGTAAAATGGCTGAAAAAGGATGGTGATTATGTGAACCGTGATGAGATACTATGTGAGCTGGAATCGGAAAAGGCAACTTTTGAACTGAATGCCGAGCAGGCAGGGACTTTGAAAATAGTAGCACAGGAAGGTGCAACCCTTGCTATTGGTGACCTTGTTTGCAAAATAGACGAAAAGGCGGCAAAGCCTGAAAGCGCACCGGCAGCTGCACCTGCGCCAAAAGCTGAAACACCTAAAAAAGAAGAAAAGGCTGCACCGGCAAAAGCAGAAGCGCCTAAGAGCGATGTGAAAGCGACACCTGTGGCGCAGGCCATAATGAGCGATAAGAAGGTGAATCCTACAGAAGTTAAGGGTAGCGGCAGCAAAGGCAGGATAATGAAGCAGGATGTGCTGGAGGCTATTGCGCATCCCGGTCGCAAGGGCGGGGATGAGGCGTTTAGCCGCGGCGAGCGCCGGGAGAAAATGAGTAACCTGCGCAAAACAGTATCGCGCAGGCTGGTGGAGGCAAAGAACAGTACTGCGATGCTGACCACTTTTAATGAAGTGGACATGACGCGTATCATGGAGATACGCAAGCAGTATAAGGATGGATTTAAAGAATCGCATGGGGTGAACCTTGGTTTTATGTCGTTCTTTGTGAAGGCGTGCTGCACCGCTCTGCAAGAGTGGCCCGCAGTGAATGCTTATATTGATGGTGATGTGCTTGTTTACCATGATTACTGCGATATTTCGATCGCTGTATCAGCGCCAAAGGGGCTGGTGGTGCCTATTATACGTAATGCGGAAAGCCTGAGCATGGCTGATGTGGAGAAAGAAGTAGTGAAGCTGGCTACTAAGGCTCGCGATAATAAATTGACCCCTGATGAAATGACGGGCGGCACATTCACTATAACTAATGGTGGTGTGTTTGGATCGCTGATGTCTACACCAATTCTCAATATCCCGCAATCGGCGATATTGGGTATGCATAAGATACAGGAGCGCCCCATAGCTGTGAACGGCGATGTGAAAATACGCCCAATGATGTACCTGGCACTGAGCTATGACCACCGCATTATTGATGGACGTGAGTCGGTGGGCTTTTTGGTGAGGGTGAAGGAATTGCTGGAGAGCCCGGAATTGTTGCTGTTTGGGAAGGATCCGATGAAGACGCTGCTGGAGATATAAAACCTCACCCCAAACCCCTAAAGGGGCTTCGCTGGTGAATGTATTTTCAGCTATAGTTCAACTTTCGTTTTTCTACTCATTTTATAGAATAACATGAGGAAGCCCCTTTAGGGGTTTGGGGTGTTGTTTGGGGTGATATGTGTAGTTATCCACCATTGGTTTCCCCATGGGTCTGTAACACCCCCGCTACGGCCATAGGGCATGTCTGATACCGGCATTATGGGTGTTGCGCCTGCAGCCATTGCATGCATGTAAGTTACGTCCGCATCTTTTACGTAAATCATGAAGCCACCTGCTCTTTCCCCGAATTGTTCTGTAGCATCTGCACACATGATCACGCTTTCGCCCACAAGTAATTCGCCATGCGCAACAAGGGTTTCGCTGCGCATATGTTTCATTTTTTCCTCAGCTTCAAATACATCTTTGAGGAATTGCATAAAGCCTGCGGCACCTTTTATGATCAGGTAGGGCATTACTTGTTGGTAGTCTGGGGGGAAGTTTATTTTGCGCATAGATCAGTTTTGGGTAGCAACTCAGTTGAATGTTAAAGTTTATTAATAATCCGAAGATGCCTTATACTAAAATGAAATTGTCTATGTTTATTAGACCTTTTATGTTGCTCGCGGATTCTTGACCTGAAACAATTTGATAAGCTGGGAAATCCTTAGCCCTTAACTCACAGTACAATAACCCTTTTAAAATTATATTATCGTCTTCCGAATCAAAATCTTCATGGGAGCCAGTAACGATAAATATTGTCCTGTCTTCCCCTTCATCTCCAGAATTCATAATTTCTAATAAGTCAACTTGTATTTTTAAATCAGATAACAATCCTTCTGCCTGACTAAAAAGTTTACTTTTCAATTCAATCTCTTTTATCCAACTATCAATTAATACATCAAATATTATTATGTCAATATCGCCTCTTTTGTCCATACAAGATATAATGTTGTATCCAATATTTTTGTATGATGACGACCTTACTTCAGTTATTTCATAATCATCAAGCCCGATTAATCTTTTTGTTTGCGGTAGTCGTCTATTTAAGTGGTCAATTATTTTTTCGCCATCCATAATTAATAATTAATGTAATTTAAAGATAAATGAAAACAACTAAATGTTATACAACGAACAAAAAATGGCTGATTTATCAGCCGTTTTTTGTTCAATCCATTACCTTAAAAAACCACTTTGACAATTGAGAGGGAGTAACATGTCTGATCTTGCCGTTCTCGCAGTCCATTAAGTCATGTTTCCCATTTTTAAACTCTCCACGCTTGAACTCTCTGCTTGTTTTGGTCTTATACCTATTACACGGTCGCCATTTAATAGCCATGTCAGAACTACTACAATATGGATGCCAAGGTATGTTTTATGCGAAATTGGCAGTAAAATCGGCACTTTATCAAATTACCTGTGATATCTGCTACCAAACATTAACATTCAACTTGGTATTTCATCAATTGAATAATAAACCGGAAGACCTTTTGATAATAGTACGTCCTTTTCGCGCTTTACCCCTTTACTTTCCTCACCAATTATCAAAATGGCTTCGCACTTATCAATTACTGCGAGGGATATCTCCATTACCGCTTCATATTTGTTGTCTGCATTTGCCTGGGCTACAACAGGCAGCGCCATATTCACCCCTATAAAAGGGATATGCCCTTTCTCATACACACGGGCGGCGGCAATATTCATTGCCTCAAAGTTCTTGTTGCGTTGTTCTTCGGTTGCTGCGGAGTACGGTCCGACTACACCTATTATCATAAGAAAAGGCTTTAACCAAATTTAAGCTATTATCTTACTTGGTTAAAGCCTTTCACTATTATTAGCCCGAAATTATCCGAGTTTGCTCTTTAAACCTTCATTCAGTGCATCAAGGAACTCTTCTGTGTAGAGGTAGTGTTCGCCGTGGTTCACTTTGTTGCCGTGTATGCATACTGCCAGGTCTTTGGTCATTTTGCCGCTTTCTACGGTTTCTATGCACACCTGCTCCAGTGCGTTAGAGAAATCTATCAGCGCCTGGTTGTTATCCAGCTTGCCGCGGAAGGCCAGGCCGCGCGTCCATGCGAAGATGGAAGCTATCGGATTGGTAGAAGTTGGTTTGCCTTTCTGGTGCTCGCGGTAGTGACGGGTTACAGTGCCGTGTGCGGCTTCAGCCTCCATAGTTTTGCCATCCGGAGTGATGAGTGTTGAGGTCATCAGGCCGAGAGAGCCAAAGCCTTGTGCTACGGTGTCGCTCTGCACATCGCCATCGTAGTTCTTACAAGCCCATACAAAGTTGCCGTTCCATTTCAGTGCGCTGGCCACCATGTCGTCTATCAGGCGGTGTTCGTAAACAATGCCTGCTTTGTCGAAGTCTGCTTTGAATTCTTCCTGGTATATCTTCTCGAAGATGTCTTTAAAGCGACCGTCGTATTTTTTAAGGATGGTGTTCTTTGTTGAAAGATATAGCGGCCACTTTTTCTGCAATGCAAGATTAAAGCACGAACGTGCAAAGCCCATAATGGACTCGTCGGTATTGTACATAGCCAGGGCTACACCATCCCCTTTGAAATTATATACCTCATGCTCAATGACCTGGCCATCCTCGCCTTCAAATTTAATTGTCAGCTTGCCTTTGCCTTTTGTTACAAAATCTGTAGCGCGATATTGGTCGCCGAAAGCATGGCGGCCGATGCAGATAGGGGCTGTCCAGTTAGGAACGAGGCGAGGGATGTTGCTCATTACGATCGGCTCGCGGAATACTGTGCCATCCAGTATATTACGGATAGAGCCGTTAGGGCTCTTCCACATTTGTTTCAGTTTGAATTCTTCCACACGTGCCTCATCAGGTGTAATGGTTGCACATTTGATACCCACACCATATTCCTTAATGGCATTGGCGGCATTAATGGTAACCTGGTCGTTGGTTTCATCGCGGTATTCCATACCGAGGTCGTAGTATTTAATATCAACATCCACATACGGAAGGATCAATTTTTCTTTAATGAACTTCCAGATAATGCGTGTCATCTCATCACCGTCCAACTCCACAACCGGGTTGGCAACTTTAATTTTTTGGCTCATGCTCGTTCGTTTTTTAGTTGGTTAAAACAGCGTTTGCAAATGTAACAGTTTACGGTTTTATTGCGTACAAACAATTTTACTGCTTTACTAACGGAAGTTATTTTTATGAACCCGGCATTTGCTCTTCGTGGCATCGGTTGTTGCGTCGCACTCTTGTGCGGTAAGATTTTTATGGCAGCAGTGCTATAACTATTCATTAAGAAAGTGTAAAATAGTTTGTGTGTATATAGTTGGTTGTTCTACATAAATAAAATGCCCGGCAGCAGGAATTACA
>JBGAJU010000058.1:0-25347 GCA_044224775.1 Flavipsychrobacter sp.
AGCGTTTCATGAAAATGCCTGGCATCCTCTTCAAAAATATAATTAGGTGTAAGGTCAGCACCGCCGCCAAACCAGCTGTCCAGCTTTTTGCCTTCCTTGTCGTATAGCTCAAAGTAGCGCCAGTTGGCATGCACAGTCGGCACGTAAGGGTTGCGCGGATGTATCACCAGGGATAACCCACAAGCGAAGAAATTACTCTCACCTACCTTAAACGCCTGCTGCATAGCCAATGGCAATGCCCCAAACACGACTGATGTATTAACACCCCCTTTTTCAAATACATTGCCATTGGTAATAACTCTCGTCTTACCACCCCCACCTTCCGGGCGCTCCCATTTATCCTCCACAAACTTCGCGCTGCCATCCAACAGTTCCAGTTCAGTGCATATAGTGTCCTGCAAACCGTGTATGTAATCAGCAAATTGTTCTCTTACGCTCATAATGCGATGTTGTTATTACGAACCATACTCTTTCACCGTATCCACAAAAGCACACGCATGATCCACAGGCACATTTGGCAATATACCATGACCAAGGTTGGCAATATACCTTTTAGTACCAAAGCTGTCTATCATTTCCTTTACTTCCTTCTTTATCTGCGGTATAGGTGCCAGCAACTTCGACGGATCAAAATTACCCTGCAAAGTTATACTGTTATTGGTCATCTGGCGGGCCAGCTGCGGAGTAACACTCCAATCAAGCCCCAACCCAGATGCACTCGTTTTGCTCAGGTCAGACAGCGCATACCAGCTACCTTTGGGGAACAATATCACTGGTGCATCCTTGCTCACAGCATCCGCTATTTGCACCAGGTATGGCTGGGCAATTGCTCTAAAGTCAGCCGGGCTCAACATTCCGCTCCAGCTATCAAACACCTGCACCAGGTCAGCACCGGCTTTTACTTGCGCTTTTAAGTACTGGATCGTAACGTCTGTTATCTTCTGGAGCAACCTATGCGCCAGCTCAGGCTGTGTAAAGCAAAACTGTTTTGCCTTATCGAAAGATTTACTACCCTTGCCTTCAACCATGTAACATAGCAACGTCCATGTCGCACCGGCAAACCCGATAAGCGGCACCCGCCCGTTAAGCTCACCCTTGGTAAGTTCCAGCGCCTTCATCACGTAGCTTAGCTTCTCTTCTACATTGCCTGTATTCAGTGCGTCTATATCTGCTGCCGTCTTCACTACATTAGGCAACAAAGGTCCTTTTCCTTCTTCCATTAATACGGTCATACCCATTGCCTGTGGTATCACCAGTATGTCCGAGAAAATAATAGCAGCATCCACGCCTACCTGGTCCACAGGTTGCAGGGTTATTGCACATGCAAGCTCCGGCGTCTCCACCCGCGTAAAGAAATCATACTTTTCCCGAAGCTTTATATAGTCCGGCAGATACCTGCCTGCCTGCCTCATCATCCACACTGGTGGGCGAGACAATTCTTCTCCCTTTAGCGCCCGCAACAGGAGGTCGTTCTTTAATACACTCATGTTTTATTTATGAAAATACTCGATAACTTTTTCTACCATCCGCTCTTTCGATGGCGTTTCGCTTACAACTACCTTATTCGCCACCTTTGCTTTGAGCGCGCTTGCTGTAGTATTGCCTATAGCAAATAATACAGCATGCGGGTCTATATCATTTACCCTGAAGAAACTGTTCACCCCGTTCGGGCTGAAGAACATAAATCCTTGGTAGTGCTTTCTCACCTGCTCCGGCGTTTCAGTCGTTTTATACACAACTATCTCATGCACCATTATATCATTATTGAACAGGAACTGCGGTAACGCATCTAATCTCTTATCACCACAAAAGAACACTACTTCTTTCACACCATGCGTCTTGATAACATCCGCCAGCAACGCCCCGTCAAGCGCCGTCCCTTTCACCTGTGCTTCGTCAAAATACTGCAGCACAGCTTTCTTCGTTGCATTGCCAATGCAATACACATTCCAGTTTGGCCGCCCGGCAAGCACATCCGCCATAGCGCTAATAGCATTAGCACTGGTAAAAACAGCAGTAAGCGACAGTTGCGCCATGTGTTTCAACTCATCCTGCAGGTTACTGTCTTTTATCGGCTCCACCTGTATAAAAGAAACTGCATCCACCTCCACACCATGGTCCATTGCATGATGCACAAGCGTATCGGTCAGTTCTGCCGTGCTTAATATGTAGGTATTAATTTTCATCGCGTATACTATTAAATATTTCCTGTCCGCCATCTCTCAATAGTTCCTCCGCTGCTATTTTGCCAAGTCCGGCAGCTTCGCTCACCAGCATTGTTATTGCCACTTCTTTCTTCTGCATGCCATCCTTGCTCAGTATATTCCCCCTGAACTGCAGATAACCATCTTCAACAACTGCCAACGCACTTATGGGCGTCGAGCAGCCCCCCAGCAACGCCCTCAGGAAATCTCTTTCTATATTGGCGCACAAGCTTGTATCCGCATCATGGAATTTTGTGCATGCATCAAGACAAAAGTTATCACCTTCCCTGCACACCACTATTATGGCACCCTGTGCCGGTGCGGGCAGCATCCAATCCAGCTCCACTGCATTGTCCGGGCGTAAGTTGATACGCTCCAGCCCCGCAGCCGCAAATATTGCACCATCCCAGTTGCTCTCGTCAACTTTCCGCAGGCGTGTATTCACATTACCGCGCAGATTTTCTATGCTGCTATCCGGGTAGCGGTGCAGCCATTGGGCCTTGCGCCTTATACTACTCGTTGCTATGGTCATACCTGCTTTATCCGAAAACGAAGTTCCCGGTTTAGGCACCAACAGGTCTTTGTACGATGCCCGTGGCAGCACTGCCGCCTGCACTATTCCTTTTGCCATCATAGTGGGCACATCCTTCATAGAATGTACCGCTATATCAATTTCATTATTCAGCAGCGCAATATCCAGTGCTTTGGTAAAGATGCCCTGCACACCTATTTCGTATAGTGGTGTTTTAAGGTCGGTATCGCCTTCGCTCTTTATAAGCACAAGCTCAGCCTTGTAGCCATGTTGCTGCAATAACGCTTTTACAGTATTCGCCTGCCACAATGCCAATTGACTCTCACGAGTGCCTATGCGAATAATACTGTCCATGCCGGTTATGCTATAAATTCGTTGATCGCCTGTATGTAGTGGCAACCCGGTGTATTGTTGTTGCGGATGTTAACGGCCAGCGAGTTGATCACTTTCTGTACCTTCTCATCATGCTGCTCGCCTGTCTGTATCTCTTTCAGCTTATTCTTCACCTCTTTAAGCACCGGCACATGCTTGCGCATATTGTGCCACTCCATAAATTCACCCACCAGCGATCCTATGATCGACTTTGCTTTAGGTATCTCGCTTATACGGCTCTGCAGCGTTTCGTCTTTTATTTTCGACAACATATCCACATCCACAAACTGCACATTGGGCAACTGTTGCGCTATCGCTTCAGTAGTGCATGGTATCGAAAAATCTATTACCAGCTTCTTTCCGTTGCCCGCAAGGTGCTTTGCCAATACTATCGGCTCAGGCGAGCTGATAGACACAAGTATGATGTCAGCCGATGCCAGTTCTGTATCCAGCGCTGCAATGGGTGCATGCTGCACACCAAGTTCTGCAGCCAGTGCGGCAGCCTTGCTCTCGGTCCTGTTTATCAGCGTTATATTCTTTGTACCCAGGTAGTCCACCAGGTTACGGCAGGTCGATTTTCCTATCTTTCCCGTACCCAGCAATACTATCTTTTTGTCTGCTATTGCTGTTGGTGCAGTATAATGCTCCACCACGGCATCCGTCATCATATGTGCAGATGAGGGGCATTTCATTTCCGGTGTAAAATTTGCACCCTCAAAATACTCTCTTATATATTGCACTGCCGCAAACGATACCGATACCGTTCCGCCGCTTAGCGCCGTATGTGTTTTTATAGCTTTCGACGATTGCAGCACGCTGTTCACCAGCCGCTCCAGGAAAGCACCCACAAAACCCTGCGCTTTCGATATCTTCGCCGCATTCTTTATCTGTCCCAGTATCTCGTAGTCGCCCAGTATCTGCGAATCAAGCCCCGCGCCCACATGAAACAAATGCTCAACCGCACCTTGCCCGTTCCTCACGTATGCCGATGCAGTAAAAGTGGCAGCATCACCTGCCGTCACCACACATAAAAAGTCAATTAAGCTGGCAGCGCTCTCTGCAAAACCATATATCTCTGTACGGTTGCAGGTCGATAGGATAAAAAACTCCGTAATACCATATTGCGGCGCTACAGATAGCAAATATTTATATTGGTCACTATTCACCGCAAACGTTCCACGCGCCGAGGCATCAGATTTTTTATAGTTGATGCCTGCCAGCCAGAAGTGTTGCATATTTTGCCTTTCGTTATTGCTCATTTCCTCTCAGATCGCTCACGCAAAGGTAAATTCAAGCACCTCCGCAGCATAATTTTCATGTCATATCATCGTCATTTCGGCAACTGATTATGGTCAGCTCAGATACATTTTAAATATTAAACAAACATCTCAATTTGCATTGTACTTTTGATTTGGGATTTGGATTTTCCTTCCTGGAATTTTTCATGAGCAGCATCACCTTACTTTCCGACTTTGGCCTGCACGATGCTTCCGTAGCTATTGCCAAAGGCGTGCTCATGCAACATACTGCCCTACCTATCATCGACATAAGCCACGAGATAACACCTTTCCAAACACCACAGGCAGCTTACCTGTTATCAACTTCCTGGAAAAACTTCCCTCCGGGCTCCATACATATCCTCCTGTTCGATATGTTTGCCGGCAAACCACCCGCCCTCATACTTTGCCAACACCGGCAACAGTACTTCCTTACCGCCGACAACGGCATGCTACCCATGGCAATAGGCGATGTTCCCGCCTACATGGTTGCAGAGCTGGAAAGCGATAATATTTTTATACAATGGCTCTCCGAAGCCGGAAAGATCATCAGCAAGCTACAAGGCGCCGATGTCAATACACTCAACCTGCCCGCACACCAACTGCGCAAAGCAAAGCCACTGGCATCCCCCGTTATCGGGCCCGACCATATTGCCTGCGATGTCATACACATAGACCACTACGGCAATGTTGTACTCAACATCAACCGCCTGCAGTTCGATGAGCAGAGGAACGGGCGCAACTTCAGGCTCAGCTTTATGACCGTCGAAGAGATAACCGAGCTCAGCAACAGCTACACCGATGTGCGCGAAGGCGTTAAACTCTGCCGCTTCAACAGCAATGGCCACCTCGAGATCTGCATTAACCGCGGCAGGGCAGCAAACCTTTTCGGGCTGAAGCTGGGCAGCAAACACAACAACATAAAAATCTATTTCGAATGATAGTGCGCATAGTACAGATGACCTTCCGCCACGAGCATATCAAAACCTTCACAGACCTTTTTGATGGCCGCAAACAAACCATTCGTGGCTTTAAAGGCTGCACACATCTCGAATTGTGGCAGGACAGCAAGAATCCCGCAATATTTTTCACCTACAGCCATTGGGAATCAGAAGCAGACCTCGACCATTACCGCTTCTCCGAATTCTTTAAAGACACCTGGGGCAAAACAAAAGCTCTTTTTGCAGAAAAACCACAGGCATGGAGTGTGGTGGTTAAAGCAGAAGTTTAGCTGTGCAACACGTAGAATGAAAAAATGAACAAAACAACAACCATAAGCAGCACCGCACAGAACGCCCGCGAGTCCCTGAAAAAGGAGACTCGCGGGAGATGGAAATTTATTAGATGAATTTTTTCACCTTTAACTTCTTTAACCATGAAACAAATACGTATATATCTTGTATGGGGTCTTTTCTTCCTTTTACTTTCGCATAACCCTGCTTCTGCCCAGTACATCATGCACATTGCCGGCAATGACAGCCTCGGCCATATTGGCGATGGCGGCCCTGCTGCTCATGCGTCTTTGCACAACCCTAAGAGCATATGTCGCGACGCGGCGGGGAATTTATATATAGGCGATGGTATATGGGGCGGCGGTGCCGGGTGGACCAATCAACGGGTAAGAAAGATCAATGCTGCTACGGGTTTCATTACCACTGTTGCCGGGGGTATTAATCTTCCTAATGGAGATACACTGGGCAATGCGCCCGCTACCGCCACGCGGTTAAGGGGGAACGTTGGTATTTGTATCGATAAGGTCGGCAATCTGCTGATAGTAGATTATTCTAACCGAGTATGGAAAGTAAATATGGCCACAGGCTTCATTACTAGGGTAGCGGGTACAGGTGCTATAGGTTATTCAGGCGATGGCGGGCCTGCCACGGCCGCACAGTTAAGAAATGCAATGGACGTAGCTGCAGATGCGGCCAACAATATATTTGTAGTGGATGGGGGCAGCAGCAGCGTAGTACGCAGGATAGATGCGGTAACAGGCATCATCACTACTGTTGTAGGCACAGGTGCGGCAGGTTTTAGCGGCGACGGAGGCCCGGCGACATCAGCTGCATTAAATGGACCTCAAGGCCTGTATATTGATTCTGCGGATAACCTGTACATAGCAGACGCCGCGAATAACCGAGTGAGAAAAGTGAGTGCTGCCACAGGCATAATAACTACCATAGCCGGAAGTAGCGCTGTGCCGGGCTTCGGTGGAGATGGCGGCCATGCAACCGCAGCCCTTTTCAGCGGGCCGGGGAGGGTGACGATGGACAGGCAGGGCAACTTGTATATTGCTGATGCAGGCAATCGCCGGATACGTAAGGTAGCGTCCGCTACCAGCATTGTTACAACATTTGCCGGTACCGGTGCTGCAACTATCCCCGGGGGCATTGATTCTGTAGGGGATAATGGACCTGCTACAGCCGCTCCTGTATTTCCTATGGGCATGTGTTTTGATACCTGTGGCAATTTGTACATTGGCAGTCAATGGGGCTGCCGTGTTCGGGCCATCACCCCAGTATTGCCAACCAATGGCAAGCTCTGCGGGCTGAATATATCTGTGGGCATAGCCACCCCAGGCCTGCCTGAAAGCGAAGGGGAACTGCATCTGTGGCCCAATCCTAATTCCGGGTCGTTCATAGTAAATGCTACAGCGTCAGAAACTATACCCGCGCGGATAATCGTAACGAATGTAACAGGCCAGAGGGTTAAAGAGATAACAGCATCCACCAATCAGGATATTGAACTGCAACTGGCCGCACCGCCGGGAATGTATTTTGTAAATCTAACGACGGCAAAGGGCAGATGGAACGAAAAAGTGATGGTGAGGTAGGGTTACGGAAGGTGGTAGCTATTAATAAACTCCACTAGTCGAGGCGTATTCCAAGATAAAAACCAAATAAATTTTCCCACTGGTCGAAGCGTCTCGCTTCGTCCCAAAAACAGGCAGCGTCTCGCTTGCGATTTTCCCGCTCTTCTTCCGCCGTTGTTGGTCTTATTTTCTGACCAACAACGCATCAGGGTGCCAAAGATGAGATTAAGAACTTAAAGCACTGTATATCCATATAAGCGTCGTAAACTTCCGCCGTTGTTGGTCTTATTTTCTGACCAACAACGCATCAGGGTACCAAAGATGAGATTAAGAACTTGAGCACTGCGTATCCAATATCGGCAGTACTGCTCTAACTTCATACCATGGCATCATCGCGCAGGTACGAGGCAGATTATTTCACGGCAACCATCCTCGAATGGAAACACCTGCTCACCAACAACAGGTATAAAGACATCATAATAGGCAGCATGCGCCACATGGTTGAAGAGGAAAGGGCCATGATACACGCATTCGTAATAATGAACAACCATATACACCTCATATGGCACATCCTGCATCCGCATACCCGAGACGAAGTGCAGCGCGATATGATGAAATTTACAGCGCAAACAATAGTCAGGGAGTTAAAGAATCATGATCCTGAAGAATTGGCCAAATATTATGTAGGTGCTGCAGACAGGAAGTACCCGGTATGGGAAAGGAACCCGCTATCCATACCACTGTGGAGCGAAGAGGTAGTCAAACAAAAACTTGCGTATCTTCACAATAACCCTGTGCGTGCCGGGGTATGTAAATACCCGGAAGACTTTAAGTACAGCAGCGCTCAAATATACATGGGTGGGGAAGATATGTTCGGGTTTATCACACCATTATATTTTTGAGCTGTAACTTATCCCGCGCGAGTTGTTGTTGGTCAGAAAATAAGACCAACAAAGGCGTAAAAACCCCCAATCGTAATACCTAGGAGGCAAGATGAGATTTCTTTATTTAAATTTGGAATGTATTTGTTTCGGGGCAAACCAATTCAAATACCAAGAAAAACGTCCGTAGTAAATAACATTTCATCATTATGAGAAGGATCATTTTCTTTATTTGCTTTTTATTTATTGGTGCTTCGGCTTGCTCACAGAAAAAAAAAGACACTTTTCTCGAGAAAAATTTATTCGGACACTGGAAAGTAATAAGGGTATTTTATGGCGACGATACTTATATGGCTGAGAGCGAGCAACTATCGTGCAACAATGAGGGTATATATTTTAGTAAAGATAGCATAGTATCATCAATGTGCATATGCATGAATGGGTCATTATGTTTGAATCCAAAGTACTCTTACTCGAAAATGAAAACTATAGACGCTTATGAGGGTGATACAGCATACATAAAAAAAATAAAATGTACGTCAGATGTAATCACATTAATTAGTGCCGCAAGTTGTCAGCAAGTGCTGTTAGACCATTTAGTTCTTTTACCTGATAATCGCATTGTAACTGGCTCAGATAATTACACATATATATTGCAAAAACAAGATCACCCATTTAACTTTAATCTTACTACTATTAAAGCAAGTAAGTCTTTTTTGTACACCACTCCAAGCGACTCCGCAAAAACAAATACTTATCTGATAAAAGAAGATGAAATTGAAGTTTTGGAAAACAAAATTTATTGGTTCAAGGTTAAATATATATCACAACAAACTGGGAAAATTACTATTGGCTGGATTAAACGTGAAGCTTTGTAATCTGTTTCCCGTGAGTGTCCCGCCGATGTCTCTCCGAAGCATAGGCTGAATGCGCGAGCGAGGACTCGGCGGCATCAGGGCGTAAAAGATGAAATAATGAACAAAACAATAACCATAAGCAACACCGCACAAAACGCCCGCGAGTCCCTGAAAAGAAATAAACCAATTTATGCCTGAAAACGAATCCACCGTACCGGAAAATATTTTCTACCCGCTGGTAAGCTGCATTATGCCCACCGCGGGCAGGCCGCAGTATGTGGCACAGTCCGTAGCCTATTTTCTTGCGCAGGATTATCCCGCCAAAGAGCTCATCATTATATATACCAAACCTGCCGATCTGCCCGCCATGCATTTTCCCGGCAATGTGCGGCCCGTTCAGGTCAGCACACAAATTATTGGCGCCCGGCGCAATGAGGCCATACGCCACGCACAGGGCAGCATCATTGCCCAGTGGGATGACGACGATATTTACAACACAAACCGCCTCAGCCTGCAGGTAATGCCCATTCTTGCCGGCCGGGCCGATATTACCGGCCTGCAGAACTTTGTTTTCCTCGAGCTCACCACAGGCACCGGCTGGCTCCCTCAAAAGATCCTCTTTGCCGATATTTTCGTGGGCAATGTCCACGGTGGCTCACTTGTCTATAACCGCCGCGTGTGGGATACCCTCACCAACTACCCCAATACAGGCCTTGGCGAAGATGCGGCATTATCTGTCTCCCGCGAGTGTCCCCGCCGATGTCTCTCCGAAGCATAGGCTGAGTGCGCGAGCGAGGACTCGGCGGCATCAGGGTACCAAAGATGAGGTTAAGAACCAGAGCACTGCGTATCCCTCTTCCACTCCCGAATACTTTTCCACCATTATTCCCTATTTGCACACCACAGATCATCCTGCAAAACCTTATCTCCTGATCATGCGTTACAAAAATAAATTTTCATTTCCCAAACCCGCCACCACAGCGGCATCCAAAAACCCGCAGCACCATCATGGTACTGTTACTGTACCATCATGCAAAATAGATTTGGAACCCCCTCCCCTCATTTCGTAACTTTACTCAAATACCACCCAAAATACCGGGTAAGCTCTTTGAAATATTGCATCATAAACTTCTGCCTGCCTCGCCATGGCGGTGGTCACCATCGTGTGGCACCACAGGTCAGGCACCTCCAGGGGTTTTGGGCAGGGTATAAAATATACCTAAACAGGGTATAATTATACCTTTTAGGGGTATAAATATACCTTTTGGGGGTATAATTATACCCTTTTATACCCCTTTATACCTTAAAATAAAAAGCAAGATGATTGCCCACAGCGCATTTCGCAAACCCCCACAAAAATTTTTAGCCAAAAATCGAAGACTTTTCCTCAAATTATACCCTTGCCAACAAATTAGGGCACAAAAATCCCCTCCCCCCGCAGGAAAAAAATAAAACTTACGTAAAAAAGGAGATTTACTTACCTAGTTGCGCAATTATCTTCTGCTGCACCTCCCTCATTTGGTCGGCATTCAGCTTCAACTTTTCCTTGGCAAAGTTAATATCGTTCGCCGTGCTTATCGGCACCAGGTGCATATGCGCATGTGGCACTTCCAGCCCTATCACGCTTATCCCCACCCTGTCGCATGTAAAAGCCTTTTCAATTGCCCTGGCAATAGGCTTGGCAAACACAAGCCACTCGCTCAGCAGCTCGTCGTTCACATCAAAGAATTTGTCCACCTCTGTTTTGGGAACCACAAGTGTGTGTCCTTCCTGCAAAGGCGCAATATCCAGGAAGGCATAAAAACGGTCATTCTCAGCTATTTTATAGCTCGGTATCTCGCCTGCTATTATTTTAGAGAATATGCTGGCCATTATATGGTAATACTTTCCACCTTGAATTTAAAAGTACCGCTCGGCGCAGTTACTTCAGCTATCTCGCCCACGTGCTTGCCCAGCAACCCCTTACCTATCGGCGATGTTACAGAGATCTTACCCAGCTTCAGGTCCGCCTCTTTCTCCGACACTATCTGGTAAACCACGGTCTTCTTATTACCCAGGTTGGTAACGGTTACCTTGCTCAGTATAGATACCTTGCTGGTATCAATATCTTTGGCATCTATCACCCTTGCAGTCACGATCGCCGATTCCAACTGCGCTATCTTAGCTTCGTGGTGGCCCTGTGCCTCTTTAGCGGCATCATACTCAGCGTTCTCTTTAAGATCACCTTTTTCCCTTGCTTCCGCTATCTGGCGTGCAATTTCCGCGCGCCCCGATGTTTTCAGCTTATTCAGCTCCTCCTTCATCTGCGCAAGTGTCTCTTTCGTCAGGTAATTCAGATCAGCCATTTTAGTATTTATTTTAACCTTAGAAAAAAATACAACGCCTCTGTATTACCAGAAGCGTTGTTAAGCAAAAATACGAAAATTTAATTATTAGCGTGTAAAACGCAGCGATATCATATGAACGCCGTTAGCAGGGCGGTCGGTTGGCCTGAAAGAGTAGTCCAGGGCCAAATTATGCCTGCCAGCAGCCAATGGTGTTTGTACCGTAGCTCCAAAAGCGAAGCCTTTGTACATAGTAGCTGTCTTCTCAGAACTGCCTATGCCTTTTTCCCACCTATAACCTGCACGCAGCATAAAATACTGCCTGAAACCGTACTCAAGGCCACCGCCTATATGGTCGTTGTTAAAGGAGTTAGAGGTAAAGTTAGCCAGTACAGTAAGGCGGTGCATCGGTGCAATTTCTTTACTTTTCAGGTGATTTTCATCTAGATACAGATCATAAGAAGCACCTATGCTCAGGCTGGTAGGCATTTCAAACTTATCAGACGGATAGTTTGCTGTAACCGCGAAAGTAGGAGTACTTTGTGGCTGGTCAGCATTGATAGCAAAACCTGAACCTGTATAGCGCATGTTCGTACCAATGTTACGCAGGGCAATACCAAAATGGAAATTATCCCTTTTACCGGTCACGTATTGGATACCACCGTCAAAAGCAAGGCCTAGCGCATTGATGTTGTTCATCTGTTCAGAAACATAAGTCGCTGATAAACCGGCATTAATGTGTGTAGAGAATTGCTTTGCAAAACCCAAAGTTACGTTCAGGAATTGCGGGTGGTAAGAACCATAACCCTCAGGGTTGAAATAGTCCGTGGTCGGGATATCACCAAAGCTCATCGAGTAGATATTCAAGCCAACAACTCCGGTTTCGCCAAGTCTCTGTGCGATACCAATGTTATTGATGTTTATACTCGTGCCGGTAAGGTAAGATCCATGCGACAACCCAATATCGGTAGTAGAGTCTTGCGCAAGACCAGCAATATTCTGCTTCATAGCCTCAAGACCACCTACATATGCAGTGTTCATACCGAAAACACCTGTGGTCCTCGCCCATGGGTTGATCAGCATTTCCGGAGCACCGGCTTGGCCATTACGGTCTTTATTTCCTGCAAAAGAGCTAAAAGTCATTCCCATCGCACAAACGGCAAGTAAAGCTTTTGTCGAAAAATTTTTCATAATTGTAATTATAAACTTTTATCATTAAGTGGGCTGGAAGCTACCAGCCCACATTAAAATTATTCTATTAATAGGTTGTCACGTCTACCGGCCTCATAGCTCCAAACCATTTCAACACTGTTTCACCCAATCCTTCTGCTTTAATATTCATTATGTACATACCACTCGCTATAGGCAATCCTGCCGAGTTCCTCACATCCCAGTCAAGGTATGGAGTGTTCGGGTCATTCTTTGTCAGCGTACGTATCAATGCACCATCCAATGAATAAATATGAATTGTGACGCGTGCCGGCAAGTTAATGATCCTGACTTTGGTATCGAAACGATTAGTTTCATAACCTGAGTACCCAAAATAAGGGTTAGGCACCGCGTATATCCTATCAAGAATAGAATTCTTATCAGACTTATCAGAAACAGGAGTTGGAGCTAAACCAGCAGTGCTAAACGTATAGTACGGGTTTGTAGGAACTTCACCTGCAGTTAACGCCTTCAATGTTGTTGTTGTTGTGTCAGAGACACCCAAGTAAGGAGTATATGGCGTGTTAACCCTGAATCTGAGCCTTGTACCAGTAGGTATCAACCCGTCTTTAAGTGACTTCAACGGAACTTCTGGATTTACAAGGGGAACACCCACCCATTGCATATTTAGATATGCAGTTTTCCACAAAATACTGCCGGGACTAACAGCGGCAATTCTCAGATATCTTGCAAATTGTTTGCAGCTATCGTATTGAGACCCCATGACGTAAACAGCATGCTTACCGCCAAATATTATCGAACCATCCCAGAAATTGAATTGATTTGAAGTTGGGTTCCATACCATATCACCGCCATTATCTGCTGACAGGTATGAATCTTCGCCAAAAACAATGTTGAGGCGTTTACCTGTGATAGGATCTATTGCATAACCCGGGAACCACGACATACCTCTTTCAGAATCATCGTCAGAATAAATCGGTGTCATATTGTCACCTGCAACCATTGTTGGATCAGTCCATCCGGCATGTTCCCTCAGAAGGAACTTCGAGTTTGCTTTTCCTGAATAACCCTCAGCAAGGTTCGGATCTTCCTGCATCTCTATAACTGCACATTTAGTCCATTTCGACTTATCAGAAGTAAGTACTACATCAACGTTTTCAAGCGATTTAAATAATGCCTGTGTCTGAGTAGTTGAGTTAAATGCAAATTGAAAACCACACTGTGATCCGGTGCCTTGATGTTGGCCTTGCCATGCAGCAACCACCATGTAAGGTGCCCATGAGCTTTTTGCAGGAGAAAAATTATCCAGCAAGTTATTATAAGCAAGTCCTGTGTCTAATTTATAATCATTGAACGCACATGGGTTTATCAGTGGATCCAACGCACGCGAGAATTTCTGGTTATTACCCGAGCGTATCCAGTTGGCAAAGCTACTATCTGCCTGGTCCTGAACACCACCCAACCACGGTTTTGACACCTCATCAAAAGTGATATCAGAGGTTATGTATCCATTACCGCCAGGTTGGTCCTGACCAGGAGCTTTTACCTGGTTGATCTTCACTGACAATCCATAGTCCTCGAGAATCTGTTCATTTATTGAACCGAGGTTACGCTCACCGTATATTACGCCAACCTGGTTGCTTCCGCTGTATGCTGTCAGTTGCCACCTTCCTGTGTCGGAAATCCCTGATGCGTTTGGTCCGGTTGTGTTAGGACCAAGAACCTGCAATACCCAATCATAAGCCGGAACTTTTACCGGATCAATAATTTTAACCTTTATCGGTCCTTGATTTTCTTTGTAAACCAATTTACCAACGCTGTTATTTTTCAATACATCATCTTCAGACTCGCTGCTCAGCGCCACATCAGCACCACCATTACCAATTCCTTCAAGGCGTGTTACTGTTATACCCGAACCAAAATCTGAATTGATAATTGTACCCATGGCACCATTAGCAGGGTTTGGTATTGCAGGAATCACTTTTATTTCAGTACCACCTGCACCATGAGCGCTACCCAAATAAGCAACATCTTGAGTTGTGGCAACATTTGCCGGATCGAATGGAGTGAAGTTATTATATGCATACGCTATTGCAACAAAGTAATAAGTATGGTAATTAATGAATCGCTTATCAGAGCTAGTAGAGAATTGGTCATTGGTCAAAGAAAAACTATGAACAAGACCGCTATCCTTTCCTGTTACTTTTATCATCGGGAAAGTATTTGCGCCGGATATATTGATGTTTGAACCATAGTTAACTATTTGTTTCACACCGTCTCTCACATCGCATTGGAATACTTCATACGCCTTGGTATTATCTATCTCACCGGTAACTGGATCAAATATCTCAGCCGAAGTTATCTGACTGTTTGCCAATTGGAATACGCGATATCCTTGGAATTTATAAAGCGAGTCTGGCTTACCGGTAGCTTTAACAACAAGTTGGTGATATGACAAAGAATCATTGTAAACACCATCAGTGCGACCGTAGTTCTCACCAAAGTTATTGCTACCATAATCGTTAACCATGTAGAATACCAATTTCCTGTCCAGTTCTCTCACAACCAACCTTGGTGCTTCAGGACCTTCAACGGTCTTGAAGTGATTATCAAATAATCCTTGAGCCTGATCATCCAAGCTCTTAATGGTTTTAAAGCTTGTCGCACCGCAACCTCCAACACCCTTAGCCCAAACGCAACCAAATACGATGTCGTTCATTGCACCTGGCAATAACTGGAAAGGTCCTGAAGAGAATATAAACCGCCTGTCATCAGGGAGGTTGTTACAAGCACACTCAGACCACTGAGAGTTATCTCCGGGGTCACCCCAGAAAACAAAATTTGAAACAGGACCTGCACCATAACCTCTACTTGGTGTTCCTGGAGCGACAAAGTCGTAGCTGAAACGCTGACCTGTACGGATCGAACCAGTCATGTAGAAGTATATTTGAATACCGTTGCTCGGATTACCTATGATGCTGTTATCATTATTGTAATAGGTAAAGTTCGTCATACCTAAACGCTCAACCGTATCCTTTGTACCAATTTTTACCGGCCTAAGGGGACCCTGGAAGAAGTCAAGACCTACTTGCGGAGGGTTAACACCATAGCTGTTAACAGGGTGGCCTGCACCACCGCCATCATCGTTAGTACCATTATACGATATACCTAAACCTCTTGTAGTATCGCACCCAATGTAATCATCCTTATAATAGCCAAGATCAAGGTCATCCCATACCGCGATGTAAGTACTATCGATTGTCAATGCGCCGCGATTGATAACACGGTATTGACAGAACGTAGCGTCATTAAGGAAGTCTTGCGTAGCATACGCGAAAGCACTTGTTTGCACCTCTATACCCATCGCTGCGGTAATAGATTGTTGCTTGGTATTACCGGCATCATTAAATACCCACCAGATGTATTGGTCACCGGTGATCAATGGATATTCACCATCTTCAGGCTGGTACAGGCCATCTGTATTCAGGTCTTTAAATGGTGCATAAGTATGCGAAGGATTCATTGAAAGTATTGACTCCCCATCGCGACCTTTTGTGCCAAAAACGCTTTTGTCCCTGCCAATAACTTTATCGTTACCGCTTGCAGGCCACTCATTGATAGATGCATATTCCTTACCCTGAGCCTGGCTTTGGCTATTAGTTTTATGCAGCTGGATAAATTGATTGATTGTTGACCTGTCTACTTTCCAGAATCTGTCCCACAAATCACAGGTATCTTTCGATATTTTGCCAAAATCATTCAATGCACCAGGCCAGTAGTCATTACCATCCTGGCGATAGGTTTGCGCTGCCACTTTTAGCTGGCCCTGTTGGTCATACCCCCCGATCCAGCATGAAGCCGCAAACTGTGAACTCTTACCTGAATTCTTTGGCACTTCGTAAGCTGCCACCTGCGAACCGATATTCCACCACATATCACCTCCGGTCATCAACCTAGCACGAACGTTATTGATATCAAGATCAATCGCAGCCGTTGCAGGCAAACAGCCTCCTTCAGCGGTGGTTTTAAATGCTGGCCTGTGGTGCCCCACGTTTTCCCTCGCACTTATATGCCCAATACTACTCCATACTCCTAACAGAGTAAGTACACCGGCGAATTGTATTTTTTTTCTAAGTATCATAACCTATAGAGTTATATTAAAAAAAGTTGATTAAAAGCTGAATTCAAGAGCAAAGTTTATAGTTCGTGCGTAATTGTAGTTACCCGGGTCATTTACATTGATTCTGTACATGTCCGTGTAAGACTGTGGGTTGATCTGCTGTGGAACCGACTGGTGGCCATAAGGAGATGTAAGATATCCATTGTCATCAGGACGACCCGTATAACCATATACATTTAACACGTCACGCGTATTCAGCACATTGTTCACAATAATGATAGCTTTCAGATACAAAGGACGCTTAGGTTTAACACCTTCGGCAGTAGCATTTGTCTTTTTTACATTTCTAAGTGCGAAATCTTTATCTAAACGAAGGTCTAATCCATAGTGCCATGGCTTGCGTGAACCAGCAACCCCGCCTATCACAGTATTACCCTGTGCATCGGTATATCTTGTATATGGCTCACCACTGCGTGCCCTGCCGATAACGTTGATGCCAGCATTCTGGAAAGGCTTCAAATTACCGATCATTGGCCCCTCATCTTTGTTAAAGCTGTAGTTCACGTTCGCAACAATATTGTGGCGTGAATCATAGTCAAGAGCCGTTACATAACGAAGGTTAGGTAAACCGGCCTGGATGAAGCTTTGCAGCAAACCGTTCGGGCTGATCTGAACACCACCACCGCGGTTTGTAGAGTTAGGCGTAGAACCTGTACCCTCTGCAAACTGCAATGTATAGGATACGTTCATACGAAGATGATTTGTCGTGCGCATGTCGTACGTGATAGTGGTACCCTTTGTAGTAGAGAAGTCACGGTTACCATACGTGTAATACGTAGTTGGATATGCGAACAGATATGGTACAACAGTTATCATATCCTTACGCTCTTTGTAGAACGCCATGATAGTTAACGCAGAGTGGTCGTTCAGCTTTTGTTTGAAACCAACTTCATAGTCAAATGTTTTCTGAGGTTTCAGATCCGGGTTGTTAACAATTGTTGTATTGTTTTGCTGCAGGTAATAATAAACCGAAGGATCAGCACGATCCAAACCTCCGATCGGCCTTTGAGAGTAAATATCGTAGTGCGCATAGAAGTTCGCAACATCTGATATCGGGAATGAGAAAGATATACGAGGCTGAACAGTCACCTGAGGTGTATAGTCTGTGAACGCTGAATTTGGGTTAAAGCTGGAATCAGTGATCTTAGTAATGTTACCAACTGCGTCTTTTATCAATGCAGGCTGAGGATCTCGGCCATTGGTATATTGTTTCAGTACAGAGGGGTCACTGATAAATTTACCGGTAGCGTCATACCAATTGTTTCCGTTACGGTAACCAACAACTGCAGGCGCAGAAGAAGTATTATCATCTACATAAACCACATAGCCGCCGCCCATGTTGCCTGGGTGTTTACCACCGTTGATCGTATTTTGATACGTAGACGGTAGATTACCTACAGTATATTCTGCGCTTTCAGAGTAAGGATCAATAAGTACTTTCTGGTTTGACGAATACCTGTCGATACGCACACCTACGTTAAAATGAAGATCCTTATAAGTGAATTTATCCATCAGGTAGCCGGCGATGTAGTTAGGGCTAAATGCACCAATTGGCCTTGTATAATTTCCATTTGCATCTTTAGCTGTCCAGTAATCGTTAAAATTTACAGTGCCGTTTTGTTTACCACCAGTATATGTCATACCATAATAGTTAACGTATGACTTACCGCTGTTTGCAAGTTCATCAGCGCTGAACATGTTTAAAGAAAAGGTAGAAGGATCATACTGATCAATATTCACGTCCCTGGTCATAGCGTCAGGAGCATTGCCAAACAGTTTTTTCCTCAGGTTCCGGTCAAAGTTCGAGTTACCAACATTGATATAATTATAAAATACTGTATCATTTGTACCGGGGATAACATTTTTCACATTACCACTTCCGTCGGTATAGTAGCTAAGTGCGAGGTAGCCGGGATCACTCGGGTCAGTATGACCAGGATTTGGAACATAATTGAAATCATATGTTTGTCCATTAACTTTAAATACTGGGTGGCTTTTGTCGTATTTCAAGTTACCGTTGCTAACACTGCTCACCAACTGTCTCATTAGCGACCAGATAGAAGCTGTACCTATACCATTACGGTTAGGCTGGCCTATAAACTGGCTCTCTATACGTTGTTGGTAATAGAGGCCAAACTCTATAGCGTGCTTTGTTTTGCCGGCAAGAAGATCAAAGGAAGCGTTTACATCAAGCGCATACTGGTTTGAATTGGACTTAAAGTAAAAGCTTTGGGTTGAAGACGGACTCAGGAACATACCATAAGTCAACTCAGGTTCATCACCATTTATCAATGCATTGCTGGATTGTATCTGGTTCATAAAAAGTGGGTTGGTACCACCTAAAGAGTTATAATACTGAGTTGTGTAGTTCGCGAGGCCGGGGTTAAGTTCAGACCTTTCATAGGTAATTTGCGTAGGTACACTAAGCGTAAGTATGTTCGCCCTCTTTTGGGTCAGTGAGTCCGTTGCGAGCGGGAAGTAAACATCCTGCCTTGTTTCCGTGAATTTTCCTATATATGCGTATTTGAAAAAATCTTCTTTAAACACAGGGTGGTGCTGGTCGCGATAAACTTTCTGATAATCGACTTGTAACGAATAATAGGCATTTGAGATAATATTGCTTCTTGAAGAAGTGTCGCCGGCTTTACCAAATTTTTGTGTGAACCTTAAGAATGCGCGGCCGGAGAAAGTATTCCTTACCGGAGTAGCCTCAGGAGCAAACAGGTTGCGCGAACGGCTGTATTGGTCTTGTTGGGTGAAGTCGAAAGAACCACCAGCTACGATACGCATGTTGTCCGAAAGTTGGTAGTCAAGCTTTGCATTCATACGTTGCTCGTTGAGCACGTTGTTCGGCTTCCTCTTACGCTGTTCAAAATCTTTTTGCGTAACATAGTTAGATGAGTACTGGTATATCTTATTACCTGCGTTATCAGAAATCACAGTAAGCGGATTATTCTGCAGGTTAGCAAGTACATCTCCTTTTGTAACGTAAGTCTTATAATAATCAGGGTAACGGTCATTATCCTGGTAAATATCGCCACTCAATGCAAAACCGAGCACCGGTTTTTTAGTTTTGTTGCCATCTTTTATTATGGTCTTCTTATAAATAGGACCAGCAAGAGAGAACGAAGCAAGGTTATTGTTGTAACCATCGATAGAATGCTGTACACGAACATTACCTGTAAGTTTCTGTGCAGCGCCCCTCGATGTAATGCTTACAACGGTTCCCGATATGTCTCCATATTTTGCGGGAACACCGGATGTCATAACCTCAAGCTGTTCGATAGAACCTTGCGCCATGTCGATATTCGTAACACCGCGAACCACAACTCCGTCAACGATATATTGTGTTGTACCTGTACGTGCACCGCCTGCATTAATGTCGGATCCCCTTTTAGCTTGGTAAACGTTCGAGTTGGTAGAAACAAGGTCCGTTACCTGTGTAGTAGGCATCGACTTAATTTCTTTGTCTGTAAGTACTGTACTACCACCACTCCTGTTCGGGTCAACCAGTGGCACCTTGTAACCGGTAACAACGAAGGTTGTAAGTGTAGTGGTCTTCTTCTTCATGTTGAAGTTTACCGTAGTGGTCTTGTTAGGAGATACGATTACCCCTGTTGTCATCATGGAGTCGTAGCCCTGGTAAAGTACCAAAACATCATAGTTACCTGCGTCCAGCGGCTTGATAGAGTAGTTACCGTCGTAGTCAGTAACCATACCACCCTTCTGGATACCGCCCGAGAACACCTGTATCGTGGCATTGATCAGGGGTTCTTTCTTTTCGTCCAACACCCTACCGGAAATCTCACCATTCTGCGCAAACGCCACTCCTGACAACCCGATAAAACACAATAAAAGCAGATAACGTAATGTACGTGTCATAATTATGTTAATATAATATTAGCAAATGAGGCGTAAAGGTAGAAAATTCTGTTAAAAATCCATGCTTAACGAATTTATTTTCCAACAATACCTGATATAATTTTAAACAAATGTGAGTTCGTTTTCTTGAATTATTCAGTTAACCTTCAACATATATAGACGAAGTATTAGGGGGAAATCTTGGGTTAATTTTTATATTTTTTTTTGTCAGTCTTAACACATGGTGAAAATGTGTTTTATAGACCCGTTATTTTAGCCAAAAGTGTATTGCTCATTTTAAATAAAGCCTCAAACGTATAGCCGCCAATGTGGGGTGTAACTAATACATTAGAACGCCTGAATAAATCATTTAATTTGGTCGCCATTGCTGCATCATAGCCCGATACAGGCTCATGTTCGAATACATCCAAACATAACCCTTCGATCTTTCCGTTATCGATCCCCCTCAATAATGCAGAGGTATCAACAATCTTTCCTCTTGATGTATTTATCAAAATAAAAGGTTTCTGCATACGTTGTACAAAGTCATCATTAAAATAATGCAATGTGTCTGCCTGCAACGGAACATGAAAACTCACAATATCACTTTGTTCATATATCGTGTCCAGGCTTTTACAATTTGTAACTCCCGACGGGATATTCTCTGGCGCATATTTATCATACGCCAATATGCGCACATCAAAACCACGGAGTTTTTTCGCGAATGAAGCTCCGGTGTGGCCATAACCAATAATGCCTATGGTTTTGCCGCCCATTTCAGTCCCTCGGTTCTCCTCACGCAACCAAATCCCATTCTTCATTTCGGCATTGCTCCAGCTTATCCTGTGCAATAACGCAAGTAACATACCCAAGGCATGTTCTCCCACAGCATCACAATTACCTTCAGGGCTTGCATGACATGTGATACCTTTACTTTGGGCATAGGGCACGTCTATCACTTCCATGCCAGAACCCATTCTGCCGATCCAATTTAACCTGGGAGCACTGTCGAGCAATTCTTTATCCAACTGCAAACGCGTAGAAGTAATTACACCAACACAATCTTTTATCAGCTCGAAAGCGTTTGCCTGCACAATTGTGTCATGCACAAGACAATTGTATCCTGCGGCAGTAAGACCGTCCGTAAGCACCTTGTGAACCGGCGCGGCTATTAAAACTTTACCATTTCCCATACCTGATAAACGCATTCAAAGTTATAGTTTACACAGTACATTTCACGCCTCAGCAACTATTATTCTGTGTTCTTCATTTTCATTAATAATGTATAGGCATTTTTGATCACGATGTTCTTCGACATAAGTTCAGTATCAGCCGTACTGATCTGTGTGTATCCGTTCTCGGATGAACCTATCTGTACCGGCATCATTTCGTACTGACCATTGTTGATTGCAGCAAAAACATAGCTTTTGTTTTCGTAGCGTACAATCGCATCATCCGGAACAACCAGTGCCTGCTTGTTCTGTACCTCTACCTCCGCTATGATGTACATTCCCGGTACAAGGTTTTTATCATACATTTTAAAGTGACAGTGCACATCTATGCTCCTGTCAGATGAGACGTCACGCCCAATAAGTATGATCTCGCATTCATACTTTTTATCGGGGTTATTCGCTGTATAAGCAATCACCTTTTGCCCGATCACCAATTGTTGCACATCTTTCTCGAATACTGCAAGGCGAAGATGAATGTCGTTGGGATTCACGATCTCAAACAAAACATCAGTGGGATTTACATACTTGCCAATATTTACATCCACCTTTGAAACAAATCCGGTGATTGGGGAAAGCACATTTACCGATCTTGAAATGCTTCGCTCATCAAGGTGATCAGGATTGATGCCAATGAGACGTAATTTTTCAGCCAGCGCTCTGATTTTAATCTGGTTGTCTTTATAATCAGCTTCAGATTGCTGAAAAGCTTTGTCGCTACTGGCCTTTGCTGCATTCAATTCTTTTTGCCTGTTGTATTCATTCTCAAGAAATGACTGCTTTGCCCTGGCGGACAAGTACTCCTGCTGTATTTGTATGTATTGCTGGTCTTCAATAACAGCAATGGGTTGCCCTTTTTGCACCTGCATTCCGGGCAATAATTGAGTTGACTTTAAATAGCCGCCCAAAGGAAAACTTACAGAAACAAGATTTTGCGGAGGCACATCTATCTGCCCATTCACCTTTAGCGTAGATGATATGCTCTTTTGTTCCGCATTACCTATAATAATACCTGCATTCTTTTGCTGCTCATCCGTCAGCGTAACCGTATTTTCAGAAACTATCACAACCTGCTTCTTTTCTTCAGTCTTGTTGCCACATGATGCAAGAAACAAACAAAGACCCACAAAAATTATCTTTCTCATATTATCAGTTACTTAGATTATTTAGTTCAACAATGACTGTGTTTAATTCTTTTATAGCATCCAGATAATCATTCCTGATGTCAATTGATTGATTGATCAACGTAGCATATTGCAGGTAATTAATTTCACCCCTGACGTACTGCATAGTTGCAGCCTTAATAATGATCAACGCATTAGGCAACCCCGTTTGCGTATAATAGTTGAGTATTTTCTGACGGCTACTGTATTGAGCCAACAGAGAAGTACGCCTGCTACGAAGCTGCTCCGATGCCATATCGTAGCTATTCTGCGCTATATGCTGGCTTATCTTCAGAGCACCAATACGCGAGCGCCGTGCACCACCGAATATTGGCAAACCAATACCTGCCTGTACCATTGAAAACCTGTCTGATGTATTAAAAAATTTATCAGTACTATTCACACGCTGCCAGCCTGTAAAGCTTTGGTTATAATAGCCCGCAGATAATTCCGGCATCAATTTAGCGCGCTCCACGCGCAGTTCATTTGAAGAAACTATCTTTTGCTGTTGTAAGTATTTCAAATAGGGATGATCGTCAGCAACGCTGTTGCTTATATCGGTGCCAATCACTGCTTGTGTCGTATCAGGTAAGTAGTCAACATTTGAACGCAGCAAATACTTAAATTGTAGCTGAAAACGTAGGAAGTCTTGCTGTGCGATCATACGTTGCTGATCTATCTGTCCCTTTTGTGTCTCGGCTGTAGCCTTCTCCAAAATATTGGTCTCACCTTTTTCAAACCTGAGCTGAGCTTTTCTTGAAAATTCGCTGTACAGGCTGTCTGACTCATCTAACAAGGCTATTTTTTTAAGCATCCACACCATTTCATAATACAGTAGCGTTACTTGTTTCTTTATCTCTACTTCCTTTACAGCCACATTCAACCGGCTCGCTTCCCATTCAGCGTCAAGCAGTGCTTTTTGTCTCGAATAAACCGTAGGGAAATTGACACCCTGTGAAACACCTATTTTGTTATCATCGTAATAACTGTTTACATGCCCATATTCACCTGTTACTGATGTCTGTGGTATGTTCCACGCTGTTCCCCTTAATGCTTTGCGATAGTCAGCGTTCAGGCGCTCAATGTTTATGGAAAGATTATTCCTTAAAGCAGAATCAACAGCAGCATTCAAAGAAATGACTTGCTGGGCCTTCGCTGGCATACCAACAAAAGAAAAAAGCAATAAAAAGGCCATTGATGTACGTGTAACCTTCTTCTTTCTTTGAAAGCGGGTATACAGTACCGGTAATACAAACAATGTAAGAAAAGTGGCCGTAACTAACCCACCTATCACAACAGTAGCCAAAGGCCGCTGCACCTCAGCTCCGGCACCCCGGCTTAATGCCATTGGGAGAAAACCCAGCGACGCGACAGCAGCGGTCATCAGAACGGGCCGCAGCCTCACCTTGGTACCCTCTAACACAATTTGGTTAAGATCGCTCATTCCATCTTTTTTTAGTCGATTAAACTCAGCTATCAGCACAATACCATTTAGTACCGCAACACCAAAAAGGGCAATAAATCCTACACCTGCACTAATACTAAATGGCATACCCCTGAGGGCAAGTGCCAATACGCCACCAACGGCTGCCAGCGGGATGGCCGAGTAGATCAACAACCCCTGGCGGATGGACCCGAATGCAAGGTACAGCATTAGAAATATCAGCAGCAGCGATACGGGTACCGCAATAGCCAATCTTTGTTTAGCAGCCTGCAGATTTTCGAACGAACCACCGTAAGTTGTATAATAACCCGTAGGCAGCTTAACCATCGTGCCTACTTTCTGTTTCAGTTCATCAATTACGCTTTCCACATCTCTGCCACGTACATTAAATCCTACTACAATCCTGCGCTTTGCGTTTTCTCGCTGTATCTGGTTAGCACTTTCAGTAATATCAACATCGGCTACCTGGTCAAGTGGTATCTGAACACCCTTGGAAGTTGGCAAAAGTAGATTACGCACATCTTCCAGGTTTTGCCGTTGTTCACCCGATAATCTTACTACCATATCAAAACGTTTTTCGCCCTCGTATACCTGGCCCGTACTTTGACCTGCGAAGGCAGTATTCACAATTCTATTTACATCTGCTATAGATAACCCATAAAATGCCATCTGGCTACGGTTGTAGCTGATAAGTATCTGTGGCATACCTGTAACACTCTCAACATACACGTCTTCTGCACCATTTACAGTGTTCACAACCGAACCTAACATTTTTGCATAACGCGCAAGTGTGTCCATGTCTTCACCAAATATTTTGCAGACCACATCCTGCCTTGCTCCCGTCATTAACTCGTTAAATCGCATCTGCACAGGATATTGAAAGCCAAACGTTACTCCGGGCACAGCTTCAAGCTCCTTGCTCATTTTCTCAGCCAACTCATCGAACGATGATGCAGAAACCCATTCCTTCTTATCTTTCAACACCACGATCATATCACTTGCATCGATAGGCATTGGGTCTGTAGGGATTTCGCTACTACCCGT